>NZ_JBEBMH010000001.1:0-759351 GCF_040081985.1 Mesorhizobium yinganensis | reverse complement strand
CGACGCTCACACAGGCCCGCACCGCCATCACCGCATGGAAGGAGGACTACAACCACCACAGACCACACTCGGCCCTCGGCAATATGCCGCCAGTCGAGTTCGCAATCAAATCCACGCTGGAAAAACAGGCCGCATGAGGCCTAAATCGAAACCCAGGACTCTCCCTCAAGCCGGAGGAGATTGGGGTCTCACGTCAAAATATATCTGTTCCATGGAAAAATATAAAAAGATATGCGAAGATAGTTCGCTTAACTGAAATTGGGTGGGCGCAGCAACGCACTTCGCGGCTATTTTGCCTGTATAGGGTCGTTCTCAAGAAGGATCGGTTTTCCGTGCGGTGTCGCATGCGCGGCGCGTTCCCATGCGGCCGCCAGCGCATCGACATCGGCGGCGGGCGCGACGCCCTTCTTCGCCAGCAGTGTCTCGAGCGCCGCCAGCCAGTGCTCATAATAATCGTGGCCGTCCGGCGCGGCATAGACGCGATGCACTTCGGCCGAAAGCGCCTCCGCCCACTCGCCCCATGAAAAAACCCCGCGCTCGTGCAGCGCCACGACCAGCGCAAACGCTTCCGCCTGCCAAGGTTCTGCGAAGACGGGATCGTCGAGTCCGGGCACCGAAGCGGCCGCCTCAGGCCGGTTCAAGATAACTCTCCCAGGCATCGATCGAGACGGTGAGCGTCGGGTCGGCGCCCTCGCCCCAGATTTCGCCGGCATCGAAGACCACCGTATAGACGTGTTGCGGCTGCTCGCCGCCGCCATGCGCGTTGCTGTCGGGGAAAACAAAACCCTCGCGCACCGCCTCCACCACGCCCGTCTTGCCCCGCGCATAGCGCGGCAGGCGTGTATGGCCGGTCGGATTGAAATTTTTCGTCCGCACCCGGTCGCCCGCCTTGAAGCGCGGTGCGGCCTCGACCGGCCGGTCACAGGGCGCGCCTTTCGCCAGCACCGCCGCGACGTTTTCCGCCTTCAGCACCCGCTTCGGCGTTGCCGCCAGCGACAGGGCCTCGCCTTTCGCCAGTTCCTCGTCCGTCACGAATTGGTGACGGACAAGCAGGCGTTCCAGCGCCTTGATCCAGATCTCGTAATAGCTGGAAGAGTAATAATCCGCCGGATGCAGCGATTCCCGCATGTGGCGGCTTTCATCGATCGTCCAGGCGCCCATCGCGCCCGCCGAGATCGTGACGCCCAGCGCGCGCTTTTCCCATTCGCCGTGGAAATAGGGCTCATCCGTCTCCGGCGCGACCGGGCCAAAACCCATCTGCCCGCCGAGATCCTGCGGTCCGTTCATGCCGCGGGCTCCAGCGCCAGCCCGGTGCCGATCATGGAATCGCGCGTCACCAGGCCGGAAAGCCGTTCCTCATCCCAGCCTTCCGTGCCTTCCGGGCGAAGCGGCACGACGAGGTAGCGCAGCTCGGCGGTCGAATCCCAAACACGGATTTTCCTGTCGTTTGGCAGGGTTACACCGAACTCCTCCAGCACGCCGCGCGGGTCGATGACGGCCCGGCTGCGATAGGGCGGCGCCTTGTACCAGACCGGCGGTAGGCCGAGCACCGACCACGGATAGCAGGAGCACAGCGTGCAGACGACGAGGTTGTGCGTCTCGTCGGTGTTGAACACCGCCTGCATATGCTCGCCCTGCCGGCCGCTGTAGCCGAGCGAGGCGATAGCCGCCGTCGCGTCGCGCCCTAGCCAGTCGGCATAGCTCACGTCGCTCCACGCCTTCGCCACCACGCGCGCGCCGTTGCGCGGGCCGATTTTCGTCTCGTAGGTCTCGACGATGGCGTCGATCGCCTGGGGATCGACCAGCCCCTTGCCGACGAGGATCGTCTCCAGCGCCCGCACCCGCGCGGCCATAGGATCGAGGTCGTTGTCGTGGTGATGATCGTGGGACATCGGCGAAGTCTAGAACCGGCCCGGCGTGCAGGCAAGCAGCCGCCGGCGGCGAACAATTGCGCCACCTCTGCGCTGCTCGTTATCGTCGCGCCATGCGTGTGCTGATTCTGGGCGGAAGCGGACTGATCGGGACGGCTGTCTGCGCCGCCCTCGCCGGCCGTGGTCACGCGCTGACCGCCTTCGCCCGCGACGTCGCGGCCGCCTCCCGACGCATGGAGGGCGTGCAATGGCATTCCGTGGACATCGCGTCGCTGTCCGAACCGGGCAAATGGCAACCCTATCTCGACGGCGTGGACTGCGTGGTCAATTGCGCCGGCGCCTTGCAGGACGGCGGACACGACGATCTCGTCGCCCTCCAGCAAGTCGCAATGACCGCGCTCTATCGGACTGCGAAGCTGCCCGCTCCGCGCCTCATCGTCCAGATTTCGGCTCGCACCGATGCAGCCGGCTCGTCCACAGCGTTCCTGAAGACCAAGCGCCAGGCCGACGAAGCGCTCAAAGCCAGCGGCCTGCCCTGCGTCATCCTCCGCCCTGCCGTTGTCATCGGCCGCAACGCCTATGGCGGATCGGCCCTGCTGCGGGCGCTGGCCGCGTTTCCCCTGCTCACGCCGCTGGTGCATGGCGAGACGCCGATGCAATTCGTGTCGCTTGACGACGTGGCGGACGCGGTCGCCGATGCCGTGGACGGGCTCATCCAGCCCGGCAGCGACCTCGACCTTGCCGCGCCCGAGACACCGACACTCGCCGAAGCTGTCGCCCTGCATCGCCGCTGGCTGGGCTTGCCGCCCGCGCGCCAAGTCGCCGTACCGTCTTTCGCCGCCAATCTTTTGTCGCAGATCGCCGACGGGCTCGGCCATCTCGGCTGGCGTTCGCCGCTGCGCGGCACCGCGATGACGGTAGCCTCCGGCGGCGTCGCCGACCATGCTCCACCGACGGACCGCTCTTTCAAGCCGCTTGCAAAAATCCTCTCCAATCCAGCCGGGGTGCAAGACCTCTGGTTCGCAAGGCTCTATCTGCTGAAGGCGCCTATCCTCGCCACCTTGAGCCTGTTCTGGCTGCTCTCGGGCCTGATCGCGCTCATCCGCTTCGAGGCTTCGGCGCAGCATCTCATTGCCGCTGGAGCCTCCCCAATCGCCGCCGGCGCACTCACTTTGGCAACCGGCCTCGCCGACATCGCGCTCGGCATTGGCGTGGCCTTCCGCCGCTACGCCGCCATCGCGTTGAAGGGCATGCTGCTGCTGTCGGCCACCTACCTGCTTTCGGCAACGGTGCTGGCGCCCGGCCTGTGGGCCGATCCGCTCGGGCCGCTGGTGAAGGTGCTGCCTTCGCTCGTGCTTGCGCTGGTCGCCCTGGCGATCCTGGACGAGCGTTGAGCGTGGAAGACCTGCTCCGCCTCGCCCACGTGCTCGGCGCCACCGTCCTGTTCGGCACCGGCGCCGGCATCGCCTTCTTCATGGTGATGGCCCACCGCACCCACGATCCGAAAACCATCGCGCATGTCGCAGGCACGGTGGTCGTCGCAGACACCGTCTTCACCGCAACGGCGGTCGTCCTCCAGCCGATCACCGGTCTATGGCTGGCGCATCTGATCGGCTGGCCGCTGTCGGAAGGCTGGATCGTTCTGTCGCTTACGCTTTATGTCGTGACCGGCCTGTTCTGGCTTCCGGTGGTCGTCATCCAGATTAGGCTGCGCGACCTTGCCCGCCGCGCCGCGCGCGACGCCCGCCCGTTGCCCGCCGAATATTTCCGCCTCTACTGGATCTGGTTCGCTTTCGGTTTCCCGGCCTTCTTCGCGGTCATCGGCATCTTCTGGCTGATGCTCGCAAAGCCGTCGATCGAGTTGTTCTGAGCACCGTTCCGTCGGGATTGTCAGCATCCGTCAGGATTGTTTTCGCGGAACTCATCCCCGCCCTCCCCTACCCACGCGATAATTTCGGCGCGTGTGCTGGAAGGAAGCGGCGATGGACGGAAAGGCGGCATTCGAAAATAACCGGGAAGCGCTGAAGCGTTTCCTGGCAATGCTCATCGCCATGGCCGAGATGGGTTTTGCCGGGCTTGGCGCAGGGGGACAGTTTACTTTGTTTCCGCAGAAGGGCGCTGCCGCTTCAAGGCTGACGCGGGCGGAAAAAAGTAAACTGTCCCCGGCACTGACCCTTCCCCGCCACCTCTATCGCGCCATCCTCAAACTGCTGCGTCCGGCCGAATCCGCCGTGCGGCGGCTGATCGTCGTGGCCGCGCGTGGCCTCGTGGTCACCCTGCCGCCGCTGCGCCAGCGCAAGCCGAAGAAGCTGCGCCGGCGCAGGGCTCGCCGCGCCGGCATGTCGGCGGAAAACCGGCACGTCCCGGCGCTGCCGCTGCTCGATCCGCTGAAACCGTGGAAGACGCGGCCCTGGCGGACGGCACCCACCAGCGTGCCGCGCATCTTGTCGCTCGATGCCTATACGCCGTTCCAGCCCCTGCCACCACCGCCGTCGCGCGACGATCCGATCGATGCTGCGCGGCTCGCCCAGCGCCTCCAGGCATTGACCTCGGCACTGGACGATCTGCCCGGCCAGGCAAAACGCTTCGCCCGCTGGAAGGCGCGTCGCGATGCAGCGCTCGCGGAGAAAAGACCCGCCGGCCGGTTCCGGCGCATCTCGCCGCTGCGGCCGGGGCGTCCGCCCGGCGGCCGGCTGTCGCGCTACGACCCGACTGCCACCCATCCCCACAACATCCGCGAGATCGACGAGATTCTTGCACATACCCACGCGCTCGCCGTGTATGCGCTGGAAACACCCGACACGTCATGACGGCGCGGCCACCGACCCCACAGCCAAAGGCATCGGCAGCCAGCGCGGATTTTTCCGTGGTCCGGCGGCGATCCGTGCTGTCAAGCGTCGATCTACTCGGTCAAGCAAGGTCGGACGCCTTGCTGCGAGGCGCCGATAACCCCAGCAGCCATCCCGAAAACTGCTCCATATAGATGTAGATCACCGGCGTGATGAACAGCGTCAGCGCCTGCGAGACCAGCAGCCCGCCGACCACGGCAACGCCGAGCGGCTGGCGCAGTTCGGCGCTGGCGCCGGCTCCCAGCGCGATCGGCAGGGTTCCCATCAGTGCCGCCAGCGTCGTCATCATGATCGGCCGGAAACGCATGAGGCAGGCGCGGTGGATCGACTCGTCCGGCGCCATGCCCTCGCGCCGGAGGGTCAGCGCCACGTCGATCATCATGATGCCGTTCTTCTTGACGATGCCGATCAGCATCAAAATGCCGATGATGGCGATGATCGACACATCCATCCCGGCAAGCGAGAGCGCCAGCAATGCGCCGAGCACCGCCGACGGCAGGCCGGTCAGGATGGTCAGCGGGTGGATGAAACTTTCATAGAGAATACCGAGCACGATGTAGATCGTCAGGATCGCTCCGCCGATCAGAAAACCCTGGTTGGCGAGAGAATCCTGAAACGTCTTGGCGGTGCCGGCAAAGGTCGTCGATATCGTCGGCGGCATATCGATCTGCTGCTTCAGCGCGTTGATGCGGGTGACCGAATTGCCCAGCGCCACGCCCTGCGGCAGATTGTAGGAGATGGTCACCGCCGGAAGCTGGCCGAGCTGGTTGACCGTCAGCGGCCCGGCGGTGCGGTCGACATGGCCGAACGCCCCGATCGGCACGAGGCTGCCGCTTGCGGTCCGCACCCGGATTCCCTGGATGCGCTCCGGTGTCCAGTCGATCTGCGGATCGAGTTCGAGGATGACCTGATAGCTGTCTGCCGAGCCGTAGATGGTGGATATCTGCTCGGTTCCGAAGCCGCCATAGAGCGTCGAGCGCAAGGTATCGGCGTCGATGCCGAGGTTGGCCGCCTTGTCGCGGTCGATCACCAGCGTCGCCTGAAGGGCGTTGTTGGTGAGGTCGGTGGTCACGTCGACGAACGTCCGGCGGTCGCCGCTCATCGCGTCGGCGAGCTTTTGCGCCCACAGATCCGTGGCGTTCGTGTCCAACCCTTGCACCACAAGCTGATACTGGCTCTTGGAGGCGCGCGTGCCGATGTTCAAGTTCTGCACCGGCACCATGTAAGTGTTGATGCCGGGTATCCCGGCAAGTTGGCGGCGCAGATCGGCAAGCACTTTTTCGAGGTTCGGCCGCTCATCCTTGGGTTTCAGCTCGACGAACAGCCGGCCGTTGTTCATCGGCGTCGAGCCGCCTCCCCCGCCGCCGCCCACCGACCAGGCGACATTGCCGACATAGGGCGAGTGCTCGAAGACTTCGGCCACATCAGCCTGCAGTTTGACCATCGCGTCGAAGGACACGTCCTGCCGCGCCTCGGTGGTGACCGAAAGCTGGCCGATATCCTCCTGCGGGAAGAACCCTTTCGGCGAGATGATCAGCAGCCAGACCGATAGCGCCGTCGTTGCGAAAAAGATCAGCAGCACGAGCAGCCGGAAGCGCAGGCAGACGCGCAGCATCCAGTCGTAGCCGCGAAGGAAGAAGCCTGTTGATTGTTCTGCCCCTTCCGACCTTGGCCTTACCCCCACCCCTAACCCCTCCCCACAAGGGGGAGGAGAACCCGGCTGCGCCAAGCCATCAATCACTCGGATTGAAGCGGCCGCCGCGTTGTCCCCCTCCCCCTTGTGGGGAGGGGTTAGGGGTGGGGGTACGGAGCTAGGCAAGACACTAACGCGGCCCGTCCCCTCCCCCGCCTTCTTCCCTACCCTCAGCAATCTCGAACACAGCATCGGCGTAAGCGTCAGCGACACGAACATCGAGGCGAGGATAGCCACCGTCACCACCACGGCGAATTCGTTGAAGATGCGGCCGACCACGCCGCCCATCAGCAGCACCGGGATGAACACCGCCACAAGCGAGATCGAGATCGACACGATGGTGAAGCCGATCTCGCGCGCGCCCTTGATCGCCGCGTCGAAGGCCGACAGGCCCTCCTCCTCCATATGGCGGACGATGTTCTCCAGCATGACGATGGCGTCGTCGATGACCAGCCCGACCGCCAGCGTCAGGCCCATCAGCGAGATGTTGTCGATCGAGAAGCCGAACAGATACATGACGCCAAGCGTCGCGATCAGCGAGATCGGCACCGCGACCGCCGGGATGATCGTTGCCGTCACCCGCCGCAGGAACAGAAAGATCACCGCGACGACCAGCACGATCGTGAGGCCGAGTGTGAACTGAACGTCGGCCACCGCCTGGCGGATCGAGGTCGAGCGGTCGTTGAGCAGCTTTATGCTGGCCGCCGCCGGCAGTTGCTCGTCGAAGGACGGCAGCATAGCCTTGACCCGGTCGACCACGTCGACGGTGTTGGCGTCGGGCTGGCGTTGCACCGCGAGCAGGATGGCGCGCGTGCCGTTGTACCAGCTCGCCGTGGTGTCGACCTCGACCGAATCGATCACCCGCGTGACCTCGCCGAGCCGCACCGGATGCCCGTCGCGGGTGGCGATGATCAGGTCGGAAAAGGCCGCCGCATTGTCGAGCTGCGTGTCGGCGGTGATGGTCAGTTGCTGGCGCTCATTGGTCAGCGTGCCGAGCGGGGTATTGCTGTTGGCCAGCGCCACCGCGTTCTGCAGCGTGTCGATGGCGATGCCGCGCGCGGCAAGCGCCGTCGGGTCGATCTGGATGCGCACCGCGAATTTCTGGCTGCCGAAGATCGACACCTGCGCGACGCCGTCGATGGTGGACAGCGAGGGCGAGATGACGTTCTGGGCGAAGGCGTCGAGATCGGTGAGCGGCACCGTGTCGCTGACCAGCGCCATCAGCAGGATCGGCTGGTCGGCCGGATTGACTTTTCGATAGCTCGGCGGGCTGGTCATCTGCGGCGGCAGCGTCTTCAGCGTGCGGGCGATCGCCGCCTGCACGTCGGCCGCCGCCGCGTCGATGTCGCGGTTGAGCACGAACTGGATGGCGATGGAGGTCGAGCCCAGCGAATTGGTGGTCGTGATCGAGTCTATGCCCGCAATCGTGGCGAACTGCTTGATCAGCGGCGTTGCCACCGAGGTCGCCATCGTCTCCGGCGAGGCGCCCGCAAGCTGTGCCGACACGTTGACCACCGGGAACTCTGCGCTGGGGAGTGCCGCCACCGGCAGGAACTTGTAGGCAAACAACCCGCCCAGCACGAGCGCCAACGACATCAGCAGCGTCGCGACTGGCCGGCGGATGCAGAATTCGAAGATCATGGGCTTGTGTCGCCGGAGTTTGTCGAGGCGACAGCGGGTTCGCCCTGCCCTGCAGTGTCGCCGGCCTTGCCCTCACGGACCTTCATTCCCTCCGTCAGCCTTATCTGGCCCTCGACCACCACTCGTTCGCCGCTCTTCAGGCCGTCGCTGACGGCGCTGTTCACGCCCTGGTTCACCGCGATCTTGACCTGCCGGATCGTCACCGTCTCGTCGGGCTTGACCACGAACACGAACGGTCCCTTCTGGCCCGCCTGCACGGCGACGGTCGGGACCGACACCAGCCCCGGCATCACGCCGGCTTCCACGATGATGTCGGCATATTGCCCGGGCCACAGCGTCAGTCCCGGATTGGGCACGGTGGCCTTCACCGAGATCGTTCCGGACGCGGTATCGACGCTGGAATCGACGAAATCCACCGTGCCCGTGCCGATCGGCGTCGGGTCGCCGTCCTTGTGCAGCGTTACGCTTGGCGGCGACGCCGACGCCAGCCCTTTCTGCAACAGCCCGAGTTCGCTTTCGGGGAGTGTGAACTGCACCTCCAGCGGGTCCATCTGGGTGACCGTCACCAGCGCCTGTATGGCCGTGCCGCCGGTGTTCGGGCCGACAAGGTCGCCGACCGTTATGTTCACCTGACCCAGCCGGCCGGCAATCGGCGCTGTCACGGTGGCAAATTCGAGCTGCACCTTGTCGGCGTCGAGCGCCGCCTGGTCCGCCGCCACGGTCGCCGCCGCTGATTTCTCGGCCGCGAGCGCCTGGTCGTAGGCCTGCTGGGTTCCCGCCTTGCTGACGACCAGATCCTTAGCCCGCTCCAGATCGGCCTGCGCGCTGACCTGCAGCGCCTGGTCCTTGTCAAGCGTCGCCTGGTCGCGGTCGACCGCTGCCTTAAGTTCGCGGTCGTCGAGCCGGATCAGTACGTCGCCGGCCGCCACCATCTGCCCGTCCTTGACCTCGATCGCGGTAACCTGGCTGGAAACCCGAGCGCCGATCTCGACCACGGCCGGGGATACGACGAAACCGATCGCATAGCGGCGGATCGGGAAATCCGCCGTCGTCGCCGTCGCGGTGATGACTGTCATGGCCTGCTGCCTCTGCCGCCCGCCATTCGGAGCTTGGGCGGCATGGTCAAGGGAGAGCAGTTCACGCACCTTGCCCAATGTCGCGGGCGACGCGACCAAAACCGCTCCGGCGGCGCATGCAAGCAGCAGTACCGACAGCAAGGCCTTGTGACGCATCATCCGCAATTCCCGCTACGAGGCGGTCCGGCGGTAGAGCCTGCGCCGGGCATGAGCCCTGATAGATAGTCACGCGGAAAGGCCGGACAGCGGCCTTCAGGCTACATTAAGAACATTTAATGGCCAGTGCCGGCCTGCTTGGACTATCGGAGCATCGGCCAGAGTGTCGCCGCCAGCAGCAGCCCCATGGCGATGTTGAACCATTTCAACCGGACCGGATCGGCGAGGAACCCGCGCAGTGCCATGCCGAAACCCGCCCACGTCGAGACACTCGGAAAATTCACCGCGGCGAAGGCGAAACCGATGAGCAGAACCGAGAGGAAAGGGGTTGCCGGGTCGGTGTAGACCGCCATCGCCGTCACGGCCATGACCCAGGCCTTGGGGTTGACCCATTGGAAGGCGGCTGCTTCGAGAAAGGTCATCGGGCGGGCTTTGGATTCGCCATCCTTACCGAGCGA
The DNA here is from genome assembly GCF_040081985.1 of Mesorhizobium yinganensis. Taxonomy (NCBI): domain Bacteria; kingdom Pseudomonadati; phylum Pseudomonadota; class Alphaproteobacteria; order Hyphomicrobiales; family Phyllobacteriaceae; genus Mesorhizobium; species Mesorhizobium yinganensis. The sequence goes on along the minus strand of NZ_JBEBMH010000001.1, from coordinate 749,607 downwards.
TCGCGACATGGCGATCTTCCAGGCGAGGTAGAGCAGATAGACCCCGCCGGCGATTTTCAGCCCGACATGCAGCACCGGAAACGCCTGCAGCGCGGCGCCAAGCCCGAAACCAACCGCCAGAAGAAGAACCAGAAAACCGCTCGCGATGCCGGCCATGTGCGGAATGGTACGCACGAAGCCGAAATTCACGCCGGACGCCAACAGCATGAAATTGTTCGGCCCGGGCGTGATCGAGGTCACGAAGGCATAGAGAAGCAAGGCGAGGAAGACATCGGTCGACATGGCATTTCCTGGGGGTATTTATGTCAGCAATACTGACCCACTCGTGGCAAGTCACGCGCGTTCTTGTGTCGGTGACAAGCTCGTGCGCAGCGCGCAGCCGGTCGCTCCGCTACGAGAAGCGGTGGAGAATTTGGTGCCTTCGGCTTGTGAGAATGATTGGTCGTTCGCGGACGGGCAGAGCTCGACCGCTTCAAACCCCTGGGGAAATCACATCCCCTGCGGCCCGCGGTTCATCGCCGCCACGCCGGTGCGGCACACTTCGACCAGACCGAGCGGCTTCATGATAGCGATGAACTGTTCGATCTTTGGGACCGCGCCGGTGATCTCGAAGATAAAATGCTCGGTGTTTGCGTCGATCACCTTTGCCCGGAACGCCTCGGCCAGCCGCAAGGCCTCGACGCGCTCGTCGCCGGTGCCGGCGACCTTTACCAGCGCAAGCTCGCGCGCCAGCGGCTTGTCCTGCCCGAGTTCTCCCGCCCTGACCGACAGGTCGACGACGCGATGCACCGGCACGATCCTCTCCAGTTGGTGCTTGATCTGCTCCAGCACATGCGGCGTGCCGCGCGTCACCACGGTGATCCGCGACAGATGTTTTTCATGCTCGGTCTCGGAGACGGTCAGGCTCTCGATGTTGTAGCCGCGCCCCGAGAACAGGCCGATGACGCGGGCGAGCACGCCCGGCTCATTGTCGACCAGCACCGACAGCGTATGCGTTTCGGGGCGCTCGGTTTCGCGGGCGATGAAATAGGCGGAGCCGGTGGGTTGAAGCTGGGCGTTCATGATGAAATTTTTGCCTTCGCGGACGGACTGAACTTTGCGCGGAATGAAATGGGCCACCCGTCACGAGCGGCCCGCAATATGGAACTAGACGAGTTCCCGCCCCTTCGCGTCGATGGCGTTCGCCACAGCCTCGTCGGTCGCCTCGTCGGGTAGAAGCATCTCGTTGTGCGCCTTGCCGGACGGGATCATCGGGAAACAGTTGGCGAGGTTCGCCACGCGGCAGTCGAACAGCACCGGCTTCTTGACGTCGATCATCTCCTTGATGGCGTCGTCGAGGTCGCCCGGTTTTTCGCAGCGAATTCCGTGCGCGCCGTAGGCCTGCGCCATCAGCACGAAGTCCGGCATCGCCTCGGTGTAGGAATGCGACAGCCGGTTGCCGTGCAGGAGCTGCTGCCACTGCCGCACCATGCCCATATACTGATTGTTGAGAATGAAGATCTTTATCGGCGCTTCGTACTGCACCGCGCAGCTCATTTCCTGGATCGTCATCTGCACGGAAGCATCGCCAGCGATGTCGATTACAAGCGAGTCCGGATGGGCGATCTGCACGCCGAGCGCCGCCGGCAGGCCGTAACCCATCGTACCCAGCCCGCCGGAGGTCATCCAGCGGTTCGGTCTGTCGAAGTGGAAATGCTGCGCCGCCCACATCTGGTGCTGGCCGACCTCCGTGGTGATGTAGACATCCTTTTCACGGGTGAGATCGAACAGCCGCTGGATGGCGTATTGCGGCATGATCACGTCGTCGTTGTTCTTGTAGGCCAGCGAATCCCTCGCCCGCCAGCGCGCGATCTGCTCCCACCAGGGATAGAGCGCCTTCTTGTCGGTTTTCGCCGTCGCCCGCCACAGCCGGACCAAATCCTCCAGCACGCGGCCGACATCGCCGATGATCGGGATATCGACACGCACGTTCTTGTTGATAGAGGACGGATCGATGTCGATATGGATCTTCTTGGAATTCGGCGAGAACGCGCTGATCCGGCCGGTGATGCGGTCGTCGAAGCGCGCGCCGACGCATAGCATGACATCGCAGTCATGCATTGCCAGATTGGCTTCATAAGTGCCGTGCATGCCGAGCATGCCCAACCAGTTCTTGCCGCTGGCGGGATAGGCGCCGAGCCCCATCAGGGTCGAGGTGATCGGAAATCCGGTGAGATCGACCAGCTCGCGGAGCAACTGGCTGGCTTCCGGCCCGGAATTGATGACCCCGCCCCCGCTATAGATGATCGGCCGCCGTGCCGAAGCCAGCAGAGAGACCGCTTCCTTGATCTTGTCGAGGTCGCCCTGCACCTTAGGGTGGTAGCTGGTGCGCGGCGCCGTTTGCGGCGGCGTATAGACGCCCTTAGCGAACTGCACATCCTTCGGCACGTCGACCACGACCGGGCCGGGACGTCCGGTCGTAGCGACATGAAAAGCCTCGTGGATGATGGCGGCGAGTTCGTTGACGTCCTTCACCAGCCAGTTGTGCTTGGTGCAGGGCCGGGTGATGCCGACCGTGTCGCATTCCTGAAAGGCGTCCGAGCCGATCAGCGAGGTCGGCACCTGACCGGTGATGCAGACCAGGGGGATCGAGTCCATCAGCGCGTCCTGCAACGGCGTCACCGCATTGGTCGCACCTGGACCGGAGGTGACCAGCATGACACCGGCCTTGCCCGTCGAGCGGGCATAACCTTCCGCCGCATGCCCCGCCCCCTGCTCGTGGCGGACAAGGATGTGCTGAATATCGTCCTGCTGGAACAGTTCGTCGTAGATCGGAAGCACGGCGCCGCCGGGATAGCCGAAGAGATGCTTGACGCCGTTGTCCTTGAGCGCCTGTACGACCATCTCGGCGCCCGTCATCTCGCGCTTGCCGGTTTCGATCTTTGCCATGCTGCTCATCGCTACATTCCGTCGGTTCTCGCCGTCATCGGCGTTTGCTGGTCGTTTAGTCGTCTTCGAGGCAATAAAAAAGGCCCCCGGGAGGGAGCCTGCTGTCTGCGCATGGGTGGATATCGCCCGGCGGTCACACCGCCTTGCCCATGCGCCTTCCTACGAGAATGAGGATCGTCTTCATGGGCGCGGACAATAGGGGCGAGGACGGAACGCTGTCAACCAGGAAAATCGGCGGCCCGTTTCGGGTCCGGCAACAACAATGTTCGCGATGTCGTCATCTCGGCTGCGCCGCTGCGGGTCGCCGGCCATCACGAACCAGGTTTGAGCGAAACGCTCGTAGACGCAGACAGTCACCGCGGCCGTGACGTGTCCTACGATCGGCAGCATCAATTCGAAACAGTCCCGAACTACACCTCTAATAATTTCTTGGGCCTTGATCCTCCAAAAGGCGCTTTGAGAGACGAGGAAATGTCAATTGCTAATCGCGCCACGCCGGCCACATATGGCCAGAACGGCAGCAACAGCCGGTTCGATGGAACGCGCTTTCTCCAGTAAGCCCGGTGCAGGTTCATATTGTGCCCCTTGCCGGGATGTATCCAGGGCGGTGACATGAGCACCTCCAGTGACGGCCCGGTCGCAAACGGAACCAGCGACCCCGTAACCGCGAACGTCGCCTCCGGCGTCCAGCGCATCGACGGTCTGCTCGCACCCAACAGATGGTCCGACGGCTCCATCAGCTACAGCGATCCGGACGCGACCTCCGATTATGGCACCGGTTATCCCGAGCCGCTCACCAACTTTTCCCAGCTCAGCGCACGGCAGATGGTTGCGGTGCACTTCGCGCTGAACGCCGATATCGAGACGCAGCCGAGCGGCGCGGCCGGCTTCTCCGTCGAGGGTTTTACGGGCCTCGACGTGACCTATGCCGGATCGGGTAGCGGCGACGCCACCTTGCGCTACGCCAACACGACCAATCCCAGCACCGCATATGCCTACTATCCGGACGCCGCGAACTATGGCGGCGATGCCTTCTTCGGCCCCTCGGGCGACAGGCCGACGGCCGGCAACTACGACTGGCATACGATCATTCACGAGACCGGTCATGCGCTAGGGCTGAAGCACGGCCACGAGACCGGCGGCTTCGGCGCTCTGCCGGCCAATCGGGACTCGCTCGAATACAGCGTGATGACGTACCGCACCTTCATCGGCGACGACACCAGCGGCTACAACTACGAGCAGTGGGGCGCGCCGCAGACGTTCATGATGGACGACATCGCCACCCTTCAGCATATGTACGGCGCCGACTACACCACCAACAGCGGCAACACCGTCTATTCCTGGAATGCGTCGACCGGCGAAACCTACGTCGACGGAAACCTTGCCATCCACCCCGGCGACAACCGCATCTTCCAGACCATCTGGGACGGCGGCGGCAACGACACCTACGACCTTTCCGGCTACACGACCAATCTTTTCGTCAGCCTGACCCCCGGCGGCTATTCGACGTTTTCCGGCGAACAGCGCGCCTATCTCGGCGGCGGTCCGAACGGCGGCCTTGCGCGCGGCAACGTCTTCAATGCCTTCATGTATCAGAACAACCCGGCGTCCCTGATTGAAAATGTCAGAGGTGGTTCCGGCGCCGACAACATCAACGGCAACAGCGCGGCAAACCACCTGGACGGCGGTGCCAACGCCGACACGATGACGGGCCGCCTTGGCGACGACACATACATCGTCGACAACATCGCCGACGCGGTGATCGAAGCGGTGAGCGAGGGCATCGATACCGTGCTGGCTTCCGCCTCCTGGGTCATGTCGGCCGGCGCGGAGATCGAGTTCCTTAAAACAGTGTCGCAAACGGATGCGACTGCGATTGACCTCACGGGCAACGCCTTGTCCCAGACAATCGTCGGCAATGCCGGCGGCAACACGCTGAAGGGCGGCGGCGGCGTGGACACGCTGTCGGGGCTGGACGGCAACGACATCTATCTGATCTACCAGGCCACCGACGTCATTCTGGAAAGTGCCACGCAAGGCGCGGCCGACTGGGTCGGTGCCGGCACATCCTATGCGCTCGCGGCCGGCGTCCATGTCGAGCGTATCACCACGACCTCCGTGGCCGGCACCCGCGCCATCAATCTCACCGGCAACGAGATCGGCCAGTTGATGACCGGCAATGCCGGCGCCAACCGGCTGGAGGGCAAGGGCGGCGCCGACACGCTGCGCGGTCTCGGTGGGGCCGATACATTCGTCTTCGCCACGAAGCTTGGAGGCGCCAATGTCGACACAATCCTCGATTTCAGCGTGCCCGACGACCGCATCCTGCTGTCGGACGCCATTTTCACCACTCTGAACACCGGAACGCTTTCCGGCGCGGCCTTCCGGGCGAACACCACCGGACTGGCGGAGGATGGCAGCGACCGGATCATCTACGAGATCGACACAGGCAGCATCCTCTACGACGCCGACGGCACGGGCGCTATCGCAGGCGTCCATTTCGTGACGATCACCGCCGGGCTGGCGTTGACCAACGCGGATGTCTCCGTGGCGTGAAGCCCGCAGCCAGCATCTGGCACAACAGATAGACCGCTCCCGACTTTGGTCGGGCGTGACGGCGGGCAAAGCCTGCGCTCATACTGCGCAGAGGTTCGCCGCGAGGAGGCGCGCGGGCCGCGAGGCCGTTCCTGGGAGGATTTTCATGCTCGACAAGGCGCCCAACAAAAAACTGTCGGACCTGCTCGACAAATTCGGCGGCGCGCTTGCCGCCGGCGACATCGACGCCGCCGTCGACTGCTTCCAGGAGGATTGCTACTGGCGCGACCTCGTGACCTTCACCTGGAATATCAAGACCATGGAGGGCCGCGACCAGGTCCGCGACATGCTGAAAAGCCAGCTTTCGCTGACGAAACCTTCGAACTGGTCGATCGCGGAGGGCGAGGACGCGACAGAGAACGAGGGGCTGCTGGAAGGCTGGATCAGCTTCGAGACCGAGGGCGCGCGCGGCTTCGGCCAGATCAGGGTCCGCGACGGGAAAATCTGGACCTTGCTGACCACCATGGTCGAACTCAAGGGTTTCGAGGAGCCCGCCGGCTTCGACCGGCCGCTCGGCGCCAAGCACGGCGCGGGAAGAAACCGCCCGACCTGGAAGGAGGAGCGCGAGAAGGAACAGGCCGAGCTCGGCTTCAGCAAGCAGCCCTATTGCCTGATCATAGGCGGCGGCCAGGGCGGCATCGCGCTCGGCGCGCGGCTGCGCCAGCTCGGCGTTCCCACCCTCATCGTCGAGAAGAACGAGCGCCCCGGCGATAGCTGGCGCAAGCGCTACAAGTCGCTCTGCCTGCACGACCCGGTCTGGTACGATCACCTGCCCTATATCGATTTCCCCAAGAACTGGCCGATCTTCTCGCCCAAGGACAAGATCGGCGACTGGCTGGAAATGTACACCAAGGTCATGGAGCTGAACTATTGGGGTTCGACAGAGGCCAAAAGCGCCTCCTACGACGAGAAGAAGAAAGAATGGACCGTCACCGTGAGGCGCGACGGCAAGGACATCGTGCTGAAGCCCAAGCAGTTGATCCTCGCCACCGGCATGTCGGCAAAACCCAACATGCCGAAGATCAAGGGCATGGAGAATTTTAAGGGCGACCAGCACCATTCCTCGAAACATCCCGGCCCCGATGCCTATGTCGGCAAGAAGGCCGTCGTCATCGGCTCCAACAACTCCGCCCACGACATCTGCGCGGCGCTCTGGGAGGCCGGCATCGACGTCACCATGGTGCAACGCTCGTCGACCCACATCGTGCGCTCCGACACGCTGATGGATGTCGGCCTGAGCGCCCTCTATTCGGAGAAGGCGGTGCGGTCCGGCATCACCACGGCCAAGGCCGATCTGATCTTCGCCTCCCTGCCCTACAAGATCCTGCACCAGTTCCAGATCCCGCTCTATGCCGAGATGAAGAAGCGCGACGCAACCTTCTACGACGGGTTGGAGAAGGCCGGTTTCATGCTCGACTGGGGCGACGACGAATCCGGCCTGTTCATGAAATATCTGCGCCGCGGATCGGGCTATTACATCGACATCGGCGCCTCGCAGCTCATCATCGACGGCGAGATCAAGTTGAAGAGCGGTGTCGACGTGAAGGAGATCAGGGAGCGTTCGGTGCTGCTCAGCGATGGCACTGAATTGCCCGCCGACCTGATCGTTTACGCCACCGGCTACGGCTCGATGAACGGCTGGGCGGCCGATCTCATCTCGCGGGAGGTCGCCGACAAGGTCGGCAAATGCTGGGGCCTTGGCTCCAACACCACCAAGGACCCCGGCCCGTGGGAAGGCGAGCAGCGCAACATGTGGAAGCCGACCCAGCAGGAAGCGCTGTGGTTCCATGGCGGCAATCTGCACCAGTCGCGCCACTATTCGCAGTTCCTGTCGCTGCAATTGAAGGCACGGATGGAAGGCTTGCCGACACCCGTCTACGGACTGCAGGAAGTCCATCACAAGGGATAGCACGCTCCCGTCCGCGTCAGGCAGTGATGGCGTTTCATCCAATCCGCCGGCCTGGATGAGTAATCCCGTTCGCCGTGAAACAGCGTTCGAAACGGAAAACGGTTTCGCCGAACTCAATTCGAAACAGAGCGAAACTAAAGGGGCACTATCAAACGCACCGGCACGCAGAGCTGCCAAGACGACCCAGCCGTTTTTTTCAGAGCTGAGGCGGATAACGGCTTCTGGGTTCGTCACAACCGCTCGGGGGAGCACAAGGGGGAAAGCGTCGCGTCAGCCTGAATGACGGGACGCACGGCAATTGAGCCGTTTCTTAAGGAAAAAGACAAACACGCATAGGCGCTTATCAACATAGCAATCGAGAACGCTGTCCGGTCGGGATCAAAGCCCGCCCGTGAAGATCGCTCGTCCATAGACACCCTGGAATGACGTGGCGCCAAACGGCGCCGGCGCTTTCCGCCATTTTCGCAACAGGACTGACCATGGCCATCACCAGCATCTACACCAACACCGTCACCAAGGCCGAATTCCAGGCCAATAGCTTTGAAGGGGGCGACCAGCTCCTCCCGGATGTCACGGGCCTCGCCAATGGCGGCTTCGTCGTCGCCTACCACAGCGGCACCGCCGACACCGGCTCGATCGAGGTCGATTTCTACAACGCCGCGCACGAAATCGTCGGAACGTTCCGCACGCCTTCGGTCGGCCCCACCACCGTGGTTGGACAGCCGCAGGTCATTCAGTTGGAAAACGGCAATGTGGTGGTTGGCTGGCATGACTCGGCTGAAGGTTTCAGGGCGCGCATTTACACGGAGACCGGCACGGAGGTCAGTCTGGAACTCGCTTTTTCGTTCGACGGGACTGCCGAAAACCTTCAGCTTTCGGCACTTAGCGGCGGTGGGTTCGTCGCCAGCTACGATATTGGCGGTCATACCTACCAGGGCCGTTTCAGCGAAAATGGCGGCCTACTCGGCGGCGGCTACTTCCAGGTCGACACGAGCATGGCCAGCGCGCATGACAGCACCGTCACCGCGCTGAGCGGCGGCGGCTACGTCGTCACCTATACCGACACCAATCCCGCCGACCAGACGATCCGTGCCCGCATCTACAATGCCGACGGCTCAACCCTGGTGAACGACTTCGTCGTCGCCACCACGGGCGACAACACCGAAGCGCAGGCGGTCGGTCTTGGCGACAACCGCTGGGCCGTCGTCTACAAGGACACAGGCTGGCAGGGCAACGACGCCGGCAATTCCGGCATCACTCTGCAGATATTCGACAACAATGGTCTGAACGTCACGCCCGATCTCTATCAGCACGTCAATACGCCGTCCGCTTATGTGGAAAGCGATCCGGATATCACGCTGCTCGAGAACGGCTTGATCGTCGTCACCTGGACCAGGGAACTGAGCCCCAGCGATCACGACATTCTGGCTCGCGTCTACACGCCAACCGGCTTCGCCCTGACGGATGAATTCACCATCACCGCCTCGGGGAATCTTGACGTGAAATCGGCTGTCTCCGGCCTGTTGTCCGGCAAATTCGTCACCGCCTGGCAGGACAATGCCAGCGACGGCGACGGCGGCCAGATCACTGCCGAGATCAACGAGATCTCCCGCACCACCACCGGCGACGACCTCGATAATGCCTTTGTCGGCGATGTCCTGCGCGACGACATAGCGGGGCTTGGCGGCAAGGATATTTTGAGCGGTTTAGGCGGCGACGACCTCATCACCGGCGGCGACGGCAACGACACGCTATACGGCGGGGCCGGCAAGGACTATCTGCTGGGCGGCGGCGAGGACGACACCCTTTATGGCGGAGAGGGCAACGACCGCCTGTTCGGCGCCGATGGCAAGAACTCGCTCCACGGCGGCGCGGGCGACGACACCTATGTCGTGCAGAACGCAGCCGACGTGATTGTCGAGATAGCCAGCGAGGGCGATGCCGACCGGGTCGAGACGCTGGTCGACTACACGCTCGCCGAAGGCGCCAACATCGAGATCCTCGCCACCAACCTGCCGACCGACGTTCTCGATCTGAAGCTTGTCGGCAACAGCGACGCCAACCACATCGTCGGCAACTATGGGGACAATACCATCGAGGGCAAGGGCGGCGTCGACACACTCGAAGGCCTCAAGGGCGACGACATCTACATCGTCGACAATGCCGCCGATGCAGTCATCGAACTTGCCGGCGACGGCATGGCCGACCGCGTCATGGCCCGCGTCGACTACACACTCGCCAAGGGTATCGACATCGAGCTGTTCACCACCACCAACGCCTCCGGCAATGCGGCGATCGACCTCACCGGCAACGCGCTGGCCCAGGAGATCATCGGCAATGCGGGCATCAACACCCTGAAAGACGGCGGCGGCGCCGGCGACACGCTGCGCGGCATGGCCGGCGACGACGTCTATCTCATCTACAGCGCCGATACCGTGGTCGTCGAAGGCTTGACCCAAGGAGCGGCCGACAAGGTCATGTCCAACGTCGATTTCACATTGGACGCGGGTGTCTATGTCGAACAGCTCTCCACCACCAACAGCAACGGAAACGCTTCGATCGACCTGACCGGCAACGACCTCGCCCAAGAGATAACCGGCAATGCCGGCGAAAACATCCTGAAGGATGGTGGCGGGGCGGCCGACGTGATGAAGGGCCTCGGCGGCGACGACACCTACATCGTCTACGCTTCCGGAACCGAAATCGTCGAGGGTGCCGGGCAAGGCACGGACGACAAAGTGCTGGTCAATGTTGACTTCGTGCTTGGGAACACCTCGCAGGTCGAGCATCTGGCCACCACCAGCGGCGCCGGCAAGGCCATCATCGATCTCACCGGCAACAGCTACGCCCAGGACATAACCGGCAACGCGACCTCCAACCGCATCGACGGCAAGGGCGGCCACGACACGCTCTACGGGCTGGGCGGCAAGGACACCTTCGTCTTCTCCGCCACCATCGGCGCCGCCAACATCGACACAATCGCCGATTTCAGCGCGGCGGCCGACACGATCGAACTGGAGAACGCGATCTTCACAAAGCTGACCGCGACCGGCGCGCTGGCGAACGGCAATTTCCGGGCAAACGCCGCCGGCACGGCGCTCGATGCCAACGACCACATCGTCTACGAGACCGACACCGGCAAGCTGTTCTACGATGCCGACGGCAACGGCGCGGGTGCTGCCATCCAGTTCGCCGTGCTCAGTGGCAATCCGGCGCTCACCGCGGCCGATTTCGTGGTGGCCTGATCCAGGGGCCGGCGGCAACGCCGGCCTTTTCCCGGAAGTGTCGGAAGATTTTCGCCTGCTTCCACGTTGATGATGAGGCGGGATCGGAGGAGCGAAGTGCCGGGCGGCGGATCGGTCATGACACTCCCCCGCTCGTCTGCCAGGCGCAACAACCTGACCCCGCCGCGATTGGCGGAAATGGATTTGTGGGAACACACAGATCTCAATGATCTCATGCAGCCGTTTCTTCGTATTGCTTTCCGGCTGGCGTCAAAGTCGACTATAACTGGTGTGCCGAGGGTTCGGTTGAAAATCCGCTGATCCGCAGCGTCGGTTGCGCATAGAGGGCTAACGAGAGCGATCCCATGGATGGAACCGTCTACGACGACGACCTCGACGGCACGACAGGCGCCGACACGATCTCGGGCAATGACGGGAATGACTCGATCGCCGGCGGCGACGGCGACGACACGCTCTACGGCCACAGCGTCGCCGATCTCGATCCGGCATCCGGCAATATCCAGGCCACGCTTCTCGCCAATATCGGCGCCGGCGCCACCTTCGTCACCGGCGCACCCGGCGACGATGGTTTCGTCTACGCACTGAAGAAGGACACGGGCGAAGTCCTGCGCATCAATACCACAACCGGCGCGCAAACCTCGTTCCTCGACATTCCCGACAGCCATCTGGCAAGCGGTTCGGAACGCGGCCTGCTCGGCCTTGCCTTCCACCCCGACTATGAGACCAACGGCCGCTTCTTCGTCTTCATCACCAATTCGTCGGGCAATCTCGAAGTCCGCGAATATGCCCGCTCCGACAGCGATCCGACCGTCGCCGACGATGCGATCGTGCAGAGGATTATCACCGTCCCGCATCCCGGCCACGGCAACCACAATGGCGGCTTCATCGGCTTCGGGCCGGACGGCAACCTCTATATCACCACTGGCGACGGCGGCGGCTCCAACGACCCCGACGGCAACGCCCAGAATCTGGACTCGCTGCTCGGCAAGATTTTGCGCGTCGACGTGAACGGCGATGATTTCGCCGCCGATGCCACCCGCAACTACGCCATCCCCGACGACAATCCCTTCGCCGGCGCTATCCCGGGCGCCGACGAGATCTGGGCTTACGGCCTGCGCAATCCTTGGCGCATGAGTTTCGATTCCGCCACCGGCGACCTCTATATCGGTGACGTCGGCCAAGGGGCGCGGGAGGAAGTGGATTTCGAGGCAGCCGGCGGTCCGGGCGGCGTCAACTACGGCTGGGATTTTCGCGAGGGCTCGATCCAGGGGCCGAGCCCGCCACCCAACCCGCCGAACCTCACCGATCCCGTCTTCGACTATGAGCATCCGTTCGGCGAGGCGATCACCGGCGGCTATGTCTACCATGGGCCGGGAGCCGGCCTGCAGGGGGCCTATTTCTTCGGCGACTACGTCACCAACCGGCTGATGACCTTGCGCGTGGTCGACGGCGAGGCGCAGGGTTTCATCGACCACACCGATCATGTGACCGGCGCGACGCTCGGCCACATTTCTTCCTTCGGCACCGACAATGCCGGCAACCTCTACGCCGTCGTCCTGTCGGGCCAGATCTACCGGCTCAATCCCGGCGTCGCCGCCGGCGACGGCTCGGATGTGCTCGACGGCGGTGACGGTAACGACACGCTTTTCGGCGGCATGCGCGACGACGTGCTGATCGGCGGCGGCGGCGACGACATGATGACCGGCGGCGCCGACAACGACACCTATTTCGTCGACAGCCAGGGCGACGTGGTGGTGGAAATCGCCGGCGGCGGCAACGCCGATCTCGTCGCCACCACGGTCAGCTACACGCTGGGCGCCGCCGCCCGCGTCGAGTTCCTGCGCACCACCTCCAACGACGGCCTTGCCGCCATCGACCTCACCGGCAACGGATTCGCCCAGACGCTGACAGGAAACGCCGGCGCAAACGTGCTCAATGGCAAGGGCGGCGCGGACATTATGCAGGGCCTTGCCGGCAACGATTCCTATTACGTCGACAATGCCGGCGACAAGATCGTCGAGGCTGCTGGCGGCGGCAATGACGTCGTCGCGGCAAGCCTCAGCTACGCGCTCGCAGCCGGTGCCGCGGTCGAGACGCTGCGCACCACCGCGAACGGCGGAACCTCCGCGATCAACCTGACAGGCAACGCGCTGGCTCAGGAGGTCCTTGGCAATGCCGGGGCGAACACATTGAAGGATGGCGGCGGCGCGGGCGACGTGCTGCGCGGCCTCGGCGGCAACGACACCTATCTCGTCTACAGCGCCGCCACGACCATCCTCGAAACCTCGACGCAAGGCGCGATGGACCGGGCGCTGGTCAATGCCGACTACACACTCGGCGCGGGCGTCCATGTCGAATGGCTGGCCACGACCAACGGCGCCGGCACATCGAGCTTCGACCTCACGGGTAACGAGATCGGCCAGCAACTCGTCGGCAATGCCGGCGCCAACCGGATCGACGGCAAGGGTGGAAACGACACGCTGTCCGGTCTCGCCGGTAAGGACATGTTTGTCTTTTCGTCAGCACTCGGAGCCGGCAATATCGATACGATCAGCGACTTCAGCACCGCTGACGACCGGATCGAACTCGAGAGCGGCGTATTCACCGCCCTGACCACGACTGGAGTGCTCGCCAGTTCCGCGTTCCGTGCCAACACCACCGGCGCGGCAAGCGACACCAGCGACCGCATCATCTACGAGACCGACACGGGAAAACTGTTCTACGACGCGGACGGAACGGGTGCGATCACCGGCATACACTTCGCGACATTGACAGCCGGGCTCAACCTCAGCAGCGCCGATTTCGTGGTGGCGTGAAATCGTTCGCAGTTTTGGCCCAGCCGTCTCCGCCTAAGACCCAATATCCGTAAGCAAAAGCTTACACCGCTGAATTGTGCGCCCTGACCACCCGCTCCAGCAGCGGCACATAGTCGCGAAAACTTTTGGTCTTCATGCCGGCGACCTTGCCCCCCTCGTCCCAAAGGCGCACGCGAACCGCTTCGTCGTGGAACGGGTTTTTGCGGAACTCGGCGACTTCTTCAGGATTCATAGGCCCGCCCTGCAGCGACAGCGTATGAACGGACGCCTCCGACAGTTTTCCGAAATAAGTCGGATCGGTCGCGCAGAGATAGCGCTTGGCAGCCACATGCAGCCGCACGCATTCCACGATCAGCGGCGGAAAGAACGGCTCGAGCAGCGCCCCGCCTGCCTCGTCGTGATGTTTGTCCTCGACATCGTCCGGCGAATAGGTGCCGAACTCGCTGGTGAAGTGGCCGATGTCGTGGAGAAGCGCCGCCGCAACCAATTCCTCCGGCGCGCCTTCCTGTTCGGCCAGCCAGGCGCCTTGCAGCATATGCTCCGAAACGGTCACCGGCTCGCCCAGATAGGCGTCCGCTCCACGCCGCTCGAAAATATCGGCGATGACTTCGACGATGGTTTCGGATGTGGGTGCGGTCTGACTCATTCGGCGGCTTCCTTGAGATTTTCCTGGAGCGCCGCAAGCGTCGACAGCAGTCCGTCCTTATCGGCGTAACAGCCCTGCAGCCAGCGTTTGCCCGACCCTGAAAATGCCCTGCGGGCGTGCATCACGCGCGTGTTGTCGACGATGAAGGCCTGTCCGGCTTCGAGCTTGAACGACACTTCGAACGACGGATCCTCGATCAGCTCGGCAAAGCGGCGATAGGCGCGGTAGAAGGCGGCCATGTCGTCGAACGGCACGTCGACGACGGGCGCAAGCGAGCGGTTGTTGAAGCGAATGGCGATGAGTTCGCCGTCCGGCCCGAGTTCGATCATAGGCCGCTTCGAGCGCAGGCGCACGCCCGCCGAGCCGACATATTCGAACCGCGCGGCATGCGATGAAAGCAGCCGGAAGCCCTCCGGATCTTCGTCCTGCAACGCCGCCGCGACCGAGAATCCGTCGACCACGCTGGATTCGCCGCCCTCCACAGTATTCTCGACGCAGGCCAGAATTTGCAGCGTCGGCACCGGGTCGCGGTAGGGATTGTCGGTATGCGCTTGGAGGCCGAGATTGGTGTAGGCGAGATTGTTCGGATTGACCTCTGCCCGCACCTCGAACCAGCGCCCGTAATTCGTCTCACGGACGTAGCCGAACATGTCGACGACCTTCAGCAGCGCACCGGATTCGGCCGGCAACCCGTCCATAACCGCGAAACCGGACCTATGGACCGCAGCCAGCCAATCGCGCAGCACCAGGCCTCGCACCGAGGCCGCCCCGAAACCGGCACGCGGCAAGGCATGTTGCATCGTGTCGCGGGTCCACCGCTCGATGCCATCATCGGTCCAACCGGGCCGCCGCGAAACATCGCGATCATAGGCATGCGCTGCCAGCCAGGCCGCCGAAAAGCGCACGGTCTTGTCCTCCGGCAGGAAACGCAGCGACAAATCGCCTCCCGCGACCGCCGCTTCGCCGATCCGCGTATCGGCGGGAACATCAAGGATGGTAATCAGCCTCTGGTTGTTGCCTGGGCTTCTCGTCTTCTCGTCCAACGCATTGTCGCGCAGCCACACCGCATGGAACCGCGCCGCCGAACCATCGGTCCAGTTCAGACGGATTGTCTGCCCTTCGTCCTCGACGGTGACTTTCGTCAGCATGATTGGCTAGCCCCCTGCGCTTGCTCGGGCCAGCATCCTGTCGGAAGCTGACCGACAAGACAATTGATCCTTTTATGACACCAGCGGCCCGCATTCAAACCAAGGATTTCACATGAGCCGCACTCGCGTCCGCGCCGGCAGATTCGGTGGACACAGCGCCGCCGGCGGCATCCTGCCCTCGCCTATGCAGCTATTACCGCAGGCTGCTCTTGATGACCATGCGTGGTGGCTTCGAGAGCGCCGACGAGCAATTGCTCAAGATTGAGCAGTTGACGAGCGCGACTCTGGCTCAGAAGGCTGACGTTCGGGTCATCCGGGCGAGCGGTTTGGTACACATCACGATACATATACTCGACATAGGCGCGTGTCGGCTCGTCGACGATTCTCGGAATGACCATTGAATTTTTCGGATCAAGGCGCTCCATATTGCCCATCAGCAGACCATCTCCGGCGAACTTGTCCAGTTTCCGGAGATTGAAATTTTCCCGCGACTGGGTCGTCATCTTGCTATACGACATCCCCGCAAGCTTCTGAACGTACGCGTATGTTTCCTTCTTCGGCCGGAGTGTACGGGAAAGCTCGATCGGCTTGCCGACGAAGTAGGTAACGATTGGACCACTCGAAGCGACGAGAAGCTGGCGGCTTCCATCCGGAGTTGGCAAGGTTGCGAGGCGCTTGTTGCCAATATGGGCGTAAGTATAATACCTGATAAGGTGAATCGCTAACGCCGGATCCAAGTCCTTAATTCCAACAAAATTCTTGAATGTATCAACTTCGATGTCCAGATTTTCAATCTGATCGACCGGATAATCAGGTTTCCCCAAAAGATTGGGTGCCTGGGCCGATATCATTCCCCGCAAGATACCGCGGCGACCTGGATCAGGGTCAGCGATGGTTCCAGAATGTAACTTAGAAAAGAACGACAATGTTTGCTGCTGAAATTCGACATCGTTCAAATATTGAGGAGTAAACTGAAGATTTCCAATAAAATATTCATACTGCAATATCTTCTCAGCGTCCGTTCTAGCCTCCCTAATCCTGTCAGCCGAGAGATATCCCCGCTCGAGGTTCGCCTGCAGAACAACCATGTTTATCTTGGATATTGCGTCCATGTTCTGACCGTGAAGGACGAGAGTACCTGCAAGATTCTTCTCCAGAAGCGCCACGCTCGGGCCTCTGCTAAAAATAATATCCCTCTTCATCATGTCCGTAAGAATAGCGTTCGTTTTTTCTGAACGCGAGTACTTATCTTCCACATGGTCGACTTTGATGCTAAGCTTGTCCGCTACCGCAAAAGCCCTATCCGGTCCATTTGCTCGATTGTGGTCAACAGTGATCGCCTGGATATTCGCAGCTCCAAGCTTTTGACGCATCGACAGATATATGCTGAGCGAATCAACACCGCCCGAAAACATGACTGCAGGCTTTATCCCTCGGCGCTTGCAATAGGCGGCAATCGCACCGCTCACCTCGTTCATGGCAGTTTCGAACGACGCGGCAGGGCCGAGTTCTCTCCCCTTCATTATGTAACTCAAGTAGCGCGTGAGTTTGCCCTCTTCAAACTCGACGACTGCAGCAGGAGGAAGGCGAAATATCTTGTCGAAAACAGTTCGAAACGGCAGCTGGTTGTAGGAGTGCCTCGATGCATAGTTCAGGAAAAACCCAAGGCCGAACGAGTCCATCCGTATGTCGTCCTGGAGTGCGCGCAGGATGGGTGAAAGCGTGGTCGCGGCTATCGATCCTTTAGATCCGGTGTGAATATAGCCGCCACAATAGCCCGGAGCCGTCACAATACGGCAACGGTGAGGCGTCATGTCTACCAGCACATAGTTGCCAATGCCGAAGCGCGCCTGATTGGCCAGAAAACCATCGAGCGGCAGTTCCTTGTAGAGACCGATGACAGCATTCGGTTCCGCCTGGATAGTATCGCCATACAATTTCAACTCTGCCGGGCCATATCCGGCACGGGTCGTCCGCTGCTCGACGAGCAGGGTATCAACTGGAAAGTTCATGTATCCCACCACAACGGAGTTCCTAACACGGACCCATAGCGAAGTTGAATGCAACTGGCCATCCCAAATCGCCTGCCGAGCATATTGCCGAACGAGTAAATGATATAGGTTGCCTCGCGGCGCACATCCTTGTAATGGCGATCGGTTCCTACAATAGGGCGATTTGGGGGAAGCATGGACTCGGATATGTTTATGATGGTTGTGGGTTATCTATCGATAGCCAGCACCATTATGGTAGGCACCACTCTATATTATATATACCTGGTAAATCGAAAAGTTTTAGCCCTGAAAAGGACAACGAGTCGCGCACTGCAGACGGCAGAATCTTCCGAAAAAATTATTAGATCCACAGAAAAAGTGGCAAGATCCACGGAAAAGGCCGCGCAATCTACAGAAAAGACTGCGAGGTCCATGGACCAGACAATAAGATCCGCGGAAAAATCGGCCAAAGATGCTCAGAAGTCTGCGGCCTCAGCCTCGAAGTCTGCCGGATTGGTGGCCGAAAGAGCCGGCTGGCTGGCGCCTCAAACCGCGGGAGGCTTCAGCGAGGACGAGATAAAAGCCATCGATTTGGCTGCGACCCTTCAGTCCTCGGAACTCATGTCTCAGTCGGTTGAAGCCGTGGCCCCGGCGCTGTCCGGAGCCCGCGTGGCACTCGGCGTCGGCCAGTCGTTCATGGCTGGAAGCGCAAGCGCCACACGTCTCAACATGGTGCCGGATATGGCCCTCAAGGATGTACCCTATCGCGCCAAAATGCTTGGCTCGGCCGAGCGCTGCCATGGGGATGGGGCATACTATCGCCAATATGGCAGCGCCGAGCTTGCGCCGCTGACGGAGACGCTGGTTCGAAACGATGTTCAATTCTCCGATGAACAGCGAATAGGCGGCGACTATCATCCGAAGGCTCGGGGAGCGACCCCTCTTCCCACGGCGTGCATTACGTTCGAACAGTTGTTTGATGAACATCGCAGGGCTGCGGGAGATTCCACGCAGGCAGCGTTTGCGGACTTTGACGTGGCCGTGAACGTTGCCCGAAAGGAACTCAGCCTCGAACACATCTCCGGTCCGCCCTCTATCGATCGTACCAGGGATGCGATCCGGAAAGCCTATGACCTGTCGAGGGCCGAGTTCCCCGACCTGCCTTCCGGCCATTCGATCACATTCGAGCGGCACGGGCAGAACAATGAAGGCAGCAGCACCCCGGCCGCCCAATATATGACGGACCATCGGGCTTTCCGCCAGAAAGTCAATTCCTGGGCAAAGGAGGTTACCGGTTCCGATCTACCCGCCCCCTGGATAGCGACGCAAGTGTCCGGCGCGTATGGTTCACCGCGCCGGCAGACGGCCGCGGCGCAATTGTCCATGGCGCTCAGCGACGCGGATTATTTCCTGGCGACACCGGACTATCCTTTCACGCATTTTGGAAAGGCGAAGGAGCCTCACCCCAGAGCCGGCGACCGCCATCCCACGGCCAACGGCACCATGATGGCAGCCATCTATATGGCCTACGCCCGCTATCACGTGCAGGTCCTGCGGAAAAACTGGTTCCCGACGCATATGGGGGAAGCTTTTTTTCGCGGCAATTTCATCCTTGTCAGCTTCCGCACAATGGTGCCGCCCCTGCGGATCTCACCGGTCTGCGTTTCGACAACATTGACCATGATTGAAGCACTGGGATTTGACGTGGAAGATGCGGGCATTCCGGTTCGAATTGTCGGCACGCCCGAACTGGTGGGCGAACTGACCTTCCGAATCCAATGTGCCCGCGAACTCAAGAACCCGATCGTCGGACTGGCCAAGGGCTCGTTCGGACTGGCAGAGAACGGCGCCATGGGCAGCGGCGCGACAAACATATCGGACAGCCAGAAATTGAACCCCAGGTTCCGGCCGTCATTCCATGAAGGTTACACCGACCATTTGGCGAAAGGTTTTGAGGACGAGTTCGGACTCGAAGATCTCGAGGATTGGTACAAGACGTTTGAGTTCAGCAACTGGGCGGTCGCCCAGCGCGTGCGGTGCAAGCCGATGCTGCAGACCATCGGTGAACCGATCTCACTCGAAACGGTCCGTCCCGACGACAGTGAGATCGATGATCTATGAACCGGATCCAACGCACGTTCGACCAGCCAAAGACAGCCTGAAACCCTGCTTCCATATAGGACGTTCAGTTCCGCGGGCTACTGGCAACACCCGACACGTAAAACTGTACTCCGCTTATTAATTCTCCCGAAACCATCGCCTCACACCCGACCTTAACTCACCTGCGCTAGGCTTGACTTTGGTTTGGAAACCGGAGGCGGCAGCCTGAATGTTTGTTGAGCGGGACCAGTCCGCTGGGGAAGGCACGGTGCAGGAACGGCGCGACGCTGCCCAGAACGACAAGCGCATCCTCGGGCATGTCGTCCAGTGCGACGGCGCCCGGGCAACGATCGCCGCCTTCGCCGACGAGGAGGACGGCGCCATAACGGGCATGTGGACCGTCGGCAAGATGATCTCCATCAATCTCGGTACGATCCGCACCGTCGGCCTCGTCTACGCCATCGGCAAGGCCGACCGCCACTGGAACCCCGGCAACCAGAATGCCATCGAGGTCAGCGTTGAACTGATCGGCGAGGTGCGCGACGGCGCCCCGCCGGCCGTTCCCGTCTTCGACCGCGGCGTGACACAGTATCCACATATAGGCGCGGTGGCGCACCGCATCCGCACGCGCGACCTCCAGGCGGTTTACGATCTCGCCGGCCGGCGCTCGGTCACGATCGGCGCGCTGTCGCAGGACGAGAGCATCGACGCCTGCATCGCCATCGACGACACGCTGTCGCGCCATTTCGCGGTGGTCGGCACCACCGGCGTCGGCAAGTCGACCGCCGTCTCCCTGCTGCTGCGCAAGGCGATCGAGGCCCGGCCCGACCTTCGCGTCCTTATCCTCGACCCACACAACGAATTCGCGAGCGCGCTTCCTGAATACAGCTACAAGATCGACACCAACAGCCTCGAACTGCCATTCTGGCTGTTCCGGCTGGAAGAACTGGCCGAGGTTCTGTTCAGGGGGCGCGAGGTCGAGCCGGACGAGGTCGATGCGCTTCGCGATCTCATCCCGATAGCCAAAAGCAACTACAAGAATGCGGCTTCGGGCGGGCTGGTGCGGCGCGGCCAGGATTCGATGACGGCTGACCTGCCGGTTCCCTACCGCATCGCCGACCTGATCCGGCTGATCGACGAGCGCATGGGTCTGCTGGAAAGCAAGAACGACCGCCCTGCCCTCAAGGCGCTGCGCACGCGCATAGAGTCCGCAATCAGCGACCCTCGTTACCGCTTCATGTTCGCCTCGCGCCTGATCGAGGATTCGATACACGAGACCATCGGAAAAATCTTCCGCGTGCCGCATGGCGGCCGCCCCGTGACCTGTTTCGAGATGGCCGGTCTTCCCTCCGAGGTCGTCAATTCCGTCTGCTCGGTGCTGGCGCGGCTCGCTTTCGACCTCGCATTGTGGAGCGAAGGAAAGCTGCGCCTGCTCCTGATGTGCGAGGAAGCGCATCGCTACATGCCCTCCGATTCACGCCTAGGTTTCGCGCCGACGCGCCACGCGCTGTCCCGCATCGCCAAGGAGGGCCGCAAATATGGCTGTTTCCTCGGCGTCGTGACGCAGCGCCCAGGCGAACTCGACCCGACCATCCTGTCGCAATGTTCGACGGTCTTCGCCATGCGCCTTGCCAACGAGCAGGATCAGGCGATCATCCGCTCGGCCATCGCCGACTCTTCCGCATCGACCCTCTCCTTCCTGTCGTCGATGGGGCAGCGCGAGGCGATCGCCTTTGGCGACGGCATCGCCACCACCATGCGCTTCAAGTTCGAGCGGCTCGCGGCAGAACGCATTCCGGGTGCCGGCAAGCACCATGCGGAGGACGTTGTTTCCGGCGTCGGCGGCGAGGTCGATCTCGCGCTGATCGTCGACAAGTTGCGCAATTTCCAGCGGCCCACCGGGCCGTCGCCGACAGTGGCGGAGCCGGTCGACACCGTGCATCAGGCCGGAGATCCCGGCTACCGAAAGCCGCCCTTCCCGGAACAGCGGCCAACCCAGCCCGTTCAGCATGACGACCCGCGCAGGGAACTGCGCAGCACCGGCTTCGGCCTCCGCCGCTAGCCGGCAGCCCAAACCCTCATTTTTGCTGGCAGATTTTTAGAATTTGAAACCGACGCAGCGGCATTTCACGCACTGACGCGGTTTCGGCCCTGCTTCTTCGCCTGGTAAAGCTGCTGGTCGGCGCGCCGGAAGAAATCCTCCGCGCTTTCCCTGTGGTCCCAGACCGCCAGCCCGACACTGGAGGTGATCCTGATGCGCACATTGCCGGAAAGGATCGGCATGTTGGCGATGCCCTTGCGGATGCGTTCGGCCAGCCGCGTCAGTTTTTCCATATCCATGTTCGGCGCCACCACCGCGAATTCCTCGCCGCCCAGCCGCGCCACGACATCGTGATAGCGCGTCATGTCCTTCAGGCAGCCGGCGACGACGCGCAACGCCTCGTCGCCGACATCGTGGCCATGCGTGTCGTTGACCTGCTTGAAATGATCGAGATCGAAGATCATCAGCCCGACCGGCTTGTCGATCCTGCTGAATTCTTCGAGATATTCCTTGAGCGCTTCGTCGAAATAGCGCCGGTTCTGCATTCCGGTAAGCGCGTCGGTAAGAGCGGCCTGTTCTAGCGTCACCGAGCGGTCGCTCAGCGACTTGGTCATGGCGCGAAGCTTGCCCTCTTCCTTCGCCTGGGTGCGGATCAGCGGGTAGATGAAGAAGACCCCGAAGAACAGCGCGGTGGCAATCAGGACGCCCGTGGCGAATAGCAGATGCGACAGATAGTTGAAGTGGCCGGCCACGTCCTCGTCGCCAGCCAGGACCCTTGGACTGTCCTGCAGGACGTCATAGGCATGCAGGATCACCACCCCCGCCGCGAGGATCACGGCGATGAAGACAATGAAGGCCGATTCGGATTTATGGAACCTCATTGCCGCTCCGCACGCACGCGGCGGACTTATCGCAGCTTCGACCTTACGGAGGGTTAATATCAACAACCAGAGCGCGAATATCGGCTTAAAGTCCGGGTAACCATAGACCTTGAGAATTGTCTGGATCGCCGCCTTCAGAGTCGCCGCTTACCGATTGAATTCTATGCCATTCTTGCCCGAACTGGTTACGGAACCACGTCGACTGTCGCTTCGCATACTGGCGGGTTGCAATCTTTGCGCGAAGGATAGCTTCCGGCTCGGAAATTTCGCCCGCCGCCGCCGCCGAGAGTTCCCTGACGCCGATGGCCTTCATTGCGGGCAGCGCCGGGTCGAGCCCGAGTTGCATCAAATCTGCCACCTCTTCTCGGGCTCCGCGAACGAGCATTTTGTCGAATCGCGCCTCGATACGCGCAATGAGGTCGCCCCGCTCCGGCTCGATGACGAACAGCCGCGCGCTGGATTTGTCGACCAGGGGTTGGCCCTCTATCGCCTGCCACTCTCGCAGCGACTTTCCCGAGCTTTCCAGCACCTCCAACGCACGCACGATTCGCTGGCTGTCCGAAGGGCGCAGCCCGGAAGCGGTCACCGGATCCTCGCGAATCAATATCTTGTGAAGCCGCTGCGGCCCCTGTTCCATCAGCTCGTAGCGCCAGCGGTCGCGCACGTTCTGAGGAACCTCCGGCATCTCCGACAGCCCCTGCAGGAGCGCGCGGAAATAGAGTCCCGTGCCGCCGACGAAGACGGGTCTTCGTCCGTCAAGCATGCCGCTGTCGATCAGCCGCATGACGTCGCGCAGCCAGGCGCCGGTGGAGTACGGCGTCGAAGGATGAACATGTCCGTAGAGATGATGCGGCACCCGCGCGAGTTCCGCCTCCGCCGGCCGCGCGGTCAGCACGTTCAGCACCGAATAGCCCTGCATGGAATCGGTATTGACGATCGCCCCGCCGACGCGCCCGGCTATCGTCAGCGCCAGCGCCGACTTGCCGCTGGCGGTCGGCCCGGCTATCAGGATCGCATCCTTCAGCCGTCCCGCCTCCCCAACGGACCTTTTCATGTCGCTCGTCGCCACGCTGATCTCGCACCCGGCTGAACGCGCCGTAAAACCTGCGCTGCTGGATATGGCATCGCGCGCCTTGAAGGCAACCGATTCGCGCTGGCTGGCCGACGGCGTGGCTTGCGATCTCGCTTTGACGGGTGCTGACGAGACGCCTCAAGCTGTGTCCAGCCTCCGGGCCGAACTGGCATCCGCGGGGGTAGATCTTGTCGTCCAGCCGGCCGAAAACCGCAGGAAGAAGCTGTTGCTGGCCGACATGGATTCCACCATGATCGACCAGGAATGCATCGACGAACTGGCGGACGAGGTCGGACTGAAGGACCACGTCGCGAAAATCACCGCGCGCTCGATGAATGGCGAATTGGCCTTCGAACCGGCGCTGCGCGAACGTGTTGCCCTGCTGAAGGGACTGGACGTGGGCGTCATCGACCGCATCGTCGCCAACCGGCTGACGCTGGCCTCCGGCGGCCGCGAACTCGTCGCCACCATGCGCCGGCACGGCGCCTGGGCGGCGCTGGTTTCCGGCGGCTTTACCAGCTTCACGGCACGCATCGCCGCAAAGCTGGGTTTTGACGAGAACCGCGCCAACATATTGCTGGAACAGGACGGCAAGCTCGCCGGCAAGGTCGCCGAACCGATCCTGGGGCGTGAGGCCAAGGCTGCGGCGCTGGCCGAAATCGCGGCACGCCTCGGCATTACCGCCATGGATGCGATAGCCGTCGGCGACGGCGCCAACGATCTCGACATGCTGGCACTGGCCGGCGCCGGCGTTGCCCTGCACGCCAAGCCGGCCGTCGCCGAGCGAGCGCGGATCAGGATCGACAATGGCGACCTGACCGCCCTGCTCTACATCCAGGGCTACACAGAAGCGGATTTCGTCCGATGACTCTTTTCAGGACGGAACGTCTTGTCCTGCGCAACTGGCAGGAGCGCGACCACGACCTCTTCCACCGCATCAACTCCGACGACACGGTGATGGCGTTTTTCCCCTTCCGCCGCAATCGCGCCGAGAGCGACGCTGTCATGGACCGCATGCGCGCCGAGATCGACCGCGACGGTTTCGGCTGGACCGCGGCCGAAATTACCGCCACCGGTGCGTGCGTCGGCTTCATCGGCCTGCATGCCACCGAGATTGTTCCTGTCGTGCCGGCGGGATCGTTCGAGATCGGCTGGCGCCTCGCCCCGGAATTCTGGGGCAAGGGTTATGTCACCGAGGGAGCCGCCGCTCTCATCGACTTCGCTTTCGACAGCCTGGGTCTTGATGAAATCGTCTCCTTCGCAGTGTGGAGCAACAACCGCTCCACTGCCGTCATGAAACGTCTCGGCATGCGGCGCGAGGAGGATTTCGACCATCCCGGCGTGCCGGACACCCATCCCGAGCTCAAGCGCCACCAGCTTTACAGGCTGACGGCCCGGGAATGGCGCCGGCGCCTTTGATCAGTGCCAATCGGCTGGAAGTTCATCGCCGGTGTCCACGGGACCAGCGGGAATCTTCTTCAGCATGTCCGAAAAATCGTCGGCGGAGGCACTCCCTGCTCTGCGTCGCAGGGAATCGGCGGCAGTCTCAACGGCGCCAACCTTCTGCGCGACGGCCGAGGCAATCCACTGGTTCAGCGACACGCCATCAGCCTTGGCGAGACGGGCGGCTGCTTCCTTGATCGACAGCGGAAGTTTTAGCGGATAGGTCGCCTTGCTCATGTCCACAATCCTTTCAAAAGCTCTGCCGGACTAAGGATACTGATGTCGAAGCGCTCCGCCGCAGCGACAAAGTCCCGACGATTGTACGTCACCAAGGCATCGGCCTTGCCGTTGATGGCTGCCTCCAGCACCATCTCGTCTTTGGGATCGTTCAACTGGGGACGCCAGAGAAAATGAACGTCCACGGGTTCTGACAAAGCCGCAAGGCCTCCCAGCAAACGATCCACTTCCACTGAAGACAGCCCATGAACCGCACCCTGTTCAGGACGATTCAGCACAGCCTCATATTCGAGGAACAGGGCCGTTGTCACCAACGGGCGAAGCCGTCGATTCGCGTTTAACTGCAGGACCGCGAAAGACCCACCATGGCGACTGCGCAATCCTGCCGTCACAACGTTCGTGTCCAAGACAATGCGCTTCATATATCAACATAGTATATCCCATGGGATATACTATGTTGATATAGATCGACGCGAACGAACGTCAATCCATCCGCAGCGTCACGAACCTCAGTTCGCCTGACTTCGACGCCAGCATCAGCAGGGCGTTCTTTCGGCCCTGCTCTTTCAGCGCACCGATACGGTCCATCACATCCTTCGGCGACGCCACCGATTCCTGCGCAATCTCGGTGATCACCTCGCCGGCAAGGATGCCGCGCTCGGCAGCAAGCGACTTCGGCTCGACCTCGGTGATCACCACGCCCGAAACGTCACCGGCGATCTCGAACTTCTTGCGCGTCTCGTCGTTGAGTTCGCCGACCGTCATGCCGAGCACGGTTGCCGTGGTCACCGCCTGTTCCTGCTCTTCGCCGGCACTCTCCTCGGCGGAAGCCTGCTTCTCGCCATCCTCGAGCCGTCCGAGCGTGACCTTCACCGTCTGCTCGACGCCCTTGCGCACGATCAGCACGTCGACGGCCTTGCCGACCGGGCTTTCGGCCACCACGCGCGGCAGGTCGCGCATTTCCTTCACGTCCTTGCCGTCGAACTTGATGATGACGTCGCCGGCCTGGATGACGCCGTTATCGACCGGCCCGCCCTTGATGATGCCGGCGACCAGAGCGCCCTTGGCGGTGGCCATGCCGAGGCTCTCGGCGATCTCGTCGGTCACCGGTTGGATGCGAACGCCGAGCCAACCGCGCCGCGTCTCGCCGAACTGGCGAAGCTGATCGACGACGCCGATCGCGAGTTCGGACGGGATCGAGAAGCCGATGCCGATCGACCCGCCCGACGGCGAGATGATCGCCGTGTTGATGCCGATGACCTCGCCCTCCATGTTGAACAGCGGCCCGCCGGAATTGCCCCGGTTGATCGCCGCGTCGGTCTGGATGAAGTCGTCATAGGGGCCGGCATTGATGTCGCGGTTGCGCGCCGAGATGATGCCGACGGTCACGGTTCCGCCGAGGCCGAACGGGTTGCCGATCGCCATCACCCAGTCGCCGATGCGCATGACGTTGGAATCGCCGAATTTCACGGCCGTGAGCTTCTTTAGCTTCGGATCGACCTTCAGCACAGCGATATCGGTCTTGGTGTCGGTGCCGACCAGTTCGGCCTTCAGCTTCGAACCGTCGGAGAAATTGACCTCGATCTCGTCGGCATCGGCGATCACGTGGTTGTTGGTGACGACGATGCCCTGCTCCGCATCGACCACGAAACCCGAGCCGAGCGACTGCACCTTCTGGTTTCCGCCGCCGCCGCCCTGGCCACCCTCGCCTTCGCGGTTCTTGAAGAAGTCGTCGAAGAAGTCCTGGAAGGGCGAGCCTTCCGGCAGTTGCGGCATCGGCACGGCGTTCGGCGCCTCGGTGCCCTTGACGTTCTGCGTGGTCGAGATGTTGACCACCGCGCCGAGCAGGCGCTCGGCGAGATCGGCGACCGAGGCCGGGCCGTGCGTGGGCTGGAGTTGGACCTGCGGCGGAGCGATCGGGGCAGGCTGCACCGCCGGCGCGGGAGCGGGCTGCGTCTGGGCCGGCGGCTGCACCTGCTCCTGCGCCAGCGCGAGCGGCGCGAATGAGGACGCCACGAGCACCCCTGAAAGCAGGGCCGATGTCGTCGCGTACAGTCTCTTACGGATGGCCGAACCGACGGACGTTGCGCTCATGTAGTCGTTCTCCGGAAATTTACGGAACCTGCGTGTCCTGCGGAATGCAAAACCCGCGGCTCGTTCAAGACGTTAGGCGCGCTGATATTCGGGCCGGGCAGCAGCACCCGAATACCGACCGTGGACAAGAAATAGGGCGTGTTTGCGGCTCTGCCTATCGGCAAAATCACAAAGTTGCGTGAGAGCGCGGCGCGGCGGCCTACGCGCGCACCAGCCAGACGATGGCCACGCCGGCGGCGATGGCGACCAGGCCGCCGCCCCGCAGCGTATTCTCCGACATCGACAGGACTTCCGCGGCGAGCCTTTTCGCCAGAGCCGGAAAACCGCCATAGACCAGGCCCTCGACGACGAGGACAAGGCCCATGGCGGCAAGGAAGTCGTTCACGGCAACGCCTATTGCGCGGTGCCGGTTGCCGGTGCCGGGCTCGGCGCGGCGGGAGGCACAGCCGGCACCGCCGACGGGGTGGTCGGAGTCCCCTGCGCATTGTTGAAGTAGCGGAAGAACTCCGAATCCGGCGTCAGCAGCATCGTCGTGCCCTGGCTGTTGAGGCTTGTGCCGTAGGCGTTCATCGACCGGTAGAACTCGAAGAAGGCCGGATCGCGCTGGAAGGCATTGGCGAAGATCGCGCTTCGCTGTGCCTCGCCCTCACCCCGCAGGATTTCCGATTCCTTGCGGGCTTCCGCCACGGTCTCGACGACCTCGCGGTCGGCGCGGGCGCGGATGCGTTGCGCCGCCTCGTTGCCGCGCGCCCTGAGCCGCTCGGCTTCGGCGAGGCGCTCGGCCTTCATGCGGTCGTAGGTCTGCTGCGAGACCTCCTGCGTCAGGTCGGTACGGCGGATGCGCACGTCCTCGATCTCCAGCCCGAGCGAGGTCGCGTCGGGACGAAGCTGGTCGCGCACCTCGCGCATCATCGAGGCGCGCTCCTCCGACAGGGCGGCCTCGAAGCCGCGAAGACCGTAGACCCGGCGCAGGGCCGCGTCGAAACGGGTGCGCAGCCGCTGCTCGGCCAGAGGTATGCTGCCCGACACCGCCGAGCGGAACACGCGCGGGTTGTTGATGCGATAGGCAATGAAGGCGTCGACCTCGTAGAAGCGGCCACCCGAAACCTGGACGCGGATATCGTCCAGGTCGAAGCGCATGACACGGTCCTCGATGATCTGCACATTGTCGGCTTCCATGAAGGCGAAAGGCGCCTTGAAATAGATGCCGGGTTCGGTCTTGACGTCGACGATCTCGCCGAAGCGCAGGACGATCGCCTGTTGCCGTTCGTTGACCACGAACACCGACGAATAGATCAGGAAAAGCACGACGATGGCGACGACGCCAATGGCTGCAAGGCGGTTCGACATCAATTGCTCCCTCCGGTGGTCGTGGCGCGCTTCTGCAGCTCTGGAAGCGGCAGATACGGCACGACACCCTGGCCGCTGCCGGGCTCCACGATCACCTTGTTGGCGTCGCGCATGACCCGTTCCATGGTTTCGAGGTAAAGGCGCTTGCGCGTCACGTCCGGAGCCTTTGCGTATTCGTCATAGACGGAGATGAAGCGTTGCGCCTCGCCTTCCGCCTCCTGCACGATGCGGTTCTTGTAGGCAGCGGCCTCTTCGCGGATCTGCGCCGCATCGCCTCGGGCCGCACCCAGCTTCTGGTTCGAATACTGGTTCGCCTGTTCGACGAAACGGTCCTCGTCCTGCTCAGCGCGCTGCACCTCCTCGAACGCATCGGCCACCTCGCGCGGCGGTGCGGCGTCCTCGATCGAGATCGCATTGACCGTCAGGCCCGCGCCATATTCGTCCATCGTCTGCTGGATGTTGGTGCGCACCGCCTCGGCGATGCCCTGGCGGTCGTCGCGGAAGATGTCCTGCGCCGGGCGCCGGCCCACCGCCTCGCGCATGGCGCTTTCGGCCACCTGCCGCAGCATTTCTTCCGGGTTCTCGACATTGAACAG
Organism: Mesorhizobium yinganensis; assembly: GCF_040081985.1. NCBI lineage: Bacteria > Pseudomonadati > Pseudomonadota > Alphaproteobacteria > Hyphomicrobiales > Phyllobacteriaceae > Mesorhizobium > Mesorhizobium yinganensis. Next base: position 720,515 of record NZ_JBEBMH010000001.1, on the reverse strand, counting down.
ATAGGCCCTCGGGTCCGAGACCTGATAGGCGACGGAGAAGCGGACATCGACGATGTTCTGGTCGCCCGACAGCATCAGGCCGGTGTTCGAATTGCCACGCGCTTCCGGGATGTTGATCAGTTGCTCGGCGGTCTTGGCCTTCTCGACCGTTTCGATCGGCCACCAATGGAAGTGCAGGCCGGGTTCGGAAATCTCCGCTTTCGGCTTGCCGAAGCGCAGTTCGACCGCGAGTTCGTCAGGCTGAACGGTGTAGATCGCCTGGAACAGCCAGAATACGAAGATCACGATGCCGATGATAGCGAACATCAGCGGATTGGCGCCACCGCCACCCGGCAGAACGTTCTTGAGCCGATCCTGGCCGCGCCGGATGATGTCCTCGAGATCGGGGGGAGAACCTTGCGGGCCGCTCGGGCCGCGCGGCCCCTGCCCCCATGGCCCGCCGCCGCCGCCATTGCCGCCGCCGCCGCCCCATGGGCCACCGCCGCCGCCGCTCTGATTCTTCCAGGGCATCTAATTCCTTTCGCTTCGCTCGCCGCGCGGCGTCGTATGCAGTCGTTGGTCCTTGTATAGGGTTGCGCCGTCACGCTTTCAACGCGGGCCGCGCCCGCCGCGATCAAACCCGCGTCAAAATACCAGGAAACCTCCCGACCGCCCCGTTATTTGCCGTCGCCGACGCTTTTGCCACGCCGCAACGGCCGTCGACAATGCGGCATTAGGGTCTCGCAGAGGCCCGATCCGCAAGCCGGCTTCGAAACGATCGCCGCGCCCGGACATGCCCGACGGGCAGGACAACGCAAATGCTAGACTTGACGCCCGCTCCCGCCGCGTCGCTCATACACAGTGTAGCGCGTCGCATGGCTGTCCTTTTCGCCGGCGGGCAGGTCCTCCGCCGAAACCAGCGCCCAGATTTCTGGGTCGACATTGGGAAACAGCGTGTCGCCGTCGATATCGGCCAGCACATGCGTCAGCTTCAGCCTGTCGGCGATGCCGATCGCCTGCCGGTAGATCTCGCCGCCGCCGACGATGCAGATCTCCTCCGCCGCGGCCATGCAGCGGCCCTTGGCGGTGGCCAGCGTCAGCGCATCCTTGAGCGAGGTCACCACCTCCGCGCCTTCCGCGCGATAGGCGGCATCGCGGCTGACCACGATGTTGAGCCTTCCCGGCAAGGGCTTTTTGGGAAAACTCTCCCAGGTCTTGCGGCCCATGACGATGGGGTTGCCCATGGTCGTCGCCTTGAAGCGCTTCAGGTCGGATGACAGCCGCCACGGCAAACCGCCCTCGCGTCCGATCACGCCATTCCCCGCCACCGCGGCATAAATCGTGACATCCATCAGTTCGCCTTGCCGTTTGGCGCCAAGATCAAAATATCGAGGTCGCGCTGCGGATAATAATCCGTCGCCTCGAGCTCGAACCGCGTCGGTCCGGTCTTCTTCAATCCCGTGGCGCAAAAGCTGACGAGGTTTTTCGCATCGCCCTTGTCGACCGTGAGGTGGAATTTTCCGATCGTGCCCAGCGCCCAGTTGCCGCCGGTCGTCAGCACATATTGCAGACGGCTTTCCGAAAAAGGCGGAAAACCATCCTTGCCGTCCCTGGCCTTCACGACGGCGTTCTCGAAACTTTTGTCGAAGCAGTATCTCTGCTTGTAGTCCGGATACGGCTCCTGAAACGCGCCGCCGCTGTAGAAATTCAGCCCGACCGAGGCGCCGACGCTCGGCCGGTAGCGGTGCGCCACAGCGACAGGCTTGCCGGCCGGAAAATTCGTGCGCCACCAATAGGTGGATTTCAGCGTCCACAGCGGCGTGCGCACGTTCTTCCAACCGGAGCCGTCATCGTAGGAATCGATGAACACCATGCCGCGGTCGACCCAGTCCGCCGCGACGGCCTCCGGCAGCTTCTCCAGTGCGGAAAAAACCGGCTCGGCGAAAGGATTGACCGGCACGCCCTGCGCCTTGAGAAGCTCGGTTACGTCGAGGCCCACGGCCTCGGCCCGCTGCTCCAGTTCCGGCTTGACCGGCGCGCCATCGACCGACACTGAAAAGCCGAGGAAATTGTCGGAAGCGTCGTCCGGCAACTGCGGCATCTCATGCGGATTGGCGTCGATGTCCGGCATCGGAAACGCCACGATCGTCTCGACATCCCTATCGGACTGGTTGCGGAAGACATAGTCGACCTTCACCTCGTCCATCGAGATGAACAAATCCTCGCGCTCCATGGCGATGTCGTCGCTGCGGCCGAGCAGGATGCCGCCGGCGCCGAGCCCCGCGACGGAATCGTTGGCCAAAGCAGGTAGCGGCGCAAGCAACAGCAGCCATGCCGCAACACAACCGTAATTCATGTCTGCCCCAGAACTCACCGATTCACGAGGACTACACCATACGAGGTCCGACCTTGCGATCAAGGATCATCGCTGCGTCGGCTTCGAAGCGGTTGGAATAGCGGGAAAGATGATCGACCCGAGCGTCTATCTCCAATTGCGCTTTCAAATATTCAATAAATATTCGTGTTACTGTTTCAATCTGTATCAAAAATTGCCATAATCACCGAAAGGCTTGAGGGGAAAATGCCATGCGTCATATTGCAGAAAGTGGCGTGCTGCGCGTCAGGGCAGTGGCCGGTACTTACGTCGTCATACTTGCCTGGGATTTCTTGCCGGGGCAGGATGCCAAGAAGACCGGATTGATGGGTTTCGCGATAGAGCGGAGCGAGATTAAAGCTGGCGCCGTCGTCGAGCGGTACTGGATGCGTAGCATTTAGCGCTTCAAGGACAAGGACCGTGGTCTCCCGCCGGGCACTCCGGTGAGTACAGCCGACCATCCGATTCAGTCGTTTCAATGGGGCGACTATACCGCCCAGTCGGACAGAACCTATCTGTATCGAGTTGTGCCCACCTATGGCTCAGTCAAAAATCTCATCCTCGACGAGGCATCCGCGGTAATCTTAGACGTTCGAACCGAGGCCGAATTCCTTCTGAAAGGATTGCCCGGGCCGGAACGTTCCCGCCACGATATCTACTTCAACCGAGGAGTAATCGGGTCGCAAGCCTATGCCCGACGTTTCGAGAACGCCATGCCGGACGGTGCGAACCCGGCTTCCCCGGAGATGAAATGGCTGTCGCGTGGTCTCTTTGAAGCGCTGATGCGTTTCATCGGATTGGCGGAGGATCGGCACTATGCGCTACGCGCCGCACTCTACGAATTTCACTATCAACCGGTAGCAAATGCCTTCGCTAAGGCGGTCGAGGCCGGCGCCGATGTGAAGATCGTCTATGACGCTGAGAGCAATTACAAGAAAGACAATGAGCAGACGATCAGCAGCGCCGGCCTTGGTCAAATGAACGCGGTCGTGCCTAGAACGGTGAGCGAAGGTATTCGTCACAACAAATTCATCGTCCTTTTGAAGGATGATGTCCCGGTCGCCGTCTGGACCGGATCGACCAACATCTCGGTGGGCGGCATCTTCGGCCATTCCAATGTCGGCCACATCGTCTGGGATGAGGACGTCGCGAGAGCCTATCTCGGATATTGGAAACGACTGGCTGACAATCTCACGCCCACCAGAATTCGGCCGCACAATCGCCGCGAGTCGCCGCTGCCGGATGGCCGTCCGCTGCCGGGCTCCATTACGCCAGTATTCAGCGCCAGAGATCAGCCCGACAGCACCGAGACGCTGCAATGGTACGCCGATCGTATGAACGAGGCGACGCGCATCATCTGCTTTACCGTCGCCTTTAACATCGACAAGCTATTCCAGCGCGTGCTCGCGCAGGACAACGATGTGCTCCGCTATATCGTCAAGGACGATGATCTGGGTGACGGAGAAATTATTGGGCAGGACCGCGACACACTGTTTGCCGCTGGTGGTTATCTTGGTGAGGGCGCTCTCGCAAATTTCACGAAAGAGCGAAATAACCCTTTGAATTCAAATGACTATATCCACGATAAGTTTATGCTTGTCGACCCGCTTGGCGATGCTCCCCTGGTCGTGACGGGCTCGGCTAATTTCAGTCAGCCGTCCCAGAGAATCAATGACGAGAACATGATCGTCATCTGCGATGACACGCGCGTCGCCGATATCTATTTTGGCGAGTTCATGCGCATTTTCGATCATCACTACGCGCGCTACCTCGTTAAAAAGCTGACGTCGCTCGACCGTCACGATCCTGATGCGGGATATCTGAAGCCGGATACGAAGGATTGGCTAGCGTCGCACTTCAACCCGGCCAGCTACAAGGCCAAGCGAAGAATCTATTTCATGGGAGGTTAGGACACGCCGCGCCAGTCGCTGCTGAATTCTGCTCCTCGACGCCGGATCATCAAACCGCGATCGGTGCCTTGATACTGGCGTCCGCGACGTAATTTTCCAACGAAAAATCCTCGAAGCGGAAGGCGAACAGATCGGTCACCGCTGGATTGATCCGCATGGTCGGCAGCGCCTTCGGCGTGCGCCTGAGTTGCTCGCGCGCCTGCTCGAAATGGTTGGAATAGAGATGCGCGTCGCCCAGCGTGAGGATGAAATCCCCCGGCTTCAGCCCGGTCACCTGAGCCACCATCATGGTCAGCAGCGCATAGGAAGCAATGTTGAACGGCACGCCGAGAAAAATGTCGCCCGAGCGCTGGTAGAGCTGGCAGGAGAGCTTTCCGTCGGTGACATAGAACTGGAACAGGCAATGGCATGGCGGCAGCGCCATCTGGTCCACCTCCGCCGGGTTCCAGGCCGAGACGATCAGGCGCCGCGAATGAGGATTCTTGCGTATCTGTATGAGAAGATTCGCGATCTGGTCGATCTCGCCGCCGTCGCGCGTCGGCCAGGAGCGCCACTGCGCGCCATAGACCGGACCGAGGTCGCCATTCTCGTCGGCCCATTCGTCCCAGATCGTCACGCCGTGGTCGGTGAGATATTTTGTGTTGGTGTCACCTGCCAGGAACCACAGCAGTTCGTGGATGATCGACTTGAGGTGCAGCTTTTTGGTGGTCGTCACCGGAAAGCCGCGCGAAAGATCGAAGCGCATCTGATAGCCGAATACCGAACGCGTACCTGTGCCTGTACGGTCCGGGCGGTCGGTGCCGTTCCTCAGCACATGGTCGAGCAGGTCGAGATATTGGCGCATCGGATCCGGACTTTTTCAGCGGACTGGACAATAGCAGCTTCTGCCCGCGCGTTCAGCAGCCATGAGTCCAATACCCACATATTGCGGCCAGCGCGCAAACGGCAAGCACTAATGGGGACTCAAGCCCGTCAACCATCGAGATAAGATAATTGGCCGGTAAGGCGGCGATTGGCCGAGACGCGGCGCTCGGCCCGCCCTCATCGTCCACAAGGCACTACAGCGAGCCGAGTTTCCCCAACTCCTTTGCCACCAGATAATAGAAGGTGACACGGCTCTTCGAATTGTCGGAAGCCATCGCCTTTGCGGTCTTGTCGATAGCGGCGTCGGCCTTGGCGCCGTCGCTCACGCCGAGCTTCTTGCCCACCCAGTTGGTCTTGACCCGCTCCAGTTCTTTGGGATCGGTAGCGGACACGAGCGAGGAGTCGCGGTTGCGGAGCGCGATGCCAAGATGCTTGACGATCTTGTCGACGACTTCCGCGCTGGCACCGGAATCGTATTTCTTCACGTCTGCGAGGTAGTCGGCCATTTCTTTTCCCTCTCCCTGTGCCTGCGCATTCTGGCGTTCGAATCGCGGCGCCGGATATGAACAAGGCTCTACAACCTCAAGAGTTGTGGACCGCGTCGCGCGAGTCAAGTCCGAACGACTATCCGCATAAGTCACCGCTCGAAAGATTGTCCCTAATAGGCAGTGGGCAGTCGGCAATAGGCAGTCGGATCGGTTGCAGGCAAAGGCCGCGCTGGCGATAGCATCCTTCGGCAGGACACGAGCAGGCCCGACTGCCTATTGCCGACTGCCCACTGCCCATAGGAATAGAGGCCTTCCAATTCCTTCGCCGGCCCCCTATATTCGCTCCGTCAGCTTGCCTGACTATGGCGATAAATGGGCGATGCAATAAGCCGTTCGGACCCGGGGGCGGTACCCGGCGCCTCCACCAAAAGCCGCCGCGAGAGGCGGTTTCTGCTGGGGGCGAAATAGGATCGACGAAGGTGTAAAGATCGTACTTTTGCCCGGCATTGTACCACCGTTATCGGGCTAAACTTATAGTTGCCAACGACAACTATGCGGAAGCACGTCTCGCCGCTTAATGCGGTGCGATAGCTTCAAATCAAGTCCTAGGGGTTCGCACTTCTAGGCGGGGTTCGGAGGTACCTGGCAACAGAAACCTCCACTTTCCTCCTCGCGACCGCGCTTTCTGTTTGATACAATCGTGTCATGGGCAGGAAACTCGAAACCGCTCTGGAAACATTGCGCGACGCTGAGTCGAAGTTGCGCGCAAAAGGCGTCCGGCATGCCGGTGTTTTCGGCTCGGTTGCCCGCGATGAAGCCACGCCGCGAAGCGACATCGATATCCTTGTCGACCTCGATCCAGCTCTCCCGATTACGATCTACGACTACGTCGGCATTCAGGAAGAAGTCGCACGGCTGTTCAGCCAGTCCGTGGATGTCATCGACAGTGCCGGATTGAAACCCCGCATACGCACTGCCGTCACCCGCGATCTCGTTTATGCTTTCTGAGCGCGAGCAGAACGCCCTACTCGATATCCTTGAGAACATCGACCACGCGGAAGCCTTTCTCTGGGTGACTCCACGAAAGACGAGCTGGCAGCGGATACTCTGCGATCTATACGGTTACGCGGGCATTGGAGATCATGTCCGAGGCATCCCGCTGCTTGCCTGCTACGATCAAGGATCGTCATCCGGAAATTCCTTGGCAGCAAATCGCTGGCGCGGGGAATATCTACCGGCACGGCTATAATGTCGTTTCGGTTGCTGCGATCTGGCAAACCTCAAGCACGCTCTTCCCACCCTGCGTCTGATCGTCGAAGGCGAGATTCGACGCCAAGGCGAATAGCGGCCCCTCGCAACTCAGTTATCAATCTGCTCGATAGTTAGGCTCGATGTCCTGCAACAACTTATTCGTCCTCACCGGCGGCCCCGGCTCCGGCAAGACAACCCTGATCGAGGCACTGCGCGTCGAGGGATTCGCCGGCGCCGAAGAAGCCGGGCGCGGCATCATCCGCGACCAGGTGGCGATCGGCGGCACCGCACTTCACTGGGCCGACCAAAAACTCTTCGCCGAACTGATGCTCGCCTGGGAGATGCGCTCCTGGAACCAGGCGCTTGCTGCTGCCGGCCCCGTTTTCTTCGACCGCGGCGTACCGGACTGCATTGGCTACATGAATCTGTGCGGCCTGCCGGTCCCTGATCATTTCCGCCGGGCCGCGGAAATGTTCCGCTACAGCAGAACCGTCTTTATCCTGCCGCCCTGGCCGGAAATCTACGGCAACGACAGCGAGCGCAAACAGGATTTTGCCGAGGCGGTTCGAACCTTCGAGGCGGTCGCCGCCGCCTATACAGCTTGCGGTTACGAACTTGCCGATGTGCCGCGCGGCACCGTTGGCGAAAGGTTGGCCTTCATAAGATCGAGAGCGCTCGCGGCGCCCTCGAAATAACCTCGCTCGCTACATCGGCACTCACTCCGCCGGCGCAACCTCGACCTGATGACGGCGACGCCGCGACCCGAGCGTCCCTACCGACAGAACCAGGGCGATGACCGCGCAGGCGGCGATGCCGGAAATCATCGGCATCGGCAGGCCGTTGGCGAACAGGCCCGTCACCGTCATGGCTGCGACGCCGGTGATCATGTGCAGCGTGCCCATCAGCGCCGACGCCGTCCCGGCGATCTCGCCATGGTCTTCCATCGCCAGCACCGAGGTTGTCGGGATGACCAGCCCGAGAAATCCGTAGCCGATGAACAGCGCGACCGCCATGAAGGCCAGCGATTCGACGCCCGTCGCCATCACGGCATACATCGCGATCATCACGGCCGCGTAGCCGAACACGGCTATGCGCACGACACGCCGCAATCCGAATTTCTGCGCCAGCCAGCCGCTGAACTGCGAAACCGCGAAGAAAGAGACCGCGTTCACCGAGAAGAACAGGCTGTAGGTCGACGGCGACATGCCGTAGTGGTCGATGATCACGAAGGACGAATTGGCCAGGTAGACGAAGAAGCTGGCGATGCCGAAGCCGCCGATCAGCACGAGGCCGAGGAAGCCACGGTCCACGGAAAGCTTCATGTAGCCGGCCCAGGCCGCGGAAAACGAGCTGCCGCCGCGCATCTCGGCGGGGCGCGTCTCTTCCAGTCCCACGATCATCAGGAAATAGGCAAGCACGGCCGCTATCGTCACCGCCCAGAACACGGCGCGCCACCCGAAAGCGTCGATGATGAAGCTGCCGGTCAGCGGTGCGAGGATCGGCGACACGCTGAAAACCAGCATCAGCAGCGACATCAGCTTAGCCGCTTCCGGGCCGGTATGCAGGTCGCGCACCACCGCGCGCGGCACAACCATGCCTGTGCTGGCGCCGAGCCCCTGTATCAGGCGGAAGAAGATCAGCCAGCCGACATTGGGCGCCAGGGCTGCCCCGACGCTCGCCAGCGCGAACACCACCAGCCCACCATAAAGGATCGGCTTGCGGCCATAGATGTCGGCCAGCGGCCCAACCAGAAGCGGCCCGACGGCGAAGGAGAGGAACACCACCACCAGGCTCATCTGCACGGCCATGTCGCTGGCGCCGAGATCGGCGCCGATCGACGGCAATGCCGGGAGATACATGTCGATCGCGAACGGCCCGATGGCTGAAACCAGCCCAAGCACGATCGCGTAACGCAGATAGTTGGTTTGCATGACGAATGCTCTTGAATGCTATGGCCAGGCGCCGGAATGGCGTCAGCCTCGCAGTGTGAAGTCCACCCCTAAGGCTACCGCACTGCACAATATCGATATTTTTGGACGCGCTTGTCCAAATTGTCAATCACGTGTACATAAATTTCCGATGCCACCTGTCACCGCTCCTGACATAGCCGGCCCGCGCGGCCACATCGAAAAGCGGCTGTCGATCATTGACGCAGCCGCTTGTGTCTTTTGCCGCGAAGGGTTCGGCGGCACCAACATCGACATGATAGCGGCCCAGGCCAACGTCTCCCGCCAGACCGTCTACAATCATCACGGCGACAAGGAAAAGCTGTTCCAGGCCGTCGTCCGCGAGGTCACGGAACGCATCAACGCCGACCTATTCGATACGCTCGCCACCTTTCCGGACAGGCCCACGAACCTCGAGGCCGATCTCGCTGCCTTCGCGGTGCGACTGACCCGCAACTGCATCTGCAACCGCGAAGGCAAATTTCTGCGCAAGCTGATCCAGTCGGAGGGCGAACGTTATCCCGAACTGTTCGCCGACTGGCGCGTCAACGGGCCGGCAAAAGTCTGGTCGGCGCTGGCCGCCCGATTTGCCCGCCTCGCCCTCTCCGGCCATCTCGACCTGGACGATCCCGACCTCGCCGCCCGCCAGTTCCTGGCGCTGGTCAACGCCGACCTGCAGACCGCCATGCTGCTCGGCGACGACATGGACGACGATTTTCTCGAAACCTCGGCAAGGAACGCCGTCCGCACATTTCTCCGCGCTTACGGCAAGCGGCCCTGAACGCCGGTTCCGTATATTCCGTTTACGGCGGCCCTATCCTTCATTAGAGGTAGTGTTGTCGATTCACTCGGAACCCGCTGCGCGATGGCCGAAGACCACATCCGTTACGACATCCTCGCCCAGGAGGCGTTGCGCGGCGTCATGCGCAAGGTTCTGGCCGAGGTTGCGCGCACGGGCCTGCCGGGCAGCCACCATTTTTTCATCACCTTCCTCACCGGCGCGCCGGGCGTGCGCGTCTCGTCGCGGCTGCGCGAGCGTTATCCCGAGCAGATGACCATCGTCATCCAGTTCCAGTATTGGGACCTGAAGGTCAGCGAGACCGGCTTCGAGATCGGTCTGTCCTTTTCCGACGTCCCGGAAAAGCTGGAAATCCCCTTCTCTGCCGTTCGCGGCTTCTACGATCCGTCGGTGAATTTCGAGTTGGAATTCGACGTGAAGACCGAGGCGGCGGCACCTGCCGCGCCCGAACCGCTGCGTCCCGTTGCCGTCGAAAAGAAGCCGGCTCCCGTTGCCGCGCCGAAAAAGGCCGAGGCGAAGGAGAAGGAAAAGCCGGCTCCCGCCAAGCAACCCGCCTCCGCCGAGGAGGGCAAGGGCGCCGACGTGGTCTCGCTCGACGCCTTTCGCAAGAAGTAGCCGGCGCGGCCTACGCTCCGCCATGGGCGACATCGTCAACCTCCGCATCGCCAGGAAGCGCCGGGACCGCGACGATAAGGTGCGGCTGGCGGAAGAAAACCGCGTCCGCCATGGCCGCACCAAGGCCGAGAAGTCGAGAGACAGGGCGGAAGCCGATAAGCTCGCCAGCCATGTGGACGCCCATCGCCGCGATCCCGACTCCAGCGAATGAGCCTCGTCCGAAAGCACTCGGTCTCGATCCGCGGCCACCGCACCAGCTATTCGCTTGAACAACCCTTCTTCGACGAACTCGCCCGGATAGCCGGTCTGCGTGGCGTGCCTCTTGCTGCCCTCATCGCCGAGATCGACGAGGGTCGCCCCCGCGAAGCAAATCTGTCCTCAGCCATCCGCGTCTATGTGCTGGATTGGGTGAAGGGCGAGCGAACAACCGTGGCATCGGCGCAAAACGGCTAAACACCGGTACGGGAAGCCCGCGAGGGGCCAGCGTCGGCGCAAAACCTGGACTTGTTGCGGATTCCGTGGCAACTCGATGAAATCGTTCGACATTCCGAACTTGATGCGGCGCCTGGAGACGCGGTTGACCCGCCCCCCATTACGAGTGTCAAAGCTCTCGTAAGAGGTCGCAAATCCTTCGCCAGCCGGCTTCATCCGCCCGTCAGAGACTTCAAAATATTCTCGAATGCCGAGGGTTTCGGCTTGGCCGGTGGCGGATAGTCGCCCATTTCCAACCCTTGGCGAACCCCGGGCAATTGCGTTTCAGGCTCCGGTTGCGTTGGCTCGCGACGGGTTTCTTCGGGAGCGCTGCGCGCCGCTTCGCCGGCCTGCCGAGCCTCCTCGACAGCGCGACGGCGCACGACCTCCTCGGTCTGACGGCGGGATTCTTCGGCCTTTTCAGCCGCTTGCCGGTCCTGTTCGGCCTTCTCGTCCGCGCGACGCGCTTGCTCGGCGGCAATCCGATCCCTTTCGTCGGCTTCAGACTTCAGCCGCGCATCTTCCTCAGCCTTGCGTTTGGCTTCCTCCTCCGCCCGTTGCCGTGCTTCCGCTTCGGCCCTGAGACGCGCCTCCTCTTCCGCCTTCAGCCTGGCAGCCTCTTCCGCCTGCCGCCTCGCCTCCTCCGCCGCAAGCCGCTGGCGCTCCTCCTCTTCAGCCTTGGCGCGCGCCTCGGCTTCGGCGCGCTGCCGGGCGTCCTGCTCGGCCTTGCGCATCGCCTCGGCGGCCAGACGGCTGCGGTCGGCTTCCAGCGCCGCGTAGTAACGCACTTCGCGCCGAAGCCTTTGCTTTTCCAGCAGAACCGCCTGCATCGCCTCCACCCGCGCCTGCTCGCGTTCCAGCGCCCTTTGCGTCAGGAACTGCGCCAGAGGCTCGCTGTCGAAGGTGATCTTGGCCCCACCATCCGATCGCTGGGCGGCAAACCGCAACGCCGGCGCCGAGCCGGCAAGCGCATCCTCTCCCGCCGCATAGGTGATTGTGCCGTTGGCCTGCATTTCGCCCGTATTCAGGTCGGCGCGCACTTCGGCCGAGACCTTCGCGGCGGGATTTTCAAGCGTCACCGGCGGCGCCCGCAACACCCCGTTGGCGATGGTGAACGCCACATCCGCGTCGCCCCCGGCAAAGGAACCGGCCGCCGCGACTTCCGGGGCAAAGGCAGCCGTCTTGGCGGCATCGATGTCGCGGCCGATCGCGTCGGCGCGGGCCAGCAGGTCCGGCAGCGCATCGCCATTGATGCCGTCGATGCGAAGCCCCTTGATCGCCGCCGTGCCGGAGCCCGAGAGCGTGGCAACGATGGCCTCGACGGACTTGCCGTTTCCCGAGGCCGTGGCCGAGAAATTGCCCTTTCCCGCCAGCCCGCCGATCCCGGCGTCGGACGAAAGATCGGCGCCGTTGAGCTGCACCTGCCCCGAGAAAAGGCCGATCCCGCCGTTGTTCTTCAGTTCGAAGCGCCCGCTGAGTTGCCCGCCGCCATAGGTCGCCTTGATGTTGTCGGCGCGAAAACCATCCGCGCCGATGCCCAGCGACAAGGTCGCGTCATAGGCGCTGGCGCTCCCCGCCGTCAGCGTCGCCGTCGAGACATCGACGGCACCCGAAAACGGCAGCACCGCCTTCTGGCTGAACGGGGCGGTCGCCCATGCGCCTTGATTGCTCTTCAGCGCTTCCTCGCCGACCATCATCGCCGCGAAAGGCTCCAGCGGCAGTTCGTCGAGCACCACAGCGCCGCTCAAATTCGGCATATCGTCCTTGAACTCGACATTGAGATCGCCGGCCACGGCCGTCTCGTTGACGACGCCGTCCAGGCCGCTCAGCACCAGCAGGTCCGACCCGAGATCGGTTTGCGCCGAGAATTCGGCCGCGGTTCCCAGCCCCATCCCGGGCAGGACCATGCCCAGGGTCATCAGCCACGGCTCGATGTCGGCCGCCTCCAGGGTCGCCTTGCCCTTGGCGGAAAACCCATCGGCGTCGACGCTCGTCGTGCCGTCGAAAGAGGCGAGGAACTGATCGGCCTTGAGTTCGAACTTGCTGGCAAGGCCGGTTGCCGCGACGCCTTTGGCGGAAAGCGTCAATTCTCCCGCGCCGATGCTCGACAACGGCAAGGTCGGCAGCCCGACCAGCCCGAGCAGCACAGTCGAATCTTCGTTGCGCGCCGAAAGCGTCAGGGACAATTGCGCTTCCCCGGCGCTGGCCGGATGTCCGTTGCCGGATAGGCTGGCCGACAGCGCCGATCCGCCTGCGTTGCCTTGCAGGCTGAGCGCCATGCCCGATGTGCCATCCTTATTTGCCGCGGCACTCGCGACGACGTCGAAACGCGCGTCGGACAGCAGCGAGGGATGCGCGGCCACCCGCCGCTGAAGCTGCTGCAAGAGATAATTGTCGGGAAAACTCTCGGCCGCGAGTTTTGCCAGCGGCGCGAGATCGACGGCGACGATCGAGGCGTCGATGTTGCCGGTGGGATTGTCGGGAAAATCCCTGATCGCGCCGGTGGCGCTGATCGACGCCCCGGCGAGGCCGCCGATCGACAGCCGGTCGATCTCGAGATGCCCCTGCCGCAGCCGCAGCGCCGTGTCGACGGTCTCCGCCGACAGTCCCGCCACGCGCACCGGGCCGGCCTTGACCTGGAAATCGAGATCGGAGTCGGCAAAGCGGTTGCGTCCCTCATCGCTGACGAACAGCGAGGCGAAAGCGGAAAGCCCGTCGACGTCCATCGCGTCGCCGTCGAGCCTGATGAAAACGGATGGGCGCGCGTCGGTCGGCTGGCGGCTGTCGATCTCGCCGCGGAAGCGGGCGTCACCAAGCACCAGTTCGAGGTCGCGGAACGACTGCCGCCGCTCCGTCATGTCCACCTTGGCGCTGAATCCCGCCGCCGGCAGCCGCCGGATGGCGTCGTCAATGTCCTTGGCGACCCAGGCCGCGAATCCCGACGGCTGGGCAACGGCAAGCAGAAGATTGCCGGCGAAACCGAAATCGCCATTGGTCTTGAGCAGCCCGTCGGCTTCAAGCGTGGTCCGTCCCGGCAGCGTCGCACCCATCGACTTGATCGCCCAGCCATTCGCCGCCGGCTCGGCCGCCAGCCGCACGTCGCGGATCGTCGTGTCGCCAACCACGACCGCCGGCAGGTTGACCTCGATCGAACCCGGCATCGTCGGCTTCGGCAGGTCGAGCATCGCCGTTTCGAAAGCCGCGATCCGCTGTTCGAGCGACAGGCTGGAGCCGTCGCTCGCGCCCAGCGCCTCGTCGAAACGCATCTGCGCGCCGCTTGCCTTGATTGCGAAACGCGGCTCCGTGCCAAAATCGAGGCTGGCCGTGCCATCCGCCGTATAGGGCTGGTCGAGCGGTCCCGTCTCGAAGCGGAACGCCGCCACGTCGAGCTTGCGGCTGTCGACCGAGAACTGGCCGCTGAGGCGGTAGCGCGGCGCCTCCGGCTGCTTCGGCGGAGCCGGCGCCGACGCATCGGTCTCCGCTGCCTCTTCCTTCGCGATCGCCTCGACCAGCCGGAACGTGCCGGAATAGATCAGCCCCTCCGGCTTCAGCGCCACCTCGCCATCGGCGTCCAGCGACACCGGCTGGGCCGTCGGCGCCGCCCTGATGCGCAGCCGCATCCGGCCATCCGCGCCGGCGACACCGGTGGTCGCGGACAGCGCGGTCTGCATCCCGTCGAAGCTGAGCGCGCCTTCCACCCGCCACGGCCCCGCCAGCGACTTGGCGGACAGGTGAGCGTTTATGCCGCTGAGACGGTGCGTGCGTCCGCTCAGCCGGTGACGCAGTTCGATCTCACCTTCGCTGACCGTAAGCTTTTCCAGGGCGATCTTGGCAGCCGGGATCGGGCTCGACGGCCGTACCGCCCAGTCGATCGTTCCGTCCTCGGCAATGTCGACGATGCCCTTCGGCCGCACCATGCGCATGTCGAAGATCAGGAACTCGCCGCGCAGGAACGGCGCCAGTTCCGCGTCCATCGAAAAGGTCTCGATGGTCATCGCCGGCTCGCCATGCGCCCCGCCGCCGACCGCGACGTTCGAGAACGTCACCGACGGGAAAGGCAGCAGCCGCGCCTCCGCGTCGCCTTGCACGACGACCTTGCGGCCAAGGATGGCGCTCGCCTCGCGTTCGAACTCGGCGCGATAATTTGTCCAGTCGATGAAATACGGCGCCACCAGCGCCGCGGTCAGCACCAGGACGATCAATCCACCGACGAAGACGAACAGCCGCGCCAGAATCAAGCCCTTTCATTCATGGAAGCGTACCGATACCCTAACCTCACCAGTCTGTCGGCAAAATGGCAATGCGCGCCCCGCCAATCAGGCCGCGAGCGCTCGGTTTTGGGCCGAAAACCGAGAGACATGCCTTGTGTTGGGGGAGGAGCTTCAATGGCTGATCCGCCAAAAGACTTGATCTGGTTCGAATTCGAACCGGACGATCCGAATCGTCCCAATGAAATCCGCGTGAAGGTCTCCACGCCGAAGGACCATCAACGTTATATCGACCGCCTGGTGACGGCGGTCGGCTACGGCATCTATCTTGGCGGCTACCACGTATATTGCGAGGGCGTGGACCTTCCCGTTTTCGTGCCGGAGTCGATGGTAGACTTCAGCGCCGGCGTGGTCAGCGAGCGGTCCAACAATATCTTCGATTCAGCCGAGGAGGCACGCGCGCTGCTTGCCGGTTCGCCGGCTGGCAAGGTTTCCACGACCTACTTCTGGGGCGCGGGCGGCGCGGTGGTCAGCCCGACCGTCTTCTCGCCTGCCACAACTCCTCAGATCATCGCCACGATGCTGGATGTCCGCAAGGCCCTGGCTGACGCGGTCACGACCGAACTCACAGCGCTCGCTATTTCCCTGATCGGGGGCGCAATTTTCAAGGCGGTTTACGGCAGGATCGTCGGCGCTCGGCGCGGGGCGGTCCAGCCGCCGGTACGCACACCGCCACCCGCGGCGCCTGCCGAAATCACCGAGGAAACGGTTCGGCAGGCGATGAAGGGGGCCACCCTGAAAACTCAGCAAGGCCGTGTCTCGCTCCCCACCATCCGCAAATATGTGGACATGCTGAAGTCCGGTTCGAAGCCGCCACCGATAAGGGTGGACGAAGGAATCATCGTCGAGGGAAATCACCGCTACATAGCCGGGCGGATATACAAGCAGGAGCCGCCGATCCAGCCATGGGCCGGCGGGCGTCCCGACCGCGTCGTCCCCTGGGAGAAGGTGGAAATCGACAAGGCCGAGTGGTAGCGCAAGCAGCGCCGAGGCCTACGTCAGGTCGGTCTATTCGCCTCAGAACTTATTACATTAATCGTCAGAAAATCTTCCCTGGATTCAAGATTCCCTTCGGGTCCAGTGTCGCCTTGATCGCCCGCATCACCTCGACGCTGTGGCCTACCTCGTGTTCGAGAAAGCCCATCTTGCCCTGGCCGATGCCGTGCTCTCCCGTGCAGGTGCCGTCCATGGCGATGGCCCGCATGTTCAGCCGCGCCACGAATTTTTCAGTCTGCTCGATCTCTTCGTGGCTGTCGGGGTCCATCAGCACCATGACATGGAAATTGCCGTCCCCGACATGGCCGACGATCGGCGCGATCAGCTTCATCTCGTCGATGTCGGCCTGCGTCTCGGCGATGCATTCGGCCAGCCGCGAGATCGGCACGCAGGTATCGGTCGACAGGCTTTTTGCGCCAGGCCTCAGGGTCAGCGCCGACCAGTAGGCGTCGTGCCGCGCCTTCCACAGCTTTGCCCGCTCCTCGGCGACCTTGGTCCACTGGAACGGTCCGCCGCCGTATTCGGCGGCGATCTCGCCGAACATCTCCGCCTGTTCCGCGACGCCGCTGTCACTGCCGTGGAACTCGACGAACAGGCAGGGCGATTCCGGATAATCGAGCTTCGAGTAGGTCTTCATCCCCCGCATCTGAAGTTCGTTGACCAGTTCGATGCGCGCTACCGGAATGCCCATCTGGATCGTGGCGATCACAGCTTCACAGGCTTTTTCGATGCTCGGGAACGGGCAGACCCCGCCGGAAATCGCCTGTGGGATGCCGTAGAGCTTCAGCGTCAGCGAGGTGATGATCCCCAGCGTGCCTTCCGAGCCGACCATCAACCGCGTCAAGTCATATCCGGCCGAACTTTTCTTCGCCCGCCTGCCGGTGCTGATCGAACTGCCGTCGGCCAGCACCGCCGTCAGCGCCAGCACGTTCTCGCGCATCGTGCCGTAGCGCACCGCGTTGGTGCCGGACGCCCGTGTCGCCGCCATGCCGCCCAGGCTGGCGTTGGCGCCGGGATCGATCGGGAAGAACAGGCCGGTGTCGCGCAGATGCGCATTCAGCGCCTCGCGCGTCACGCCGGGCTCGACGATGCAATCGAGGTCCTCGGCATGGACGGCCAGAACCCGGTTCATGCGCGACGTGTCGAGCGAGATGCCGCCGCCCGGCGCGTTGACATGCCCCTCCAGCGACGTGCCGGTGCCGTAGGCGATCACCGGCACGCGATGCTCGGCGCAGAGCTTTACGACCTCCTGCACTTCCTCGCTGCTCTCCGGAAAGACCACGCCGTCCGGCGCCTGGTTCGGGATGTAGGTCGTGGTGTGCGCATGCTGCTCGCGGATCGACTGGCCGGTCTGGAAGCGCTCGCCGAACCGCTGCTTGAGCACGCCGAGCACGATGCCGACGCCCTCCTCGTTGCGCGGGACACGCCGCAGGTCGCTCAAAGCCATGTTTTCCTCCGCGAATGAGCCATCGGCTTCTTCCGCCGAACCTTATGTTCGCCTAAGCCCAGAGCCAGCCACTTGTCCAGCATTGAGAGAGACTTCGTCCATGCCCCTGCCCGTCCCCTTCGTCTCCGACATCATGGACATCCAAAAAGACTGGATCGACTACAACGGCCATTTGAACATGGCCTATTACAACGTGCTGTTCGACACGGCCTCCGACCACGCCTTCCACCTGATGGGTCTCGGAGCAGCCTACGCCAAGGAGCGGAAACTCACGGTCTACACGGCGGAGGTCCACATCTGCTATGTGCAGGAGCTGCATCTGGGCGACCAAGTCCGCGTCAGCTTTCAGCTTCTCGACCACGACGAAAAACGCTTCACCGCCTACCAGGAAATCCGTCACGTCGACGGCTGGCTGGCCGCCACTTCCGAGACCTTGTCGCTCCACATCGACATGGCCGGCCCGAAAGTCGCTCCCTACCCGCCCGACATCGCCGAAAAGGTCGAGGCCATGCGCGCCGCCCATGCCGTGCTGCCCAAACCGGAACGCTCCGGCCGCTCCATCGGCATCCGCCGCAAGACCTCCTGACGCCGCGCCGAACTGCCGTTTACCGTTCCTTAACCATAAACGGAGGCGATTTCTTAAGGTTACCGTTTATACACAATTTGAACGATCCGGCCGGTTGATCCGGCAGGCTCCGGCGCGAAAACTCTCCTCCATCGAATCGAGTCGCATGGGGCGGACTTGCGACTCGCCGGAGATGAGAATGAAGCTCGATATCGCCACAATGTCGGCGCGGCTCGCGTCTGACGGCCGGCTGACCGACTATGATTTCTGGCGGGCGATCAAGATGATCGACGACGAGCTCTACCAGATCGAACGGCGCGGCAAGCCGATCCCGATGCAGATGATCTATGCGCGCCACGTGCTCAAGCTGGCACGCGCCACCAAATCCCGTGATTTTCGCTGATACAGTCGGCATGTAATCTTATCGATCATGCAATCTTCAGCCTGATTTCTTATGATACCTGCCGGCCGTTGCTGCGAGCGCATGCCGAGTTTCAAAAGCCGGCCGTTCTCCATTTTCGATCGTCAAGTTTGTTTCCAATTGAACCTTTCCGCCCCGTTTTTCGTTGTCGTGCCGACCGAATGAACGAAGAGGGCCTGAAATGGATTGGAAAGCGATTACGGATGGTGGCGACGACTGGCACATGACCGACCGGCTTCACGCCGAGCACGGCAAGGGCGACCCCTTCGCCGCCGCCATCCGCGCCACCCGAATGGCGATGCTGATCACCGACCCGCGCCAGAACGACAATCCGATCGTCTTCGCCAACAATGCCTTCCTGAAGCTGAGCGGCTACGCGCGGGACGAGGTGATGGGCCGCAATTGCCGGTTCCTCCAGGGACCTGCGACCGATCCCCAAACCGTTGACCGCATCCGCCAGGCGCTCATCAACCGGCTCGATATCAATGTCGACATCCTGAACTACCGCAGGGACGGCTCCAGCTTCTGGAACGCCCTCTATATCAGCCCGGTATCGAACGAAGCGGGCGAACTGCAGTTCTTCTTCGCCTCGCAACTCGACGTTACCGACCGAAAGGAAACCGAGCACAGGATCGCCGCCGACAAGGAGCGCTTCGAGAAGGCGGTCCGCGAACGCACCAGCGAATTGGAAGCCTCGCTCGATGCCCAGCGCACGCTGCTGCACGAGGTCGACCACCGCGTGAAGAACAATCTTCAGATGATCTCCTCCCTGATCGTGATGCAGAGCCGGTCGATACCCGACGAAAACATCAAGCGATCGCTGCATGCCATGCTGGAACGGATCGAGGCGCTCAGCACCGTGCATCGCCGGCTCTACCAGTCAGATGACGTATCGAGCTTCGACATATCGGACTTCATCCGCGACCTTGTCACCGACCTTGCGGCCGCGACAGGCCGTCCATCGTTGAAGACGTCGTTCGACCTCGATCCGATCGTCGTGCCTGCGGACAAGGCGACGCCGGTGGCCTTGATCGTCAACGAACTCGTCACCAATGCCCTGAAACACGCGTTCAAGGCGGACGGCTCCGAAGAGCTTCTCACGCTGCGTCTTTTCCGGCGGGACGACCGCATCCGGATCGAAATCACCGACAATGGCAACGGCATGCCCGCCGCCAATGGCGGTTCGTCCTTCGGCATGAGGTTGGTGCGCTCGCTGGCGCGCCAGTTGCAGGCGGACGTCATGTGGAGCGATGCCGCGCCCGGCACGCGCGTCACGGTAGGCATCCCTGAAACCATCGGTGGAGCATGACATGAGCAGCGTGGATAGTCGGATCGAGCCGATGCGTGTGCTGATAATAGAGGACGAGGCCCTGCTCGCAATGGAACTCGAGGGCCTCGTCGAGGAGGCCGGCCACACAGTGGTCGGCTGGGCAACCTCCTCCTCGGAGGCGCACACGCTGGTCGATAGCGTGGAAGCGGACCTGGCCTTCGTCGACATTCACCTCAGCGACGGACCGACAGGCATCGACGTTGCGCGCTATATCACCGGGCAGAAGTGCTCGATGGCCGTGTTCATGACGGCCAACCCAAAGCGAATTCCCGAAAATTTCGCGGGCGCGGTCGGTGTGATCGCAAAACCCTACACGATCCACGGCCTCATGGCCGCGCTGCAGTATCTGCACGAAGGCGTGCGCCATCCGCCTCCGGCATCCGCATTGCCGATCGGCTTCACCCTGGCGCCACCCTATCGGACGAGCTGGGCCGGCTCTTCCTGACCGGCCCGCCCGTTCTGCTCAGGCAAGCTTTTCCTTGAAGAAGGCGATGGTCCGGCCCCAAGCGAGATCGGCGGCTTCCTTATTGTAGCGCGCCTCCGACGTGTCGTTGTTGAAGGCGTGCTGCGCCCCGTCATAGACATAGACGGTGAAATCCTTGCCGGCCGCCGTAAGCGCCGCCTTGTAGGCGTCGATGCCGGCATTGATGCGCTCGTCCTGCCCGGCATATTGCAGAAGCAGTGTCGCCTTGATGTTGGCGATCGCGGCAGCGTCCTTCGGTTGAGCGCCGTAATAGGCGACACCGGCGACGAGATCGGGCGAGGCGATGGCGAGGTTGTTCACCGTGCCGCCGCCCCAGCAGAAACCGACTGCACCGACTTTTCCGTTGGACCATTCCTGCCCCTTCAGCCACGTCACCGTTGCCGCGCCGTTGGCCGCCGTCTTGGCCGGATCGAGCTGCGAGAACATGTCGCGCGCCTTCTCCTCGTCGGCCGGCGTGCCGCCCAGCGGCGACAGGAAATCGACGGCCAGCGCGTCAAACCCTTCCAGCGCGACGCGCCGCGCCACGTCCTTGATATGGGCGTTGAGACCCCTGTTCTCGTGGATGACGATCACCGATCCGAGTTTTCCGCTCTGGTCTGCTGGCCGGACGAGATAGCCTTTCATCTCGCCCTCGGCGCCCGGCCATGTGACGTCCTCGGTCTTCAGCCGCGCGTCGTCCTCCGGCACGATCGCCGCCTGCGCCGAATTCGCCGCCAGCATCGGTGCTATCACCGCCGCCGCCGCGCCCGTGCCCGCCAGCTTCGTCAGTTTTTCCATGAAGCCGCGCCGGTCCAGCGTCAGATGCGTGTACTCGTCATAGGCATCGATCATCGCCTGGGTGATGACAGGCTTGTTCATGGTTCGCTCCCTGGATTTGTATGAGGTTTGCAATCTAGGTCGCGGTTGCGGGTGGTCCAGTCAAGGCTTCGTGAGGACGAGCAGCATACGCCGCCCGGTGCCAAAACACGCGATGCTCACGGTTGATATCCAATGCATATGGCTCCCAGCGCGACAACCATGCATGCGGCGATCCTTCGCGCCGTCATTCTCTCGGCAAGAAACAGCCCGCCGATAAGAGCCGCAAAGACGACGCTGGTTTCTCGCAAGGCGGTTATCGGGCCGGCCGGCCCCAACGCGAAGGCCGCGACCACCGCGCCATAGGCGACGAGCGCGACAATCCCCCCTGCGAGCGCTTTCCATGTTTCCGGCGATCGAACGTCCACGGCGAGCCTTCCGCGCAATAGGATGAACGCCGCCGGCAACAGGGCGCCGTAGAGGATCAGAACCCAAGCAGTATAGCTACCCGCATGGCCCGTCTGGCGAACGCCGAGGGCATCAACCGTCGCGTACGCGGCGATGATCGCTCCAGTGGCCAGCGCAAACAGGATCGACGATAGCGTAGCCCTGTCCCGCCCGAGAGACAGGCTCATGATGCCGGCCGCAACAAAGACTACACCCGTCATCTGGTAGGGACCGAGACGTTCGCTGCTGAACAGGAACCCGCCAAAAGTCACCAGCAACGGGACGGTTCCTCGAACGATCGGATAGACTTGCCCGAGTTCCCCATACCGGTAGGCGGCGACCAGGAAAACGCTGTAGCCGACCTGAAGACATGCCGAGAAGACGATGTAGAGCCAAGCAGCCGAGAAAGGGATGGGAGAGAGCGTCGCAAGCACCGCACCAGCGATCGTGCTTGAGAAACTCATGACCGTTATTGTCCAGAGGCGATCCGTACCACTGCGCAGGAAGGCATTCCAGGTTGCGTGGAGCATCGCTGCCGAGAGAGCCAGCCCGATAACTGTCGCGCTCATCATGGCGTGTCGTCGACCGCGATGATGGTCGACGCAGCCTTCCAGGCGTCCGCTATCGCGTCGTCGCCCCTTCCCATCTGGGCCATCAACGTAGCCCCCTCGATGAGCATCAGCAGAGCTGCGGAAGCGCTCTCGGCCCGCTCAGCAGGCATGACACCTTCGAGGATTGTCTGCATCCGCAGCTTCAGGCCGGCCTTCTGCGCGGCCGCGGCCTTGAAGACCGGATGCGTTGGATCGCCGAATTCCGCCAGAGCATGGGCGAAGATGCAGCCATGGAAATCAGCACCGTGAAACCAGCGCTGGTGCCAATCGAAGATGACCCTGATCTTGTGTCTCGCCGAGGCTTCATGAGCCAGTTGGTCGAGCTGGCGTTCGAAGCGCTGCGCTCGCCAGTTCAGCACTGCAACGATCAGGCCATCCTTGCTCGGGAAGTGACGGTACATCGTCATTTTCGCCACCTCGGCCTCCGCGATGATCCTGTCGATGCCTGTGGCGTGGAAGCCAAAGCGCTTGAAAAGCGCATACGCCGTCTCAACGATGTGCTGGCGTTTGTCGGACGTAGCCGGAGAAGAAGCCATTTTGGGATCACATGAAGATGATACAGACCTGTCTCACCACTAGCTCATCATGCACCCCTCGTCAATGGCGGCTTGCGAAAGTCAGGTTTCCCGATCAACTCCGCAACATCTTGCTGAATACATGGGTGAACATCACATCGCCCGGCTCACCCGCCGCCTCGCCAATCGCGACGTCCATGAAGGCGTCGGTGACGCGCACCAGCGCGAAGCCGCCCATATAGGCCGCCTTCGGCTTGAAGATATCGAAACCGTCGCGGCGGTAGATCATCGGCGTTTCGTGCTGGTGGCCGTGAAAGATGCCGATGACGTTGTAGCCTTCCAGTATTGCGAGCATGGCGTGGCGATCCTCGTCGCTCCACCAATGCGGCACTCCGCTGCCGGCGCCGTCGAAGGTAGCTCTTTCGGGGCTCCAGCGCTCGGTCGAGAAAGAATCCCAGCCATAATGCTGGAAGATCACCACCGGCCTTCCGTCGCCGGCAAAGGCAGCGAGATCCGCCTTCAGCCACGGCAGCGAACCGACGGCACCCTTGGCCGTGTCGCCGGCAAAGCGCTGCGCCTGGATGAGGTGCAGCCGGCCCCAGTTCCAGGAATAGCAGTCCGACACCGCGTCGTAGTTATCCGCCGGCACCGGCGGCTTGAAGAACACGCTCGGCCGGTGGTTGATCTCGACATAGTCGCGCAGCTCGCGGCGATACCAGTCGACATGCGGCGGCGGCCCATCCTGGTCGAGGTCATGGTTGCCCAGCCCGACATAGACCGGGAAATGCACGCGGTCCGGCCCGACACCCTCCTGGTAACGGTGGCTGAACTGCATGAGTTGCGTGCCTTCCTGCGGCAAGGCGATCTGGCCGCCGCCATCGTCCGTCATGTCGCCGCCGATCACCAGCCCGCGCGGCTTCCCGATTCGCTCGCCGGCGCTCGCCAGTCCGCTCGCGGCGCCATTGACCGTCTCCGGCCAGCGCCGTCGCTCCAGCCCGTTCAATGCGGCGACGTGGCGAAGCAGATTCGCATCGGTCTTGCCTTCCCTCGCGCAGTTCGGGCTGAGGCCGCTCGCCATCCGGCAAGCGTGAATGTCGCTGGAAAACAGGAAAGTAACGTCGGTCTTGCCGCCGTCCGCGCCCGTCTGCGCGAGAGCCCGCCCGGCGCCCGTCACGACCAGGCTGGCCAAGGCACCGACAATCAACTGCCGCCGAGCCAGGGCGGCGTCGCTGCTCAGTGGACCGAACCTGGTCTTATTTGCCATTTTTCATCGCCAGCCGGTGATCTGGCTAACAAATACAGCGGTGCGAAAGTTCATCAACGGCAGGAGGCGTTGCAACACAGTGACACTCCGCCGTCTCTTTGGAAAGCCGCCGATTTCCATTTGAACCGCGGCAACTCTCCTCTATGCTCCACAGCCATCGGAAGCTTGGAGGGGTCTATCGCCGATGATTCTGTCACGACGCGAAGTCATGCTGGGCGGGCTGGCCGCCGCGGCCACCGGATTTGCCGGCGCGGAGGCGAATGCTCAGGCATCCTCCTATTTCGCCGGCACGCTTACGGACAATGGCGTCACCTTCCGCGCCACCAATTTCAAGAAGATCAACAAGAAGTGGCAGCGCCAGGTCGTCAAATTCAAATCGAGCGAGCCGCAGGGAACAATCGTCGTCGATACCCGCAACCACTTCCTCTACGTGATCATGGAGAACAAGACGGCCATCCGCTACGGCGTCGGCGTCGGCAAGGAAGGGTTCCAGTGGTTCGGCCGCTCCACCATCGACCGTAAGGCCCTGTGGCCGAAATGGACCCCGCCTCCGGAAATGCGCAAGCGCCATCCGGAGCTGCCTGAGTCGGTTGAGGGCGGCTCGCCGAAAAATCCTCTCGGGCCGCGCGCCATGTATCTGCATCGTGACGGCGCCGACACCGGCTACCGCTTCCACGGCACCATCGCGCCCTGGAGCATCGGCACGGATGCGTCCTCGGGCTGCATTCGCATGTTCAACGAGGATGCCATCGACCTCTATCAGCGCTGCCCGATCGGCACCGCCGTGCAAGTCCTGCCGCATCTGGCGGAGCAGGCGGAACGTTCGATCGCCAAACCCGAAGAACTCGAAGCCCAATAGGATCGCCGCTGATGATCGTTCGTCACGACGTCTTCCGGCGGCTGCTCGCCGCCGGCCTTATCGTCACGCTCGCAGCCTGCACCACCGCGAAACTGGAGACGCCGGAAGCGCCGGGAGTCAATCCCAACGAGATTGGCAACACCAATGATCCCGCCGCCGGCTTCGCCAATGCGGGGCCGGGCAGCGAGGAGGATTTCATCCTCAATGTCGGCCGCCGCACCTTCTTCAGCTCCGGCTCGGCCGAGCTCGACTCGGTGGCGCGCGCCACGCTCGACAAGCAGGCGGCGTTCATGCAGCAGTATCCCCGCTGGCTTATGAAGCTGCAGGGTTTCGCCGACGATCCGGGTTCCGAATCAACGCAGGTCGCTCTGTCGCAGAAGCGCGCCGACGCGGTCATGAACTATATCGCCTCCAAGGGCGTGGATCGCAAGCGCATGTGGGCCAAGGGTTATGGCAGGGACCGCCTCGTGCGTGCCTGCACCGACACCGCCTGCCGGGTTCAGAACCGCCGCGTCGTCTCCAATTTGCGCAACGAATACGACACGCCGTAAGGCGGTTTAGTCCGCCCTCTTCGAGGGAGGCACCGTCATTCTTCCTCAAGGGTGCCGTGGAACCTCTTTTCGCACAGCATTCCGGCCGCGGCTGATGGTCACTTGAGAAAATGCCGCTCGAACGTCGCCATGACGAAATCCACCGTCTCCGGCCGGGGATGACGCAGATCGTCGCCCAGCGCGTCCGGCAGGAACGCCGTGACGATCTCGTAGGACGGGAAATAATGCAGTTTCTCGTCCGCCGCGTTGGCGCGCATCACCTCGTCGATGGCGACCCGCAGCGAGGCTTTTGAGACGCTGTTGGCGGTCATGCAGGAGACCGGCCGGAACGTCGCCGCCAGCGGGATCGGCGACAGCGTCAGCACGATGTGCGCGTCCGGCCGGTGTTGGCGGATCATGTCGTAGACGGCCGCGATGTTCGCCCGGTTCTCCTCCGCGCCGAGCACACGGAACGCATGGCGGTCGGGATCGAAGGCGTGTTTGGGCACCGCGCGCCACAGCACGTCGCCGGTCTCGCGGTCGTACCAGACCTCCGACAGCCCCAGCGTGAACACAAAAACGTCGGTCGACAGGAAGATGCGCCGGGTCGCCGCCTCGATCTCCTCGGAAACCTCCGCGACGCGGCCGTCCTTCTCGTGCCAGACTTCCGACCTCGGGGCTTTTCCCTGGAACGCCCATTCGAACTGCTGGCGCAGCGCCGCCGTGTTGACGATGCCCTCGCCGGAGCGGATGACGTGGGCTTTCACGTTGCGGTCGTTGCCGAACACGCGAAAACCCTTTGCCAGCAGGAATTTCGTCATCTCGGCGGCGAAACAACTGCCGAAGGCGGTGACGTAATCATCCTTCCCGATGAACGGCACCTTCGGCAGCCAGCCATGCCCGACATAGCGCTCGACCGCATCCGCCTCCGCCAGGCTGGCGCGCATCGGATGATAGTTCGTGGTCTCGCCGCGATACCAGGTGGCGTGCGCCTTCCGCTTCTTGCCGGCCATCCGGTAATAGATCAGGCTGTCCAGTTCCGGCGCCGTCTCGGAAACCGCGAAATCCTTGGTCGGTCGCCTGACATCCATCTGGTCTTCCTCGATCCGTCACGTCGAGCGGTAGCATGCGCGGCGGAAAAATTGAACCGGCGCGGCCCACGCCGCAGCCCTCAAGGAAATTATTCCTTGGCCAAGCATCATCCCCTCTTGCTTTCGGTACAAAACGGAAACGCCGCTGGCCTTTCGCCCCCGAATCACTACATTCGGGCTCATGGCTGGCCTGCCCGACGACATCCCGTTCTTCGACGACGACGCCCCGCGTCCGCCGCCGGGCGATGCTGCGCGCGCGCCGCAAGGCGCATCCGGCATCGCGGCGCGCGCCATGGCCGCGCGCGCCGGCCACAACAACCCGCCCGCCTATCTCACCGGCCTGAACCCCGAGCAGCGGCTGGCGGTAGAGACCACCGAAGGCCCGGTGCTGGTTCTGGCAGGCGCCGGCACCGGCAAGACGCGCGTGCTCACCACCCGCATCGCCCACATTCTTGCCACCGGCCGCGCCTGGCCCAGCCAGATCCTCGCCGTCACCTTCACCAACAAGGCCGCCCGCGAGATGAAGCAGCGCGTCGGCATTCTGGTCGGCGAGCAGGTCGAAGGCATGCCCTGGCTCGGCACCTTCCATTCGATCGGCGTGAAAATGCTGCGCCGCCACGCCGAGCTCGCCGGCCTGCGCTCCGACTTCACCATATTGGACACCGACGACCAGATCCGGCTGATCAAACAGCTCATCCAGGCCGAGGGTCTCGACGACAAGCGCTGGCCAGCGCGCCAGTTCGCGCAGATGATCGACGGCTGGAAGAACAAGGGCCTCGGCCCCTCCGAAATCCCCGAAGGCGACGCCCGCTCCTTCGCCAACGGAAAAGGCCGCGAGCTCTACAAAGCCTACCAGGACCGCCTCACGACACTGAACGCCTGCGACTTCGGCGACCTCTTGTGCCACCCCATCCGCATCTTCCGAAAACACCACGACGTGCTGGCGGAGTACCACCGCCGGTTCAAATACATCCTGGTCGACGAGTACCAGGATACCAACACCGCGCAGTACATGTGGCTCAGGCTGTTGGCACAGCGGCCGTCCTCCTCGAAGGATGGGGTGCGGCCTGGCGGCCGCGATCTCTCCCCCCTTGCGGGGGAGATGGCCGGCAGGCCAGAGGGGGTAACCTCAGAAGGCACCACCAATAGGTCGAGCACTGCCGGACCGACCCCCTCCGGCGGCTTCGCCGCCACCTCCCCCGCAAGGGGGGAGGGAACGTCGAGCACTGCCGCGGCTATCCCACCCGGCCCTTCGGGCCACCCTCCCCGCAAGGGGGAGGGAAACTCGCGCTTTTCGGCCGACGGCCGCAAGCCCGACCGGGCGTCGGCCGGTCAGGCCGCCCCCGCGGAGGGCCAGCCGCCGCAGGCGGCGGTACGGCCCGCGAGCGAAAACAAAGTCAACATCTGCTGCGTCGGCGACGACGACCAGTCGATCTATGGCTGGCGCGGCGCCGAGGTGGACAACATCCTGCGCTTCGAAAAGGATTTCCCCGGCGCCACCGTCATCCGCCTCGAACGCAACTACCGCTCTACCGCCCATATATTGGGCGCGGCCTCCCACCTCATCGCCCACAATGAGGGCCGGCTCGGCAAAACCCTGTTCACCGACCGCGCCGATCCCGAGGAAGGCAAGGTCAACGTCCACGCCGCCTGGGATTCAGAAGAAGAAGCCCGCGCCATCGGCGAGACCATCGAGCAATACCAGCGCCAGAACCACCTGTTGAACGACATGGCGATCCTGGTGCGCGCCTCCTTCCAGATGCGCGAGTTCGAGGACCGCTTCGTCACGCTGGGCCTCAACTACCGCGTCATCGGCGGCCCGCGCTTCTACGAGCGCCAGGAGATCCGCGACGCCATGGCCTATCTGCGCGTCGTCGCGCAGCCCGCCGACGACCTCGCCTTCGAGCGCATCGTCAACGTGCCGAAGCGCGGCCTGGGCGAAAGCGCCGTGCGCCAGGTCCACGACACCGCCCGTGCGCTGGGCATCCCGATGCTCGCCGCCGCCGAAAAGCTCGCCGAAAGCGACGAGCTGAAGCCGAAACCGCGCGCCGCGCTCCGACAGCTCGCCGCCAATTTTTCCCGCTGGCAGGAGCTTCTTGAAACCCAGCCCCACACCGAGCTCGCCGAGACGATCCTCGAAGAATCCGGCTACACGGAAATGTGGAAGAACGACCGCTCGGCGGAAGCCCCCGGCCGGCTGGAGAACCTGAAGGAACTGATCCGCTCCATGGAGGAATACGAATCGCTGCGCTCCTTCCTCGAGCATGTCGCGCTGGTCATGGATTCCGAGCAGAACGCCGAACTCGACGCCGTCTCCATCATGACGCTGCATTCGGCAAAAGGGCTGGAGTTCGAGACGGTGTTCCTGCCCGGCTGGGAGGAAGGCCTGTTCCCCCACCAGCGCGCGCTCGACGAGGGCGGCCGCTCCGGCCTGGAGGAAGAGCGCCGCCTCGCCTATGTCGGCGTCACCCGCGCCAAGAAGAATCTTCACATCTGGTTCGTGTCGAACCGGCGCATCCACGGCCTGTGGCAGTCGACCATCCCCTCGCGTTTCCTCGACGAGCTGCCGGAAAAACATGTCGAGGTGCAGGAGGGTTCTTCCTCCTATGGCGGCTACGGCAACCCCTATGGCGGGCGCGGCGGCGGCTTTTCCGAGCCCGGCCGCAGAAATCCCTATGGCGCCTCGCGTTTCGACAGCATCGGCTCGCCGACCGGGAATTTTTCAGCGCGTGGCGACCAGCGCGGCGCAGGCGGCTCGGCGGCGTCCGGTTCGCGCGCCGGCGCACCCGGCTCGGAAGGCCGCTCCTTCTCCAACTCCTACGCCACCCCCGGCTGGCAGCGCGCCCAGCAGAACCGCACGGAAGCCACCGACCGCAACTGGGGCACCCGCTCCGGCCACGCAGTCGAGCGCATCGGCTATGGCGAAACCGATTCCGGCTACGGCGCCGGGCGCGGCTCGGTGAAGGGCAAAACCATCGACGGCGAACTGGTCGCCAAATCCGTCGCCGATACCCCCTCCCCCTTCACCGTCGGAGACCGCGTCTTCCACCAGAAATTCGGCAACGGCAATATTGCGGCCATCGAAGGCAACAAGCTTACGATCGATTTTGATAGAGCGGGGCAGAAGAAGGTGCTGGATGGGTTTGTGACGGGGGTGTGAGTAGAATGGAGGAAATTGTACCGGAGACAATAATCAACCAGCGTGTTCGAAACCGGATCATGGAAGGTCTGGACTTGTTCGCTGACCTGTCGTCGATCGACATTCTCGGCGGCGCAGGAGTTATCAACTATTGGTACGATTTTGTGTCGGAAGATGGATTTGCAAAAAATTTTTATCCCGAACCGGTTTTCTCAGGCGACGGGATCATTGCGCTGAGAAATGTTCATAATACTATGGAAGAATACCTCGTTAAAATTGAAGACACGCTGACTACCGAAGAGGCTCAAAAAGATGATCTTTGGTTGAAACTATCAACCACAGCAGCGGGCGCGCTGTTGATTTTCAGAAACGCGGACGATTGAGCGAAGATCAGCTGCTCTTCGGGTGAGGCACCTCCGGGGACAGTTTACTTTCTTTCCGCGGAAAGGCGCGGCCGCTTCAAGGCTGGCGCGGGCGGAAAAAAGTAAACTGTCCCCTGCGCTTACCCGCAACTGTCCCTGCGCTTACCGCGACCGTCCCAGCGCTCAACCTTCTACCTCCCCTTCCGTCCACGCTTCTCCATCGTCACGCCAATTCCCGCGACCCATTCCTTGCTGCCGAGCGGCCGTCCGCTGGTCTCCGCCTTGCGCAGCGCATTCATCTCCGCTCCGCTCGGCATGACCTCCAGCATCGAAGCGAAATCCGGATAGCGGTCCAGGGCCGGACGAACCGACACCAATCCATCGTCCTCTCCGGCAAAATGCGCCCGAACGCTCGACCACGGCCAATCGTCGGCCCGCGCCACCAACCCCGCCCTTACGGGATTAAGCGACACGTATCGCAAGGCGCCCGCCAGATGGTCCTCGTCCATCGGAACCGATCCGAACCGCCCCTGCCACAGATGTCCCGTCCAGCCGCTGCGCTCGTTGACAAACTGCGTATAGCGCCGGTGCGTTTCCGCAAGAGTGGCCCGCAGCCCGTCCGCATCGGATGGCGTCATAATTAGATGAACGTGGTTCGGCATCAGGCAGTAGCACCAGATTTCGGTGCCAGCCTCGCGCGCCGCTTCCGACAAAAGCCGTTTGTAGAAGCGATAGTCCGATGGCGAGAAGAACACCCGCTCGCGCCGGTTTCCTCGTTGCGTAACATGATGCGGCACGCCGGGAACGACGATGCGGGCGAGACGCGGCAAGCGGCACCTCCGGGGACAGTTTACTTTCTTTCCGCGGAAAGGCGGCAGCAGTTCAGAACAAAGCGCAAGCGGAAAAAGTAACAACGGTCCACTCGGAAACCCGAAAACGATCCAGGAGGTGCGCGGCCGAACCGGGGCAAGTGCCGGGGACAGTTTACTTAATTCCGCCCGCACCAGCCTTGAAACGGCCGCGCCCTTCTGCGGAATTAAGTAAACTGTCCCCTGCGGCTACCCTTCGAGCATCGGCCACGCGCGAACGGTTTTCGGGTTTCCGAGTGAACCGGGTAAAACTGTCCCCCGCCCCTCACCCCTCCACAGACTTATGCAAGATCGAATTGATCAGCGTCTGGTAAGGCGAACCCTCCTCCGCCGCGCGGGCCTTCAGCCGGCAAGGTCGCGCTCGGAGATCGAGATGCGCTGCCGTTGCCGTCGAGCGCGCCTCGGGCGGCCTCCTGCCAGAACGCCCGGCGCGCCTCGATGCCGCCGACCGACTCGCCGCGTTCGGAGCTTTCGATCAGCTCCCGTTCCTCGGCCTCGGTGATCCCTGTTTTTCCTTTTCCATGGTTGGTCCAAGGTTGACGGCTACGATGTCAGCTTAGCTTGTTTCCGCAGACGAGTGCAGCCGCTTTCTGGTCGGTGCGGGGAAGAACGAAGCCTGTATCCGGCACGTTCCCTCGCGGCTGTCGTCCAGCCGGCTGTCGCACTCCGTCCAACACCCCTCCGAAACGGGAACGGAAAAACTCGTTCCGAACCAAAATTTTTTGTGTTCCAAAATCCCCCTCTCGTCTTTTCAATACCTTAGCTACCCCCGCGCCGCCGCGCCACAGGATCTGACCTGGCGTCTATCCCCGCCCTCCCCAACCCGAGCGATAATTCTGCCGCCCATGGTGGAGGCGGTGGCGATGGATGGGACTGCGGCAGTCGAGACGAACCGGGAAGCGTTGAAGCGCATCCTCGCCATGCTTGTCGGCATGGCGGCGATGGGCGGCGCCACCCTGCCGCGCCGGCTCCACCGCGCCATATTGCGGCTGCTGCGCCCGGCCGAGGCGGCGACGCGGCGGTTGATCATCGTGGTGGCCTGCGGCATGGCGGTGGCGTTGCCGCCGCCGCGCCCGCGCAAACCCAGGCCGAATCCCGGCGCCGCGCTGCCCGTCCTGCATCGCCTCGGCATCGCCGCGACCATGTCGCGGGCCGATCTCAGGCGTGTTGCCGCCGCCAGGCGGGCCGCCGCCCTCCGCGCCGCGCGCCCACGCACATTAAGCCTGCCGCTTTTCGATCCGCCAAGGCGTCCGTTCCGCGTCAGCCGCCGCTCCGTGCCCGCCCACGCCGCGCCGCGCATTTCCGGCTTCGATGCGCTGCCTCCCCTGCCGCCTCCGCCCTCGCCCGACGACCCGGTCGACGCCGCCCGTCTCGGCTTGCGCCTCCAGGCGCTGGCCGCCGCGCTCGACGACCTGCCGGCGCAGGCAAAACGCTTCGCCCTCTGGCAGGCGCGGCGCGATGCCGCGACGGCGCAGGACCGCCAAGCCGGCACGGGCCGGCTCAGGCGCACCTCGCCGCTGCGGCGCGGACGCCCGCCCGGCGGCCGGCTGTCCCGCTACGATCCGGTTGCGACCCATTCCCGCAAAATCCGCGAGGTCGACGAAATCCTGGCCCATGCCCACGCGCTGGCCGTCTTCGCGCTGGAGCGCCGCGACACCTCCTGATGGGTGCCGGTCTGCCCCAAGCGAAAAGCAGGGAACGGCGGCCGGCGCGAAAAATCCCGCGTCCCGGGGGCGATGAACGTCGCCCGTCAGTCGAACATCGCCAGCGTGATCACGCCCGCCGCGACGATGACGGCCGAGATGAGCCGGCCGAGCCAAGGCCGTTCGCCGAAAAAGACCAGGCCGATCAGCGCGGCAATCACCACGCTGGATTCGCGGATCGCCGAGACCGCGCCGATCGGCGCGAAGGTTTTCACGTAAAGCACCGTGGCATAGGCGGCGACGGAAAACACGCCGCCGATCATGCCGATCCCGAACACCCGCCAGTCGAAGGCGACGGCCTTGCGCCGCCGCTGCCAGAGGATGGCGAACAGCACCGGCGATTCAAACAGGAACAGCCAGCCGATATAGCCGAGCGCCGCCTGCGACAGGCGCACGCCGATGCCGTCGGCGATGGAATAGCCGGCAATGGTGAGGCCGAGCAGCAAGGCCACACCGACGGCGCGGCGGTCGGCATGCGCCGCACCCCGCTGGATCGCCAGGAAGAAGATGCCGAGCGAGATGGCGGCGAGCCCGGCCCAGCCGAGCGGCGTGAGATTCTCGCCGATGATCAGATAGGTGCCCAGCGCCACGACCGCCGGCGCCATGCCGCGCGAGATCGGATAGACCTGGCTCAAGTCGCCCAGCCGGTAGGCCTGGAACAGCAGCACGTAATAGGCGTAGTGGATCAGCGTCGAGGCGGCGATCAAGGGCCAGCTCGCCACTGCCGGCGTGTCGCCGATCAGGATCAGGATGATCCCGCCGACCGCATGCATGGCGGCCACCGCCGCAATCGTCAGCGCGCGGTCGGACGCCGCCTTCACCAGCGCGTTCCAGCTGGCGTGCAGCACGGCGGCGGAAAGCACGAGCGTGAGGGCGAATGCGGACATCTTTGTTCCTGCCCTTCCCGCGGGAAAGGCGGCCGGGCGGCCTGATTGGCGGACGAAAACGCTTCGGACGAAGCGTCTTCGTTGGTCAGCTAAGCATCAACAGGCTTGCGCCGCTTGTGCCAAGCCCGCCGCTTCGCCTGCCCTGCCCTTGTCCCCAGGACAATGAAAAAGTCTTCACATTGCTAAAACTCTTCATCGCCTCGATGACGCCTCACCTGAAACCGCTGCCGGAATCCTCGATGCCGCCGAACGGGCTCACTCGATGCGGTCGCCCGGCACCTCCCGGATATCGACCGTGCCGACCTTCGACCCGGCTATGTATTTCCACATGCGCGGGTCCCAAGGCGGTCGAGTTGGACAGCGCGATCAGCGCCTCGTCGTCGTCCGGCGCGCGCACGATCGGCCCGAACGTCTCATGCATGACGGGTTCGGAGGAATGCTGCACGCGGCCGACGACGATCGGCGGCAGCGGCAAACTGGTGCGCGCTTTTCTCGATATCGCGCGGCCGGCGGCCACCACTTAGCAAACCGCCGCAGACAAAAAAGTGCCGGCCAATAGACCGGCACAGGGATCACGCGAGAGAGACGGTGAGGACGTCAGCCGCCATAGGTGTAGACGACCAGACTGCCGTCAGGCATGACCTGGCTAGCCACGACATGGTCCGTCATGACCCTCTGTTCGGTCAGTCTTGTGCTGACGACGGTGTTCGCCGCCAAGGCGGAACGGAGGTCGCGTACGGGCGCAGCGCTCTGGCTCATCGCCGCGTCGAAGGCCTGCTTGTCGGCGCTCGCCCAGTCGTCGACGCGCACCACCTTCACGGACGAGACTGCGGAAATCGTCTGGATCTGGCCGGCGGTCGTCGTGCCGGCAGCCATCACCGGCGCCAGCGTACGCACGTCGCCGATGCTGGCGGTGGTCATCGTGTCTGTGCCGGTCTCAGCGTTGAACTGCTGGGCGCCGGGATTGATCTGGGTCTGGCCGGTGGAATCGGGATCCTTGGCCTGGGCCGGGCTCTCGGCGACGGCCGGAGCTGAAAAGGCTGCGATAGCCGCCACGGAGGCGGCAAACAAAAGACTGCGTTTCATCGTGACTCTCCTCAGATTGTCCCTCGCGGCGTCAACCCGTGGAGATTGAGATGGTTCCCGACAAACGTCGATTCGCGCAATGAAGCGAATGTCAGATAACGTGACTGGAATGAAAGCGGCGGCTAACCGAGCTTTGCTTCCCAACGATTGAGAAACGCCTCGATCGGCATGGCCTGCATGTCCGGCACAGCCTCGAAGAGCGTCTCGACAGGCCAATCCCACCAGGCGAGTTTTTCGATGCGTCCGCAGACGTTGTCCGAAAACCGCCGCCGCAACATACGCGCCGGGCTGCCCGCGACGATTGCGAACGGTTCCACATCGCGTGTCACCACAGCATTGGCGCCGACCACGGCACCGTTGCCGATCGACACGCCCGGCATGACCACCGCGCCGTGGCCGATCCAAACATCGTGGCCGATCGTCACCTGCTTGCCCTGCCGGCGCCTGCGAAAACCTTCGTCCACGCCGAGATAGCGAAAATATTCGTTCGGCCGGTAGCTCAGCTTATGCTGGGTGATGCGCTCGATCGGATGTTCAAGCGCATTGATGCGCGTGTTGGCGGCGATCGAGCAGAACTTTCCGATCGAGGTGTAGATCGCTTCGCCATGGCGTTCGAAATAGGAATAGTCGCCGACATTTACCTCGCGCAGGATGACCCGCTCGCCGATCACCGCGTAACGCCCCAGCTTGCAGGATTTCAGCTCCGCAGTCGGGTGGATACGGGGTTCGGAATCCTTGAAGCGCAGGTCCGGGTCGATGTCCATGTCAGCGATCTACTTGCCCACGAAACCCTCGGCAAGCCTCACTTCGGCTTGCCGTTGGCCCACACCACCTCCTGGCCGTAAAGCGGCACGGTGGAGATCGCCATCTTCGCCGAACCGTCCTGCACCTGCCGGGAGTGCGAGAGGTAGATCAGCGTCTCGTTCGCCTTGTCGTAGATGCGGTTCACCACCTGCTTCTTCCAAATCAGGCTGATGCCCTGCTTGAATACCTCCTCGCCAGATTCGCCAAAGGCGATATCGCGGATGGTTATCGGCCCTGTCTGCCGGCAGGAGATTGCGGAATCCGACGGGTCCTCGAACCAGTTGCCCTTCTGCAGCCGGTCGACCACCCCGCGGTCGAAATAGGAGACGTGGCAGATCACCCCGTCGACCTTCGGATCCTTGATCGCCTCCACGACGATGTCGTTGCCGAGCCAGTCGACCCCGACCTCACCGACCTGCTGGGCACGGGCAAAGCCGGCGGACAAGGCAATGACGACGGCTGATATCAGTATCGCGGACAAGCGCATGGAATTCTCCTGTTGTGGGCGGCGGAGTGAGACGTGGGAGCCCGGCGCCGCCGATGCAAGACTGTCCCTGCCACAGCGTCAACATGGCCTCTTTCGCGCCTTCGCGCCGAGGGCTATTTTCACGGCATGAGTTCGCCGACCAGATTCAACATGCCATCCGTGGCAGAATATGCGGTAACGGCATCGCTGACGGCTGCCGTGACCGGCGCCGTTTGCGCGGCGGGGTCGCGCATGGTCCGGACATGTTTGTGGCCATAATCCAGTCCGGCCTTTCCTGGTGCTTCTGAACCGCGTCCCTTAACCAGCAAATTCCTCTCGCGTAGAACCACAGCCCCATGCAATCGAAGATGATGCGTTTTGTTCTCGTCGGAATCCTTGTCGTCATGGCGGCGGGCGTCGGCTGGCTGACTTTCGACTGGTATCGGCAGATGAACAGCGGCGAGGCCTACGGCGCGCCTTTCGTCCTTGTCGACCAGAAGGGCGGCGAGATCACCGAAGCGGCGTTCCGCGGGCACCCCTCGGCGGTGTTCTTCGGTTTTACCCATTGCCCCGAAGTCTGCCCCACCACGCTGGCCGAGATGGACAGTTGGATGAAGAAGCTGGGCGACGAGGGCCGCGACGTGCGCGCCTACTTCGTCTCGGTCGATCCAGAGCGTGACACGCCCGATATCATGAACACCTATGTCGGCAACGTCTCCGAGCGCATCACCGGCATCACCGGTGACCCGGAAAAGATCGCCGCCATGGCAAAGGCGTTCGGCATCTATTCCCGGAAAGTGCCGCTCGAGGGCGGCGACTACACAATGGACCACACCGCCACGGTGCTCTTGCTCGACAGCAAGGGCGGTTTCTTCGGCACCATCGCCTATGGCGAGGATTCAGATACCGCCGTGGCGAAACTCAAACGCCTGATCGCGGAAGGCTGACGGGCGCGATGGGGCAGACGCGTTTTTTTCTCGCCACGGACAAGGCGAGCGCCAAACAGCTCTTCGACGCGCTTGAGGCCGAGTTCGAGGATGACGGCCTGCCGCTCGCCATGATTGAACTCGACGAAGCCAGGGGCATCGACGAGATCTCGCTTTATGTCGACGGCGATGCGGAAGACGCGGAGCATCGCATGGCCAGGGTGCTGGGCGAACATGGCCATGCGACGGACTTGTCGCGGGAAGACCTGCCGGACATCGACTGGGTGGCGCGCTCGCTCGAAGGGCTGAAGCCTGTGCGCGCCGGCCGCTTTTTCGTTCATGGCCGACATGACCGCCATCGACGGCAGATCGGCGACCTCGCCATCGAGATCGAGGCTGGCCAGGCCTTCGGCACAGGCCACCACGGCACTACGGCCGGCTGCCTGGAGATGATCGAGCAAGTGGTGCGGCGGGAGCGCCCGCGAACTGCGCTGGACCTCGGGACAGGCAGCGCCGTGCTGGCGATCGCCGTCGCCAAGATGGCGCATATCCCGGTGCTTGCGACCGATATCGATCCCGTCGCCACAAAGGTCGCCGCCGAAAACGTCCGGCTGAATGGCGTTCCTGCGCTGGTGCGGACGGCGACCGCGCCCGGCTTTCATCATCCGGTGTTCGGCATGGCCGGCCCGTTCGACCTGATCGTCGCCAACATTCTGGCTCGGCCGCTGATGCAACTTGCCCCGCGGATGGCGCGGCACGTCACTCCAGGCGGCTCGCTGATCCTTTCGGGCATATTGCAGCGCCAGCGGGACGCGGTGCTGGCCGCTTATTCGGCCCAGCATTTCCGCCATGTGCGCACCCTGCGCCGCGAGGACTGGGTGACGCTGCATCTAAAACACTGAGGGTTCGCGGCTCGGCTTCCGCTCCTGCTTAGAGGTAGCGAGCCCCGGCGCGCTTCCTGAGTTCGGCGCGGTTATAGCCGTACGAAAGCAGCGTCTCATCGTCCAGGTCGAGCAGGGCCGCCGCGACGTAGCGGTCCGCCTGCTTCTCGCGCGCCCGAACGAAGGCGTCTAAGGCGGATCTGAAGAACCCGGTTCTCGTGGTCATCGACGTTCTCCTTAAAAGGATTCGGTGTCTGTCCTCCACGGACAAAAAGTAAGTGCTGCCAGGCTTTTCCTGAAGTGCGAATTCGGCATGGATGCCATCTACAATCGCATACACCAGCCGGCACGGCTGCCTTGACTGGACCATCGCGCCTGCGTTGCCACGACGGGTGCCTGCGGATACGGTCGGGTTTTAGAATCCTCCAGGGAATCTGCACGCTATGTTCCAGACCTTCGACGAGGTGAGCGATCCGACGCTGGGCGCTGGCCGTGTGGCGCAATTGCGCGAATGGCTGGCCGCCAAGAACCTGGACGGCTTCATCGTTCCACGCTCCGACGAGCACCAGGGCGAATATGTCGCCGAACGCTCCGAGCGGCTGAAATGGCTGACCGGCTTCACAGGCTCCGCAGGCGCGGCTGTCGTGCTGGCCGCCCGCGCGGTGCTTTTCGTCGACGGGCGCTACACGCTGCAGGCCCGCCAGCAGGTCGATCCCGCTATCTTTTCCATAGAAAGCCTGATCACCAACCCTCCCCCCGAATGGCTGAAGGAGAATGCCGGAAAGGGTTTTCGCCTCGGCTTCGACCCATGGCTGCATACCATTGCCGAGGTCAAGGCGTTGCGTGGCGCGCTGGAGGCCAAGGGCGCGGAACTGATGGCTGTCGAGACCAACCCGATCGACGACTTGTGGGCCGACCAGCCCGACGCGCCGCTTCAGCCGGTGGAAATCCATCCGATCGCCTTCGCCGGCGAACTGGCCAAGGAGAAACTGGCGCGGCTGGCGTCGGCCATCGCCGACGGCGGCGCCACCCATGCCGTGCTGACCGACCCTTCCTCGCTGGCCTGGGCTTTCAACGTCCGCGGCAACGACGTGCCGCACACACCGCTCGCGCTCGGCTTCGCCATCCTTGCCGCCGACGGGGCGCATCGTATCTTCATCGACAAACGAAAACTGCCGATCGAGCCGAGAGCCTATCTGACGCAGCTCGCAGAAATCAGCCCGCCTTCGGCGCTTGAGCCTGAACTGACCGCACTGGCAAAGGCAGGCGCCCGCGTCGCGCTGGACCCGGTGCTGGCCGCCGAACAATTACGGCTGTTGGTCACCGCCAATGGCGGCACGGTGGTGGAGGCGGTCGATCCGGCGCGCATCCCGCGCGCCACCAAGAACGCAGCCGAACTCGCCGGCTCCCGCGCCGCGCACCGCCGCGACGGCGCGGCTGTCGTGAAGATGCTGGCCTGGCTCGACCGCCAGCAACCGGGATCGATCGACGAGATCAGGACGGTCGAGCAACTGGAAGGCTTTCGCCGCGCGGTCGGCGAGGAGACGCAGATGCCGCTGCGCGACGTCTCGTTCTCGACCATCTCCGGCTCGGGCCCGAACGGCGCCATCATGCATTACCGCGTGTCGCGCGCCACGAACCGCGTGCTGGCCGACGGCGAACTTTTCCTGATCGATTCCGGCGGCCAGTATCAGGACGGCACGACCGACATCACCCGCACCGTCCCTGTCGGCACACCGAGCGAGGAGATGAAGGAGCGCTACACGCTGGTACTGAAAGGCATGATCCGTATCTCCATGCTGCGCTATCCGCCCGGCACGCGCGGCTCGGACATCGACGCGCTCGCCCGCGCCGCGCTGTGGCAGCACGGGCTGGATTTCGCCCACGGCACCGGCCATGGCGTCGGCTCCTATCTCTCCGTACACGAGGGTCCGCAGCGCATAGCCAAGACCGGGACGCAGAAGCTTCTGCCCGGAATGATCCTTTCCAACGAGCCGGGCTATTACAAGGAAGGCCACTACGGCATCCGGCTGGAAAACCTCGTCGTCGTCACGCCCGAGGCGGCCATTCCAGGCGGCGATATCGCCATGCACGGCTTCGAGACGCTGACGCTCGCGCCCTTCGACCGCCGCATGTTGCAGCCGGAATTGCTCAACAAAGATGAGTTGCAGTGGTTGGACGCCTACCACGCCCGCGTGCTGGCGGAGATCGGCCCGATGCTCGACGGCGAAAACCTAACCTGGCTGGAGAAAGCGGCCGCACCGCTGCCGCACCTGCCGCATTAATCTCAACTGAGATTTGAGTAGGTACAGGCGCGATCAAGATACCTGGTCAAGCGACGAACAGCGATTACGCCATCATGTCTTTACCCGTGGTCACTTAGCCTTCGAACGCACATTCCACGCCAATGATCAACCGGACGAAGATCGAGCAACTGCTTGCCGCTATCGGCCAACGTCTGCGCCTGCCGTCCACAACCGTCATTGTCGGAAGCACGGCAAGCATGCTTTCGGGGCAGGATGATCGCCAGACGCCCGACATCAATATATGGTACCCGATGTCGAACTTCGATCCGGGCGACATGAGACAGGCGGTTGAAGCCGCCGGTCTGCGTTACGATCCGCGTGCAGAAATCAACGCCGATGACATTTATTTGCAGATTCTGCGTCCAGGGATCACCATGTATCCTGCCGAATTTCCAACCCAGCCCCTCGGAACTTACGGCAACCTTCATGTCGAAATGCCGCCGCCTGCTCTGATCGTGGCGACCAAACTCGCGCGCGCCACGGAGAGCGATCTCGAGGATGTCAGTTGGTGGATGGATCATGCCGACATCGCGCGTGAAGAACTTGAGGCGGCGATCCGCCTCATCCCTCAGCGCCGAAATCGCGAGGAAGCCAGCGCCAATCTCGTTTTCCTCGATATCGACACGGGCCACGACCGATGACCGCACGCCGAAGCATCCGCACGTTGCGAGTCGAGGCGGAAGCCGCCCTGATCGAAAAAAAGTTTTCAAGGTAATGGCGGCAAGAGACTGGGAATTGCTGATCAAGATCGCCGAGATTGCGCAGGAAGACGCCGATGTGCGTCTGGCGCAAACGGATCCGTCACGCTTCATTCTGCTGCGCAACGGTGTGACTTCCTGGCACCTGAAAGGGCTTACGGGCGTCACGCCGGACAGCATTCGAAAGGCCCTGGAGAAGCATCGGATCGCTTACCTTGACCCAACTGACCGGACGGCCAGACCGACCGTCCGCGCGGGTCGCACAACGGCCAGGGCGCGCCCGGCCATGTGAGACGCGGCGCGGCTGAATCTCAAATGCCAGTGGCCTGCGTCCAGTCAGGCCCGCCACCCGCTACGATCCGATAGTGATCGACGTTTTTCGGGCGCTCGACCAGAAAACGGTCATCCTCGGGATAATAGCGCGCGACTCCCGGGTCCTCCCCGGCAAACGCCTTGATGGCGTCGAGCGATGTCCACCAGCTCACCGTCGTCACTTCGCTCGTCCCGTCGCCGCGGGCGCGCAGAACCATCTGGAAGCCGAGATTTCCCGGGGTCGATTTGTAATCTTCCAGGCCGGTCGCTTTGATGTAGTCGACATAGACCTGTTCATCCGCCGTACGGATCACGCCAGTCCACTTGCGCAGGATTTTGGTTTCGCCGCTCATCGTTACATGCTCCTATCCCACGAACTGCCGCATCAAAATCAGCGCCGCCGCGCCGGCCAGAAACAACGCCAGCATCCCGTAGCGCAACGACACGACTGCGGTGACCAACAGCGCAATGAACTCGGCAGGCCCCGCGGTAAGCAGCGCCGGCGCAACCAGTGTGGTCAGGA
This sequence comes from Mesorhizobium yinganensis, assembly GCF_040081985.1. NCBI lineage: Bacteria > Pseudomonadati > Pseudomonadota > Alphaproteobacteria > Hyphomicrobiales > Phyllobacteriaceae > Mesorhizobium > Mesorhizobium yinganensis. Next base: position 679,233 of record NZ_JBEBMH010000001.1, on the reverse strand, counting down.
CAGCCGCCGGCACGGCGTTCAGCGCCGCCTCGACGCGAGGATGCACCGTCTCGAAGCGAGAGAGCACCAGATGGCCGCCTATGCGCGTCAGATAGGTCAGCAGCGCGCCCCACAGGATGATCCAGGAGATGGTACTCATTTCGCCGCATGCCTCCCGTTCGTCGGAGCGACCAGTGCGCCGAGGACAATGCCTGCCGCCGCCCCCACCGAGACGTGCCACGGCGAGCCGATGGTCTTATAGGCAATCACCGAAACCACCCCGCTGACCAGCACCACCGGCAGCCATAGCGGCCGCTTGCGAAAACTCATGACGAGGCCGAGGAAATAGATCGGCAGCAGGAAATCGATGCCGATCGCGTGCGTGTCTGGGATGAGCTTGCCGAACAAGGCGCCCAGGCCGCTTTCGATCACCCAGCAAAGATAGATTGCCAGGCCCATGCCCATGTACCAGACGAAGCCGACTTTTTCGCCGCTTTCGGCCTTGCGCTCGGCTTCCGCGAATTGCGGGTCGGTCAGCACGAAATAGCCGACCGCCTGTTGCCAGAGCGGCCAATGCGCCAGCCGCCGGCCGATGGAGGCGGAATAAAGCACGTGGCGAAAGTTCACGGCGAAGATCGACACCACCACCAACCAAGGCGCGATGTTCTGGCCGAACAACTCGATGCCGACCATCTGGCTGGCGCCGCCATAGATCAGCGCGCTCATCAGGACCGCCTCGGGGACGGTGAAACCATTGTCGACGGCGATGGCGCCGAACAGGATTGCGAAGGGCGCCGAGGCTACCACGACGGGCAAGCCGAGCCGCACGCCCTGCCAGAACGTGCTCTCTACTGGTCGCAATGCGATGGATTCGGTGGCCATGACACTTCCCGGAAAACGGGATAGCTATGTCAGCACCCCTGTCCTGTCACACGAATTCGCTTGAGCCAAACGATCAGCAACGGTGAACTTGATATCGCTGATCTGCCGAATCTGGTGATGCGGCCAACAGACGGCCTCACGCCTGCGCCACCCGCTCGAACCACTGGTCCTCGTCGATCACCTCGATACCGAGATCGGTCGCCTGCTTGAGTTTCGAGCCGGCCCCTGGACCGGCCACAACGAGATCGGTCTTGGCCGACACCGAGCCTGCGACCTTTGCGCCGAGCCGCTCGGCCATCGCCTTCGCCTCGCCGCGCGACATTTTTTGCAGCGATCCGGTGAAGACGACGGTCTTGCCCGCCACCGGGCTGCCGGCCGAAACGCTGACTACATAGGGTTTTGGATGGACCTGGGCGAGCAGCGCGTCGAGCACCGCGTCGTTGCGCTCATTGCCAAAGAAGTCGATGAGGGCACCGATGACCGTGTCGCCGATGCCGTTGATCGACGGGAAGACTGTGTGCGGGTCTTCGGCCGCGGCCGTCTCCTTGCCGACGCGGATGAATTCCTCGACGGTCGAAAATGTCTTTGCCAAGAGCGCGGCCGTCGTCTCGCCGATGTGGCGGATGCCGAGCGCGAAGATGAAGCGGTCGAGCTCCGGCTCGCGCCGCTGATCTATTGCCGCAAAAAGCTTCTCCAAGCCCTCGAAATTGCGCTCCTCGGCGCCGCGCACGTTCTTGCGCGTCTTGCCCGAGGCCGCCTCGCGCTGCCGCGCCTGCTCCTCCCGGCGTTCGGCAAGTGCGCGCTGCACATCGGCACGCCGGTCCTTCAGCGTAAAGATGTCGGCGGCGGTCTTGATAAGCCCGGCGTTGAAGAAAAGGTCGATATTCTCCGTCCCCAGACCTTCGATGTCCATCGCGCCGCGCGAGACGAAGTGGCGCAGCGATTCCATCGCCTGTGCCGCGCAGATCAGTTCGCCCGTGCAGCGCCGCCGTGAATCCTCCTTGCCGGTTTTCTCGTTGATCTCGCGCGTCGCCGGTGATCCGCACACCGGGCACTTGTCGGGAAAGCGGTAGGGGGTTGCATTGGCCGGCCGCTTTTCCAGCTCAACCCGGACGATCTGCGGAATGACGTCGCCCGCCCGCTGGATGACGACGGTGTCGCCGATGCGGATATCGATCGGTTCGTCGCCGCGGATGGGCAGCCCATTGCTGTCGATCCCGGCGATATAATCCTCGTTGTGCAGCGTCACGTTGACCACGGTGACGCCGCCGACCGTCACGGGGTCGAGCCTTCCCACAGGCGCTAGCGTCCCGGTGCGGCCGACTTGAATGTCGATCTGGCGGAGCACGGTGGTTGCCTGCTCCGCCGGGAATTTGTGCGCGACCGCCCAGCGCGGCTCGCCGGTGACGAAACCCCAGCGGCGCTGCAGCTCGAGCTGGTCGACCTTGTAGACGACGCCGTCGATGTCGTAGCCGAGCGACGAGCGCTGCGACTCGATGAGCTTGTACTGCGTGATCAGTTCCTCGACGGATTTGGCGCGGATCATCAGCGGGCTGATCCGGAACCCCCAGTCGGCGAATTTTTGCACCGACTCGTACTGCGTCGGCGCCGGATCGGCGGTCGTGTAGCCCCAGGCATAGGCAAAGAATTTCAGGTTGCGGCTGGCGGTGACCGACGCGTCCTTCTGGCGGAGCGAACCGGCCGCCGTGTTGCGCGGATTGACATAGTCCTGGCCTCCGGCCGCAGCCGAACGTTCCTTCAGCGCCTCGAACTCCGCGTAGGTCATATAGACCTCGCCGCGAATCTCGATCGTCTCCGGCCAGCCCGCCCCTTTCAGCCTGTGCGGGATATCGGCGATGGTCTTCAAATTGGCAGTAATGTCCTCGCCGACCGTGCCGTCGCCGCGCGTCGCACCCTGGACGAACACGCCCTTCTCATAGCGCAACGAGGCCGACAGTCCATCGATCTTCGGCTCGGCGGTGAACGCGATGTCAAAATCCTTGTCGCGCTCGAAGAACCGTTTTGCGCGCTCCAGAAAGTCGACCACGTCCTCGTCGGTGTAAGCCTTGGCGAGGCTGAGCATCGGCACGGCGTGCCGCACCTTGGCAAAACCCTCCGCCGGCGGCGCACCGACCGAGCCAGTCGGGCTGTCGGGCCGCACCAAATCCGGGAAAAGCTGCTCGATCGCCGCGTTACGCCTCGTCAGCGCGTCGTATTCGGCGTCCGAAATGATTGGCGCGTCTTCCTGGTGATAACGCCGGTTGTGCTCGGCGATCTCCGCCGCCAGCCGCGCCAATTCCTCGGCCGCCTGTTCCTGAGAGAGGTCTTCGACGGGAGTTTGAGGGGCGGCCATGAGGACAGTCTTCTTTTTTCGGGACGCGAACGCCGAAAACTTTTCGGCAAAATCCCGAGAAAAGTAAACCGCCGCCGACGCTTCAACTGACAGGCGACGTCGCACTGAGCAGCCGCTCAGCCGCAGCCCTGGCCTCCTCGGTAATCGTCTCACCGGCCAGCATACGGGCGATCTCCTCCTGCCGCGACGGCCGGTCGATCTCGGCGACGGTGGTCGACACCCGCTCCGTTCCGCCAGACTTCGAGATCAGGAAATGCGTCTCCGCGCGAGCTGCCACCTGTGGCGCATGCGTCACGGTCAGCACCTGCACCTTTCGCGCCAGCCGGGACAGCCGCTGGCCGATTGCGTCGGCCACCGCGCCGCCGACGCCCGAATCGATCTCGTCGAACACAAGCGTCGGCGCCGATCCACGGTCGGCCAACGCGACCTTCAGCGCCAGCAGGAAGCGCGAAAGCTCGCCCCCCGAAGCGACCTTCATCATCGGCCCCGGCCGTGTGCCGGGATTAGTCCGCACCCAGAATTCGATCTGGTCGATGCCCTCTTGCGCCCGGTTGTCCGGCTCGCGCGTCTGCTCGACGATGAAAGCGGCACGCTCCAGCCTGAGCGCCGGCAGTTCCGCCATGACAGCCGCTTCGAGGCCGGCAGCGGCCGATCTTCGCAGTTCGGAAAGATGCGCGGCGTCCTTGTCGTAGGCTTCACGCGCAGCCGCTGCCTGTCCTTCCAACCCGTGCAGTCGCTCCTCGCCAGCGTCGAGATCGGCAAGGTCAGCCACCATGGCGTCGCGAAGCTGCGCCAGATCGTCGACCTGCACATTGTGCTTTCGTGCTACCGCGCGCAGCGCGAACAGCCGCTCCTCGGCCCGCTCAAGCCGCTCGGGATCGTATTCCGTCGCGCGCAGCGCCGCGTCCACGCCGGACTGAGCGGCATCGAGCGAAATCAGCGCCTCGTCCAGCGACTTGACCACGTCGTCAAGCAGGCCAGGCACATCCTGGGCCTTGCGCTGCAATCGTCTCAAAAGACTGGCAAGCTGCGGCAATGGCGAGTTGGCGCCAGACAATACGTCCTGTGCGTCCTTGATTTCGGACGCAATTTTTTCGATGCGCATCATCGAGGCACGCATCTCAGCGAGATCCGTTTCCTCCCCAGGCTGCGGATCGATCTTGGAAAGCTCGGCCACCGAGGCGCGTAGGAAATCCGCCTCCCGCGCCGCCGCATCGACCTTCGCCCGATGGCGCCCCAACTCCTGTTCCGCGTCGCGCCAACGCCGCCACGCGGCGGCAACGGCGCGCGCCTCGCCGACATGACCACCGAAAGAGTCGAGCAGGTCGCGATGCGCGCTCGCGTCGACCAGCGCCCGCTCGTCATGCTGGCCGTGAATCTCCACCAACGCCCGGCCGATATCGCGCATCAGCGTTACGCTGGACGGCTGATCGTTGACGAAGACCCGCGTACGCCCGTCGGCGGTCTGCACGCGCCGCAGAATGATGTCGCCGTCGTCATCCAGTGCATTGTCCGTGAGCATCATGCGCGCGGGGTGGTTGCGCGGCACGTCGAACACCGCCGTGACCTGTCCCAGCGCCGCGCCATGGCGCACCAGCGAGGCGTCGCCACGTGCTCCGAGCGCCAGCGACAGCGCATCGAGAAGAATGGATTTGCCCGCGCCCGTTTCGCCCGTCAGAACCGACAGGCCGGACGCGAAATCGATGTCCAGCCGTTCGATCAGGACGATATCGCGTATCGAAAGACGCGCCAGCATCACAACCCTTGAAGCTCGGGGATCGGCATCACAGCGCGGGGCAGAATGGGCAAAGACCCGCAAGCGGCCAATAGCATGATTTCAGGATTGTGTGCGACCGACGCGGAGCCCAACGCGCATACAGCAAATGTCCATGCGCCACATCCAGGCACATGGGAAATTGCCGGTTCGACAGCGACGGAAATCAGGCGCCGCCGGTGATGAGCGCCCCAGCCTTGGAAATCCACGAACCCTGGTTCTCACGCGGCTCAAGTCCGCCCGATTGCAGCAGCTTGTAGGAATCCTTGTACCACTGGCTGTCAGGATAGTTCTGGCCAAGGACCGCCGCCGCCGTCTGCGCTTCGGACGTGAGGCCCATCGCCATGTAGGCTTCCGTCAGGCGGGCAAGTGCTTCTTCGATGTGGCGCGTGTTGGAATAGTTCTCCACGACGTAGCGGAAGCGCTTGATGGAAGCGATGTATTCGCGCCGCTCAAGATAATAACGACCGGTCTGCATCTCCTTGCCGGCGAGCTGGTCACGGGCAAAGCGAATCTTGGTGCGGGCGTCGTCCACATATTCCGAATCGGGCCAGCGCTGGATCAGCTCTTCCATGGCCTCGATGGTGCGCCGCGATTCCTTCTGATCCTGGGTAACGTCACGGATCTGGCGGAAATAGCACAGCCCGATGATGTATTGGGCATAGGCCGCGTCGGGCGTGTTCGAATAGAGCGAAACGTAGCGTTTGGCCGACGCGATCGCGTCGTCATATTTGCCCTGGCGATAATTGGCGAAGGCACCCATCACCATCGATTTGCGCGCATATTCCGAATAGGGGTGCTGGCGGTCGATGGCGTTGAACTTGCGGCTCGCCTCGGTAAGGCGGCCCGCATCCATGTTGGCCAGGGCCTGATTGTAGAGAACGTCCGCTGGCTCGGTCTGCTCGACATAGGTCGACAAATCGATGTCGTCATCCGACTGGCACGCGGACAAGACAAGGGGCACGCCGACGACCGTGGCGGTCAACAAGGCCCGCCGAATCCGTCCACGGGCTGAAGCAGCAGTAACAAACGTCATATTGTCGATTCGCCCCTCTTGGCCAAGCGAAGGCGGGCAGCCTTAACCAGAACAGCTCGCCACGGCAACGCTATCGGGCCGCAATGGCGCTTTTTTGTGGCCTTGGTGCGGTTTCCTTGCCGCAATCCACGTCAACCTTAGGGAAAGAGGCTGCCGAAAAATGGTAAACAAACCATCAGGATTTCCGGCCGCCAAGCCAAAACGGCCATGTTTCAGTGCTCACCGGCACCGAAACATGGCGCATGTCGAACAAGTGTTTCGGCTAGGGTAGCCTGCCCGGCCCGCCTTCGCGAAACGCGCCTCAGAGCACCCAGGGCGCGTAGACGGGAGCGTTGACCGCGATCATCTCGGCGCCACGACCGCGCGAGCGGCGGTTGGTCTCGACGATCTCGAATGCCGTCGGATCGGACAGCAGATGCCGCAACGCGGCCGCGTTCAGGCGGTGGCCGCCACGGAACGACTTGAAGCAGCCGATGAAACGCGCGCCGGCAAGCGCCAGATCGCCCATCGCATCGAGAGTCTTGTGGCGCACGAACTCGTCGGAATAACGCAGGCCTTCCATGTTGATCACATGGTTGTCGTCGCCGATCACGATCGAATTCTCGAGCGACGACCCGAGCGCATAGCCGCCTGCCCACAGCCTTTCGACGTCGCGCATGAAACCGAAGGTCCGCGCCCGAGCCATATCCTTCCGGAACGAGACGGGATCGATGTCGGCGGCGAACGCCTGACGGCCGATGGCCGGGCTGTCAAAATCGATCTCGACCTCGAAGCGCGTGCCGCGATACGGCCGAAACTCCGCCCAGGAGGCACCGCTGTCAATGCGCACGGGCTTGACGACACGGATGTAGCGGCGCTTCACGTCCAGCGTCTCGATGCCGGCCTGGTCGATGGCATCGACGAACATGGCAGCGCTGCCGTCCATGACCGGAACTTCATTGCCGTCGATTTCGATCAGAACATTGTCGATGCCGAGACCCAGCAGGGCCGCCATCAAATGCTCTACGGTCGCCACATGAAAGCCGGAAGGCTCGCCAAGCACGGTGCAGAGCGCGGTCGCGCCGACTTCCGAGACCAGTGCCGGCAACTGACGCCCTGCGCCATGCTCGCCCGTATAGACGAATACAACGCCGGTGTCGGGTTCTGCGGGATTGAAACGGATCGTGACAGGCTTGCCGCTATGAACGCCGATGCCGGACAATGTCGCGCACGATTTCACCGTGGTTTGATAGTCGTGCAAATTTATCCCCATATGCGCTTCATGCCTGAAACCGCGGCTCCATCCCAACTCCCCGCGGGCATTTTCTAGGCAGAAGCGGCTTTGGCTCAACCAATCCAATTCCTGCCATCTTTCAGCCTTGAAGATAGACTTCCGGCAGGGTCGTCACAAATCACGGTTTCTTACTCTGTGTTACCGCGACAGGGCAGTTTGTGCCGGCCGTAAGCTCTTGATTTCCCTCATTATATGGAAAATGCGGACAGGCTGTTTTCAGCCTGTCCGCACACACTCCTTAACAGCCGTTTACGGTTCAGTTGGCCTGGCGTCGAAGGAAGGCCGGAATCTCCAACTGATCGTCTTCATGAGTCGCACGCGCCTGCGGCGTCAGGCGGCCCTGGTCGTCTAGCTGGCCGCGGCGCGGTGCATAAAGCTGCGGGTCCTGGCTGTTGAGGCGGCGCGCTTCCGGCGCCGGCTGGCGCAGCCTGGGTTCGCGCGGCTGCGCCGGTTCAAGCTTTGCCGGCTCTTCTTCACGACGGGTCAAGCCAACCGTCAAACGCTTGAGCAGACCCATCGGACCGCGATCCTCCTGATCGACGGGACGGGCCTTGGCTTCAGCCTCGGCCTTCACCATCGGCGGGAAATCTTCCACACGAGGCATGCGCGGCGCAGCCGCAACGGGCGCAACTTCACGCTGGGGGGCGGGCTGAGGAGCACGCTCGACCGGCTGCACTGCTACGGGCTGCAACACAACCGGCTCCTCGGCCGCCTGGAACTGCGGCTGCGGCGCAACCGCGACCGCCCGCTGCGCCACCGCGGGTTCAGGAGCCTGGAACAGCTTGCTCTGCGGTCGGAAATCGTCCGCCGGGGCCGTCTGCGGACGAACAGCAGCCATCGCAGCACTCTGTTCGGCCAGGCGGATGGCCTCGGCGACCGGATCGGCGGCCCGCGCCGGCTGGGCCTCGCCGGCCGCGATGGGGCGCGGAGCCGGCTTCGGCGGCTGGCGGATGTTGATCGGCACAGCCGCGATCTGCTCGGCCGACTTGTCGATGCCCGTGGCGACCACCGACACGCGGATGACGCCTTCGAGTTCCTCGTCGAAGGTCGCGCCGAGGATGATGTTGGCATCCTGGTCGACTTCCTCGCGGATGCGGGTCGCCGCTTCGTCGACCTCGAACAGAGTCAGGTCACGGCCGCCGGTGATCGAGATCAGCAGGCCCTTGGCGCCGCGCATCGAGGTCTCGTCGAGCAGCGGGTTGGAGATCGCGGCTTCCGCCGCCGCCATCGCCCTGCCCTCGCCCGAAGCTTCGCCGGTGCCCATCATCGCCTTGCCCATCTCGCGCATCACCGACCGCACGTCGGCGAAGTCGAGATTGATGAGGCCTTCCTTCACCATCAGGTCGGTGATGCAGGCGACGCCGGAATAGAGCACCTGGTCGGCCATGGCGAAGGCGTCGGCGAAGGTGGTCTTGTCGTTGGCAAGCCGGAACAGGTTCTGGTTCGGGATGACGATCAGCGTATCGACGCTCTTCTGCAATTCCTCGATGCCGAAATCCGCCGTCTTCATCCGGCGCTGGCCTTCGAAATGGAACGGCTTGGTGACAACGCCAACCGTCAGGATGCCCTTCTCGCGCGCCGCCCTGGCGACAACCGGTGCGGCGCCGGTGCCGGTGCCGCCACCCATGCCGGCGGTGACGAAGCACATGTGGGTGTTCGACAGATGGTCGATGATCTCATCGATGCATTCCTCGGCTGCGGCACGGCCGACTTCCGGCTGCGAACCCGCGCCGAGACCTTCGGTAACATGGGCGCCAAGCTGGATCAGCCGCTCGGCCTTCGACATTGTGAGCGCCTGCGCATCGGTATTTGCCACGACGAAATCGACGCCACGCAGACCCGCCGTGATCATGTTGTTGACGGCGTTGCCGCCACCGCCGCCGACGCCGAATACGGTAATCCGCGGCTTGAGTTCGGTGATGTCCGGTCTCTGGAGATTGATGGGCATGTCCTCGTCCTTTGCCTTCCTGCCGCGTAGCCGCCGCGGCTGATTTATGGGGCTCGCCCCGCCGAAGTTTAGAAACTGTCTCTCAACCACTGACTCATGCGCTGGAAACGGCCGCCCGTTCCGCTCATACGCAATTTGGAACTCGTACTGATCCTGCCATTCTCGAAGCTTGCGACCTGCGGATAGATCAGCAAACCGACAGCCGTCGCGAAGGCCGGTCCCTTGGCCGCCTCCGGCAGGCTGGAAACGCCGAGCGGACGTCCGATGCGGACATTGCGGCCCAGGATGCGCCGCGCCGCGTCGGGCAAGCCCGCAAGCTGACTCGCGCCACCGGTAAGCACGACACGCTTGCCGACGACATTGCCGTAGCCAGACTTGTTCAGCCGGTCGCGCAGCATTTCCAGCGTCTCCTCGACGCGAGCGCGGATGATTCGGGTCATCACCGAGCGCGGCACCTGCAACGGCACCTCGCTGTCGTCGCTGCCGATCGGCTGAACGGAAACCACATCGCGGTCATCGGCACTGCCCGGCAGAGCAGAGCCGTGCATGACTTTCAGCCGCTCGGCATCGTCGAAGCGTGTCGACAGGCCCTTCGCCATATCCAGAGTGACATGCATTCCACCCACGGCGAGCGCGTCGCCGTGCACGAACTTGCCATCGGCGAACACCGAGATCGTCGTCGTGCCGCCGCCCATGTCGATGCAGGCGGCGCCCATTTCCAGTTCGTCATCGACGAGTGCCGCGAGACCGCTGGCGTAAGGCGTCGCCACCATGCGCTCCACAGAAAGATGCGAACGGTTGATGCACAGTTCTAGATTGCGCTGCGGCGCGGCGTCGCCGGTCAGCACGTGCATGTCCACGCCCAGCGTATCGCCCACCATGCCGCGCGGGTCGCGCACGCCACGTTCCGCATCCAGCGAGAACGCAACCGGCAGCGCATGCACGACCTGACGTTCAGCCTTCAGAGATTGCTTGGCACCCGCGGCCAGAACACGCTTGATGTCGCTTTCGTCGACCTCGTGGCCGCGAAGGTTGATGGTGGCCGAGTAGGTGTGGCTCCTCAGCCTGCCCGACGTGAGATTGACCAGCAGCGAATCGACGGTGAGGCCGGCCATACGCTCCGCGGCGTCGACGGCAAGCCGGATTGCCTGCTCGGCGCGATCGAGATCGACGACCACGCCCGACTTCACGCCATGAGATTTCTGGTGGCCGATACCGATCACCTTGGCCTTGTGCGTGCGCCCGCGAAGCTGCTGGCTCGGCTCGCAGGGCTTGAGTTGCGCTACGACACAGCAGATCTTGGTCGAACCAACGTCAAGAACGGTGACGATGCCGGCCTTTCGCTGCGTGACGTCCTTCTGACCGCCAAGCCAGTTCATGTGCGCTTCTCCGGCTTGGCTTTCTTCGGCTTGCCGCTATTGCTCAGCGCAGCCGCGCGCGCTTCCGCCGCCTCGGGCGTCAATTGCAGCACAACGCGATCAGCGAAACGCATGTCGATCGATGTGACCTGCCGGTTGAACAGCCCGCTTTCGCGATTCATACGCAGCAACTGCGCAATTGCCTGGTCGGTGCCAGTCTCCGGCAGCTTGATCGTGATGCCGTTGTCGAGGCGCAGATTCCAGCGGCGGTCGGCGACCAGTATGTAGCCTTTCACCCTTGCCGCGAGATCGGGATATTTCGCCATCTCCGCGACAAAACCGGCCGCCTGCTCGGCAGCCCCCGCGCCAACCACCAGCGGCAGGCTCGCATGCCGTCCGCCGGCATAGGGAACGATCACATTGCCCTTGCGGCCAATGATCGAAAGCTGATTGTCGTGCTGCCAGATCGCGAAGGGCTCACGCTCGGTGATCCGTATCTCCAGCGTCTCGGGATAGACCTTCCGCACCGAGGCGACCTCGACCCAGGGCAGTGACGCCACACGCACCCGCGCCTCGTCGACGTCGAAACCGATCAGCGAAGTCCAGCCCGTCAAATCCAGCTTTTCCAAGATATCGATCTCGGAGGTCTCGCGATGACCGACAACGCGGACCTGATCGACGGCGAAACCAGTGCGCGCGGTGACGGCTTGCGCCACATCGGGCATGTGGCCGCCGACATAGGTTCCGTAAAGACCGGTCACCGCGAACAGCAGCGCCGAGGCCATCGTTGCCGCATAGCGCGGCGGCACGAAATCGCCGGTTCCCAGACGCGCGAACAGCCGCGCGGGACGCCTCGCCCAACGCGGCAACAGGAATCGGTCGACCAGCCGACCGCCGCCAGAACTCGATGCACCGGCCATCAACCTGCCATGCCCCGTCTTCAACGCGAACACGACGCGTCCTCCACCATCCAACTCAGCAACTCACCGAAGGAATGCCCCGCCTCGGCGGCGATTTCCGGAACAAGCGATGTCGGCGTCATGCCCGGCTGAGTATTGATTTCGAGCCACACGACCTCGCCATTTTCGGAATGACGGTCGTCGTAGCGGAAGTCAGATCGGGAGACGCCCCGACAGCCGATTGCTTGATGAGCCTTGAGGGACAGTGTCTGTATCTTTTGGTAAATATTTAGTGAAATTTTAGCGGGACAGACATGTTTTGAGCCGCCGGGAACGTATTTCGAGTCGTAATCGTAGAATGCATGGCCCGTCGGCACGATCTCACAGACGCCCAGCGCAACATCCCCCATCACCGCGCAAGTCAGCTCACGACCATGGACGTAGCGCTCGACCATCACGCGGTCGCCATATTTCCATTCAGGCGATGAAATCACCTGCGGCGGATGGGACTGCCCTTCCTTGACGATGACCACCCCGAAACTCGATCCCTCATTGACCGGCTTCACCACATAGGGCGGCTTCATCGGGTGCCGGTTCTGGATCGAATGCCGATCCATGACGCGGGACTCCGCGACGGGGATCAGGGATGCCTTGGCGATCTTCTTTGCCAGTTCCTTGTCCATCGCCAGCGCCGAGGCGAGCACGCCCGAATGCGTATAGGGGATGCCGAGATATTCGAGGACACCCTGGATCGTGCCGTCCTCACCATACGGCCCGTGAAGCGCATTGAATGCCACGTCGGGCTTGAGCCCGGAAAGCACCGCCCCGATATCGCGATCCACATCGAGCCGGGTGACCTTGTAGCCGACAGCCTCAAGGGCATCGGCGCAAGCCTTTCCCGAAGACAAGGACACGGGCCGCTCCGAGGAGAAACCTCCATACAGAACAGCTACGTGTTTTTTCTCCATGCTTCGTCGTCCCCACGCAGGCCACATCCACCGCGGCTTCCTGAACAGAATCCGAGTCCTCTGGTGACACCCCCTCACCAGTGACGCGCCGCACGACTCAAATCAGGAAACGCTCTCAACCCAAAGAATCAGAGCATGATTCCCGTGGCAAGCATTGATTTCATTCAAACGAATTTTCAGACCCGGCGGCGGCCAATCGCGCGTTCACTATGGCATTTTGGACTCACCCAGCCTGGTGTCGACAAGGGCAGGAAAGATAGGGATTTGAGAGGGATAATGTCGGCCGTGATTGATGCAACAGTCGAATGGACCCAAAGCTGCCGCACGATTGCACTGCGACAGCTTCAGTCGGCGACATTGCCTTTCGCGCGCCTTTGCGTGCGCCTTAAAAGCTGCCAACCACCGAGCCAAGCGCGATGACCGCACCGAGGGCAAGAAGAGCCCCGACGATTGCTACCATGACGATGTCGAGATAGCTCTGCCGCGGGGTCACGCCGCAGACTGCCAGCAGCGTGACCACAGCGCCACTGTGCGGCAAGCTGTCGAGCGTTCCAGCGCTCATCACAGCCACACGGTGCAGCAGCGCCGGGTCGATACCGAGTTCGGTGGCGCGCTGAAAAAACGTCGCGCCGAGGGAGTCGAGGGCAATCGTCAGACCGCCCGAAGCGGAACCTGTCAGTGCGGCGAGAATGTTGGTGGCTATTGCCAGCGAGACAAGCGGGCCGCCCTCGATCGACAGCACCCAGTCGCGCACCAGCGCGAAGGCAGGCAGCGCCGCCACGACGGCGCCGAAGCCGACCAGGCTCGCCACGCTGAAGATCGGCAGCACCGAGGCGTTGGCGCCGGCGTCCATGGTCTCCCGCAGCTTGGGCAAGCGGCGCCGGTTGATCAGGATGGTCGCGAGAATGGCGACGACGAGCGCTACCGCCACCGACCAGACGCCGCTTACGGCGGCGAAGCTGACGCCGCCCCACCGCTCCTCGGCCAGGAAACCGAAATCGAGCCGCGGCAGGATAACGAAGGACATCAGCAGGTTGACGACGATCACCAGCGCCAGCGGCAGCGCGGCCAGCACGATGCTCGGCCGGTCGGCGCTGAGATGCCCCCGCTCGACTTCCGCCGGATCGAACTCGCGCGCCGTGGTTGCCCGCTCGCGCAGCACCGGGTCGGCAACCACTTCGTGCATATCCAGCACGATATCGCCGAACCCTTCGCCCGCGCGGCGCGCGGCCTTTTCCGCACGGGCAAGCCACCACAGGCCGAAGCCGAGCATGATCGCCGAGGCGATGATGCCGAGCCCCGGTGCGGCGAAGGGCGTGGTGCCGAAGAACGGCATGGGGATGGCATTCTGGATCGCCGGCGTGCCTGGCAGCGCCATCATTGTGAAGGTGAAGGTGCCGAGCGCGATGGCCGGCGGCATCAACCGGCGCGGAATGTCAGAGGCGCGGAACAGCGCCTCGGCCATCGGCGCCAGCACGAACAGCGCGACGAACAGACTCACCCCGCCATAGGTGACGATTGCGCCGGCGAGCACCACCGCGAGGACGGCGCGCCGGGCGCCGAGTTTCTCGGTCATGAATTCGGCGATGGCGGTCACCGCGCCGCTGTCTTCCATGAGTTTGCCGAATAACGCGCCGAGCAGCAACAACGGGAAGAACTGGCCGACGAAGCTCGCCGCGCTGCCCATGAAGGTCTGCGTCCAACTGGCGAGCAATGGATCGCCGGACAGCAGGGCGGCGATCACTGCCGAGACCGGCGCCAGCAGCAGCACGCTCCAGCCGCGATAGGCGAACCAGATCAGCAGGCCAAGGCCAAGCAGGATGCCGAGAAGCCCCATGTCTCACACCCCTTCGAGCAGGATGTCGAGATCGACGGATGAGCGTTTGCCGATATTGTGCCCGTTGGCCTTCAGGAAGGTGTCGGCCGCCTTGCGTCCCTCGTCGCGAAGCATGCTGAGAAAATCCCATTCGGCATTCAGCTTCGAGGAGTAGCCGAGCGTGCCCATGACGGAGTTGGGCACCAGATGGATGCGCATCTTCGCCCATTGCGCGCCCTCGCTGTTGCCGGGGTCGGCGACCTGGCGCAACAGCGCGATCATGCGCAATTCCTTGAGCAGCGCCGAGTTGAATGACACCTCGTTGAGGCGGTTCAGGATATCCGCGGCGGTGCGCGGCGTGCCGGGGCGCTCGACCGGGTTGATCGGCACCAGAATGGTGTCGTCCGAATCGAGTTCGCGCACCAGCGGCGTCATGGTCGGGTTGCCGGCATAGCCACCATCCCAATAGCTCTCGCCGTCGATTTCGACCGCCTGGAAAAGGGTCGGCAGGCAGGCAGAGGCCAGCAGCACGTCCGGCGTGATTTCCGCGTTGCGAAACACCCTGCCGCGCCCGGTCCGCACATTGGTGGCAGTGACAAACACCTTGATTGGCGAAGTCTTGAGACGGTCGAAGTCGATCGCTTTCTCGATCACGGCGCGCAGTGGATTGATGCCCCCCGGATTGAGATCGTAGGGCGAATAGAGCCGGGACATGAGGTCCATGGCAATGAACATGGGCGAAGTGTCGAGCGTCCAACGCCCAAGCAAAATATCGAGCGGGCTGCGCTGGAACGGGCTGAAGCGGGCCGCGTCCGCCACATACCGCCAATAGGCATTGAGCGCGGCACGCGCGCCTTCGGCGCCGCCGGCGGCATAACCGTCGGCCAATACAGCCGCGTTCATCGCACCGGCCGAGGTACCGGAAACGCCGTCGATGCGCAGCCAATCTTCTTCCAGCAGGCGGTCGAGTACACCCCAGGTGAGGGCGCCGTGCGATCCGCCTCCTTGCAACGCGAGATCGATGAGCATCGGCTCGCGCCGTGCCTGCTCATTCGATTCAGTACTTCGGGAGAGCTCGCCACCGTTTCCCGATGACTGGCCGGCACTGGTCGCAGGCGTTCGAGGTGGCATGAGGCGGCGTTCCCATCAGGACGACGGCACCGTATCGCCACCCATGCTGCACTGCAACATTCAAGAAGGGAGCCTTGGCACTTTTCCAACCACGTTGCAGAGATGGCGCAAGAAAGACAGTCTCTACAGCAACTGCCCCAGAAACTCGTGCACCTTGCGTCCCGGCGCGAACTGGCCGAGCCGCTTGATCTCCCATTCAAGCCGGATGCCGGAATTCTCCAGCACGCGCGCCCGCACGGCCTCGCCGAGATATTCGAGGTCGTAGCCGGTGGCGTTACCGGTGTTGATCATGAAGTTGCAATGCATGGGCGACATCTGCGCACCACCAATCATCAGGCCGCGGCACCCCGCGGCATCGATCTCCTTCCAGGCCGACGTGCCAGGCGGGTTCTTGAAGGTGGAACCGCCCGTCTTCTCGCGGATAGGCTGCACCGTCTCGCGATGGTGCTGCACCGCATCCATAGCTGCCTTGATTGCGGTGCGATCCTCCGGATAGCCCTCAAAAATCGCCGAGGTGAAAATGAGCTCCTTCGACGCGGAAGAGTGGCGGTAGGAGTAGCCCATGTCGGCATTGGACAGCACGTGCAGATTGCCCTGCCGGTCGAGCGCCCGTACCTTGACCACGCACTCACGCGTCTCGACGCCATTGGCGCCGGCATTCATCCGCAACGCCCCGCCGACCGCTCCGGGAATGCCGTGGTAGAAATGGAAGCCGCCTATACCGGCCTCCAGCGCCACCGCGGCCAGCCGCTTGTCCGGCATAGCGGCGCCGGCCCGTATGCGGCTATCGCCAATGACCTCGGCCTCGCCAAAACCCTTCGCGGAAAGGCGGATGACGAAGCCGCGCAGACCGCCGTCCCGCACCAGCAGGTTCGAGCCTATGCCGACCACCACGAGCCGGACATCTTCCGGAACAGCCCTGAGGAAGGTGGCAAGATCCTCCTCGTCGGCCGGCTGGAACAGTGCGTCGGCCGTGCCCCCAGCGCGGAACCAGGTGATCTTTTCCATCTCCGCGTCGGGCGTGATGCGCCCGCGCAGGCCGGCGAGCCTTTCGCCCAACTGGTCGAGCAGGACCTGGCCGCGCCTCATGCCGCCTCGCCGCCGAGTTCCTTCGGCAGGGCATACGCCCATTGCGTGATGTTGCCGGCGCCGAGGAAGACCACGAAATCGCCGTCCTTGGCGAGGTCGCGCACGGCTGGCGCAATCGCCGCCGGCCCGTCTATGTAGCGTGCGTCGCGATGCCCGCCCGCACGGATGCGCTGCGCCAGCGCCTGCGAGTTGACACCTTCGATCGGCTCTTCGCCCGCCGGATAGACGGGCGCCACGAGAATCGTGTCGGCGTCATTGAAACAGGCGGAAAACTCGTCAAACAGATCGTGCAGGCGCGTGAAACGGTGAGGCTGGGCAATCGCGATCACCCGTCCGTCGGTCGCGTCGCGCGCCGCCTTCAGCACCGCCTTGATCTCCACCGGATGGTGACCGTAATCGTCGAAGATGCGCACGCCGTTCCAGGTTCCCGTCGGCGTAAAGCGCCGCTTCACGCCGCCGAAGCCAGACAGGCCTTTGCGGATGGCAGCACCGGAAATGCCGAGTTCATGCGCCACCGCGATGGCGGCCGTGGCGTTCGACACATTGTGCCGGCCCGGCATCGGCAGGCTGAGCCCGTCGATCACCGTCTGCGCGCCGCTCTTGCGGTTTCGGATGATCACGTCGAATTTCGACGAACCGTTTTCCATGCGGTGACGGGTGAAACGCACGTCCGCTTGGGCATTCTCGCCATAGGTGATGACGCGCCGGTCCTCGATGCGGCTGACCAGTGCCTGCACTTCCGGATGGTCCGTGCACATCACGCCGAAACCGTAGAACGGCACGTTCTCGACGAATTGCCGGAACGCCTCGCGCACCTTGTCGAAACTGCCATAGTGGTCGAGATGTTCAGGGTCGATGTTTGTGACCACGGCGATGTCGGCCGGCAGTTTCAGGAAAGTGCCGTCGCTCTCGTCGGCTTCCACCACCATCCAGTCGCCGCCGCCCATGCGTGCGTTCGTGCCGTAAGCGTTGATGATGCCACCATTGATGACGGTAGGATCAAGCCCGCCAGCATCGAGCAGCGCCGCCACCATCGAGGTCGTGGTAGTCTTGCCATGCGTGCCGCCGATGGCCACGGCCTGCCGGAAGCGCATCAGTTCGGCCAGCATCTCGGCGCGCCGCACGATCGGCAACAGCTTCTCGCGCGCCGCGACCAGTTCGGGATTGTTCTTCTTGATCGCCGTCGACACCACGACCACTTCGGCATCGCCGAGATTTTCGGCGCGATGGCCGACGAAACACTCGATGCCCTTGTCGCGCAGCCGCTGCACATTTGCGCCGTCGGCCTGGTCGGAGCCCTGCACGCGATAGCCGAGATTGCGCAGAACCTCGGCGATGCCGCTCATGCCGATGCCGCCGATGCCGATGAAATGCACCAGCCCTATGGTCTGCGGCATCTTCATGCGCGAGTGTCCTCCTTGAATTCGTTCAAACTTCTTCCATCGGCAATAGCCTCTGTGAGGTCTGCGAGCAACCGCGCCGCATTCGGCTTGCCGGCCGACTTGGCCGCCGCCGCCATTCCGGCCAACGCTTTGGGGGCGTCCATCAGGCCGCCGATCAGGTCCGCGATACGCTCCGGAGACAGCGTCGATTGCGGATGTACTTGCCCTCCCCCGGCTGCCGCAAGCGCCGCCGCGTTCGCCGCCTGGTCATGGTCGAGCGCATGGGGATAGGGCACAAACAGGGCCGGCCGGCCAATCACCGCGATCTCGGACACGGTCGAGGCGCCGGACCGTGACATTACCAGATGCGCCGAGGCGATACGCGCCGCCATGTCCGTGAAGAAAGGTGATATTTCAGCCGGAACGCCAAGTTCCGCATAGGTTTTCTTGACCTTGTCGGCATCCTCGGCACGCGCCTGCTGAGTCACGATCAGGCGCTTGCGCTGCTCGGAAGAAAGCTTTGCGACGGCGGCCGGGACTGCGTCGGAAAAGAACTGCGCGCCCTGGCTGCCTCCGAACACCAGCAGATGAAACGGATCACCGCGACCCGACGGCTGGTATGGCGTCCTCGCCGCCTCCAGCACCGCCGGCCGCACCGGGTTTCCGGTCTCGACGATCTTCGTGGCGACACCGCTCGTGCCCGTCTTGAGGAACCCGCCCGCAATCGCATTCACCCGTGCCGCAAGGGCCTTGTTGGCGCGGCCCATCACCGCGTTCTGCTCGTGGACCAGCGTGGGCACCTTGCGCCGCGTTGCCGCATAGAGCGGCGGCAGCGTCGGATACCCTCCGAAGCCGACGACGGCGGCTGGCTTGATTCGGCGGATCAGATCCGAGGACTGCCGCACGCCGCGCCAGATCGTCCAGAAAGCGCCGGCGAGCTTTATTGGGTTGCGCGAGCCGAAGGTCGCCGAAGCGATCGGATGGGTTGCCGCCGCCGGAAAGCTTCCGGCATAGCGTCCCGCCCGGTCGTCGGTCGCCAGATGGATCGTCCAGCCGCGCGCGGTCAGTTCATGCGCCAGCGCCTCGGCCGGGAAAAGATGCCCGCCGGTTCCGCCCGCAGCCAGGAGAATGTTGCCCTTGGCCATGCCGTCCCGCTATTCGGCCGGAAGCGCATGGCGTGCCAGCATGGCGGCGCCCGGCTGCATGCGTCGCGTGGGTTTCTTGCGGGTCAGCGCCAGCACCATGCCCATCGAAATCGCAATCGCGATCAGAGAGGATCCGCCATAGGAGATGAAAGGCAGCGTCATGCCCTTTGCCGGCATCATCTGCAGGTTCACGCCCATATTGATAATCGACTGGAAACCGAAGACGCAGACAAGCCCCGCCACCGCGTAGCGGGTGAAATCATCCTGCTCCTTCAGCGCGGTGTTAAGGCCCCGCAGCACCACGAAGGCGAACAGCGCCATGATCAGGAAACACATGATCAGGCCGTATTCCTCGCCGGCCACCGCGAAGACGAAATCCGCGTGGCTGTCCGGGATCATCTTCTTGTAGAGCCCCTCGCCGGGTCCGACGCCAAGCCATTTGCCGTTGAGCAGCGCATCATGCGCCATGTCCACCTGATAGGAATCGCCCTCGCCGGTCATGAAGCGATCGATGCGGCCGGCGAAATGGTCGAACGTCACGTAGGCACCGAACGCACCCACTACCGCCAACGAGCCGATAGCGATGATCCAGAACCAAGGCATGCCAGCCATGAAGAACATGACGCCCCAGGTGCTGGTCGTCAGGATCGTCTGGCCGAGATCGGGCTGCAGCACCAGCAAAGACACGACCACGCACAGCAGGAGCATGGCCAGCACATTGCCGGGGATGGCCGGATTGCGCGCCTTCTCAGCAAACAGCCAGGCGCAGACGATCACGAAGGCCGGCTTCAGGAATTCGGACGGTTGCACGGAAATGCCGGCGAACGACACCCAGCGATGCGCGCCCTTCACCTCGACGCCGACGAAGAGCACCGCCACCATCAGGAGCAGGAACACGCCGAGCATGATGATCGCCATGCGCCGCACTTGCCTCGGCGTGAGGAACGACACAGCCAGCATCGCGCCCAGCGCCGGGATCATGTAGACGATCTGCCGCGTCGCGAAATGAAAACTGTCGAGGCCGATGCGCTCGGCCACGGCCGGGCTGGCTGCGAACGAAAGAACCACCCCAAGCCCCATCAGCATCAGGAACGCGGCGAGGAACCAGCGATCGATGGTCCGCCACCAGACGGCGACCGGGCTGCGATCCAGGCGGCTCGTTTGCATCAGCGTGTCCCTCCGATGGGCGTGACGTTTTCGATAGCCTGCACAGCGGCGCGGAAGGCATCGCCGCGCACCTCGAAATTGCGGTACTGGTCGAAGCTGGCGCAGGCCGGCGAAAGCAGCACCACCGCCTCGCCCGCGCTATCGGCATCCGCGTCCCTGGCTGCGTGTTCGACGGCCGCGTCGAGCGTGCCTGAAATCTCGTAGGGCACTGCCTCGCCGAGCGTTGCCGAAAAGGCGGGTGCTGCCTCACCGATCAGATAGGCCTTGGCGATGCGCGGGAAATAGGAACGCAACGGCTCGATGCCGCCTTCCTTGGCCAATCCGCCGGCGATCCAATAGATGCGTGGAAAGCTGGAAAGCGCGGGCGCCGAGGCGTCGGCATTGGTCGCCTTGGAATCGTTGACGAACAGCACCTTTCCCTTGCGACCCACCTGTTCCATCCGGTGCGCCAGGCCAGGAAAGCTTTCCAGACCCGACTGTATCTCGCCGAGGTCCAGTCCGACCTTGAGGCAGGCCGCGACCGCAGCCAGCGCGTTCTGGGCATTGTGCTGCCCGCGCAGCGAGCCGATCCCTTCGAGGAAGGCGATGCGCTCGTAACGGCCGTCGCTCGCTTCCATGAGGTTTGTTCCATCAGCGAAAAACCCATCCGTCAGCGGCAGGCGCTTGGAGATGCGCACGACATGCTTTCCGGCTTTCTCCAGCCGGTCGGCAATCTGGGCACAGTAGATGTCGTCGACGCCGATGATCGCGGTCTCGCTGCCCGACACCAGCCGCTCCTTGATCGAGGCGTAGTGCTGCATCGTGCCGTGGCGGTCGAGATGGTCGGGCGTCAGGTTGAGCAGCACACCGGCCGTCGGATTGATCGAGGGCGCAAGGTCGATCTGATAGGACGAGCATTCGACAATATAGAAACGGTCGTCCTCCAGTTCGTCCAGCGTCATTACCGCGCGGCCTATATTGCCGCCCATCTGTGTGTCGCGTCCCGCCGATTTCAATATATGCGCCGTCAACGCCGTCGTCGTCGATTTGCCATTCGTTCCGGTGATCGCAATGAATGGCGCGGCCGGCGCCCGGGCAATCCGCTCGCGCGTAAAAAGCTCGACATCGCCGATGATCTCGACGCCTGCCCCCCGCGCCAACTCGACGGTCCAATGCGGTTTTGGATGGGTCAACGGCACACCCGGAGACAGCACGAAGCTGGCAAATCCCGGCCAATCCGCCGGGCGCAGATCGCCCGTCGGAATAGACTGCTCGGCGGCCTTGCCTACGCTATCCGGATTGTCGTCCCAGGCGAGCACGTCCGCTCCGCCCTCGATCAGCGCGCGCGCCGTCGCGATCCCCGAGCCGCCAAGCCCGAAGAGCGCGACTTTCTTTCCGGAAAAGGAACGCGCGGCGATCATGATCTCACCGAAGCTTCAGGCTTGAGAGGCCGACCAGCGCCAGGATGACAGCGATGATCCAGAACCGGATCACCACCTGGCTCTCGGTCCAGCCGAGTTTTTCGAAATGATGGTGGATCGGCGCCATCAGAAACACCCGCTTGCCGGTCATCTTGAAGAAACCGACCTGGATGATCACCGACAGCGCCTCCATGACGAACAGGCCGCCGATGATGGCCAGCACGATCTCGTGCTTGGTGGCGACAGCGATGGTGCCGATCAGGCCTCCCAGTGCCAGCGAACCGGTGTCGCCCATGAAGATCGCCGCAGGCGGAGCGTTGAACCACAGGAAGCCCAGGCCCGCACCGATCACCGCGCCGAGGATGACGGCGAGTTCGCCTGTGCCCGGCACGAAATGGATCTGCAGATAGTCGGCAAAAACCGCGTTGCCCGAGAGATAAGCAATGACGCCGAACGAGGCGGCCGCGATCATGATCGGAACGATTGCCAGCCCGTCCAGCCCGTCGGTGAGGTTCACTGCGTTGCCTGCGCCGACGATGACGATGCAGCCCATCGGAATGAAGAACCACCCGAGATTAAGCAGGAAGTCCTTGATGAAGGGGAAGGTTAGCGACGAGGAGAATGGCGCCTGGCCGTTATGCATGATGATCCACGCGGCAACCGCCGCTATCGCGAATTCGATCCCCAGACGCGCCCTGCCCGAAAAGCCCAGATGCGACTGCTTCGTCACTTTCAGATAGTCGTCATAGAAGCCGATCGCGCCGAAGCCGAGCGTCACCAGCAGCACCACCCAGACATAGACACTGGTGATGTTGGCCCACAGCAGCGTCGAACCGACAATGCCGGAGATGATCATAAGCCCGCCCATCGTCGGCGTGCCGGCCTTCTTGAAATGTGTCTGCGGTCCGTCGGCACGGATCGGCTGGCCCTTGCCCTGCCGGACCCGCAGCGAATCGATGATCGGCTGGCCGAAGATGAAGACCAGCACGGCCGCCGTGATCAGCGCGCCGCCCGTCCGGAAGGTGATGTACCGGAAGATATTGAAGAGCTTTATGTGGTCGTCGAAATTCGCCAGAAGCGTAAGCATTGTCCCCTATCCCCCGGAACCGCGGTCAGGTTGGTTTCTGGCCGCCGGCATGCGCCGGGAACCGGTTGAGGAGCGCGTCGACCAGCTTCGAAAAGCCGATGCCCTTGGAGGATTTGACCATGACGACGTCGCCGGGGCCGACGGCGTCGAGCAGGATCGGCTTCAGGTCGTCGACACTGGCGCGGTATTCCTTGCGTATGTCGCCGGGCAGCGTGTCCGCTAGATTCTTCATCTGCGGCCCCGCCATCAGAACGATGTCGGTGCTGGTCTCCGAGAGGACCCGCGCCAGGCCGGCATGCAGCTTGGCCGAATGGCTGCCGAGTTCAAGCATGTCGCCGAGAACCGCGATGCGACGGCCCTCCGCGGCCACCGGCGTGGCGTCGAGCAGTTCGATAGCCGCCTTCATCGACGCCGGATTGGCATTGTAGCTCTCGTCGATCAAGGTGAAGGCGCCGCTGTCGGTGTCGAGGCGATGCTGCCGGCCGCGTCCGCTTTCCGGCACGAGATTGCCGAGCGCCGACACGACCCTTTCGATGTCGGCGCCGACAAGCCGCGCCGCGCCGAGCACGGCGAGCGCGTTCTGTACGATGTGCCGGCCGGGCGCACCGACGCGCGCCTCGATCGTATCACTACCGATCTTGACTGATATTGCCGAGTGGTCGGCATAGAGATCGCATTTCATCAGCCGGAACTGCGAACGCGCGTTCTCGCCGAAGCCGGCGACATTCTTCACGCCAGCCTCGCGCGCCAGTTTTTCCAGCAGCTTCCAGCGGCTGTCGTCACGGTTCAGCAGCACATAGCCATTCGGCTCGACACCTTCGAATATCTCCGCCTTGGCCTGGGCGATTTCGTCGAGGCTTTTGAAGAAACCGAGATGCGCGGCTGCGATCAGCGTGACGATGGAGACATGCGGGCGAACCATCTTAACCAGCGGCCGGATCTCGTTGGGATGGTTCATGCCGATCTCGAACACCGCGTAGTCGCAGTCGGCCGGCATGCGCGCCAGCGTCAACGGCACGCCCCAATGGTTGTTGAACGACTTATCGGAGGCATGCACTTTGCCCACCGACGAAAGCACATGACGCAGCGCTTCCTTGGTGGTCGTCTTGCCAACCGAACCCGTGACCGCGATGATCTTGGCATTGCTGCGCCCGCGCGCAGCCACACCGAGCTTTTCCAGCCCGATCAGAACGTCCGGCACGACGATCATCGGCGCCGTCAGCCGCCCCAACGCCGGCAGCTTGCCTTCGGCGACGACGAGCAGCGCCGCGCCAGCCTTGATGGCGGCGGTCGCAAAGTCATGGCCGTCCATCACTTCGCCCTTGATGGCGAAGAATGCGTCCCCGATCCTCAATGTTCGGGTATCGATCGAAATGCCGCCGATACCAGCCGGCATCGAGCCCAACGGCCGCCCGTCCATCGCTCGGATCATTTCATCGGCGGTCCAGAGCAGGCTCATGCGGCGTGGTCCCGGAGGGCTTTTCGCACCTCCTCATGGTCGGAGAACGGAAGGGTCTCGCTGCCGATCGTCTGTCCCTCCTCATGCCCCTTGCCCGCGACAATCAGCGTGTCGCCGGCCCTGAGCATGTCGACAGCGGAGTGAATGGCCTCGCGGCGGTCGCCGATCTCGATGGCGCCCGGCGCAGCAGCAAGGATGGCGGCGCGGATCGCCGCCGGCACTTCCGAGCGCGGATTGTCGTCGGTGACGATCGTCACATCGGCGAGCCTTGTGGCAATCTCGCCCATGATCGGCCGTTTGCCGCGATCACGATCGCCGCCACAGCCGAACACCACGATCACCCGGCCGGTCGTGAACGGACGAACCGAGGCGAGCACATTCTCCAGTGCGTCCGGCTTGTGGGCGTAATCGACATAGACCGGCGCGCCGTTGGCGTCGGTGCCAACGAGATCGAGACGGCCTGGCGCACCCTTGAGCTTTTCCAGAGCAGCCAATGCCTTGGCAGCAGCCGTGCCAGTCCCTATCGCCAGGCCGGCCGAGACCAACGCATTGTAAATCTGGAAATCGCCGGCCAGCGGAAGGTCGATCTCAAAGATCTCGCCACGATGCTCAATTTCGGCGCGCTGGCGGTAGCGCTCGTGCTCAACCCGCTTCAGCGTAAGAAAATTGCCATGCCGTCCGACAGTCAGGACATCGAGCCTGGCGGCTTTCGCCGCATCGATCGTCGGCGCGGAATAGGCGTCGTCGGCAAAGATCACCGCCGGTGCGCCTTTCGGCAGGAGCGTGTCGAACAGCCGGAGCTTAGCTTTCAGATAGTCCTCGACCGTCGGATGGTAGTCCATGTGGTCGCGGCCGAGGTTGGTGAACGCCCCCGCCGCAAGCCTGACGCCGTCCAGCCGTCGCTGGTCGAGCCCATGGCTGGAGGCTTCCATCGCCGCGTGGGTGACGCCGGCTTCCGCCAGTTCAGCGAGCAACCGGTGCAGGGCAACCGGGTCGGGCGTCGTCAACGAGCCGTATTCATTGCGGCCGGGAGCGATCACACCGGTCGTACCGATGCTCGCAGCCGAAAACCCCGCCTGTTCCCAAATCTGCCGGGTGAAGGAGGCGACCGAAGTCTTGCCGCTGGTCCCCGTCACCGCGACCATGGTGTCCGGCTGACGGCCATAGAACCGCGCGGCGATGGCCGACAGCGCGAGGCGCGGATCGTCGACGGCGACAAGAGGCACCAGCAGCGCAGCGACGGTGGCGGCTTTTCCTACCACCACCGCAACCGCCCCGCGGGCCTCGGCGTCAGCCGCATAAGCAGACCCGTCAGCCTTCGTGCCTGGCACCGCGACGAACACCATTCCAGGGCGCACGGCACGCGAATCCGAGGTGACACCCGTCACCTCCAGGTCGGCGGGCAGGCCCTGCGCGACCGGCACGATGGCGGCGAGATCAGCGAGTTTCATTGGAGTTGTTTCGATCTTTTGTCCGGTCGTCATAAACAAACGGCGCGCTCTGTTCGCGCGCCCTGAGGAATCATTGGCTTGAGGCGAGCGTTGCCCCGCCTTCATGGCTGAAATCAGGCACCACGCCAAGCATGGAGGCCGAGCGGCGAATGATGTTGGCGACGATTGGCGCGGCGTTCAGGCCTGCGACGGCGCTCATACCGGGCTTCTCCGGCTTCGGTTCGTCGACGATCGACAAAACGATGTATTGCGGGTCGTCCATTGGGAACGACGCGACGAAAGCATTGAAGCGCACGTTGCCGGCATAACGACCGTTGACCACCTTTTCCGCCGTGCCGGTCTTGCCGCCGACCCGATAACCCGGCACCGTAGCCCGCTTGCCGGAGCCACCGGGCGCTGTCGCATTGAGCCTATACAGATAGCGCATGCCCTCAACCGTATAGTCGGTCACGACCCGTTTTCCGGCTGCCTGGGCTTCGCCTTCGTCGCGCAGTAGGAAGGTCGGCGGCAGCAGCGTTCCGGTCATCAGCGCCGCGCAGCCCACGGCTGTCTGGAGCGGGGTGGTCGAAAAGCCGTGCCCGAACGCAGCCGTGATCGAATGTACCTTCTTCCAGACCTTCGGTTCGGTCGGTTTCGCAACCTCCGGCAGTTCGGTCTTCATGCGATCCAACAGACCCATGCGCTTCAGGAAGTCCCGGTGGCCTTCGACACCGACGACGTCGGCCTCGCGCGCCGAACCTATGTTGGAAGAATAGATGAACACCTCGGGCACCGAGAGCACCCTGCCCTTGCCGTGGAAATCTCGGATGGTCTGGCGGCCGATGGTGATAGGCCGGCTGGCGTCGAAGCGACTCTGCATCGTCACCTTGCCAGAATCCAGCGCCATCGCCGTGGTGAAGCTCTTCACCGTCGAGCCCATCTCGTAGACGCCGCCCGTCATCCGGTTCAGCCTGTCCTTGTCCAGAGCGTTGACCGGATTGTTCGGGTCGAAATCCGGCACCGACGCCATCGCCAGCACTTCGCCGGTCTTGACGTTGAGCACCACCGCGCCGGCCGCAATCGCGTGATAGCGCTCCATTGCCTGGGCGACTTCGTCGCGCACGATGTGCTGCACCCTGATGTCGATCGACAGCTTCACCGGCTGCAGGTCGTCGGCGACCGCAAGCCCCGACGCCTGTAAATCGGCAAGGCCGTTGTCGTCGATGTATTTCTCCATCCCGGCGATGCCCTGATTGTCGATGTTGGTCAGGCCGAGGATGTGCGAGGCGGTCGGGCCGCCGGGATAAAAGCGCCGTTTTTCGGTGCGAAAGCCGATGCCGGGAAGACCGAGCGCCATGATGTCGGACTGCTGCCTGGGCGTCAGTTGCCGTTTCAGCCAGACGAAACCCGCGCCGCTCTTCAGCTTGTGGTAGGTCTGCTCGACCTCCAGGTCCGGCAGCACGGTCGACAGCTTTTCGATGATCTCGTCGGCGTCGACGATTCGCTTGGGCTCGGCAAACAGCGACGCCGTCTTGATGTCGGTCGCAAGCACCTGGCCGTTGCGGTCGACGATATCCGGCCGCGAAGCCGTCACGCGGGATACCGGCGGACCGCCCGATTCCGGTTCCTGGAAGCCGAGATAGACCAGCCGGCCGGCGATGGCCGCGTAGATCCCGAAAAACACCGCCATGGTCATGACGACACGAGTTTTAGTCCGCCCACCGGTCGCCATGCGTGCACCGTCGACGACGATCGATGCGGTCGAACTTTGGGCGGCAGCCGCCTTCTTATGCCAGAACTTCATCATTGCTGCACCGCGCCGGTCTTGGTTTCATCCATGCTGTCCCCGCCGGCCACGAGGTCATGGGCTTGCCCGATAATGTCCTGGATATCGAGGGCGCGGACCGGGATTTCGCTAAGCTTCGCGAACTGGTGCGGATCGACGGACTGCAGTTGCAGGTCGGGCTGATAGATTTCGCTGAGCCTCTGCAGCCGCACCGGCTGCGTCAGCAAGCTCCAGTCGGCCTTGAGAAGTGCGATCGAATCTTGCTCGAAACGGATTTGCTGTTCGAGCTTGCGCACCGATGCAAGTTGGCCTTCGGCCTCCTGCTTGGTCTTGTAGGTAAAGGCGGCCGCCGAGACCATGACCGCGATCAGAACCATGTCGCTTGTACGGAACACCGCTATTTCTCCGCGCTCGAGCGTATGTCTGGAAGTCTTGGCAACCCGAACAGCGACGGGTCTACAGGCCTTATCGGCGCAGCCGTGCGCACGGCTGCGCGCAGCTTTGCCGAGCGGGCACGCGGATTGGCCGACACCTCCGCCTCGGACGCCGCAACGACACTACCCAACTTGTCGAAAGTCGAGACCACAGCCTGCCTCTGCGGCAGATGGCGAGACCCCGCCGGATCGCTCGAACGGTCGGTTATGAAACGCTTGACGATACGGTCTTCAAGCGAATGGAACGTCACCACCACCAGCCGCCCGCCGGGTCTCAACACCCGCTCCGCCGCGACCAGCGCGCGCGCCAGTTCGCCAAGCTCGTCATTGACGTAGATGCGCAGCGCCTGGAACACCCGCGTCGCCGGATGGATTTTTTCGCGCGGCGGAAAGCCGACCAGATCGGCCACGGCCTTGGCTAGGTCGGTCGTCCGTTCGAAGGGCCTTTCGGCGCGGCGCCGCTCGATCATGCGGGCAATGCGCCCGGCATGTTTTTCCTCTCCGAGCAGACCGAAGATGCGCGTCAGGTCCGCCGCCTTGTAGCGGTTGACGACATCCGCCGCCGACAGCCCGGCCTGCGCCATGCGCATGTCCAGCGGCCCGTCGGCGCGGAACGAGAACCCCCGCTCTGCCTGGTCGACCTGCATAGAGGAGATGCCGATGTCGAGCACTACGCCGTCGACCTGCTCGGCATGGTCGTCCAGCGACGAGAACGGCGCCTGCACCAGCTTCAGCCTGCCCTCGGATGCAACCTCCAGCGTCCTCCCGTCGCGGATGGCGTCCGGATCGCGGTCGATGCCGATGACGGAAGCGCCGCGCGAAAGGATTGCCCTGGTATATCCGCCCGCGCCGAACGTGCCGTCGATGACGACCTGCCCGGCTTCCGGCGCCAGGGCCTCCAGCACCTCGTCGAGAAGAACCGGAATGTGGCGGGCCGGTCCGCCAACCGCGAGGTCATCCTCGCCGTGGCCCGCCATCATTCCGACGCCCTCGCACCAATACGATCTCGAGCTTGCCTCAGGCTGAGCAACCGCTCTCGCACGGCCTTGCCATGCTCCATGAACCGGCCAGGCTCCCAGATCTGGAAGAACGCGCCGCGTCCCACGAACACCGCTTCCGTCGTGATGCCCGTATGGCCGCGGATGAAGTCGCTCATCGTGATGCGGCCGTCCTGGTCGAGTTTCAGGAACGTCCCGTCGCCATGTACGAAGAACGACATGTCGTCTCCCTGTCCGAGAAACGGGTCCTCCTGCGCGATCCGCTGCTCGTAGCGGTCGAGCAGGTCGAGCCCCCCGACATCCATCGCCGGCGCCTCGAGCGCCCTCAGCGCGTAGAGCTCGGAAAAACCCCGCTTCTGCAGCGCCGTGCGGAAATGCGCCGGCACCGAGACGCGGCCCTTCGCATCGATCCTGTTGACGGCATTCGACAGAAACCGGTCCATCATCCGATGCGGCGGCCGCATCCCTCCTTATCCGCGCCGCTTGCGACGCGCCGTTTCCCGGCCCGTTCGGATCTCCGGGATAAGGCCGCGCCACCCCTGGCGCTTCCGTTCCCTGCTCCGTCAAGGCCTTGCCAGCGCGGGCTCGCGGCTGAAAAACGCCAAAGCCGGCCGCCGAAATTTTCGACGCCGTAACCCGTCCCCGCACGCGCTGCTGAAGTTGGAAATGGGATAACATGGGCCAATATGGGCGTCAACGGGATCGGGTTCAGATGCCGGGACGAATAGGCGCCCCACGGCAGCTTTTCCGGCCCGTTATCCTTTATGGTCCATTAAGACTAACGAAGGGTTATTGCCGGGTACGATGACTGCGCGGCGGCGGAGATCGCGAGGCAAAATCTGGGTAAAGCTTAGATCGATCGGCCACGGTCGGCGCTCCACGGACGCCACAGACCGGAGGTTTGCCTGCAAGGGCCTTGAAGCGCGCTAATGCATGAACGGACCGGAGATCCCGTCAGGTAGGGCGCCGCGTGCTATCTCCACGCGGTTGCGGCCGTTGCGCTTGGCGTTGTAGAGCCGCTGGTCGGCGTGTTTGTAGAGCTGCGCGAAGGACGCATCCCGGTCGAACATCGCGCCGCCGACGCTGACCGACAGCGCGCATCTCTGGCCGTCGGGCACGAATTCGGCCGCATTGATCGCTGCCCTGATCCGCTCGGCCACCGCCGCCGTCCGGTCGGCATCCAGTCCCGGGAGAAAGACGGAAAATTCCTCACCGCCCAGCCGCCCGACCAGATCGATTTCCCGCACCGCGCCCTTGATCGTATCGGCAATCACCTTCAGCGCCTCGTCGCCACGGCCGTGGCCGAAGCTGTCGTTGATCGTCTTGAAGTGGTCGACGTCGATGACCAGCAACGCCCCTTCCCTGCGGCTCTCCTCCGCCGCGACTTTTTCCAGATAGGCGTCCACCAGCGTCGTGAAGGCGCTGCGCGTCAGGCACGAGGTCAGGCCGTCGGTCGAGGCGACGATCATCAGTTGATGGTGAGCGATAGCCAGCGCCCGCTGCCGGCTGAGCAGCAGCACGAATAGCGGGAACGCCAGCACGAGCGGAATGAACAGATTGTTCCAGGGGTCGCTGCCCCAGCGCCAGACCCCGGCCTCGAACGAATAGCTGTCGATGGCAAAGGCGACGGCGATGCATCCCAGCGTTCCCAGCACGCTGAGCAGATAGACACGGCCCCAGCCCCGGGGCGAGAAATCCAGTCTTTTCGCCGACACGCCAAGCCTCGCTGCACCGCAGCATATTCAAGGATTGTTAAGGGAGCGTTCCCGCGAGACCGCAAAGTCGAACGGTGCGCACCAACGAGTTCCCATGCGTGACTCTGATACAGCAACTCCCGAAGCGCCGGCAGGGCGCGTAAGTCGAACAACTGCCCCTGTCGCTGGATTTCCTCACTCCAGAGCTAAATACTTGCCTCTATTGACTCCACAAGTATGCATTTGCGATACAGCGCATGAAGGACAATAGAGTCAAAATCGGCCGGCTCCGTTCCACGCGGGAGGACAACGGGGCCGGACGGTCACCTATCGCGAAACTTACTTCGCACACCGGCGAACGGCGTGCGGGACAATGGCATTCGACCCAGGAAAATTGCATGACCACCTACAATCTCACCAAAGGCGACGACACGATCACCGGCACTGCGAACGCTGACACGTTTGAGGGAACCCTGCCGAGAAGAATCGGTGGAATCGATACATTAAACGGGGAAGGCGGGAATGACAAGTTTATACTCGGGGGATACCAATTTCTAACCGGAGGAAATGAAAAAAACCATGCCTATGTCGATGGCGGAGAGGGTGATGACACAATCGTTCTTGATCAGGGACATCATGCGGATTATTTTATATCAGCAGAAAACGTAGAGAATCTTGACATAACAACAGCAAGTATAAATGCAAGCACAGAATTTCTTGCTTCTTTTGATAATATATACAGTTCAAACTTATCCGCAAATTATATCGGCATAGTATTGAATAGCAACGGGAAATTCATCAATTTTTCGCCAAGAATCACCAATGGTCAGAGCGTACATGTATACGGGGAGTATTCTGATAGCGAACTCTATATTAAAATGACAAACGAGGATGATCTAATTTCAGGATCACAACACGACGATGTCATTGATGGTGCCGACGGAAATGATTACATTTACTTCTCTGAAGGAAAGGATATTTTGGACGGCGGGAATGGTAACGACACCTTCTCAACTTTTTTTACCTATTCCGGAGGGAGCATAGTTGATGGCGGTGCGGGGATAGATAACTTTCTAGCTATTGACGCATATATACCTCGATTTTCGGTAAAAAACGTAGAGAATCTTATACTGGAGGGGCTACCTACTGTTAGATTGGAATTTATTTCCCTGTTTGATAATGTTGAAATAAAAGGAGCGACCGGATTACAATTGGTTGGAGCGGGTGGCGAGTTTGATTTCTCTAAAATTAGAGCATTGGGAGGAATAGATGTTCGGGCTGAATACGCCACTTCCGGCGTTAGATTGATAGGAACTGCCCATTTTGACAGAATGATTGGAACCGAATTTGCTGATGTCCTTCAAGGGGGAGACAACACCGATGTGCTCGATGGTGGCGGGGGCAACGACGTCCTGATCGGCGGGGTCGATTACGACGATCTGAGCGGCGGGGACGGTGTCGACCGCGCTTCTTATGCCGGTGCGGCTTCTGGCGTTACTGCCAGCCTCACCAATCGTTCGCAGAATAGCGGCGAGGCCCGGGGAGACACATACAACTCCATTGAAAACCTCACCGGATCGGCCTTCAGCGACACACTGGAGGGCGACAATTCGGCTAACCATATCGACGGTGGCAGCGGCGACGACACGCTCAGCGGCTTAGTCGGCGACGACAAACTCTTCGGCGGCGACGGCAACGATCTGCTCAACGGCGGCATCGGCCCCGATTATCTCTCCGGTGGAACAGGCAATGATCGCGTTTCCTATGCCGGCGCGGCCACCGGCGTCAGCGCCAGCCTCACCGACTCCTCGCTCAACACCGGCGAGGCCAAGGGCGACACCTACAACTCCATCGAAAACCTCACCGGATCGGCCTTCAACGACACGCTGGACGCCAACGCCTCCCGCAACCATGTCGACGGCGGCGCCGGCAACGATACGCTTTCCGGCCTGGCCGGCGACGACACTTTGTTCGGCGGCGAAGGCAACGACACGTTGCGCGGCGGGCTTGGCGCCGATTATCTCTCCGGCGGGGTCGGCACCGACACCGCTTCCTACAAATTCGCCGCCGCCGGCGTCGCCGTCAGCCTAACCGATCCTTCGATCAATACCGGCGAGGCAAAGGGTGACACTTTCAACTCGATCGAAAACCTGTTCGGTTCCAACTTCAATGACAGGCTGACAGGCAACAGCGCCGCCAACGCCATCCAGGGCAGCGCGGGCAACGACACTCTAGCAAGCTTGTCGGGCGACGACAGGCTCGACGGTGGCATCGGCAACGATGTTCTGGAGGGCGGGATCGGAGCGGACTCCCTGAACGGTGGAGACGGTGTGGACGTAGTGTCCTATGCCTGTTCCGCCACGGGCATCGTTGCAAATCTTGCCAACGCTTCTATCAACACCGGCGAAGCTGCGGGAGACGCCTATGTCGCGATCGAAAATCTGAGAGGCTCGGCTCACAATGACTTCTTGAACGGCAACAACGGCAGCAACAAGCTTTTTGGTGGCAACGGCAACGACATTTTGGTCGGCGGCAACGACGCGGATTACCTGAGTGGTGGATTGGGCACAGATACGGCTTCCTATGCGGACGCGACTGCCGGAGTCGGGGCATTCTTAGTCAGCCCCGAACATAATCAAGGAATCGCTGCCGGCGACACCTACAACTCGATCGAGAACCTGACCGGGTCCAGTTTCGATGACATTTTGGAGGGCAATTCGAGTTCAAACGTGTTGGTCGGGGGAAACGGCAATGACACGCTGTCAACCGGTTTCCGAGGACGCGACGAACTTTATGGGGGCGACGGAGACGATACGCTCTTCACCGTCAACGAAACTTACGACCGAGGCGTCTTCAATGGCGGCGCGGGAAACGATACCCTGATAGTGGAGCATGCGAACCTCGTCGGCAGGACAATCGTCGAGGTCGAGAAACTGTCGGTGGAATTCGAGGTCGTCGCAACCATCGACATCCTGTCGCAATTCCAGCAAATCTCGGGGTCTATGGTCGATGGTATTGTCATCGAACTCGAAGGCTCCGGAGGCACGTTGGACTTTTCTAAATCTGCCACCAATGGAGTAACTATTCTGACGTCGACAACGACATCCGGTTACACGTTGATCGGAACGTCGAAGCGCGACTACTTGCGTGGCTCCGCCTTCAATGACGTGTTGCAGGGCGGCAAAGGCATGGACAGTATTTCGGGTGGCTCGGGCAACGATACGGTCAGCTATTCGCTGTCGAACGCTGGTGTGACTATCGATCTACGCCTAGATTTTCAGGACTACAGTCTTGGCGACGCCAAGGGCGACTATATTCGCGGTATCGAGAATGTAATCGGTTCCGGTTTCGCTGACTCCTTAACGGGCAACGAAGGCGACAACCGGCTATTTGGAGGTAGCGGCAACGACAGATTGGTCGGCAGGCTCGGCAACGATCATCTGGCCGGCGAGGCGGGACTGGACACCGTTTCGTATGCGGATGCTGTAGCCGCCGTCAACGTTAACTTGGCCAATTCGGCGCTCAACACCGGCGAAGCGAAGGGCGACACCTACAATTCTATCGAAGGCGTCGAAGGTTCCGCCTTCTCCGATACTCTTGACGGGGACGCGGGGGACAACGTTCTTGCAGGCCTAGACCACATGGACGTTCTCAACGGGGGTGCCGGGAACGATACGCTGCTCGGCGGCGAAGCGGTGGACAGACTCAACGGTGGGGACGGCAATGACATTCTTATCGGAGGAGCGGACGGCGACCATCTGGACGGTGGGAAGGGAAGCGACACCGCGTCTTTTTCCGACGCGGCTAACGGCGTAGAGGTCAGCTTGGCTGATCCCGACGGTGATGCAGTTGCTGACCTGTTTGTTTCCATCGAAAACCTCGAAGGGTCTGCCTTCAACGACATACTGATCGGCGATGCAGCGAACAACGCCATTTCCGGCTTGAACGGAAGCGATGTAATCGAAGGCGGATTGGGCGCTGACAAGCTCAGTGGCGGCACAGGAAAGGACGGGTTCGTCTTTTCCACTGCTCTTGGCGCATCCAACGTCGACACGATCACCGATTTCTCGGCCACGGACGATACGATCCGGTTGGCGAATACGGTCTTCAAGGCGTTGAAGGCAATCGGCCCGTTGGCTGTCGCCAACTTCAGCGCAAATGCGACCGGACTCGCCAGCGACGCCGACGACCGCATCCTCTACGAGACCGACACCGGCAAACTGTTCTACGACGCCGATGGCAACGGCGCCGGCGTCGCTGTCCAATTCGCCACCCTCACCGGATTGCCGAGCATCACCGCGGCGGACTTCCAGGTGGTGTAGGCCGGAGCGGGCAGCCAGCAAAGCTCACAACAGATCGTTTCGCGGGAGGCGCGGCAAGCAACCCTTGCCGCGCCTCTTTTGCATGGATACTCAGGGCCGTGGCGGACGTAGCTTCACCGCGACAAAAGCCGCGTCAAAGACAATTGCGGGTATCGAGGCGGGACACCACCATGACCGACACCACCAACTCCCGCGCTGCCGGCCTGCCGCATCTGCGCCGCAGCAAGCTGGCCAAGGGCGATCCGGTCCCCCTGCCCCTGACGCTGGCCTCAACCTACCATCTGCCCGGCGACCCCGGGAACTTCAACCAATATGGCCGCTTCGACAATGCCACCTGGGAGGCGGCGGAGGAGTTGCTGTCGCATCTGGAGGATGCGCCTTGCCTGGCCTTCCCGTCCGGCATGGCGGCGATTTCCGCCGTGTTCTTCGGACTCCTGAAGTCCGGCGACCGCATCCTGCTGCCGTCCGACGGCTACTATACGACGCGGGTGCTCAGCGAGCGGTTCCTATCGCGCTTCGGGGTTTCCTTCGATCTCAGGTCAACTGCATCCTTGCTCGACGGTGGCTTCGACGGTTATCGGCTGGTCTTCGTCGAGACGCCGGCCAATCCCGGCCTCGACATCTGTGACATCGCGGCGGTCGCAGCCTTGGCGCATGCGGCCGGCGCGCTGGTCGTCGCCGACAATACGACCATGACGCCCTACGGCCAGCGGCCGCTGGATCTCGGCGCCGACATCGTGGTGGCCGCCGATACCAAGGCGCCGAACGGCCATTCCGACGCGCTGTTCGGCCACGTCGCCACCCGCGACCCCGAAATCTTCGAATCCATCCGCCGCTGGCGCGAACTATCCGGCAGCATCCCCGGCCCGTTCGAGGCCTGGCTGCTGCATCGCGGTCTGGAGACGCTGGAAGTCCGCTTCGAGCGAATGAACAGTTCCGCCGGCGTGATCGCCGCACGGCTGAAGGAGCACCCGGCGGTCAAGGCCGTGCGCTACCCCGGCCTGCCGGATCACCCGTCGCACAATCTCGCGTCGACGCAGATGCTGCGTTTCGGCTCGCTGATTGCGCTGACGCTGGAAAGCGCCGAAAAGGCGGAAGCCTTCATCGACGGCTGCGCGCTCATCCAGCCCGCCACCTCCTTCGGCAGCGTACACAGCTCGGCCGAGCGCCGCGCCCGATGGGGGGATGCGGTTGAGCCGGGTTTTGTCCGGCTGTCTGTCGGTTGCGAGCCGACCGAGGAACTCTGGCGAGCCATCGACGAGGCACTGACGGCGGCCGCGTGATGCGACAGCCACCAAGCGATCGGGCATAAGCGAGCCCTGCGTTGGCCGCACCATGCGGTTGCCGCCTTGACTCATCTTGTCAGGCATTGCGCCTAACCGCTTGAAAAGGAAAAAATGTCAGCCGGCCTGTAAGCCGGGTTCTGTATGGCCCGCTCGCCTTGCGGCGCGCGAACGTGGCGGCCATTCGTCTTGGACGCGGATTGCTCCGCGCCTCACGCAACCTACCCGGATGGCCGGACCGGAAACAGTCCTGAGGGTTGCCCCTCGCGCCATCCCTATTCGGTTTTGCTCCCGGTGGGGTTTGCCGTGCCGCTCCCGTTGCCGGCAGCGCGGTGGGCTCTTACCCCACCCTTTCACCCTTACCCCGCCAACGCACAGGTCCTCCGATCGGGCCGGTATGCAGGCGGGGCGGTCTGCTTTCTGTGGCACTTTCCCTGGGGTCGCCCCCGCCGGTCGTTATCCGGCACCGTGTATCCATGGAGCCCGGACTTTCCTCACCCGCGGCCTTTCGGCGGTTGCAGGTGCGGCCGCCCGGCCGGCTGACGCGCCGTATAAAGGTGCTTCGGCGGCAAAACGCAACCGAAATCCCGCTCCTCCCCGGAATTCCACGCGGAGGATCGCGGGTTGCGCCGCTCAGCTCGCCAGCAGCCGTTGCACCTTGCCGCAATAGGCCTGCGACACCGGGTTCATGCGCCGAGCGCCATGGCCGGCATTGTATTTCAGGATCGTGCCGCAGGTCGTTCCGCCACCGAGTTGCTGGGCCATGGCGAGATATTGCATGCCGTAGCGGATGTTCGTCTCGGGATTATAGAGAGCCGTCACCGATCCGCTGTATCCCAGCCCGCGCGCCGTCGCCGGCTTGATCTGCATAAGCCCGACCTCCCCGGCCGAACCGGTCGTGTCCGCACGGTAGCCGCTTTCGACGCTGATCACGGCGTGGGCAAGCGAAACCGGCACGCCATATTCTGCGGCATAGCGGGCGATCACGGCATGATACGGTGCTGCTGCACCACCAGATTTCGCTGCCACCAGGACCTCCGGCTTCACCGCAAAACCCGCCGTTTTCGTCTGGAGTGTGATTTCCGTAACCGTCGTGGCGTTCGGTTTCGCCTTCCTGCCGTTTGCCTTGGCCGTTCGGGCAGCCGACTTCGTTTTCTTGATATTCAGCTTCGCCGTCTTGCGGCTCACTTTCGCCGCGCCGCCAGCTTTCACGGGCTTCGCTGTCGCCGCCTCGGCTTTCTGTGTAGGAAATAGCGGCGTACGAACAAAATCGGGTTTCTTCGCCACGGGCTTGGTGGATGCCGCGGCGCTGGTTTTCACGGTAGACGTCTTCGAGCCTTTGACTCGCGGTTTCGACGTCTCAGCGGCGGAACCGGCCTTCTCAGTCGAAAACAGAGGCTTGCGCGGGATGTTGGGGAACTCAGCCGCGTTCGCGGCAAAAGCGGTCAGGCCGGCGGCGAATGCCACCGTCAACAATATCGTCTTCTTCATCAGGTCCTGTTTTGTGAAAGCCGCGCGCAAGGGCACGGCCACGATCGACTTTGGGCGCAAGGAGTGAGCGCCCGGCGGGTAGGAGCGGTCATTTGACGGCGAACTATGGGCCGAAAAGGGCGGCACCGTTCACATTGTGTTTCGGATTGTTTCAGGCCGAAACCGGAGCCTTACTGCAACAATGTCAGATCGCTGCAGCCGGCAGCGTGGCAAGCAGCCGGGTCAAGGTGTCCACCGTTGCGCGGTCCGCCATGCCGTCGACCCTTGCCGGTCGGAAATGCCGCTGAAAGGCGGCGACAACCGTCGCTGTCGCCTTGTCATACCGGCCCGTCGTCTCGACGCCGTAGCCGTAACGCGCGAGCATCGACTGCAGCCGCTCGACACGCTCGCCGGCATCCTCCGCGCGCAACTCCGCGCCGGCGCGACGCCGCGCCGGACTGACAAAATGGCCGACACCGGCTTTGGCCAAAGTCCTCCATGGGAATTTTTCGCCGGGATCGATCTTGCGCCCTGGCGCCACGTCGGAATGCGCCAGCACCATCTCCGGCCGGATGCGATGTCGCTCAACGATACCCTGGCAGAGCACGATGACAGCCGCGATCTGTTTGCGAGGAAACGGCTTATAGCCAAGCTGGTGGCCCGGATTGACGATCTCGATGCCGATCGACTGCGAGTTGATGTCGGTCACGCCGTGCCAAGAACTTTTGCCGGCGTGCCAGGCACGATCGGCCTCGCGCACCATCTGTACGACGCGCCCATGCTCATGAACGAGATAGTGCGAGGATACCTCGCTTGCGGGGTTGCATAGCCAATCCTCGGCGGCGGGACCGGATATCATCCCAGTGTAGTGAAGAATGATGATCTCAGGCCGCAGCCCGTCACGCCGTTCGCCAAAATTCGGCGAGACACGAACCTCGGCGCTATGCTGGTCGGGCACGAAACCGCTCATAGGGTCCGCATGCCGCGTTCGATCATTTCGTAGGCGGTGTTGATAGCGGCCAGCCGCGTCGTTGCGATGGCGATGAATTCCGCCGGCAGGCCGCGCGCAATCAGGCGATCGGGATGATTGTCGGCGACAAGCTTTCGATAGTGTTGCTTCACCGCTTCGAAAGGCTGCCCGCGCTCGATGCCGAGGACGGCATAGGGGTCGCCCTCGCCGAGATCGACATGACGGGCGAGGATGCTGCGGTAATGGTCCTCGCCGATTTCGAATATCTCGGCCACTCGCCGCAGATAAAGCCCCTCGCGCTCGTGCAGCAGACCGTCCGCCTTGGCGATGTGGAACAGGCCGTCGAGTATATCTTCCAGCATCGTGCAGTTCGGACGGCCTGAGCCGCAGAGCCCCGCCATCTTCTCCGCATAGGCCTCGAATCCGGCGACATTGCCCTGCGCCAGATCATAGAGCCGCGCGACATTGCGGGCCTCCGCCGGGGGCACGGAAAAAATCTCCTGGAAGGCGCGCACCTCGTCCTGGGTGACGATGCCATCGGCCTTCGCCATCTTGGCAGACAGGGCAATCATTGCGATCGAAAAAGCGACGCGCCGCCGCAGTTCGGGGTCCCCCACGAACACCGTGCGCACCGCCTCGGCAAGATCGGCGGCCCCGGCGCTCGCGGAAGCACTCACCTTGCTGACGAATTCGCCGATACGGATCCAGATAGACATGGCCGCTTCATAACCAACGCACCGCCGCTTGGCGAGGCCGGAGCAACCGGAGATTGGGGTTGTCGATCAACAGCAGGCTTTGGTCCGGCTTGCTACAGCCATCGCGCTCCCCCGGCGGACGATTGCCAACGGCATCCTCGCCGTCATTCGAGCGGACACAAGAAAGGGCCGGAATGATCCGACCCTTTCCAATGGCGAATCGCCTGGGTCCCTTACTGAGCCGGGGCCGGCTGAGTCGGAGCCGGCGCCATGGTGCCGCTCGGCTGTTCAGCGGCCGGCGGCGGCGATGCCTGAGGTGTCGCAGGCTGCGTCTGCTCGGCTGGCGGGGGATTCGTGCTCTGCGTGGTCGTCTTGTCGGTGCTGTCGCTGCAGGCTGCCGCACCGAGCAGTGCAAGCGCGGCGAGCGACCCTAGAACAAGCTTGTTCATAATCTTCCTTTCCTCTCTCTTCGCACGTGGTACCGGCAATGAAATGTCCGAACCCTCCAAGTGTTTCTTCACGCTTGGCAACACCTTGAAACAAATCGTGATCCAAAGAGACGCTTGAGTGGCTGGATCGCATTGCGGACCGATATCGAATTGTATCGCTTGCGGTTCGCAAAAGCGCACTTGTCTTCGCGGCGCGGCGGTCCTAGAAAGGCCACCTTTCGTTATCTTTGTTCCGCACGGCTTCGAGCCCTTGGGCCGATGCTTTGTCAACATTTGGAGAGGGTAAGAAGATATGTGGATTAAGCTTACGCGAAACGACCTTGAGCCGGTTCTAGTTGATGCCGATCGTTTGACGCACATCGGTCCGCGCACGGGCGGCGGATCGACCCTGTACTTCGCGGAGGACAACGACAAGAAGAGCGATGCCAAGCAGAAGGTGCTGGCAGTGCGCGACACCGTCGCTGAAATCTACAACCTCATCAAGGCTGCCGACGGCGGCCCGATCGCCGCGTCGAAATCGCGGACGGCGAAATAGTCCGACCCACTATTCTCCTGTTATTTGCTTCGCCCACGTGCTCCCAAGCGTGGGCGAAGTTGTTTCTGTGGCCTATTCCCGCAAAGCGTCAGTGACCACATTCAAGCTTTCCGCTATCTGTCGGGCGCAACCTGACGGAGTTCACCGTGGACGGCAAATGGGATTTCTGGATCGACCGCGGCGGCACCTTTACCGACGTCATCGGCCGGTCTCCTGATGGTGCGCTGCACGCCGTAAAACTGCTTTCCGAAAATCCCGAAGCCTATCGCGACGCCGCCATCCAGGGCATTCGCGACCTTCTGCAAGTCGACCGCGCGGCGGCCATCCCGTCTCACATGATCGGCGAGATCAAGATGGGCACGACCGTCGCCACGAATGCCCTTCTGGAGCGTAAGGGCGACCGCGTATTGCTGCTCATCACCAAGGGGTTTCGCGACACGCTACGCATCGCCTACCAGGCGCGGCCCGACATTTTCGCCAAGAAGATTCTTCTCCCTGAGCAACTCTATGAACACGTCGCCGAGGTGAATGAGCGCGTGCGCGCCGACGGCTGCGTCGAGACGCTTATTGACCTCGCAGATGTCATTCCCGCAGTCGAACAAGCCAAGGCTGACGGTATTGACGCTGTGGCAATCGTCTTCATGCACGCCTGGAAATATCCGGATCATGAACGCGCGGTCGCCGAACTCTGTCGCAAGAAGGGCTTTTCACAGGTCTCCGCAAGCCACGAGATTTCGCCCTTGGTGAAACTCATCGGCCGTGGCGACACCACGGTGGTCGACGCCTATCTGTCCCCGATCCTTGCAAGGTATGTTGAGCGGGTGGCGGA
Organism: Mesorhizobium yinganensis; assembly: GCF_040081985.1. NCBI lineage: Bacteria > Pseudomonadati > Pseudomonadota > Alphaproteobacteria > Hyphomicrobiales > Phyllobacteriaceae > Mesorhizobium > Mesorhizobium yinganensis. The sequence goes on along the minus strand of NZ_JBEBMH010000001.1, from coordinate 638,192 downwards.
CGAACTCGGCGTTGCTTCGAAGCAGCCAATCTCGCCCCATGCGGGCGAGGTCGGCCAGCCATCATCTCCCCGCCTGATGTTCATGATGTCGTCCGGCGGCCTCACCGCGGCGGAAAAATTCCAGGGCAAGGATGCGATCCTCTCCGGCCCGGCAGGCGGCGTGGTCGGCATGGTCGAGACCGCCAAATCCGCCGGCTTCGACAAGGTGATCGGCTTCGACATGGGCGGCACATCCACCGACGTCGCTCACTATGACGGCGACTACGAGCGCGCCTTCGACACTGAGGTCGCCGGCGTGCGCATCCGCGCGCCGATGATGCGCATCCACACTGTGGCAGCCGGCGGCGGCTCGATCCTGCACTACGAAGCCGGCAGGTTCCGTGCCGGCCCCGATTCCGCCGGCGCAAATCCCGGCCCGGCAAGCTACCGGCGCGGTGGGCCGCTCACGGTCACGGACGCCAATGTCATGCTGGGCAAGCTGCAGCCGGATTTCTTCCCGGCTATCTTTGGTTCCGCGCAAGACCAGCCGCTCGACCGGGAGACCGTGAAGCAACGCTTTGCTGTGCTGGCCGAAATAATCGGCGACGGCCGTGCACCTGAGGCCGTGGCGGAGGGTTTTGTTACCATCGCCGTCGAGAACATGGCCAATGCCATCAAGAAGATATCCGTGCAGCGCGGTTATGACGTTACCGAATATCTGCTGAATTGCTTTGGCGGCGCCGGCGGCCAGCATGCCTGCCTCGTCGCCGACGCGCTGGGCATGGAGTCGGTGCTGATCCATTCCTTCTCCGGCCTGCTTTCGGCATACGGCATCGGGCTCGCCTCGGTCTTCGCCTCGCGCCAGCAGGGCCTGCTCGCGCCACTCGAACAAACCTCGATTGCCGATATTGTCGCGACGATCAAAACCCTCCAGACCGATGTGCTGGCCGAACTTGCCGATCAGGGCATCGAGCCCGGAGACATATTCTGCCGTCCCGTGCTCCACATCCGCTACGACGGGACCGACACCGCCCTGCCCGTTCCCTTCGAGAGCGGTTCGCTGGATGACGCCAGGACGGAATTCGAGCGCGCGCACAAGGCGCAGTTCGGTTTTGTCTACGACGCCAAACCCATGATCGTTGAGGCGGTGGCCGTCGAAGGCTCGGACAGCCGCTCCCGCGGCACAGGCGAAGCTGAATCGGAATTGCAGGAAAGCAACGCAAATCCTTCCGAACGCAGGGCAATTTTCGTCGATGGTAGCTGGCTGGACGCCGGCGTCTTCCGGCGCGAAGCCCTGCGGTCAGGCAACCGCGTCGCCGGTCCGGCACTTATCATCGAAAGTCACCAGACCATCGTGGTGGAACCCGATTGGCAGGCCGTGATCACGGCGAAGAACCACGTGCTGATGCGCCGCGCCGAGAAGAAGCACCGCCACGCGGCCATCGGAACCCAGGCCGACCCGGTCATGCTGGAGGTCTTCAACAATTTGTTCATGTCGATCGCGGAGCAGATGGGCGTGACACTGCAGAACACCGCCTATTCCGTCAACATCAAGGAGCGGCTGGATTTCTCCTGCGCCGTCTTCGACCACACCGGCGCGCTCGTCGCCAATGCGCCGCACATGCCGGTGCATCTCGGCTCCATGGACCGCTCGGTCGAGACGATCATCCGGCTGAACGAGGGCGATGTGCATCCGGGCGACGTCTTCGCCCTCAACGCCCCCTACAATGGCGGCACGCACCTGCCGGACATTACGGTGGTGACGCCGGTGTTTGAGGATTCCTCCCTCCCCCTTGCGGGGAGGGTGGCCGCGAAGCGGCCAGGTGGGGTCACCTCCGCAGGCACGCCCTCAAGCAACGGAGAAGGCCTTACGCAGCCCGAACCTACCCCACCCGGCCAGCCTGCGGCTGGCCACCCTCCCCGCAAGGGGGAGGGAAGAATCCTCTTCTGGGTCGCCTCACGCGGCCACCACGCCGACATCGGCGGCACCGCGCCGGGCTCCATGACGCCGCTGGCGACGACCGTGGATGAAGAAGGCGTGCTGTTCGACAATTTCCGCATCGTCGAACGCGGAAAGTTCCGAGAAGCGGAACTCCACCGCCTGCTGACTGATCACCCTTACCCTGCCCGCAACCCGCACCAGAACATCGCCGACCTGAAGGCGCAGATCGCCGCCAACGAGAAGGGCGTGGCGGAGTTGCGCAAGATGGTCGCGCATTTCGGGCTGGACGTGGTCGAGGCCTATATGGGCCACGTGCAGGACAACGCCGCCGAAAGCGTGCGCCGCGTGCTTGAGCGGCTGCCCGACGCCTCCGAATACGAGTACCCTACCGACACTGGCCAGGTGATCAAGGTGAAGATCACCGTCGACCGCGAGAAACGCGAGGCCACCGTCGACTTCACCGGCACCTCGCCCGTCATGAAGAATAATTTCAACGCCCCCGAACCGGTTGCCCGCGCCGCCGTGCTCTACGCTTTTCGCGTCATGGTCGAGGATTCCATCCCGATGAATGCCGGCTGCCTCCGGCCGATCAACATCGTCATCCCCGACGGCTGCATGCTGAAGCCCGCCCACCCCGCCGCCGTGGTGGCCGGCAATGTCGAGACCTCTCAGCATGTCACCAACGCGCTGTTCGGCGCGATGGGCGCGCTCGCCAACGCGCAGGGCACGATGAACAACCTCACCTTCGGCAATGACCGCTACCAGTATTACGAAACTATCTGCTCCGGCTCGCCGGCCGGCCGCATGAATGACGGACGCGGCTTTGCCGGCACTTCGGGCGTGCATGTCCACATGACCAACTCCCGCCTGACGGACCCCGAAGTGCTGGAACTGCGTTTCCCGGTGCTGCTCGAGGATTTTCACATCCGGGAAAACTCCGGCGGCAAGGGCGCCTTCCCTGCCGGAGACGGCACAAAACGCACCATCCGCTTCCTCGAACGCATGGAATGCGCCATTCTCTCCTCGCATCGCAGCCATCCACCGCGCGGGCTCGACGGCGGCGGCGACGGCGAAGTCGGCCGTACCGAAGTCCGCCGCGCCGGCGGCATGCTCGAAACCCTGAAGGCCTGCGACCAGACGGTGCTCGAGGCCGGTGAGGCGGTGATCGTCACCACGCCCACTTCGGGAGGCTTTGGCGCGCCGTAAGCCGCGCCTATTCCAGGTTGGTCTGAATCCATTTGGGCGACAGGTGGATGTCGAGCGTCTGCAGCCGCCCCGGTCCGAGATTGATGAAACGATGCGGCAACGCCGCCGGCCCGAGCACGACTTCGCCGGCCTCCGCGTCGATCACCTGGTCGCCGACGAAGAACCGCGCGCGGCCCTCCTGGATCACGAAAACCTCGTCATAGGGATGCACGTGCAGCATCGGCCCCGTGCCGGGCTCATCATTGCCGTATGTCAGTATGGTGACCTCGGTCGGCAGCGTCTCGCCATTGACGGAACCACGATAGGGTCCGCCGAGCGTGCCGTCGAAGAGCCGCGCTTTCGCCGGCAAGCGGCCGTCCGGAACGACAGTTGAGGGGTCGAAATCGCGTCGAGCCATATGGGTCTCCAATGTGCGGCCCGCCAAGATGATCGAGCCGGTCGGCGGAAACAAGCCGCCCCGCCATGCCCTCCTGACAGACGTCATACGCCTGTCATCCCTGCGTCACCGCTTCGTCATCGCATCGCGCTACCGGCTTGCGGAACATTTCCAACGGGATTCGCGCCACGCCATGACCGAAACCTCCGCCGCCCCGCTCCTGCGCGGAAATGCCCGTCTCAAGCAGGCTGTCTACCAGCACAAGGCGTTGTCGAAGGCCGGCTTTTCCGAGCGGCTGTTCACGCTGCTCTTCTCCGGCCTCGTCTATCCGCAGATCTGGGAGGACCCAGCCGTCGACATGGAGGCTATGCAGCTCGGCGAAGGCCATCGCGTCGTCACCATCGCGTCCGGCGGCTGCAACGTGCTCGCCTATCTCACCCGCTCGCCGGCCGCCATCGACGCCGTCGACCTGAATTCCGCGCACGTGGCGCTGAACCGGCTGAAACTCTCAGCGCTGCAACATCTGCCCGGCCAGCGCGACTTCTTCCGCTTCTTCGGCGAGGCCGGCAACCGGGCCAACAGCGAAGCCTATGACCGTTTCATCGCCCCGAACCTCGACGAGACCTCGCGGCGCTATTGGGAAAAGCGCCGGCTCCGCGGCCGCCGCATTGATGTGTTCGAGCGCGACTTCTACCGAACCGGCCTGCTCGGCTGGATGATCGCTGCCGGCCACCTCGCCGCGCGCGCCCATGGTGTCGACCCGCGCAAGCTGGCCGACGCCCGCAGCATCGACGAGCAGCGCCGCTTCTTCGACGAGCGGCTCGCCCCGGTCTTCAGCAAGCCAGTGCTGCGCTGGGCGACGGCCCAGAAAGCGTCACTTTTCGGCCTCGGCATCCCGCCCGCGCAATACGACTCGCTCGTCACCTCCGGCGACGGCACCATGGCCAGCGTGCTCCGCGCCCGGCTGGAAAAGCTCGCCTGCGATTTTCCGCTTTCGGAGAACTATTTCGCCTGGCAGGCTTTCGCCCGCCGCTATCCGCGCGAGGGAGAGGCGGCGCTACCTGCTTACCTCACCCGCGAGAACTTCCCGACAATACGGACCAATGCGGACCGCGTCACGGTGCATCACGCCAATATCGGCGAGATTCTGGGCGGCAAGCCAGCCATGTCGGTCGACCGCTACATCCTTCTCGACGCACAGGACTGGATGACCGATGCGCAGTTGAACGCGCTGTGGAGCGAGATCACCCGCACCGCCGCGCCCGGCGCGCGCGTCATCTTCCGCACGGCGGCGGAGCCGAGCCTGCTGCCCGGCCGCGTCTCCGACGTGCTGCTCGACCAGTGGCATTATGAGGAAGAAGCGTCGCGAGATTACTCGGCGCGCGACCGTTCCGCGATTTATGGCGGCTTCCACCTCTACGTGCTGAAAGACCGATGAGCGCCGTCGACCGCTCCCCCCATGCGGCGCTGATGGACCGCAACTACCGGTTCCAGCGCCACGTCTACGATTTCACCCGCAAATATTACCTGCTCGGCCGCGACCCGATGATCGCCGGACTCGGCGTGCCGGATGGCGGTTCGGTGCTGGAAGTCGGCTGCGGCACGGGCCGCAATCTGATCCTCGCCGGCCGCCGCTATCCCCGTGCAAAACTCTTCGGCCTCGACATTTCAGCCGCCATGCTGGAGACCGCCGCCGCCAACCTAGCCAGGGAAGGCATTGCCGGCCGGACAAAACTGGCGCGCGGCGACGCCACCTCCTTCGACGCGGCCGACCTGTTCGGGACGGAAAAATTCGATCGCGTCTTCATCTCCTACGCGCTGTCGATGATCCCCGGCTGGGAAGGCGCCGTCGCCGCGGCCTTGCGCGCCCTTTCGCCCAAAGGCTCGCTGCACATCGTCGATTTCGGCCAGCAGCAGCGCCTGCCAGCCTGGTTCCGCAAGGCGCTACACGCTTGGCTGGCAAAATACCACGTCACGCCGCGCGCGACACTCGACGCCGAGTTGCACCGGCAAGCGGCCGAGCATGGCCGCTCCTCGCAGTTCGATAGGCTGTATCGCGACTACGCCCATCTGGCGGTGGTGGGCGCGGCTGCCCCTCCCCCTTGAGGGGAGGGTCCGGCCGGAGGCCGGGGGAGGGGTCCGCACGGAAGCGCTCCGACGCAAGGCTACGTTGGCGTTCGGCCTTAAAGACCTCATCCCGTCTCACAACTTTCGCTTTGCTCCGAATATTCGCCGACCCTCCCCTCAAGGACCCTCGCGGCTACTCCATCGCCTTCACCACCGCCGCCACCATCTCCTGAGGCCTGTAGCCCAGCTTGTCGGGCGTCAGCCCCATGCGCACCACCACAAGCTTGCGCGACGGGATGACCGTCACAGTCTGTCCGTCATGGCCATTGATCCAGAAGGCATCGCCGGGAATGCCCAGCGCGGCGTCCTCCTCGCGCGTGCCTCTCGGCCCGCGCAGCCAGAGTTGGCCCCGTCCGTAAGCGCCGGACGAGGCCGGAGCCGCTTCCCGCATCCAGGCCACGAATCCCGCCGGCAGGATCGCCTCGCCCTTCCAAACGCCATCCTGCAGCAGGAACTGGCCGAAGCGCGCCCAGTCGCGCGCCGTCGCATAGAGATAGGACGATCCGACGAACGTGCCCGCGGCGTCGGTCTCCAGCACGGCGCTGTCCATGCCGAGCGGCCCGAACAGTCTTGCAGAGGGCCACGCCAGCGCCTGTTCCCCGTCGCCTAGCGCATGTTGCCAGATGCGCGACAGAAGCATGGTCGTGCCGCTCGAATAGCTGAAATCGCTGCCCACCGGATGCGCCAGCGGTTTTGCCGCCGCGAATGAAGCCATGTCCGGTTCGAGGAACAGCATGCGCGTCACGTCGGTGACGTCGCCGTAGTCCTCGTTGAATTCCAGCCCGCTCGACATCGCCATCAGGTCGGCGACCGAAATGCCGGCGCGCCCGTCCGTGCGCCAGTCGCCGAACAGCCTGTTGTCGTCGACCGTCATCCTGCCGTCCTTGACCACCGTCCCGATGATCGCGGCATTCACCGTCTTGGTCATCGACCAGCCGATAAGCGGCGTTCTGTCCGAAAACCCTTCACCATAGCGTTCGGCAATGATTTTTCCGTCCTTGACCACGACCACCGCACGTATGCCCGGCCCGACCATCACCGGATCCTCGAGAATGGCCGAAACCCCCGCGTCCTGCGTCAGCTCGACGCCCTCGCCATCCGGCCACAGCCCGGAGCCCGGTGCGGCCATCGGCGTCGGAGCCTGCGGCGCTCGCTCCAGCGAATCGGCCGAAACGCCCTCCGGCAACACGGTGCAGCCCAGGCCGTCGCGCGCCACGGCCGTCCGCTCGCCGAGAAAACCGAGCAGCCCGGCGCTCACCGTCTTGCGTTCGCGGTCGACCGAAACCCGCATGATTTTCAGCAATGGATGTCCCGGCGCCTGCACGTCGTCGGCCAGCACCTGGTCCGCTTCGCGGCCCGCCAGAAACACGTTGGAACAGACGATTTTTGCGCTGTAGCCGGCGCCGACACGAATCAGTTCTGGTGGCGCGACATATAGCCAGCACGCGAGGGCAGCCACCGCGGCGACCAGAAAAATGGCCAATACCTTGACCAACCGCCGTATGCGCCGCATGCCCTGCCCTCTTTTGTCCTTCAAATTGCCAAAATTCGTCACGCAGTTCGCTATCGATGTCGACCGGGATCAACGGAATATCAACCATGTTCGGCGATCACGGTTAGGACTTGATGACCGTGCGAAAGATAACGGCCCTGCGTGGCCGTCCGGCACGGACAACACCAGCCGGGGGGACCGGCGCGAAGGAGACCCATGCGCCGACTGGTGGCTCTAGCCTTGGCCTCGCTGCTGGCGGCCTGCAGCACCAGTGACGACCTTGGTCTGCAATCATCGGCGCCTGCCTTGCCGCCTGCCAGTGCCAAGGCGACGGCCAACGTCTCCGTGCTCAACCCGCGCTTCGGCGACAACGACCCGCACGACTGGACCGCCCGCACGCCCTTCTCCTACCCCGTGCACGGCACGGACGTGTCGAAATACCAGACCTCGATCGACTGGCCGAAGGCCCGCGACGCGGGTATCTCCTTTGCCTTCATCAAGGCAACGGAGGGTGGCGACCGCGTCGACGACAAATTCGCCGAGCACTGGCGCAACGCCAGGGCAGTCGGCATCCCGCGCGGCGCCTATCATTTCTATTATTTCTGCCGCACCGCCGCCGAACAGGCGCGATGGTACATAGACAACGTACCGAAGGAGCGCGGAGCACTGCCCCCGGTGCTCGACATGGAATGGAACCCGCAGTCACCCACCTGCAAGCTCAGGCCCGATGCGGCGACGGTACGCAGCGAAATGCGCGTCTTCCTACAGATGGTCGAGAAACACTACGGCAAGAAGCCGATCATCTACACTTCGATCGACTTCTTCGACGACAACCAGCTTGCTGGCTTCACCGACTATCCCTACTGGCTGCGCTCGGTTGCCGACCATCCCAGCGACCGCTACGGCGCGCACCCCTTCACCTTCTGGCAGTATACGGGCACCGGCGTCGTGCCCGGCATCAGGGGCGACGCAGACATCAACGTCTTCAACGGCAGCCAGGCGACCTGGCGCAAATGGGTCGCCCAGAACACGCATTGATCGGCAATTCCCGTCGGAACCTTGCGGTTGCGGTGCGCTTATCGCCGCGAGGCCGGTACGCCGTTCCCGCCAAGGTTTAACGAATCGGCGCGCCAAACATTAACGATGCACCGGTACGAGCGGTGCGATCGCCCGATCCATCCGAAGGAGCAGCCATGTCTGTCATCAGCGGCAACACGACCATCAACCTCGACGGCGTGAACGACTTCACCATCGGCGGCGACGTCTATTCGTGGAAAGACGGCACGCTTGGCCTGGTTGACGTCTACTCGGCCATCGGCAGCACCTACACCGCTACCGTCAATCTCAGCGGCAAGTGGAGCATGAGCACGTTGCGCTTCAGCAGCGAGGGCAACATCCGCGTCGTCGTCAACGACGCCGCCTCGCCCGTCGCCGCCCGGCATATCGAGACGCTGATCCTCAACGGCAACACCGGCGGCAGCAACGTTACGCTCACCCAGACGAGCATCGACCTCATCCAGGGGGGCCGCGGCGTCGACACGATAACGGTCGGGTCTGGAGCCATCACCACCATCGACGTCCGCGACGGCAACGACGTCATCAATACCGGAACCGGCTACGTCGGCTCGATCCTGGGCGGCAACGGCAACGATACGCTGACCACCGGCGCCGGCAACATCGGCGCGGTCATCATGGGTGAAGGCAACGACACAGTGACCCTCGGCTCCGGCGGGGTGGAAAGCATCGCCACGGGCGGAGGCAACGACAAGGTCACCGGCACGACGGGTCAGGCCGGCATCGTCGACACCAATGCCGGCGACGACACCGTGATTGTCGGCAACAGCACGATGGAAATAATCCGGCTCGGCGACGGCAACAACAGCGCTACCCTCAACAACGGCATCATCAATGCCATTTCCGCTTTCGACGGCAACGACAGTGTAACTGCGACCGGCAGCGGCTTTATTGGTAGCATCTCGCTCGCCTCCGGCGACAATACGGTGAAAACCGCAACCGGCTACGTCGAATCGATCGTCACCCGCGAAGGGACGGACATCGTCACGATCGGCGCGGGTGGCGCGGGCTCTGTCAATGTCGGCAATGGCGCCAACACCGTGAACGCCACCGGCTTCGTCGACATGATACTGGGCTATGCCGGCAAAGACACGGTGATCGTCGGCGCCGCCGGCGCCGGCTCGATCAATGTCGGTCACGGCGACAATACGGTTACCACCGGAAAGGGTTGGGTCGGCTCCATCGTCGGGTACGGCGGCGTAGATGCAGTCACCCTTGGCAGCGGCGGCGCCAGTTCGGTCAACCTCGGCGAAGGCAACGACAGCCTTCGTGTCTCGAAGCTCGACTTCCCGGGCGACACGGTGATGGCCAATGGCGGCACCGGCGTCGACACGGTCAGTTTCGCGGCCTTCACGTCCGCCGTGACGATCTCGCTGGCCAGTTCGGCTGCCGCGGACACAGGCGCTGGCATCTTCGTGCTCACCGGCTTCGAGAACCTGACGGGCGGATCGGGCAGCGACATGCTCACCGGCAACGGTCTCGCCAACACCATCAGCGCCGGCAGCGGCAACGACACGCTCAGGGGCTATCTCGGCAACGACACGCTGACCGGCGGCGCCGGCCAGGACCGGTTCGTATTCAATACAGCGCTGAACGCGACGACCAATGTCGATGTCATCAAGGATTTCAACGCTACCGACGACACCATCCAGGTCGACAACGCCATCTTCACGGCCCTGACCGCGACGGGTCCCTTGGCCGCTAGCGCCTTCAAGGACATGGATGCCGGGCCGATCGATGCCAGCGACCGCATCATCTACAAATCGAGCACGGGCAATCTCTACTACGACGTCGACGGCTCGGGCGCCGCGTTTGCCGCAGTCAAATTCGCCAACATCGCCAACCACGCGATCCTGACGGCGGCTGACTTTGTCGTGATATGAAGGCTGCGCATAGCTAGCCGCCGCAAGTCGGGCTTGCCGCGCTGCCCGCTTTTCGTCATGAGACATGTGCAGGGGACGCCGAGTTCTCCTAACTGATCAGGATGCGCCCGGAATGCGGATTGCCGTAGCTGCCCTACTTCTCGCTGCCGTCGCCGCACCCGCCCATGCGCAGACGCAGGCACCCGCGCCTTCCCCGACGCCCACGCCGGTCGCGACGCCCGAATGTGGCATCGATTTCGAGACCTGGCGCGGCCACGTGGCCGATGAGGCGCGCGCCGCCGGCGTCGGCGAGGTTGGGCTTGCCGCTCTCGCAACGGCCGACATCGACACCCGCGTGCTCGCCCGCGACCGCGCCCAGGGCGTCTTCAGCCAGACCTTCATCGAGTTCTCGTCGCGCATGATCTCCGAATACCGGCTGAAGCAGGGCGCCGCGAATCTGAAGAAATACGCCGACGTGTTCGCCCGCGCCGAGCAGAAGTATGGCGTTCCCGGCCCGGTGATTGCCGCCTTCTGGGGGCTGGAGACGGATTTCGGAGCGGTGCAGGGCGACTTCGACACACTGAACGCGCTGGTCACGCTGGCGCATGACTGCCGCCGCCCCGAGCTGTTCCGGCCGCAACTGGTGCCGTTGCTCACCCTCATCGACCGCGGTATCGTTCCCGCCGACGTCAAGGGCGCCTGGGCCGGCGAGATCGGCCAGACGCAAATCCTGCCCACCGATTATCTCCTGCGCGGCGTCGACGGCGACGGCGACAGCAGGATCGACCTGCGCGGCAGCGCGCCGGACGTGATCATGACCACAGCCAACAAGATCCAGCATCGCGGCTGGAAGGCCGGCCAGCCCTGGCTGGTCGAAATCCGCGTGCCCGACGACATGCCGTGGGATCAGACCGGCCGCACCAACAAGCTGCCGGTCGCCAAATGGACCGAGTGGGGTGTCACCAACCGCGACGGCTCGCCCCTGCTCGACCACGGGCTGAACGCCGGCGTCGTCCTGCCGATGGGGCGCAAGGGCCCGGCCTTCCTAAGCTACGACAATTACGACATCTATCTCCAGTGGAACCAGTCGGCCATCTACACGCTGACCGCCGCCGTGCTCGCCACTCGCCTTGCCGGCGCCCCGCCCTATGACAAACGCAACCCCGAACCCGGCCTCATCGGCGACGCGATGAGAGAACTCCAGCAGAAACTCGCCGACAAGGGCTACGACGTCGGCGGCATAGACGGCATTCTTGGCGTCAACACCCGCGAGGCTGTGCGCCAGGAGCAGATGAAGCTCGGCCTTCCCGTCGACGGCTGGCCTACGCCCGCGCTGCTGGGGATGATGTGAAGGCGTGATACGCGGCGGACTGCCGCCTGAGCGTTCTTTCAACAGAGCGGTGATACGCCGGATATACCAATGGACATGGTGGCCGCGCTTTCCGGAATGTTCGCCACCGCCTTTGTTGCGGCGACTTTAGTGCCGGCGCAGTCCGAAACTGTGCTGGTTGGCCTGCAACTGGCGGGCTATCCTTTGCTGCCTCTGGTTATTGCCGCCAGCATCGGCAACACGCTGGGCGCGGTCGTGAACTGGGCGATTGGGCGCGGGATCGAACACTACCGCGGCCTCCGCTGGTTTCCGGTTTCTCCCGACACGCTCGATCGCGCGGCAGGCTGGTACAAGCGGTGGGGACGCTGGAGCCTTCTGCTCTCGTGGGCACCGCTCGGCGGCGATGCACTCACGGTGGCGGCGGGAGTTCTTCGAGAACCGTTCTGGAGTTTCGTGATCCTGGTCGCGATCGCCAAGACAGGCCGCTACGCCGTCCTCGCGGCTGTCACGTCGGGGTTCATCGGATAATGTCGCCCCGACCCCGTTGCGTTGTCCGGCCCTCCTGCCGTCCGAGCACCCCCAGGCTTCGCACTACTCCGCCGCCATCGTCTCCAGGCTGGCAAACCCCTGCGGCGCATCGCCTTCCTCGAAGGGGGTCGTGACCTCCACGAATTTATCGGGATAAAACCCGTTGAAGCGGGTGCGGAGCGACAGCGAATAGGCGCCGATATGGCCGATCTCGATCCAGTCGCCGGTGTCGATCGTCTCCGGCAGCCAGAACGGTCGTGAGAGAATGTCGACGGAATCGCAGGTCGCGCCACACACCTTGAACGACACGATGTTTTTCTCGTCGCCATTGCGCGAACGGATCGCCGGATCGGGAATGAAACGCGCCGGCAGCGTCAGCTTGCCGGTCCAGCTATCCGACAGCGACGCCCAGATGCCGTCATTGATGTAGAGCCGCCGGCCCTTTCTGAGCAGCACCCGCACGATCAGCGAGAAGGCACGAGCAACGATCACCCTGCCCGGCTCGGCCACCAGCGGCATCTCGTCGAAATTCCAGGCAGTGATGTCCGCGCGCAGCCGCGACATCAACTGCCCCAGCGCCGGCATGGGCGGCTTCTTGGACGTCGGGTCGGCACCATATTCGGCCGGAAATCCGCCACCGACATCCAGCCCCGCCAACTCGAAACCGACACGGTTACGCACCCAGTCGGCAGAGGCCAGTGCCCGGTCATAGGTGTCGGGGTCCTCGATCTGGCTGCCGACATGAAAACAGAGGCCAACCTTGTAGCCGGTCTTGTCCAGTCGCTGCGCCAGTTCGACCGCATAAGCCGGACCGGCCCCGAACTTCTTCGAAAGCTCGTAGGCGGCGGAACCCTTGGTCTGGATGCGGACGAAAACCGTGATCTGGCCGGGGTCGATGTCGAGCGCCCGCACCACCCGCGTCAGTTTTGTAATCTCGTCCTCGTGATCGACCGAAATCACCCGGATGCCGTATTCCTCCAGCGCCAACCTGATATCCGACTGCGCCTTCACCGGATGCATGTAGAGCATCTCGGCATCCGGCGAGACGGCGCGCACCGCCGCGAACTCACCCGGCGAGGCGACGTCGAAGGCGGTCACGCCCGCCTCGACGAGTGTCCTCAGCACAAGCTGCTCGCCATTGGTCTTTACCGCATAGGCGGTCTTTCCCGGAAACATCTCCATGAAGCGACGCGCATCGGCTTTCAGCACTTCGGGGCGAAAACAGTAGACCGGCTCGTCGGGGCGCAGCGCCAGCGCCGCTTCCTTCGCATTGTCGAATCTCTGCATGGCGGCTCCTCGGTGGCGGCCAACTGATAGCTTGTTTCGGCCTCAGGTTGAATGCTCATTGCAGCTCCCGAGAGACCGACAAATTTCCCTTCGCCCGGCAGGAACGGCATTCCTCGTGGCAGCCGACCGCCCCCAGCCAGCGTCAGGCGGAAAGCAATTTCCTGCGCCCTGGATCAGGCTCGGCAGGTCAAATAGGCGCATCTTCCGGCTTGAAAATGCCTTCCCGTCCATCTCGAAACAGACTTTTCCCCACGCCGCCCCCATAGAGAATTGAAATCCTTGCTTCTTTCGAGCTTCGCGCGCGTCTGGTGCAGCATGTCGGAAAACGGGTGGCGGGCCGCCGCAAGCCGATTTAAGTCCCATGATCGGGAGACAAAAATGTCATCGGATCAAACGCATAGACCGTCACCTGCGATGTCCGCTCGAAGCTGGGCGATGCTCGTCCTGCTGGGCGTCATCTGGGGCGGGTCGTTTTTCTTCGCCCGTATCGCCGTGTCCGAACTCCATCCCCTGACGCTGGTGCTGTTCCGGGTCGCCATCGCCGCTATCGCCCTCCAGATCTACCTTGCCGCGACCGGGATCTCGTTCCGCACCGCCCTGCCCTATGCGCCCGGCCTCGTCCTGCTCGCGGTACTCAACAACGTCATCCCCTTCTCGTTGATCTTCGCCGGCCAGACCCAGCTCGGCGCCGGCCTCGCCTCGGTCCTCAACGCCACCACGCCGTTCTGGACGGTGCTGCTGGCCAGCCGACTGACGACAGACGAAAAACTCTCCTGGAACAAGGTTTTCGGCATCTTGCTCGGGATCGCCGGCACGGCAATCATGATCGGCCCCGGCCTGTTTTCCGGCCTTGGCGCGCCGACCTGGGCGAAACTGGCGCTGATCGGCGCTTCGTTGTCCTATGCCTTTGCCCTCATGGTCGCCAAACGCCTCAGAAAGATCTCGCCGGCCGTCGTTGCCACCGCGCAACTGACCGCCTCGACAATCGTCATGCTCCCTATCGTTTTGGTCCTGAACGGCTCCGACGGCCTGTTCGCGTTCAGCGGTCCGGTCTGGGCGGCGGTGCTGTCGCTGGCGCTGCTCTCCACCGCTTTCGCCTACCTGCTCTATTTCCGGTTGGTTGCCGAAGCCGGCGCCACCAACGCCTCCCTGGTCACCCTCATTGTACCGGCAAGCGCGGTCCTGCTCGGCGTGCTTTTCCTCGACGAAAGGCTGGAGCCGGTCGAACTTCTCGGCATGGCAGTGATCGCATTCGGGCTGGTGACGATCGACGGGAGGCTGCTTGACAGCGCTACCAAGGCGCTTGGCGCCAAACGCTCGCCATAATTTTATCCGGCGATATTGCAAAATCTTTTCAATGGCTAACGACTGAAAACGCCAGAGGTTTTCCATAATTCTGCCGCAATGCAGCACGGTTTCCGCTTGTCTGTGGCCCAAACTCCCCTAGACTCTGCCCTCGTACTCTACCTCATGGAGGCATCGTATGGGACTTGCACGGCCAATCAACGCATTGATGATTTGTGCTGCGTTCGCATTTATCGGCGCCCTGATAATGGGGGTTCTTCCTTGACCTTATGAGCTTGGGGGGTGTCAGACGCGCTCTGATACCGAAAAAGACAAAGGCCCGTCGTTCACCGGCGGGCCTTTTCTTTTGAGGATCAGTCAGGCGGCGGCGGATCCCGGGATTGCGACAGGCTGGGCGGCTTCCCGCGCCCTCAGTCCGATCATGTGGCAGATCGCAAAAGCAAGGTCCGCTCGGTTCATCGTATAAAAGTGGAACTCCTCCACGCCGCGCTCCATCAGGTCCATGACCTGCTCGGCGGCCACCGCCGACGCCACCAGCGCATGCGTCTGCGGGTCGTTGTCCAGCCCTTCGAACCGCTCCGCCAGCCAGGCCGGAACGTGCGTGCCGGCCTTGGCGGAAAAATTCGCCACCTGCCGGAAACTATGCACGGGCTGGATGCCAGGCACGATCGGAATATAGATGCCGGCGCGCCGCACCCGCTCGACGTAGCGCTCGTAAAGATCGTTGTCGAAGAAGAACTGGGTGATCGCGCGTTTCGCGCCATTGTCGACCTTGCGCTTCAGCATTTCGATATCGGTTGCGAAATCAGGGCTTTGCGGGTGCTTTTCCGGATAGGCCGCGACCGAAATGTCGAAATCGGCGATCGATTTCAGCCCGGCGACGAGATCGGCGCCGTTCTGGTAGCCGCCCGGATGCGGGCGGTAGACGCTGCCGACGCCGGTGGCGGGGTCACCGCGCAGCGCCACGAAGCGCTCGATGCCGATGCCCTGGTACTCGCGGATCACCGCGTCGACCTCATCCCTTGTCGCGCCGACGCAGGTCAGGTGCGCGGCCGCCGGAATGCCGGCCTGGGTCAGGATGCGCTTGACGGTGCGCGCCGTCCGCTCGCGCGTCGACCCTCCCGCGCCATAGGTTACCGATACGAATTTCGGCCCGAGCGGCGCCAGACGGGTCACCGTCTGCCACAGCCTCTCCTCCATCTCGTCGGTCTTGGGCGGGAAAAACTCGAAGGAGACGCGCACACGGCCGCCAATGTCGGGGCGTCGCGAAAAACGGAACTGGCTCATCAGACGGCTTCCCCTTGCAGCACGGGTTGGTCGGCGATCAGGACACGGCGGTCGCGGCCGAGCCACAGTTTGACGGTCAGCGTCGCGCGGCCGGCCGAGCGCGGCTCGAACGCCTTGGTCGCCTCGACATCCAGGCCGGCTTCCGAAAACCATTCGGCGATCTGCTGGTCGGAGAAGCCGAGCCGCAGATGCGCATGCTCGTCGCGCAGAAACTCCAGCGTATGGGGCGCGAAATCGACGACGACCAGCCGGCCCGACGGCCTGAGCAGCCGCGCTGCCTCGCGGATCGCGGCGCCCGGCTCGTCGAGATAGTGCAGGACCTGATGCATGGTGATCAGGTCGAAACTGTCGCGCTCGACCGGCGGCGCGAACAGGTCGCCCTGCCGAACCTGCGCATGCGACACCCCTGCCCGGTCGAGATTGGCGCGCGCCACCGCGAGCATTTCGCGCGACAGGTCGATGCCGACGCCGCGGCGGTAAAGCGGAGCGAACAGTTCGAGCAGCCGGCCAGTGCCGGTGCCGAGGTCGAGCATCGACTGGAACGGCCGCTTGCCGATCAGCGTCAGCAGTGCCGCCTCCACCGCCTGGTCCGGCGCATGCAAGGTGCGCAACTGGTCCCAAGAGGCGGCATTGCGGCTGAAATAGGCGCTCGCCTTCTCCTGCCGTCGCTGCTTCACCGCATGCAACCGTTCGAGATCGCGGTCGACCAGCGCGTCACGCTCATGCACCCGCGACACAATGCCGGCCACGAATTCGTGCACATCCTCGTCGTCGGAGATGCGGAAGAAGGCCCAGGACCCTTCCTGGTAGCGTTCGACCAGCCCGGCTTCCATTAGCAGCTTCAGATGGCGGGAGACGCGCGGCTGCGACTGGTTGAGGATTTCGGTGATGTCGGAGACGGTCAAGTCGCCGCGCGAGATGAGCGCCAGGATGCGCAGGCGGCTGGATTCGGCGGCCGCCTTCAATATATCAACCATCAGGTCCAGGGTTATGCGCATCGCAAGCTTGCCCACTAGAAAGATATAAACATATCTTTATGTGAAGAATCGGAGGGCTGCAACCGTTATGTCGCTTGGGGACAAGAAAATGCCGCTGGGCGAAAACCGGGAGAGACCCATGTTCGAGATGCGTGGCGGCGAGGTTACGCTGCCCGACGATCCAGCGGCCTTGCCGGGAGATGCGCACCTCGTCTTCATTGGCCTGGTCCGTTCGCCTTGGGTGCGCCGCGACGACTGCCCGAAAAACATGCGCGAGGCGCGCGAGCGCGGCCGTACCGCCAGCGTCGAGATAGCGCCCGCATTTCGGCAGGGCCTCGAAGGTCTGGCAAGCGCCAGCCATGTCGTCCTGCTCACCTGGCTGCATCATGCGCCGCGGAATCTGATTGTGCAGAAGCCGCGCCATGCGGCTGATTCCAAAGGCGTCTTCGCCCTTCGCTCGCCGGCGCGGCCGAACCCGGTGGGGATGCATGTGGCGCGCCTTCTCGATGTCGATCCAGCGGCAGGCATCCTGTCGTTGGAAGGCATCGATGCGTTGAACGGGACGCCCGTGATCGATGTGAAACCGTATTTCGCATCGGTGGATGCCGTGCCGGACGCGGCCTACGCCAAGACCGTGCCAGCAGCCGACGAGGACGGCAACTGATGTCGACGCATCGCCAGCGGGCCATCGCCAAGGCGTTGACAGCGCTGCTGCCGCTCGCCCCCTATGCCGACGCCGAGAAGATCAGGACGGATGCCGGCGCGAAGCATTTGAAGACCATGCCGCCGACGATCGCCGTCTGGCTGGCGGCGGTGGCCCATGTCCGCCACGCGCACACGGACTACGAAGCGCTGCTGGAGGACGACTACGACCGCGACTCCGCCCGTTTCTTCGTCGTCGACCAGATCAACGCCGTGCTGACACGCTGGCGCGCCACGAGACTGCTCGATGCGGATGACGAAGACATCTGAGGAACGGAAGCGATCGCCCGCCTCCGTGACACATGCGGAAGGACTCAGCCTTCCTGAAACCGCAACCCGTCTACGATCAGGCCCAATAGGCGCTTGCCCCGCTCGTCCGAACCGTCCTTGCTGAGGCTCGCGGAAATGGTGGCGGCGACGGCCATCAGCACATCCTCCGGATCGATGCCGCGCCGCACCGCGCCTGCGTCGGCCGCCCTGTCGAGCAAAGCGGACAGAGCGCCGACCGCCTCTACCCGTGACTGCGAAAACACTTCGGCGTCCGAATTCAGCGCCGACTTCATGGCGTCGGCGAAACCATATTTCACGGCCATCAGCGCCGCGTAATGCTCCAGCCAGGTCGTCAGCGCCTGCAGCGGCGGCAATGTGGCGGCCATCATGCTGGCCTCCGTCTTCAATCGCGCCACCTCGTTGCGGTAGAGCCCGGCAAGCAGCGCGTCGCGGTTCGGAAAATGCCGGTAGAGCGTGCCGATGCCGACCCCGGCGCGCTCGGCCACCGCTGCGAGCGAAAGTTCTCCGCGCTTCTCGGCGACCAGCGCCGACGTCGCATCCAGCAGTTTTTCGCGGTTTCGCGCCGCATCGGCGCGGGTCGGCTTTCGCTTTTCGGGCGATTTCAAAAAACTTCTCCTTGGACCTCTGGTAAAACGGAGGAGGCTCCGTATATTTCCGAAACGGAGGTCACTCCGCTTATCTATGGCCGCCCGCGCCCGCGGGCAAGAGGCCGCTATTCGCCCCACGGGGCAGGAAGGCACTACGATCATGGCAAGCAAGGTTTGGTTCATCACAGGATCGTCCAAAGGTTTCGGCAAGGTGTGGGCGGAAGCGGCGCTGGCGCGCGGCGATCTGGTCGCCGCCACCGCACGCGACCCGGCAACGCTGTCCGATCTGGTCGAGAGATACGGCGACAAGGTCGCCGCGCTGAAACTGGACGTCACCGACAAGGCCGCGGTCGATGCGACGATCGCCGAGGCCCACAAGCGCTTCGGCCGTCTCGACGTGGTCATCAACAATGCAGGCTACGGCCAGTTCGGCGCGATCGAGGAGATCAGCGAGGAAGATGCGCGCGCCCAGATCGAGACCAATCTGTTCGGCGCATTGTGGGTGACGCAGGCAGCACTTCCCATCATGCGCGCCCAGAAATCCGGCCACATCATCCAGATTTCCTCGATCGGCGGGGTCAACGCATTTCCGAGCATCGGCCTCTACCATGCGTCGAAATGGGCGCTGGAAGGGTTCAGCCAGGCGCTCAGCCTCGAAGCCGCCGATCTCGGCATCCATGTGACGCTGGTCGAGCCGGCGGGCTTCTCCACCGACTGGGGCGGACCGTCGGCCAAGGTGGCCAAGCCGATTTCCGCCTATGACCCCGCCCGCGCCAGAACCGCGGAACGCCGCAGGACCACAGTGCCGGGCGACCCGCAGGCGACAGGCCCGGCGATGTTGGCTCTCGTCGACGCCGCGGAGCCGCCGCTGCGCGTCTTCTTCGGAGACGTCGGCCTGCCGATGATCCGCCAAGAATATGCCAACCGCCTGGCGCTGTGGGAGAAGTGGGATTTCATCGCCGACATGGCGCAGGGCGAGAAGAAGAACCGCAAGGCCTGAGGCCGCCGCCGGCCCGCCGGTCAGGCGGGCCGGTAGATCCACTGCTCCGGGATGCGGACGGAGACCTCCTCCCCTGTCGTCAGCGTCCCGGGCTTCTCCACCCAGGCGACGAGGCCGCGCAGGCGCTTCGCCGCCTTGGGAAACAGCAGCGAGCCCGCTTCCTCGTCCGCCATGCCTGCCCGCATCGCCACCTGCTTGCCGGCATAGCGGCACGGGCCGTTCTGCGCGTCAACCTTGACGGTGACGCCGCCCTTGAAGAACAGCCGCGTGCCGGACGGCAGCATCGACAGATGCGGGATCCCGTCGAGCAGGATGTTGGCGCCGATCCATTCCGGCTTGATTTCCGCCAGACCGATCCGCTGGGCGACCAGAGCCACTTCATCGGGCGCGACGATCGACAGTTGCCGCTCGTTGCGCATCTCCGTGCCGCGCGGATACCACGGCTCGCGGCTGCCTGACCGGCGCGTCGGGCCACGATGTAAATCACCGGAGATGCCGTCGAAGCCGAGCGGCAGCGAACTGACCGCCGCCGTCTCGAAATGATCCGTCGCCGCGAGATAGAGGCCGGCGATACGAGCCGTCAGTTTCCGGCCGGGCACGATTTCGAATTGCGCTTCGCGGGCGGGCGGGATCGGCAGGTCGAGCATGACAACTCCTCCGCTCGAAAATTTGCCTGCGACGGACTTCTGAGTCCAGTCAAAACCGCTGAGCGGTCGATCAATGCATAAGATAGGTGCGCTTTTCGAGGCTAGCTCAAATGGCAGGCTACATCATCCTGAGCAACGCACCGCCGATCGAGTAACCCGCGCCGAAGGCGCAGAGCAGGCCCCAGTCTCCAGCCGCCATATCCTCGTGGTTCTCCTTCAGCGCAATGACCGCGCCGGCGGCGGCGGTGTTGCCCAGCCGGTCGAGCACCATCGGCGCGCGGTCGCGGCCGACATCGTGGCCGAACGAAAGCTTCAGGATCATCGCGTTCATGCGGGCATTGGCCTGATGCAGCCAGAAGCGTCTTATGTCGTCCGGCGTCAGCCCATGCTCGGCCAGGAAGTCGACGATGAAGCGGTGGCCGGCGACGGTGACCTCCTTGAACACCTTGTTGCCGACCTGCTTGATCAGATTGCCTTCCGTCGGGATGGCCGAAGTGTCGTCCAGCCCGTCGCGCAGCAGGAAGCCGAAATTGGTGCGGATGTTGTTGGAGAACTGCGTCCAGCCGCGCGTGTCGATCACCTCGAAGCGGCCGGGGCGCGGCTCCTCGCCCATGCGCTCGACGATCATCGCGGTGGAAGCGTCGCCGAAGATGAAATGCGTCTGGCGGTCGCGGAAATCGAGATGGCCGGTGATGATCTCCGGCGTGACGACCAACACGCGGCGCTGCGCCCCTGCCCGCACCAGGTTGGCCGCGACGTGCAGGCCGGCGGCGGCCGACGAGCAGCCGAGGCCCATGTCGAAGCCGGCGCCCGGCGCACCGATCGCCTGCTGGATCTCGATGGCGATCGCCGGATAGGGACGCTGATGATGCGAGGCGGCGCAGATGACGAGGTCGATGTCGGCCCCGGTCAACCCGGCATGGTCAAGCGCCCGCAAGGCGGAGCCGACGCCGAACTCGGCCATGACCGAAAGCTCGTCGTCGCCACGCGGCGCAATGCGCGGCGCCATGCGCTCGGGGTCGAGTATGCCGTCAAGCGTGTGGACGTGGCGCGTCTTCACGCCGGAGGCGTAGGCGATAAAATCTTCCGCCGACTTCGCCAGCGGCGGCTCGCCGGAGCCCTCGCGACGCGCGTTCTCGGCGTCGACATAGGTGTTGAAGGTCGCGACGAGTTCTTCGTTGGTGATGGAGGCCTCGGGGATCAGGACGCCGATCCCGCTGATCATGACGCGATGCATGCTTTCAAAAAACTTCCGTGACTTCCGCGCGACCAGCTTTCGCCCCGGCCCGGCTCACCCGCCCCGGCGGCGTCACATTGCGCCGCACCCGTTTACGCTGAATTAAGCGCGCCGCAAAGCCCGGCTGGTCATGCCCGCTGCGCGACGATGAACAGCCGCGGGAACCTGAGCAGCACACGGCCATCGACGCGCGGCGGATAGGCTTGCGTGATGCGCGCCAAGTAGGCGGCCAGGAACTGCGCCTGCTCGTCCGCGTCGAGCGGGTCGAGGAACCGGCGGAGACCGGTCGAACTCACCCAGTCGACGATCGCCTGCGCATCCGCCAGCGGATGGTTGTAGGCGGTGTGCCAGACGTCGACCCGCGCGGCATGGGGCGCGAGCATATCGTAGTAGAAACCGACCGGCTGCAACGCCAGGCGTGCCGCATTCGCGAGCTTATCGGCGAAGGGCATCGCCTGCGCCGTCTCACGCATCGACCGGTGCGACGGCTCCGTCACATTGTCCGGCATCTGGATCGCCAGCGCGCCGCCGGGCGCCAGCGATGCCAACAGTTTTGGCAGCAATATGTCGTGGTCCGGCAGCCATTGCAGGACGGCATTGGCGAACAGAACGTCGACCGGTTCGTCCGGCGTCCAGGCCGCGATGTCGGCCAGCGCGAAATTGAGCGTTGGCAGGCGCTTGCGCGCTTTCTCGATCATGTCGGGCGAGGAATCGATGCCGCCGACCTCCGCTTCCGGCCAGCGCTCGGCAAGCAGTTCGGTCGAATTGCCGGGCCCGCAGCCGATGTCGACCACGCGGCGCGGCCTCTGCAACGGCACCTGCGCCAGCAGGTCCCGCGCAGGACGGGTGCGTTCATCCTCGAATTGAAGGTATTTTTGGGCGGACCAGTCTTTCGTCGTCTTTTGCATGGTGCGAGCCGCGCCTCGGCGTTTTTAGAAAATGTTCGATCGGCTTGCGCCGTTGCTAGATCGATCGCGCCATCGCGACAAGCGTCATCGTCGCCGCGCGGCGAAAATCCGCGCCGGCCGTTCACTCTTCGCTTTGTGAAGTCGGGGGCCGTCATGACGTGTCGTGGCTGTCCAATGCGTAGACGGCCAGCGCATGCGCGTGCGCCAGGATTTCGTCGACCTCTCGGATTTTTCCGGAATGGGCGGCAGCCGGATCGTAGCGCGACAGCCGGCCGCCGGGCGGACGCCCGCGCCGCAGCGGCGAGACGCGCCGGCTGGAGACGTGTCCGTCCCGTGCGATCGCGGCGTCGCGCCGTGCCTTCCAGCGGGCGAAACGTTGTGCCTGGCCCGGCAGGTCGTCGAGCGCGGCGGTGAGCGCGGCAAGGCGCTGGCCGAGACGGGCGGCGTCGATGGGGTCGTCGGAAGAGGGCGGCGGCGGCAACGGGCGGTACGTCGCGTTGAAATCGAGGCCCAATATGCGCGGGGCGGCGTGGGCGGGCACAGGGCGGCGCGAAATGCGGAACGGCCGCCGCGGCGGATCGAGCAGCGACAGCGAGAGGATGATGCGCGGGGCGGGCCGGCGACGCTTCTTCGGCCCCTTTGGCAGGAAGGCGCGAGGCCCGCGCAACGTCGCGGGCTTTGGCTTGCGCGGGCGTAGTGGCGGAGGCGTTACCACGATCCCGCGCGCCGCAGCGATGATCAGCCGCCGCGCGGCGGCTTCCGCCGGACGCAACAGCCGCAGGATGGCGAGATAGAGAGCGCGGGGAAGGGTAAGTGCCGGGGACAGTTTACTTTTTTCCGCCAGCGCCTGCCTTGAAGCGGCCGCGCCTTTCCGCGGAAAGAAAGTAAACTGTCCCCCAGCGCCGACGCCCCCAGCGCACGGCATCCTAGCGCCAACCTTCCCGGCGTCCGGCCTCCCGACGCCCATCTCGGCCATGGCGACGAGCGTTACGAGGATGCGCTTCAACGCCTCCAGGTTTTGCTTGATTGCCGCACTTCCGTCCACGGCCGCCTCCTTTCCAACACACAGGCGGCGGGATTATCGCTCCAACAGGGAGAGATGGGGAAAACAGTTGAGAAAATTATCCTGACAGAGGCTGACAACCCCGCAGTGTTGGACCGAGTGCGGCGGTCGCCTGATCGGGCTTTCGACATATCGGCGAACAAAATCATCCCGCGGCCGTAAATCACCAACGCCGTGGAACGGGTTGTACGTATCGCGCCGAGCTTATTCCGGCGCCTTGTCGCGGGCTTCGCGCACGATCGCGGAGACATCGCGATAGATCTCGTCGAGCCGGTCGTCCAGCGTGTCCAGTTGCTCGGTGGTCAGGCCGAACACTTCTTGGCCGGCGCCCCGGATTTTTTGGTCAGGCACGCCCTCGAGGATCAGGTCCAGCGCATCCACGCGGTAGCGCGCCCGTTCCAAGACTTCTTTGGCGGTGATCAGCTTGGTGCGGATGTCGTCCAGCCGGTCGATGTTTTCCATATCGTTGCCCCTGTTTGGCACAGACGTCCGAGGATGCCTGACTTCAAGCAGCTTGTTTACACCTTTACGGCGCCGCCATGATCGGCGGTTGCATCGACGAAGGTGCCGGGGTGCGGGACCGCCTTCATACCGGCGGCCTTGCCATCGCTTCATGCGCCACCCACAGCTTCTGTACCGGATACCGTGATGGACGCACAACCAAACCGAATAGGATTCAGAATCGCATTTCAGGTAGGTTATGCGCGGGACAAGTCAGAGCTCATATGAAATTCGGATTTAGAGAACCAAACACAATCTATGTGAGCGCCTCGCAGCGCGCACGCATATGGACGGAACAGTGGGTGTCCGAGTGGCTTTACTGCCCCAATTGCGGGAACCCGGAAGTTCTACAATTTCCAGCCAATCTGCCGCTTGCAGATTTCTATTGCCCGCGCTGCAACGACCAATACGAACTGAAAAGCCAGAAAAAGCCTTTTGGAGCGATGCTAGCGAATGGTGCCTACTCCACGAAAATGGAACGTCTGAAATCGGCGAGTAATCCGAACCTGCTCTTGCTCAACTACGATGCCAGCAAAGCCGCCGTCACCGACCTATGCATAATACCGAAACATTTCTTTGTTCCCGAGATCGTCGAACAGCGAAAACCACTGGCTGCAACAGCACGCCGCGCAGGTTGGGTTGGCTCGAATATACTGCTGAGCAGAGTTCCGCAAACCGGAAGGATTCATTTGGTCAAGAATAGTATTGCGATTCCCCAAGTACACGTTCTTGCGCAATGGAAGCAGACGATTTTTCTTCGTGGCCAGCCAGCGGAGATGAGGGGATGGCTTATCGAGGTTATGAAATGCGTCGACATGTTTGGCGATCGAGAATTCGAGATCAATGAGATTTACGAGTTCGCGCCCATGCTCGCGCGCCGCTATCCCGACAACAACAATGTCAAGCCGAAGATACGACAGCAACTTCAAGTTCTGCGAGATAGCGGATACCTGAAATTCGTATCGAGAGGACGGTATCGACGTATTCAACCTATAATATTATAGTTTTGACAGGGCTGTTCAGGGAGGAACCGCATGGCTTGGTATCGCAATCACTACGAATGCTATCGATGCGGCGAGACCTGGGAAGACGAATGGTCATGCGCTTGCGACGAAGAATGCCCATCCTGCGGCGCTCGTCATGCAAGCCCTATAGGCAGCGACGACCTGACCTTCATCATAGAGGAAGAAGTTCACTGTTTCGTCGTATCGAAATCAGCGGATGAAGCGAACCACCACCCTGACTATCGGGAGGTGATCCGTTTCTTGTCGAAAGATTTCGCGGAAGCGTATATCCGCGCAGAACCCGCAGACAGCTTGGTCTAACTACCGCGTTAGCCTCTTATGCGTCATGCGGTGCGGCACCATTGCCTCCGGTCCCAGCCGGCGGGCCTTGTCCTTCTCGTAGTCCTCGAAGTTGCCCTCGAACCACTCGACATGAGCGTCGCCCTCGAAGGCCAGCATGTGGGTGGCCATGCGGTCTAGGAACATGCGGTCGTGGCTGATGATGACGGCGCAGCCGGCATAGGCTTCCAAAGCGTCCTCCAGCGCGCCCAGCGTCTCGGTGTCGAGATCGTTGGTCGGTTCGTCGAGCAGGAGCACGTTGCCGCCATTCTTCAGCATCTTGGCCAAGTGCACGCGGTTGCGCTGGCCGCCTGACAGATTACCGACCTTCTGCTGCTGGTCGCCGCCGCGAAAATTGAAGGACGAGCAGTAGGCGCGCGAATTCACCTCGTGCTTGCCGAGTTTTATCACCTCGGCGCCGCCGGAAATCTCCTCCCAGACTGTTTTGTTCGGGTCGAGCGCATCGCGGCTCTGGTCGACATAACCCATCTTCACGGTCTCGCCGATCGAGACGACGCCGGCGTCCGGCTTTTCCTGGCCGGTGAACATCTTGAACAGCGTGGTCTTGCCGGCGCCGTTCGGACCGATGACACCGACGATACCGCCGGGCGGCAGCCGGAACGACAGGTTCTCGATCAGAAGCTCCTCGCCAAAACCCTTGGCGATGTTCTCGACTTCGATGACGCGATTGCCCAGCCGCTCGGACGACGGGATGACAATCTGGGTGTCGGTTGGCTTGCGGTTCTGGGCCTGCTCCAGCAGCTCTTCATAAGCGGTGATGCGCGCCTTCGACTTGGTCTGCCGGGCTTTCGGCGAGGAGGCGATCCACTCGCGCTCGCGCCAGATCGCCTTCTGGCGGGCGTCGTCCTCACGGCCCTCCTGGATGAGGCGCTTGGCCTTGGCGTCGAGATACTTTGTGTAGTTGCCCTCGTAGGGGATGCCGCGGCCGCGGTCGAGCTCGAGAATCCAGCCGGTGACGTTGTCGAGGAAGTAGCGGTCGTGGGTGATGATCAGCACCGAGCCGGGATAATCGCGAAGATGCTTTTCCAGCCATTGCGTGGTCTCAGCGTCGAGATGGTTGGTCGGCTCGTCGAGCAGCAGCAGGTCGGGCTGCTCCAGCAGCAGGCGGCAGAGCGCCACGCGGCGACGCTCACCGCCGGAGAGGTTGGTGACCTCGGCGTCCTTTGGCGGGCACTGCAGCGCCTCCATGGCCATCTCGACCTGCTGTTCGAGATCCCAGAGGTTCTGCCGGTCCATCTCGTCCTGCAGCTTCGCGGACTCGTCGGCCGTCTCGTCGGAATAGTTCATCATCAGCTCGTTGTAGCGCTCGATGATGGCGGTCTTCTTCTTGACCCCGTCCATGACGTTCTCGAACACGGTCTTGTTGGGATCGAGCTGCGGCTCCTGCGCGAGGTAGCCGACGGTCGCGCCCTCGGCCAGCCAGGCCTCGCCCTGGAACTCCTTGTCGAGGCCCGCCATGATGCGCAGGATCGTCGACTTGCCCGAGCCGTTGGGGCCGAGGATTCCGATCTTGGCGTCGGGGTAGAAGGAGAGATGGACATTATCCAGCACCTTCTTGGTGCCATAGGCCTTGGACAGGCCCGACATGTGATAGATGAACTGGCGTGCCACGCGCGCAAAATCCTTCGGAGAGGTTTCGGAGGGTTGCGCGCTATGTAGGCGAAGCGGCGCCAAACGGCAATCGCCAAGTGCGTCGGTCCAAAATCCCGGCAATGCGGCGGCAACTCGCCGGCGCCGCTAAACGCAGGGTTGACGAAAAGCACCTGAATGTTGCGACTCCCAACAAAGTTGTATGAAACTCAAATATCGTGCCGAACCCCCAACTCTCTGTTCACAAATGAAAAACGCCGCGCCCGAGGCGAGTGAAAAGCGGAATCAATCATTGATTGTGGGAGAATTCGCAATTTTTCCTTGCACGAAGTGATCGTCACGGCGTAAGATAAGAAAAACAAAAGTTGTTTAACCAATACATCTTGAGGCTCCCTTTCTCCTTTCTGGAGCTTCGCCCGTCCCGTGATGTGGACGCTGGGTCAATGTGGTAAACAACTGATCCGTTGCTTTACAGAACAAGCAATGGAACGGGAAAAATTCGCACAAATCACCCTTACGACGCGGGCTGCTTGGGTCATCCGCGCGACGGGTTAGACGGGACTGTCAACGCCCTTGTGTCCTGGGTGGGAGACTGGCGCGTTGTCTTAGTCGTTTTGGCTGGGCTCATCTGGATGCGGTCCTGATACGGGCGGCGTGTGTTCTGCCGCGCCCGACGGCCGCCTGTTGCCCTGCCCTTGCCGCGCGAGAACCGGCCAATTCCGGCTCGGGGACCGGGCGCGCCGCGCAATCCGGATCAACCGTAACCAGAACGGGAGTTCGATCCATGGCCATCACCACAAGCTTTTCATTCGGTTTCGTCGAGAGCATCGATCCTTTCTCCATAACGGGACGTGCCGACGCCACCAGCCTGTCCGACGGCGGCGTCGCCGTCGTCGGCGATCATATCGGGCACACCGACCTCACGACCTTCGAGGCTGACGGAGACGTTGCGGGAAGCGCGTCGGTCATCACCGGCGTCGACTCGGCGGTGACCCAGCTCAGCAACGGAAACCTCGTCGTGCTCTCGGACATCGGCACCGACATGTCATTCCGCATCGTCACGACCACGGGTGCGACCGTGCGGGTCGACACCAGCATCGGCGAGGCCGGGCCTGACGTCCTTGATCCCGAAGTGGCGGCCCTGACCGGCGGCGGTTTTGTCGTCGCCATCCAGGATTTCTTCGGCGGCACGGACAACGACGTGGACCTCCGGATTTACGACAATGACGGCAACCTGCTCCTGAACTTCGCGGTCGACGCCAGCGGCGCCAATGACCAGAACCCGAGCGTCGTCGGACTGGCCGACGGCGGCTTCGCCGTTGCCTGGCACCGCAACATCGGCTCCAGCAACGAGATGTGGTATGCCGTCTACGAAGCCAACGGCACAGTGCGGCATGCGCCGACGCTGCTGGACAACATCGGCACCGTGAACCGCAACGCCAGCGTGGTTGCGCTCGACAATGGCGGCTTCGCCATCGCCTATGAGGACAACGGTTGGGACGGCGACATCGACGTCACGCTCGCCCGCTTCGACGCCCTCGGCAATTTCGTCGACTGGGACGACATTTCACAGAACACTTCGAACGACACCGGGCCATCAGCCACGGTGCTTTCGAACGGCATGATCGCGGTCGGCACGATCAATGACGTGTTCGGGCACAACGACCCGGTCTGGACCCTCGTCGACCAGAACACCGGGGCAATCCTGACCGCCTCGAGCACCGGCACCACTCACAACGATTTCGACGTTTCGATCGCGGCCATGAACAACGGCCAACTGGCGACATTCCACACCAATGCCACCGCAGGCGACGTGGTCGGGCAGATCCTCCAGGGCCAGCGCTTTTCGACCAGCGACGCCGCGAGCGACACGATCCTTGTCGACAGCCTGAGCGACATCGCCTCGGGCAATGCCGGCAACGATACGTTCCAGGGCGGCGGTCTCGACGCCTTCAAGAACGACTCGATCGACGGCGGCGCCGACAGCGACCGCATCCTGGCGACTGGCGACATCAGCCTCGTCGACACGACGCTGTTTTCGATCGAGGAGATCGAGATCCAGTTCCCCAACACGGCAACCTCGGTGACCGTCCGGGCCGACCAGATCGGGGCAGGCCTCGCCGCCAACCTGGTCGTCGACTTCAGCCTCAATAGCAGCCCGGACAAGTTCCGCGTCGAGATGCTTGGCGCCACCTCGGTCGACCTGTCGCAGTTGCAGGTCCAGGACTTCGATCCGGCCGGCGTCGAGAACGACCGTCTGATCGTCCTCGGGGATAATGACAGCGAGCAGATACGCGGCACGTCCGTGCGCGACGAGTTGTTCGGCACCGGTGGCAACGATGTGCTGGAAGGCGGCGGCGGCGGCGACCTGCTCTCCGGCGGCCTCGACACCGACCGGGCGACGTATGCCAACGCCACCTCCGGCGTGGTGGCGAGCCTGTTCGATCCGTCCGTCAACACCGGTGAAGCGGCCGGCGACACCTATGCGTCGATCGAAAACCTCACCGGCTCGGCCTTCGCCGACACGCTGACGGGCAACAACGGCGTCAACAGCATCCTCGGCGGCAATGACGACGACAAGCTCGTTGGCCTAGGCGCGGGCGACAATCTGTTCGGAAACGACGGCAACGACCTCCTGGTCGGCGGCGCCGGCGCTGACAATCTGTCCGGCGGCCTCGGCAGTGATCGGGCCTCCTACGAGGACGCGGCGGCCGGCGTGATCGCCAGCCTGTCCAATCCGGCAGGCAATACCGGCGACGCCGCGGGCGACACCTACAATTCGATCGAGAACCTCACCGGCTCGGCCTTCGCCG
The DNA here is from genome assembly GCF_040081985.1 of Mesorhizobium yinganensis. Taxonomy (NCBI): domain Bacteria; kingdom Pseudomonadati; phylum Pseudomonadota; class Alphaproteobacteria; order Hyphomicrobiales; family Phyllobacteriaceae; genus Mesorhizobium; species Mesorhizobium yinganensis. The sequence continues at coordinate 608,717 of NZ_JBEBMH010000001.1, read as the reverse complement.
ACGCGCTGACCGGCAACAACGGCAATAACAGCATTCTCGGCGGAACCGGCGACGACGTGCTGATCGGGCTTGGCGGCGACGACAATCTGTTCGGCAATGACGGCAACGACGTTCTGAATGGCGGCACCGGCGCTGACGACCTTGCCGGCGGCGCCGGCAGCGACCGCGCCACCTATGAGAATGCGGCCGCCGGCGTCGTGGCGGCGTTGCTCAGCCCGGCGACCAACACCGGAGAGGCGCTGGGCGACACCTTCACCTCGATCGAGAACCTGACCGGTTCCGCCTTTAACGACACGCTGAAAGGCACCAACGGCGCCAACAGCGTCATCGGCGGCGCCGGTGACGACAGCATCGTCGGGTTCGGCGGCGACGACAATCTGTTCGGCCAGGACGGCAACGACGTGCTGAACGGCGGCGCCGGCGCGGATGCTCTCTCCGGCGGCGCGGGCAGCGACCGGGCCAGCTATGAGAACGCCGCATCGGGCGTAACCGCGGCTCTGCTCAGCCCGGCAACCAACACCGGCGAGGCGGCGGGCGACACCTACAGTTCGATCGAGAACCTGACGGGCTCGGCCTTCGCCGACAATCTCACCGGCACCAACAGCGCCAACAGCATCATCGGCGGCGCCGGCGACGACCTCATCACAGGTCTCGGTGGCGACGACAATTTGTTCGGGCAGGACGGCAACGACACGCTGGTCGGAGGCACCGGCGCGGACGCTCTGTCTGGAGGCAACGGCACGGACACGGCTTCCTACAGCACGGCCGCCGCAGGCGTGATTGCTAGCCTCACAACTCCGGCGATCAACACCGGCGATGCGGCCGGCGACACCTATTCGTCGGTGGAAAACCTCACTGGCTCGAACTTCGCCGACACGCTGACCGGTAACGGTGCGGTCAACCTCCTTGTCGGCGGCAGCGGCGCGGATACGCTCAACGGCCGGGCGGGCAGCGACACCATGACAGGCGGCGGCAACAACGACAACTTCCTGTTCGACACCGCGCTTGGCGTGACCAATGTCGATGACATCACCGACTTCAACTTCGTCAACGACACGATCCAGTTGGAGAATGCCATCTTCAACGCGATCATCGGCGTTGGCGTTTTGACGGCGGATCAGTTCGTGGCCAATGCCGCAGGCGTGGCGACGACAGCGGCACACCGTATCATCTACGAGACCGATACCGGCATTCTCAGATACGATACCAACGGCAATGCGATCGGCGGCGATACGATATTCGCCACACTGACCGCGGGGCTCGGCGTCACCAACGCGGACTTCTTCATCGTGTAGCGTCCATCGTCTGGCTTCTGCCGGACCGGAAGACGTCAAGCGCCGGGAGCATTACTGCTCCCGGCGAACCTGTCGCCTACTATTGACCGCCCAACTCCATGGCCAATCAGCGAAATGATCGATGCCCGGCGCAAAATCAAAAAGATCGCCCCCCGCCGCCAGGTGTTCGGATCACGATGATTTGCCGGCGCAGTATTCCGAAAATGGCGGCTGTTCAAATTGCCGCCCGGCCTGGCTCGCTCATAGTTTGCGTTAGGCAGGAGAAGCTCAGCCCACGCACACAAAGCAGCGCAAGTCTTCCGAATCGAAAAACCGGCCGGACAAACATCTTGCCAAGCCTTGGAGCACAAAGCATAGTTTGGCCACGCATGGTACGCATCCCCTGTTTAGGGGTGCTGGCGTGCGGCAGCACCCGACCGGAGCGGCGCTCCGGCATTTGCCCCCGGCAACGGGCGGGGTTAGGGCACGGATGCTTCGGACGGACGAGTTGAAGGCGGCGGCCGGCGATGTCGTTTCAGCCGCGCTTATGGCGCATGGTTGGGAAGAAGCGTTGCAGCGCTTCGCCTATGCCGCCGGTGCCCGCGACGCCGTGCTGATGCGCAACAATCACAACAATATGGTGGTCGGCGTGGCAACCGAGGAGGCATCCGAAATGGTCGCCGCCTTCGCTGCCGGCCGCGCGCCGCCGAACTCCCGCTATGAACGGGTAAACCCGCAGCTCGCGGGTGGCTTTCGGGTCGACCATGACGACTATACGGACGAGTTGCTGGCGCGCGATCCCTTTTACAATGAGTTCCTGCGGCCCGTCGGCATCTTCTGGCATGCCAACGCCGTCCTGTCCTCCGGCGCGAACCAGTATGTCGAGCTGAGCCTGAAGCGGCGTGTGCAGGCTGGTCCCTACAGCCGCGGCGATGCCGATGCCCTCGACGCGGCGCTGCCCGAGCTGCGGGCGGCTGCGCGGATCGCCGAGGCGTCGCTGCGCGCCGAAGCCCGCGGCATGGCGCGGATGCTCGCGCATCGAGGCGAAACGGTTCTGGAATTCGACGGCTGGGGCAGGCTGATCTCCGGGCAACAGGCCGGCGAAGCCGATGCCTCTTCCCCTCTATGCATACGCAGGCAGCGGCTGTGCGCTTACCATCCGAGAGAGCAGGCGGCACTGGACGCGGCAATCGACGGAGCGCTGGCGCCATACGGCCGGATCGGCCTGGCGCCGCTGACCGGCGCGGACGGACGCCACTACGTGCTGCAAGTTCATCCCATTCCCAACCGGGTGCGCGACGTGTTTCTCGCAGCCGCTGCGATAGGCGTGCTGATCGAGCGTGATCCTGTCACGGCGCCGATCAGACTCGACCCCGCCACGATCCAGCCGATCTTCGACCTCACGGATCGCGAGGCCGATGTCACCTGCCTGCTGGCCGAGGGCGTCGACCTCGCCAGCATCTCGCGGCGGCTGCGCATCAGCCGCGGCACGGTTCGCAGCTATCTCAAGAACGTCTTCGAAAAAGCCGGCGTCAGCAGACAGGCGGAACTCGTCGCCCTCCTGTCGCGGTTGAAGCCCTGAGCAGGCGCCCTAGCCGGCCGGCTTCATTGTTGCCTCTTCCGCCATCGGCTATGGCTGTGCCAGACTATGATACTCACCTCCCACCAAAGCGGACAGGTCAGGTTCGGCATGGCTAAACGCGTCCGTCGGGAATTCGCCACGCCGACTGGCGCATTGGTTTCGCAGACCGTGACGCCGGCCGAAGGCAGACCGGTCGGCGTCATCCAGGTCAATCACGGCATGGCCGAGCATTCGGCGCGCTATGACCGTTTCGCCGACCGGCTGGCGGCGGCAGGCTTCCACGTGTACGCGCATGATCATCGCGGCCATGGCCACACGAAGGCCGCAGACGCCTTCCCTGGCCGCTTCGCGGCGAACGGCGGCGTCGAAAAAGTGCTGGCCGACATCGATGCCGTGCACCGTCAGATTTCCAGCGAACACCCAGACCTGCCGCTGATCATCTTCGGCCATTCGATGGGCGGCATCGTCACGCTGAATTCGGTGCTGCGCCGGTCCGATCATCTGGCCGGCGCGGCGGTCTGGAACGCGAATTTCTCGCCCGGTTTTCTCGGCCGCGTCGGCCAGGCGATCCTCGCCTGGGAAAAATTCCGGCTGGGCTCCGACGTGCCTTCGCGCATCCTGCCGAAATTGACGTTTCAGGATTGGGGAAAGAAGATCCCCAACCACCGCACGCCTGCCGACTGGCTGTCGCGCGATCCGGCGGAGGTCGACAAATATGTCGCCGACCCGCTGTGCGGCTGGGATGCCTCGGTTTCGATGTGGCAGGACGTGTTCGAAATGGTTTTCACGGGCGCCGACGACCGGAGCTTTTCGGCAGTGCGCCGCGACCTTCCGTTCAATCTGGCGGGGGGCGGTGCCGATCCTTCGACGGTGAACGGCAAGGCCGTCGAGGAACTGGCGGCGCGCATGCGCAAAATGGGCTTTTCGAATCTGTATTCAAAGGTTTGGCCGGAGACGCGCCACGAAGGCTTGAACGACATCAACCGCGATGAGATCACTGCGGATTTCGTCGGCTGGGCCAAGAGAACGGTCGCAGGGTAAACGCTGGGGACAGTTTACTTTCCTGGCCCCGGGAGGCATTTAGACAGCCGATTTAGCGCAAGCGGCAGAAAATGAACTGCCCTCAGGTTCCAGCCCGGCACTCATGTCCAATCCACCCCTTCACGGTATCCGCGTCATCGAACTCGCCCGCATCCTCGCAGGACCCTGGGCCGGGCAGTTGCTGGCCGACCTCGGCGCGGACGTCATCAAGGTGGAAAGTCCGGAAGGCGACGACACGCGCAAATGGGGGCCGCCCTTCGTCACCGGCCATGACGGCGAGAATCTGTCGTCGGCCTATTACCATTCCTGCAATCGCGGAAAACGTTCGATCGCGGTAGATTTCGCGACGCCGGAGGGCGCCGAAACGGTGAGAAAATTAGCGGCTTCCGCCGATGTGCTCATCGAGAACTTCAAACTCGGCGGGCTGAAGAAGTACGGGTTGGACTATGACAGCCTACGAAAACTCAATCCAAAACTGATCTACTGCTCGATCACCGGTTTCGGCCAGGATGGGCCCTATGCGGCGCGCGCCGGCTACGACTTCATCGTACAGGGCATGTCGGGCCTGATGTCGATCACAGGCGCGGCCGACGGTGAGCCCCAAAAGGTAGGCGTCGCCGTAAGCGACATTTTTACAGGCCTCTATTCCGTCATCGCGATACAGGGTGCGCTTCGCCATGCCGAGGCGACCTGCCAGGGCCAGCATATCGACATGGCGTTGTTCGACGCGCAGATCGCCGTGCTCGCCAACCAGAACATGAACTTCCTGGTTTCGGGCAACACGCCGACCCGCATGGGCAACGCCCATCCGAACATAGCTCCCTATGAGGTGCTGCCGGTGGCCGACGGCCATTTCATCCTGGCGACCGGCAACGACAGCCAGTTCCGAAAATTCTGCGCTATCGTGGGTTTGGATGGGCTTCCCGACCATCCAGATTATTCAACCAACTCGGCGCGGGTCGCCAATCGCCCTGCATTGCGCGCCGCCATGATCGAAAAACTGGCCAGCTTCGACCGCGCTTCTCTTCTGGCAAAGCTTGAAACGGCCGGCGTCCCGGCCAGCCCCATCAACAGCATCGAAGACAGTTTTGCCGACCCGCAGACCGTTGCGCGAAAGATGCGGCTGGACCTGGATGATGGCCACGGCAACACCCTGCCGTCCGTACGCACGCCGATCGTCTATTCGCAGACGCCGCTGGCCTACGAGCGCCCCTCGCCCCGGCTTGGCGAACATACGGCCGAAATCCTTGCCGAACTGGAGAAGAACGCGCCATGAAGACCGGCGGACAGTTGATTGTCGATGCACTGGAAGCCAACGGCGTGGACCGCCTTTATTGCGTGCCGGGGGAATCCTATCTGGCGGTACTCGACGCGCTCCACGACTCGCCGATCAAGACCATCGTCTGCCGTCAGGAAGGTGGCGCGGCAATGATGGCCGACTGCCACGGAAGGCTGACCGGAAAGCCCGGCATCTGCTTCGTCACCCGTGGCCCCGGCGCCACCAATGCTTCGGCCGGCGTCCACATCGCCATGCAGGATTCGATCCCGATGATCCTGTTCATCGGCCAGATCGACAACCGCGCACGCGAGCGCGAGGCGTTTCAGGAAGTGAATTACCGCGCCTTCTTCGGCCCCATCGCCAAATGGGCGACGGAGATCGATGATGCCGCGCGCATCCCCGAGATCGTGACGCGCGCCTTCTCGGTCGCGACTTCCGGACGGCCGGGACCGGTGGTCATCGCACTGCCGGAAAACATGCTGACGAGCGAGGCCGAAGCGCCGGCTGCAAGACGCTGGACGCCGGTCGAAACGCGGCCGGGCGAACCGGAGATGCGGCAGCTTGCCGAATTGCTGGCCAACGCCAAGCGGCCCTTCGTCATCCTCGGCGGCACGCGCTGGACGGCGGAAGCCAAGTCCGCTTTCGAGAAGGCAGCCGAAGCGTGGGCGCTGCCGGTCGGCGTTTCCTTCCGCCGCCAGATGCTGTTCGACCATCTGCACCCCTGTTACGCGGGCGATGTCGGCATCAGCCCGAATCCAAAACTCGCAAGCTACATCAAGCAGGCCGATCTCGTTCTCATGGTCGGCGGACGTTTGGGCGAGATGCCGTCATCCGACTATACGCTGCTGAAAAGCCCCTACCCCGACCAGACGCTGGTGCATGTTCACGCCGATCCGGAAGAACTCGGCCGCGTCTATCGCCCCACGGTGGCGATCAATGCGTCGCCCGCCTCTTTCGTTGAAGCCTTCGCCGCCACCGCGCCCGAAGCGACGCCTGTCTGGGAGACGGAAACGGAGCGCCTCCACGCCGCCTATCTCGACTGGTCGACGCCGCCGGAAAGCGGACCGGGACCGGTCGCCATGGGGCCGATTATGCGCTACCTCGAAACGGTGCTGCCGGACGACGCGATCATTACCAACGGCGCGGGCAACTACGCCACCTGGGTGCATCGCTTCCACCGCTCGCGGCGCTTCGCCACGCAGGCGGCGCCCACTTCGGGCTCGATGGGCTACAGCATGCCGGCCGCCGTCGCCGCAAAGCAGCTTTTTCCGGTGCGGGACGTCATCTGTTTCGCCGGCGACGGCTGTTTCCTGATGAACGGGCAGGAATTCGCCACCGCCGTGCAATACGACTTGCCGATCGTGGTAATCGTCGTCAACAACGGCACCTACGGCACGATCCGAATGCACCAGGAGCGCGAATATCCAGGCCGCGTCTACGGTACCGACCTGAAGAACCCGGATTTTGCGGCTCTCGCCCGCGCCTATGGCGGGCATGGCGAGACGGTGGAAAAGACGGACCAGTTCGCCCCGGCCTTCGAACGGGCACGGGCGAGCGGCAAGCCGGCGATCGTCGAGGTAAAACTCGATCCGGAGGCGATTACGCCGACGCGGACGCTGACGCAGATTCGGGAGCGGCGGTAGAGGTTCGCACAGCCTTCCAAACGAATACGTTCCCGGTGCCGGTCCATCGAAAGTCCTTCAAATGACCAGTCTCACCGTTCCGGCACTGCTGACGTTCACGATCTCGATCGTCGTGTTCTTCCTCGGAGCGGGCATCAACGGCCTGATACCGCAGTTGCGACGCTGGAATATTCCTGAGGCCGTGACGGGGGGATTTCTGGCTTCGGTCGCTACCTGGCTCGCCTACGAACTGTTCGACGTCTCGATCAGTTTCCAACTGGGCGCGCGCGACACGCTGCTTCTCTATTTCTTCACCGGCATCGGACTGAATGCGCGGCTCGCCGATCTGCTCGCCGGTGGAAAGGCGCTTGCGATCCTGCTCGCGATCACGCTGCTGTTCCTGGTCATCCAGAATCTGATTGCGATCGGCGGCGTGCACCTGCTCGGCCTGCCCGAGGGACTTACGGTGTTTGTCGGCTCAGCCTCGCTGATGGGCGGACACGGCACCACGATTGCCTGGGCGCCGATCGTCGCGCAACGTTTCGGCATCGGCAACGCGCTCGAGGTCGGCATAGCCGTCGCCACGCTCGGTCTTGTGCTGGCAAGTCTTGTCGGCGGCCCAATCGCGGGCTACCTCATCGCCCGCAACAAGCTTTCCGGGCCGGTCGGGGACACGCTCGTGGTCGGCCTGCCCGACAACGACAAACCGCGGGACGACGATCTCAATCACGTCAGCCTGCTGCGCACCATCCTCGTGCTCAACGTCGCCATCCTTGTCGGCGTCGCCGTGTGGGAACTGGTCGACGAAATCGGCATCAAGATGCCCGCCTTCGTGGTCTGCCTTCTCGTCGCCATTGTGCTGACGAACACGGTCCCGCGCTTCCTGCCCAGGCTGGAGTGGCCAACGCGCACCCGCTCCCTGTCCCTGATTTCGGATCTGTCGCTCAACATCTTCCTGTCGATGTCGCTCATGAGCATGCAACTCTGGACGCTCGGCGGCCTGGGTCCGGCACTCATCCTGATTCTCGCCGTACAGACGCTCGCTACCGTCGTCTACATCCTGCTGGTCGTCTTCCCGTCCATGGGCCGGACCTACGATGCGGCTGTGCTGTCGGCCGGCTTTACCGGCATCACGCTGGGCGCGACGCCGACGGCAATCGCCAACATGACGGCGGTGACCAAGACCCACGGCGCAGCGCCGATCGCCTTCATCATCCTTCCGCTGGTCTCGGCCTTCTTCATCGACCTAGCGAATGTGGTGGCGATCGGGTTGATGACGCGCTGAACTCTGTCGAAAGCGCCTGCCTCTCGTGGTGATGATCGTCCAGGGCATCGGCGGCGCGGCGGCACCGCAGCCTATTTCCGCAACTCGTCGACCAGTTCCGGATGCTTCGACAGCAGTTTCATGAGTTGCATCGTCGGGCCGCTCGGTTCGACGAGGCCGCGCTCATATTTGTCGAAGGCGTTTTCCCCGACCTTGAAGAGTTCCCCCGCCTCGCGCTGGGAGAGTTTCAGTTTGGCGCGGATTTCCTTGATTGTCGCAGGTGACGGGAGACCGTCGACGCGGCGACGGAGTTCGCGCCAAGCTGTGTCGGACGGCTCCATGTCCCGCCCAACGAACACCGCATCTTCTTCGTTGCGCGGGTTATAGTATCCTGGTTGATCCACCGTTATGGTGTGTCCTTTGTAGGTAACGATAAACGGCCGCACGCTTCGAACCAGTTGCTCACCGGTTTCGGGGGAAACCATCGTCTCCGGAAGCATGCGCTCTGTAACCATCTCATTTTTCCTTGAACGACATCACGGTAAAATCTGTCACGACGTCTGCCTGGAATTTTACATAGAGCACCAAATCACGCGCCCTCGCCTTATAGACATCCTGCTAAATTCGATGATCGGCGTAGGTGGTCATTGATTTCTGAAACGTCCGTCGCTCGAGACCTTGGATGACCTCCACCACGCCGGCTGCATCGAACCCAAGTTGGAGCGCATTGCGGCGCGCTGTTACCGTCATTGACAATGTTTCCGGCGTGCTAAGCGCCGCCTTTATCGCCGTCAAATCGTAGCTGGGCTTGCGCTTTTCCATCGCCAATATGCCACCATTAAGGTGGCACCTCAAGAGTGCGCCGAGAAGGATTCAAAGTGTAGCAGATACAAAATTCGGCACCTGCCATTGAAAAGGGGCGGTCGCCCGCCCCTTCCCGATCTTCGCTGGAACCTGCGCTGCTACTTGATCGCCTTGTCCGTGATCGCCGCCGTCCAGGCGCCGGACGGCTCCTTGGTGATGATCTTCTGCGCCAGCAGCGCGTCGGCGGTGCGCTTGTAGGCCGCCTCGATCAGCTTGCCGTCGGCATTGTCGATCAACTTCGCCACCTCGCCCATCATGCGCTTCTGGTGGTTCTCGTCCTGCCCACCGGCCTCGACCACGATCTCGGCCGCCTCGTCGGGATTGTCGACGGCGTATTTCCAGCCCTTCATCGAAGCGCGCACGAAGCGCACCATCTTGTCCTCGAAGGCCGGATCCTTGAGCTTGTCCTCCATGGCGTAGAGGCCGTCCTCGAGCAGGTCGTTGCCCATTGCCGTATAGTTGAAGACGATCAGGTCTTCCGGCTTGTAGCCGGCGTCGATCAGCTGCCAGTATTCATTGTAGGTCATGACCGAGATGCAGTCGGCCTGCTTCTGGATCAGCGGCTGCACGTCGAAGGACTGTTTCAGCACGGTGACGCCGTCGGCTCCGCCCTCGGTCTTGTAGCCAAGCTTGTTCATCCAGGCGTAGAATGGATATTCATTGCCGAAGAACCAGACGCCCAGCGTGTGGCCCTTGAAGTCGGCCTCGGTCTTGACCGGTCCATCCTTCGGGCAGACCAGCTCCATGCCGGCCTTCTTGAAAGGCTGGGCGATGTTGACCAGCGGCACGCCCTTTTCGCGGGCTGCCAGCGCGCCGCCCATCCAGTCGACGATGACGTCGGCGCCACCGCCGGCGATCACCTGTTCGGGCGCAATGTCCGGGCCGCCCGGCTTGATCGTGACGTCGAGGCCCTCCTCCTCGTAAAAACCCTTTTCCTTGGCGACGTAATAGCCGCCGAACTGCGCCTGCGTCACCCATTTGAGCTGCAGCGTGACCGGGTCGGCGGCGAGCGCCTGCCAGGCGGCCAGCGACATCGCGCCGGCAAGCAGAGAAACCATCGTTCTTTTCATTTTTTCTACCCTCTGGATAAGTCTATCCACCACGGACAGACGGATGCCAAAACGTGGCGGCCCTCTCGAACAGGGCGACCACGCCATAAAAGACGGAACCCGCGAGCGCCGCAACCGCGATTTCGGCCCACACCATGTCGATGTTCATGCGCCCGACTTCGGTCGAGATGCGGAACCCCATGCCGACGACCGGCGTGCCGAAGAACTCGGCGACGATGGCGCCGATGAGGGCCAGCGTCGAATTGATCTTCAGCGCGTTGAAGATGAAGGGCGCGGCCGCCGGCAGGCGCAGTTTTATCAGCGTCTGCCAGTACGACGAGGCATAGGTGCGCATCAGGTCGCGCTCCATGTGGCCACTGGCCGCCAGCCCCGCCACCGTGTTCACGAGCATCGGGAAGAACGTCATGATGACGACCACCGCAGCCTTGGATTCCCAGCCGAAGCCGAACCACATGACCATAATGGGCGCCACGCCGATGATCGGCAGCGCCGACACCATGTTGCCGATCGGCATCAGGCCGCGCCGCAGGAACAGGAACCGGTCGGCGAGGATGGCGACGACGAAACCCGCCGCGCAGCCCATCGCGTAGCCGGCGAATGCGGCCTTGAAGATGGTCTGCTGCACGTCGGCGGCGAGGATCGGCAGCGAGCTAGCGATACGCGCGCCGACGGCGCTTGGCGGTGGCAGGAGGATGAAGGGAATCCCCGCGCCGCGCGTGATCGCCTCCCAGATGATCAGCAGCCACAGGCCGAAGATGGCCGGGATGACAAGCCGGAGCAGGATTTGAGCCCAGCGCTGAAGCGGCTGCAGGGTGGAAAGAATCGCGACGCAGCGCCATGCGAGCAGCCAGGCGGCCGCGACCAGCAGGAAGAACGAGACGCGCGCTGCCCCGTCCCGTCCGGCAATCTCATTGATGAGCAGGGCTACCGCCAGATGCGCTCCGACAAACAGCGCCGCTGCGCGCACCAACGGTGACGCGCCCGACGCATCGGCGAGGATCGCAGCGATCAGAAGCGCGAAGATCAGCGTGGCCATCAAAGCCGAGACCGCGGGCGCGTCAAATCCCACCGCCGGCGTGGTGATCGGCAGCGTGAAGAGCGCGGCTATCATCAGCACGATGGCAAAAAGCGCCTGCCAGGAAAGCCGGAACGATCTCATGCCGGCCGCGCTCCCATGGCGCGCTCGACGATCTTTCCGGCGAGCCCGACCAGCGCCACCAGCAGCGCCGCCACCACCGAACCCGCCACCAACGCCGCCCAGATGTCGATGGTCTGGCTGTAATACGAGCCCGCCAGAAGTTTTGAGCCGATGCCGGCCACCGCGCCGGTCGGGAGTTCGCCGACAATGGCGCCAACTAGGCTTGCGGCCACCGCCACCTTCATCGAGGCGAACAGGAACGGCACCGAGGCCGGCACCCTGAGCTTCCAGAACACTTGCGACTTGCTGGCGTTGTAGGTGTGCATCAGGTCGAGATGCAGCAGGTCGGGCGAACGAAGACCCTTCACCATGCCGACCGCGACCGGGAAGAACGACAGATAGGTCGAGATCATCGCCTTGGGGATCAGGCCGGTGACGTTCACCGCCGCCAGCACGACGATGATCATCGGCGCGATGGCGAGGATGGGGATGGTCTGCGAGGCGATGATCCACGGCATCAGGCTGCGGTCGAGCGATTTCAGGTGAACGATGCCGACGGCGATCGCGATGCCGAGCGCCGTGCCGAACAGGAAGCCGACCAGCGTCGACGAGAGCGTCACCCAGGAATGGTAGACGAGACTGCGGTTGCTGGTGATTTTTCGCAAAAAAGTGTTTTCGAAGAAATTGGCTGCCACCTGATGCGGCGCCGGCAGCGTCGGTTTCGGCTGCGACAGCGTCGCCTGCACGAACTCCAGCGTGGTTCGTGTGACATCGCCGCGCCGGTCAAGATCGCGCTGGAACGGCGCGTTCATGAACACCGCGCCGATATACCAGACGATGACCAGTCCCAGCAGGATCGTGCTGACGGGGATAATCTTGTCGCGGAGGCGGTCTGTCATCCGGCTACCCTGGCCGTTGAAGAATACCCCTCAAACGATTCCCCTCCGCAACTGCTGCCGTATTGCCAAGCTGGAACACCCCTCATCCGCCTCGCTACGCTCGGCACCGTCTCCCACAAGGGGAGAAGGGGGAGTTTCGCATTTGCCTCGCTGCCAATCGCCAACGTCGGCGATTGGCAGAAGCGAAAAAGCAACGCTCCACCTTCTCCCCTTGCGGGAGAAGGTGTCGAGCCCGAAGGGCGAGACGGATGAGGGGTGTTCCAGCTTGGCACCATCGCGAAGCCGAATGAAGCGGGTTCTGATGAGGAATGAGAGACCAACCAATCAATCCTCATAACTATGCCCCGCCCTCAACCCGTCCCTCACGCGGTGGGCGATCTCCAGAAACTCCGGCGTCTCGCGGATGTGCAGCGGCCTCTCTTTCGGCAGTGTCGATTCGATCACGTCGGTGACCCGCCCCGGCCGCGGCGACATCACCACGATGCGGGTTGAGAGATAGACGGCCTCGGGAATGGAGTGGGTGACGAAGCAGATCGTCTTGGTGGTGCGCGCCCACAGTTCCAGAAGCTGCTTGTTCAGATGGTCGCGCACGATCTCGTCGAGCGCCCCGAACGGTTCGTCCATAAGCAAAAGATCGGCGTCGAAGGCGAGAGCACGGGCGATGGAGGCGCGCTGTTGCATGCCGCCTGAAAGCTGCCAGGGGTATTTTTTCTCAAAACCGGAAAGATTGACGAGGTCGAGCGTGCGCTTCACCCGCTCGCGCTGTTCGGCTTTCGAAATGCCCATGATCTCCAGCGGCAGCGCCACGTTGTTGTCGATCGTGCGCCACGGAAAGAGCGCCGCCGCCTGGAAGACGTAGCCGTAAGCGCGCTTTTCGCGCGCCTGCTCCGCCGTCATACCGTTGACCAAAATGGAGCCGGCGGTCGGCTTTTCCAGATCGGCGATGACACGCAGGAATGTGGTCTTGCCGCAGCCGGACGGGCCGATGAAGGAGACGAACTCGCCCTTGCCGATCGACAGATCGACGTCGGACAGCGCGTTGACCGGACCGTCATTTGTCTGAAAGGTGAGGGAGAGGCCGCTGGCCGAAACGACTGGAGTGTTCATACTGTCATCTTATGGAGCATTTTTGCATCTTGCTGCACAGGTGACCGCCGCTTCAAGAGCGGCAGGCTGTCGCTGATGCCGTATGAACATCAATTTGCGTCCTGATCGTCATCATTCGCTGGACGGGGTTTCCGGGAGACCGAAATGGAAGACGGATCGAAACCGACCTGCCGCCTGCTGCGGGCCGAAGATGCCTATGACGGCAAGCAGGGCTTTCGCTATCTGGCCGGCATCGCAAAGGAAACGGTCGGCTCGCAAGGCATCTGCATGCATCTGCTCACCGTCCCGCCGGGCGGGCGGGCCAAGGCGCATATGCATGAAAGCCACGAGACGGCGATCTACGTGCTCTCCGGCGAGGTCCACACCTGGTATGGCGACGAATTGGAAAACGTGCTGGTCGCCCGCGCCGGCGACCTGTTCTACATCCCCGCCGGCGTGCCGCATCTGCCGGCCAACCTTTCCCGCGAACCGGCCTCGGCGGTGATCGCCCGCACCGACCCCAACGAGCAGGAGAGCGTGGTGCTGCTCCCGCATCTGGATGCGCGCGTGCCGGCTTGAATTGCCGATCACGCCGGCGCCTGCCGGTCGCCGCTCACGGACACGGTTTCACGTCGCCCCAAACCGTGCCGTCCTCGCCGCGAATGCGCAGGGCCGTCGGGTCGTCCGGCACCTTGGTGATTACCATCATGCCCGGTGCCAGGGTATCCTCGCCCTCGAAACCGCATATGCCGGAAATGAGGAAAGCTCCGTCCTTGCCCGGCAGCGCCTGCAGTATGTCGCAGCCTGTTCCATAGCTCTGCACCCAGTCGGGCGTGAGCAGCAGCAGCGTGTCGTTGTCGATCGTGTCTCCCCTATGCAATTTGCAGCCTTCGGCGTTGCCATAGGCCCCGGTGATCGGCAGCGTGTCGGCCGCGACGGCAGGCAGCGCGACCGCCGCGAGAGCCATCGCCAGCGCGCCGCGCCCGGCGACGGGCAAAACCGTCATCGACAGGACATGAAGCCGTCGCCTCGGCGTCACCGCCCATTCATGGCGCGGCCATAGGCTAGCCTCCGCAACCCTTTTCCGGAGGCCGACATGATGGAAGAAACCAATTTTCACGAAGAAACCCCTCTCCCTGCCGCATCCGAGGAAATCGATGCGGCCGCCCGGCTGGAGATTGAGGCCGGCGACGCCGTCGAACAAGCTGAAACCGACACGGTTGAGATAGAAACCGTTGCCGAGGCCGACGAGGAGGCTGAGGCTGGCGAAGAATCCAAGGCTGACGAAGAATCCGACGACGCCGAGAGCGAGGACCAAGAGTCCGATGAAGATGAAGACGGCGACGACGAAGACGATGATGAGGATGAGGATGACGACGACGACAAGGATGACAGCGAGGAAGACGAGAAAGACAAATAACGTCCTCGTGGTCGCATAGCGCATCCTGCTCGTCGGCTGACTGCGTCAGCGGCGCCTGCCATTTGTCGAAAAAATCAACGGCGCGGGAAACCGCGCCGTTTTGCGTTGTTCAGCCGATACGCAGCCTCACGCAACAATCCCCGCCGTTTCCACCACCGCGTGAAACAGCACGTCGGCCCCGGCGGCGGCCCATTCCTTGGAAATGTCCTCGGCCTCGTTGTGCGACAGACCGTCGACGCATGGGCAAAAAACCATCGCCGTCGGCGCAACGCGGTTGATCCAGCAGGCGTCGTGGCCGGCGCCGGACACGATGTTGCGGTGGGTGTAGCCAAGCCGCTCGGCGGCGTCGCGCACCGCCTTTACGCAATTCTCGTCGAAGGTCACCGGATCGAAATGGCCGACCTGCTGGATCTCGTATTTGATGTCCAGCGCCTCGCAGATCAGCTCGATGCCCTCTCGGATGCGCCCGTCCATGGCGTCCAACACTTCCTTTTCCGGCGAGCGGATGTCGATAGTGAAGACGGTTTTTCCGGCGATGATGTTGCGCGAGCAGGGATAGACTTCCATGTGGCCGATCGCGCCGACCGCGTCCGGCTGGTAGTCCATGGCGACCTCATGCACCAGTTCGGTGACGCGCGCCATGCCGAGGCCGGCGTTGCGGCGCTTCGGCATCGGGGTTGAGCCCGTATGCGCCTCCTTGCCGGTCAGCGTCACCTGCAGCCATTTCAGGCCCTGGCCGTGGGTAACGACGCCGATGTCGATGCCCTCGTCCTCGAGGATCGGCCCCTGCTCGATATGCAGTTCGAAGAAGGCGTGGATCTTGCGGTCGCCGACCTTTTCGTCGCCCTTCCAGCCGATGCGTTCCAGTTCCTCGCCGAATTTTTTCCCGGCGCGGTCGGTGTGTTCGTAGACGTCGGCCTGGTCCAGCACGCCGGCGAACACGCCGGATGCCATCATCGCCGGGGCGAAACGCGCCCCCTCCTCGTTCGTCCAGTTGGTCACGACAATCGGATGTTTGGTCTTGATGCCGAGGTCGTTAAGGGTGCGGATTACCTCCAGCCCGCCGAGCACGCCGAGCACGCCGTCGAATTTGCCGCCGGTAGGCTGCGTGTCGAGATGGCTGCCGACATAGACCGGCGGCAGGCTGGGCTCGGACCCTTCGCGGCGGGCAAACATGGTGCCCATCTCGTCAACGCCCATTTCCAGCCCGGCGGCGTCGCACCAGCGCTTGAACAGGTGACGGCCCTCGCCGTCCTCATCGGTCACGGTCTGGCGATTGTTGCCGCCGGCGATGCCGGGGCCGATCTTCGCCATCTCCATGAGCGAATCCCACAAACGCTCTGGATTGATTCGCAGATTTTCACCCGGCGCCGCCATGCCCACCCTCAGCGTTTCAGTTCGATCTCAACAAAACTCATCGGCTGGTCGCCGCCGTTGACGACGTTGTGCTCCACGCCCTCGTCACGCCGATAGACCGATCCGGCCTCCATGTCGACGCGCCTTGTGCCGCCGCCCGGTTCTTCGAGGAGAAAGCTGCACGGCGTCAGCGTGGTCACCACATAGTCCATCTCGTGGCGATGCCATCGCGTCTCCGCGCCGGGATCGAAATCCCAGCGCGTGACGCGCACCTTGTCGTCTTCCATGACCTTCGTGGCGGTGGCCTGTTGCCGCGCCTGGTAGGTCACGCCACGGCCCTTATCGTGTCGCGAACGTGGTCGATCAACTCGTCGATCTGGCCCTTGGCGATGATCAGCGGCGGCGACAGCGCGATGATGTCTCCCGTGATGCGCAGCATCGCGCCGTGCTCGAAGGCTCGGACGATCGAGTTGAAGCCCCGCTTGCCCGGCTCGCCGGGGATGGGCGCCATCTCGACCGCGCCGATCAGGCCGATATTGCGGACGTCGATGACGTTCGGCTCGCCCTTCAGCGAATGCACCGCCTCTTCCCAATAGGGCGCGAGTTCGGCGCCGCGTGTCAGCAGGCCCTCGTCCTTGTAGGTGTCGAGCGTGCCGAGGGCGGCGGCCGACGCGATCGGGTTGCCCGAATAGGTGTAGCCGTGGAAGAACTCGATGATGTGCTCCGGCCCGTTCATGAAGGCGTCGTGGATCGCCTTGGTCACGAACACCGCGCCCATCGGGATGACGCCGTTGGTCAGGCCTTTGGCGGTCACCATGATGTCCGGCGTCACGCCGAAATAGTCGGCGGCAAAGGCCGTGCCGAGGCGACCGTAGCCGGTAATGACCTCGTCGAAGATCAAAAGGATGCCATGCTTGGTGCAGATCTCGCGCAGCCGTTTCAAATAACCCTTCGGCGGGATGAGCACGCCGGTGGAACCCGCGACCGGCTCGACGATGACCGCCGCGATGGTCGAGGCGTCATGCAGCGCTACGATGCGCTCCAGTTCTTCGGCCAGTTCGACCCCATGCTCCGGCTCGCCCTTGGTGAAGGCATTCTTGGCGAGATTATGCGTATGCTGCAGGTGGTCGACGCCCGTCAGCAGCGTGCCGAACATTTTCCGGTTGGGCACGATGCCGCCCACCGAGACGCCGCCGAAATTGACGCCGTGGTAGCCGCGCTCGCGGCCGATGAGGCGGAAACGCGAGCCGTCGCCCTTGGCGCGGTGATAGGCGATGGCCGTCTTCAGCGCCGTGTCGACCGATTCCGAGCCGGAATTGGTGAACATGACGTGCTCGAGCCCAGCAGGCGCGATGTCGACCAGGCGGTTGGCAAGCTCGAAGACCGTCGGATGGCCGAACTGGAAGGTCGGGGCGAAGTCGAGATTGGCAGCCTGCTGCTGGATCGCCTCGGTGATCTTCGGCCGGCAATGGCCGGCATTGACGCACCACAGGCCGGCGGCGCCGTCGAGGATCTGCCTGCCGTCGGACGACTGGTAGTGCATGTCCTTGGCGGACACGACGATGCGCGGCTGCTTCTTGAACTGACGGTTGGGCGTGAAACCCATCCAGAAGGCGCTGAGATCGTTCGGCGTGACTTTCAAACGGTTGGACATGACCAAGCTCTCCTAGCGATCATTGTTCTGGCTAACGGCCAACGCTTGGTCTTCGTGGCTTTTGATGCTACGCAAATTTTGACCGATTGGACAAACGTTAGCACCGCCGGTTCGGCGGTCAAGCCGGTAGTAGCGGAAATGAAGCGCCGAAATCGCGCTCCACGGCGGGATAGCAACTGGTCCAGACGATTGGGCCAGATGAAGTATTTCGGCAAAGCGAAAAGGCAGGCCGATTGATGGACAGTGCGACGCGCCGGCCCCGCACCCGCATCCAGCAGGAAAAGCGCGAGCTGATCCTGGAAGCAGCGCTTGAAGTGTTTTCCGCCCGCGGTTTCCGCGGCGCCACCGTCGACCAGATCGCCGAGGCCGCCGGGATGTCGAAACCCAACCTGCTCTATTATTTCCGCAGCAAGGAAGACATCCATGTGACGCTGATGCGCCGCCTGCTCGACACCTGGCTGGCGCCGCTGCGCGATCTCGACGACATCGGCGACCCGATGACCGAACTCAGGAGCTATATCAGACGCAAGCTGGAGATGGCGCGCGATTTTCCACGCGAGAGCCGGCTGTTCGCCAATGAGATCCTGCAGGGCGCGCCGCGCATCATGCCGATCCTTGAAGGGGACATGAAGGCGCTGGTCGACGAGAAGGTCGAGGTTATCCGCGGTTGGATGCGCGCTGGAAAGATCGCCCGCACCGATCCCTATCATCTGATCTTCTCGATCTGGGCAACCACCCAGCATTATGCCGATTTCGACGTCCAGGTGCGCGCCGTGCTGGGACCGGACCGTGGCGGCGAAGGCCGCTTCGAGGACGCCGCGCGGTTTCTGGAGCAGCTTTTTCTGAACGGCCTGAGGCCGACCGCTTGATCTACCCACCCAACGGGGTGCCCGAAAGTCCGATTGCCCGCCCTGCCCGCTTGGCCCACCATCAGAGGGCCAAAAGGATGGGTGGAGAGGCAGGTCGGGCTGAGCCGCCATTTGCGGGCCAGCGTCACCCGAATCCCGGCTCATCACAAACCGGGAGGAAACCGATGGCAAAACTGATCGCACTCTACAAGACGCCGAAGGACAAGGCCGCCTTCGACCGCTACTACCAGGCCACCCACATTCCGCTGGCCAAGAAGATCCCCGGCCTACGCAAATACGACATTAGCAAGGGTGGCGTGAATACGCCGGCCGGGCCTTCGGATTTCCATCTGGTGGCGGTGCTGGAGTTCGACTCCGTTGCAGCCATCCAGGCCGGCCTTGGCTCGCCCGAGGGCCAGGCGGCGGCCGGCGACCTCGGCAATTTTGCCGACGGCGGCGTCGACCTGCTGGTTTTCGATACGGTCGAGGCTTGAGCGGCTCCCGGATCGCATTGGCCGCTTTCACCCGCTCTTCGCTTCGTCGAGCGGGTGAAGGGAAGTCCCCAATCTGTCATGCCGCGATGAGCAGTCCGCCGGCTATCGCCGCGTTGCTGATCCAGCCGTTGAATTTCGCCGCCCGTTCCGGCCCCTGAAAATCCCAGAAATTGTGGAACATCGGGGTAGCGGCAATCAGGAACAGGACCAGGGCCGCAGCCGCATAAGGAACCCACAGGCCGGCGGCGAGCAGAAGGCCGGCCACGATCTGCAGCACGATGCCTGCATAAAGCACCGGCATGGCAACCGGCACGCCACGCGCCGCCATCATGCCGGCGAGCAGCGGAGCGTTCATGATGTTGCGGACGCCTGCGAACGCGAAAGCGCCGCCGAGCAGGATACGGCCGATCAGAACCAGCCCGGTCGAGAAATCGGAATCCATTGTCCCCTCGTATTCCGCGGCGGCACGGGTCCGCGCCGCCCTTTCCATACAGGTTTAGGCCGCCGCGGCCTGGCGATCGACCGGATGCTGCGAGCGAAAGCCGACGGCGAGCCGGTTCCAGCCGTTGATGGCGACGATCAGCATGGTAAGCTGGACGATCTCCTCATCGGAAAAATGCTTCTTCAGCGGCTCGTAGAATTCGTCGTTTGCGCGGCTCTGCGGCAGCAGCGTCAGCGCCTCGGTCCACTCGAAGGCGGCGCGCTCGCGTTCGGAAAACAGCGGGCTCTCCCGCCAGGCACTGACGAGATGCAGGCGCTGTTCGGTCTCGCCGTCCTTGCGCGCTTCCTTCACATGCATGTCGACGCAATAGGCGCAGCCATTGATCTGCGATGCGCGCAGTTTCACCAGATGCAGCAGCATGTGGTCGAAACCGGACTCCTTCACCGCGTCTTCGAGCCCCATCATCGCCTTCATCAGTTCCGGCCCCTTGGCGAAATAGTTCATCCGCGTCTTCATGGTCGTTCCTTTCGTTGGTTGGGGAAATGGTCAGCGCGGCATGCGCTGGTGGCGTTCGAGGAACGCGCAGCCGTACGCTACCGCCCTCGGGTCGGCGTCGATTTCGTATTCCTCGATCAGATCGGACAATTTCGTCTCGGCGAGCGCCGCCCTGTAGGCCCGCTCGGCCTTCAGCATCGCCGCGTTGATGCCGCACGGTTTCTTGTAAGCGGCAGGCTCCAGCGTGCCCGGCCCCTTTTGCCGGATTTCCAGGCAGCGGAAGGCCGGCTGCGGCCCCTCCACCGCCAGCACAACGTCAAGCAGGCTAATCTTGTCGACGCCGCGCGCCAGCCGATAGCCGCCGGCCGGACCTGGCACTGATTCCAGGATTTTCGCGGCGACGAGTTCCTTCAGGTGCTTGAGCAGGTAGCTGCCGGAAACACCATGATAGTCAGCCAGGGCTGAGCCCGGCAGCGTCGCGCCCTCGGGCAGGTCGGCCAGCACGATCGCCGAATGCACCGCCGCCTCCACGCCTTCACTGAGCTTCATGGCCGATCTCCAAATCGTGGACGATTTATATCATGGATATTTTTTATCTTCAATAGGCATGGTCAATTTCTCTTCCTTCGAGCAGCGGTGTTTTCCCGATCCCTGAGTGAGTAAGTCTGCTACAGCGCGTCCGCGATAATCATCAGCAGTCCGCCGGCGAGCGTGATGTTGACCAGCGTCAGGTAAAGGTGCGGGTCGCGCTCTTTCCCCTGGAACATGAAGAGGTTGTGGTAGAGCGACGTCGCCACCACGAGGAAGACGATCAGCAATCCGGCTCCGGTCGCGGCATGCAGATTGAAGATCAGCGACACGCCGCCGACAAGCTGCATCGCGAACCCCACGGCGATCAGCACGGCCGGCAGCGGCCAGCCATAGTTGGTGGAGAGTTCCGTGCGCTCGCGAAAATGCAGGAAATTGCGGATGCCGGCGATCAGGAAGAAACCGCCGAATATGATCCGGCCGATTTCAGTCAGAAATTCCGCAGTCGTCATGTCCACCCGCCTGTTTGAAGGCGTGATAGACGATGAAGGAAGCAGTTGAAAGGGCGGGCCGCCGGTCAAGGGGAATCGGGGGACAGTTTTATTACTTTTGTCCCCAGTAGGTCTCTACGATCAGAAGGTCGCACAAGGGGACAAAGGCAAACTGTCCCTGGCACTCCTACTCCGCCGCCACCTTCGCCATCGGGTTGTTGGGGTGGGTCGTCCAGTTGGCATAGATCGGTGATACCGGTTTGTTCGTCCGCTGGTCGAGCGCGCCGGCGGCGAGCGGCTCCATGGTGATGCAGCCTTCGACCGGGCAGACATTGACGCAGAGGTTGCAGCCCACGCACTCGTCTTCCATCACCTCGAAATGGCGGACGCCGTTGACCATCGAGGTGATCGCCTGGTGCGAGGTGTCCTCGCAGGCGATGTGGCAGCGGCCGCATTTGATGCACAAATCCTGGTCGATGCGCGCCTTGGCGACGTAGTTGAGGTTGAGATACTGCCAGTCGCTGACGTTTGGCGTGGCGCGGCCCACGACCGAATCGAGCGAGGTGTGGCCTTTCTCGTCCATCCAGTTCTTCAGCCCCTCGATCATCTCCTGCACGATCTTGAAGCCATAGGTCATCGCCGCCGTGCATACCTGCACGTTTCCCGCACCCAGCGCCAAAAACTCGGCCGCGTCGCGCCAGGTCGTCACGCCGCCGATGCCGGAAATGGGAAGACCCCGCGTTTCCGCATCGCGGGCGATCTCCGCCACCATGTTGAGCGCGATCGGTTTTACCGCCGGGCCGCAATAGCCGCCATGGCTGCCTTTGCCGTCGATGGTCGGCTCCGGCGCGAAATTGTCGAGATTGACCGAGGTGATCGAGTTGATCGTGTTGATGAGCGACACCGCGTCGGTGCCGCCGGCCTTGGCGGCGCGCGCCGGGCGGCGGATGTCGGTGATGTTGGGGGTGAGTTTGGTGATCACCGGCATGCGGGTGTTCTGCTTGCACCAGCGCACCACCATTTCGATGTATTCCGGCACCTGGCCGACCGCAGAGCCCATGCCGCGCTCGCTCATGCCGTGCGGGCAGCCGAAATTGAGCTCGATGCCATCTGCCTCGGTTTCCTCCACCAGCGGCAGGATCGCCTTCCAGCTTTCCTCCACGCAGGGGACCATCAGCGACACGACGATGGCGCGGTCCGGCCAGTCCTTCTTGACCTGCTTGATTTCGCGCAGGTTCACGAACAGATCGCGGTCAGTGATGAGTTCGATATTGTTCAATCCCAGCAGGCGGCGGTCGGCGCCCCAGATCGCGCCGTAGCGCGGGCCGTTGACGTTGACGACCGGCGGGCCTTCCTCGCCCAGCGTCTTCCACACCACCCCGCCCCAGCCGGCCTTGAAGGCGCGAACGACGTTGTAGGCCTTGTCGGTCGGCGGCGCCGAGGCCAGCCAGAACGGATTTGGCGATTTGATGCCGACGAAGTCGTTGCGGATGTCAGCCATGCTCATGCCCTCCCGTTCGAGGTGAGACTGCGATGCATGCTCTCCGCTGCGTCGCGGCCAGCCGCGACCGCCGAGACCGTCAGATCTTCGCGCGCATCTGCAACGCAGTCGCCGCCGGCCCAGACTTTCGCCAGCGAAGTCCGGCCCTCGGCGTCGACTTTTATGCGCCCGCCTTCCAGCGCGATGGCCGCGCCCGAACCGTTCAGCGCGGCCGGCACGAAAGTCTGGCCGATCGCCTTGAACACCTGGTCGGCCGGCAGCACCAGCATCTCACCGGTGCCCGTCAGCTTGCCGTCGCCAAACGCGGTGTATTCGAGCTCGATGCCCGAGACCTTGCCGCCCTCGGCGAGCACCCGTTTCGGCTGGAGCCAGTGACGGATGGTGACACCGTTGGCAGCCGCAAGATCCTGCTCGTATTCCGAGGCGTTCATATGCTCCTGGCCGCGCCGGTAGCAGATCGTCACCTCCTCGGCGCCGAGCAGTTTTGACTGCACCGCCGCGTCAACCGCGGTCATGCCGCCGCCGATCACGACCACCCGCCGCCCGACCGGCAATCCGCCGAGGTCGGAGGCCTGCCGCAACTCGGCGATGAACTCGACGGCGTCGCGCACGCCGTCGGCATCCTCGCCATCGGCGCGCAACGCGTTGACGCCGGCCATTCCCATGCCCAGGAACACGGCGTCATAGTCTGCCGTCAGTTCGGACAAGTGGATGTCGCGGCCGAGCGCCTTGCCGTTCTCGATCGAAATGCCGCCGATCGCCGTCACATAGTCGACCTCTGCACGGGCGAAATCGTCGACGCTCTTATAGGCGGCGATGCCGTACTCGTTGAGGCCGCCGGCCTTCGGCCGAGCCTCGAAGATCGTCACGTCGTGGCCGTATCGCGCCAGCCGGTGCGCGGCGGCAAGGCCGGCTGGGCCTGCGCCCACCACGGCGATCGTCTGGCCGGTCGGCGCTGCGCGCTCGTAAAACTGCTTGCCCTGCTGCATCGCCGTGTCGGTCGCATAGCGCTGCAGCCGGCCGATCTGCACCGGCTTGCCTTCCGCCGTCTCGCGCACGCAGACCTCCTCGCACAGGGTCTCGGTCGGGCAGACGCGGGCGCACATGCCGCCGAGGATGTTCTGGTCGAAGATGGTTTTCGCCGAGCCGATCGGATTGCCGGTGGAAATCTGGCGGATGAACAGCGGAATGTCGATCGAGGTCGGGCACGCATTCATGCACGGCGCGTCGTAGCAAAAGTAGCAGCGGTCGGACTCGACCAACGCTTCATGATGATCGAGCGGCGGATGGAGGTCGGAAAAATTCTCGGCATATTGCGCCGACGACAGGCGCGCCCCGGCGATGCCTTCCTTGAACTGGCCTTCTGCCATCCATGTTCCCCGTAGCTGGCTTGTCGCTGGCTTTGTTGAGGTCAGGCTAGCACGTTTCGATTTTTTATCAATCGGTCAAATTTTGGAGATTTCCGACAGGTCAAACGATCCTGGCGCGCGAAACCTCTCCTTCCTTGCTGGCCGCATCCTCGGTGTCGACAGTGTCAATGACGTAGAAAAGATTGCCATTGTTTTGATCGAGGACAGGCTGGCTCTCCTTGCCTGTGGGAAACCGTATCCGGCGCTTCGCCACATGTCCTTGCTTGTTCCATTGGTCCAGAACCCATAACCCCAGATCGTCCTGACCAAGGTAGATTGCTGCATGCACTGAATAACGCTCCGACTTGAACGTTGCGATTGCGGCACCGCTCGGAATATCGTTCGCGCCCTTGACATTCTTGCCGGGACGCCAGTTTTTGGTCGATGGTGCTCCGGTCGCTTGCCGAACGAATTCCACGCATTCGTTATTGCCCTTCGCATTGATGAAATGGTCGGGCTTCGACTCGGCGATGGCTTCGAAGCTGTATGGCCCGAACATAACATAGTATGCCAACTTTGCCTCCATCAGTTCCTGTGTTTTCAGAGCATAACTGAAAGCTGACAGGGCCGATAGGACTAGAGCAATACCCGATTAAACTGGCGGGCAGAGTCGAAAAGCGGAGTACACTGTACTTCTGCCTTGTTCCGTCTGCCGAGCAACTCGATCTCGAAACCTGAAACTGCGTCAGCAACCTCCTTCGGCACATAACCCAGCGCGACCGATTTCCTGGCGTTGTGCGCGTAGCCGCCGGAGGTCACCCAGCCTACGACCGTGCCGCCGTGCCAGATCGCCTCGTCGCCGATCACGTCGGCATCGACCGCCTCCATGACGAAGGCGCGCAGCCGGTATTTACCCCCGGCTTTTCGCTCGGCGAGCGCGGCTTGCTTGCCGATGAAATCCGCCTCCTTCGAATAGGCGACGAAACGGTCGAGTCCGGCTTCCACCGGCCCGTAGATCGGCCGGTATTCGCGCGCCCAGGAACCATAGTTCTTTTCCAGCCTGAGCGCGTTCAGCGCCCTGCCTCCGAACAGGCCGATGCCGAACTCCTCGCCCGCCTCCAGCAGGGTTTGGAATACATGCCTCTGGTACTCCGGCGCCATCCAGATCTCGTAGCCGAGGTCGCCGGTGTAGCTGACACGGCCAACGATGCAGGGTGTCATGCCGATATCCATCCGTCGGATCGCCATGAACGGAAATGCCGCACTCGATACGTCGTCGCGCGCCACCTTCGCCATCACGTCGCGCGCTTTCGGTCCGGCGATCGACAGTCCGGTGAGTTTCAGCCCGAGTGCTTCAACGCGAACGGAGCCGTCAGCCGGCAAATGCTGTTCGAACCAGCGCATGTGGTACTGCTCGGCGATGCCCGAGCCGAGGATCAGCCATTCGCCGTCATCCAACCTCGCCAGCGAAAAATCGCCGATCAGTTTTCCGTCTTCCTTCAGCATCGGCGCGAGCGTCATCCGGCCAGGTTTCGGCAGCTTGCAGGCGAGCATGCCGTCGAGCCAGGCTTCCGCCCCCTCGCCCGTCACCCGATACTTGGCGTAGCTCGAAATCTCGCCGAGCCCGACGCGCTCGCGGACGGTTGTCACTTCCTTCGCCACATGTGTGAAATCGCTCGACCGACGCCAGGAAAACTCGTCCTTCGCGCCCTGTGGCGCATACCAGAGCGGCACCTCCAGCCCAAAGGCGACACCGAACTGCGCGCCGCGCGCCGCAAGAAGGTCGTAGATCGGCGTGGTCCGAAGGGGCCGTCCGGCCGGCAGTTCTTCGTTGGGGAAGCGGATCGAAAAGCGCCGCGAATAGTTCTCGCGCACCTTGGCGTTGGTGTAGCGCATCGACGCCCAGTCGCCGTAGCGCGCCACGTCCATCGCAAAAATGTCGAAGCCTGGATCGCCGTGGATCATCCAGTTGGAGAGCGCCAGCCCGACGCCGCCGCCCTGCGAAAATCCAGCCATGACCCCACAAGCTACCCAGAACCCCGGCAGGCCGCGCACCGGCCCGACCAGCGGATTGCCGTCGGGCGCGAAGGTGAAAGGCCCATTGATGATCTGCTTGATGCCGGTGTTCTGGAAGGCCGGGAAATGCCGGAACCCGACCTCCAGCGAAGGCGCGATGCGGTCGATGTCGGGCTCCAAGAGTTCATGGCCGAAGTTCCACGGGGTCGAGAATTCGGACCACGGCTTGTTGGCTTTCTCGTAGGTGCCCATCAGCATGCCGCCACGCTCCTGGCGCAGGTAAAGCTCGCCATCGAAATCGACGGCGTGGATCACCTCTTTGCCGGTCGTCCGGTTGACCTCCGCCACTTCCGGCATGTCCTCTGTGATCAGATACATATGCTCCATGGCGAGCACCGGCAGTTCCAGCCCGACCATGCGGCCGACCTCGCGCGCCCATAGCCCGCCGGCATTGACGACATGCTCGGCGACCACCTCGCCCTTGTTGGTGATGACGCGCCAGGTGCCGTCAGCCTGCTGCTGGATATCCTCGACCTTGGTGAATCGCTCGACCTCGGCGCCCAGTTTTCGAGCCGCCTTGGCGTAGGCATGCGTCACGCCCGACGGGTCGAGATGGCCGTCTTCCGAATTGCGCACCGCGCCGACGAACTGTTTGGGATCGAGCAGCGGCATCAGCCGATGTGCTTCCTCGGCCGAGATTTCTTCCAGGTCGAGCCCGAGATAGCGGCCCTTGGCGACGACGCCGCGCAGCCAGTCCATGCGCGCCTCGGTGGCTGCCAGCAGCACACCGCCGGTGATGTGCACGCCCGTCGCCTGGCCGGAAAGCGCCTCGATCTCCTTGTAGAGTTCGATCGTGTATTTCTGCAGCTTTGCGACGTTGGGGTCGCCATTGATGGTGTGCATGCCGCCGGCTGCATGCCAGGTGGAGCCAGACGTCAGTTCATCGCGTTCCAGCAGAACGACATCGGTCCAGCCGGCCCGCGCCAGATGGAACAGCACAGAGCAACCGACGACGCCTCCGCCAATGACCACGACCTGCGCATGCGACTTCATGATTTTCGTTCTCGTTCAGGGAGTTGGAAGGATCTTGGGAATTTGGCTCGGAGGAAGTTGAATCAGAACGTGAGGCTGCGCCAAGCTGGAACACCCCTCATCCGACCTCGCTTCGCTCGGCCACCTTCTCCCACAAGGGGAGAAGGGGGAGCGCTGCCGCTTCGCCTCTGCAAGTCTCCAACGTTGGCGATTGGCTGAGAGGCTGGCGCGAACCTCTCCCTTCTCCCCTTGTGGGAGAAGGTGGCCGAGCGAAGCGAGGTCGGATGAGGGGTGTTGGACGGAGTACGACGCAGCCATTTCACGGCTCCCCATTCCCAATCTCCTTCTTGCGCTTCGCCACATAAGCCTCCAGTGCCTCACGCACCGAAGCATCTATTGCCGGCTCGACATATTCCTCCAGCGCCTTCTTCCAGACCCGCGTCGCGCGCGCCGTCGCATCCAACCCGCCGGCTTCCTGCCATGCCTCGTAGTTCTGCCAGTTGGAAACCAGCGGCTGATAGAAAGCCGTCGAGTAACGCTCCAGCGTATGCGGGTCGCCGAAAAAATGTCCGCCGGTCGGCACGCGCCCCAGCGCGTCCAGCGCCAGTTCGCCATCGTCCACGGCGATCGGCTTCAAAAATTCGATCATGTGCTGGATCATCTCGACGTCGAGGATGAACTTTTCGAACGACGCGGTCAGCCCGCCCTCCTGCCAGCCGGCGGCGTGGTAGACGAGGTTGCCATGGCCGAGCACGGCACCCCAAAGTGCCATCATCGTCTCATAGGCGCCCTGCGCGTCGGCGGCATTGGAAGCGCTGCCGGGTGTCGTGCGGTAGGGCAGGTTGTAGCGCCGCGCCAGTTGCCCGGAGGCGATGTTGGCCTTGGTGTTCTCCGGTGTACCGAAGGCCGGGGCTCCAGAGCGCATGTCGACATTCGACGTGAAGGCGCCGTACATAACCGGCGCGCCGGGCCGGACAAGCTGCGTCAGCACGATGCCGAACAGCGCCTCGGCGTTCTGCTGGGCCAGCGCGCCGGCCAGCGTGACAGGGCTCATCGCACCCATCAGCGTGAACGGCGTCACGGCAACCGACTGGCCGTGCTCGGCCATGGTCATCAGCCCCTCGGCCATCATGTCGTCGAAACGGCGCGGCGAGTTCACCGATATGATCGTGGTGACGCCAGGATCTTCGGCCATCTGTTCCAGCGTGAGCCCTCGGCTAATCGCCATCATCGAAATGCCGTCCAGCGCCCTGCCCCGGCCGATTGCCGAGACGTGAAAGCTCTTGTCGGTCAGCGTCAGATTGGCGAGATAGGTATCGAGGTGGCGCGTATTGGCCGGAAGCTCGATCGGCGCGCAGACCTGGTTGCCGAGCATGGTGATGCAATTGAAATGCTGCGCCAGCCGCACCAGATCGCAATAGTCCCGCAGATTTCCCGCCCGCCGGCCGCGCTCGAAATCGTGAACGTTGGGCGGGCCGGCTACCAACGTGAAGTTGATGGTGTCGCCGCCGATCTCGACCGCCATTACCCGATTGCGCGGTGTGAGCCGATAGTGCGGCTGCGTGGCTTTCAGCTTGTCCGCGACCAGGCCACGATCCAGCCGGACGGTTTGCGTCGCATGATCGACCGACGCACCCGCCTGCTCGAACAGCGAGAGCGCCCGCCGCGACATGACTTCGATGCCGAAATTTTCGAGGATATGCATCGAGGCTTCGTGGATCGCCTCGACCTGATCCGCCGACAGCAGTTGCATAGGCGGATACGGGTTTCTCACACACCGCGCTGGAAGCTGCGGGATGGCGCTGCCTGCCCTCGAATGCGCCCGCTCGGCGCTACGTCTGCTGCGAAGTGCTGTCATGGCCGGCATCAAAGACCCGAGCCGCAACATGGGCTGTCAGGAAATCGTCATTTGCCGGCGTGATTTTATTCCCGGCGTCATTGGTCCCACGTTCATATGAACAATTCGACATTTTCTGTCGGATTATCAACAATCGAACCCAAACGCCAACTCGCCGACACAACGGTTAAATCCGCCCGCAAGACTCCTTTTATGTTTTGGGCCTATTGGTCCGCGCATGCGTGTGGCGAGTTTTAGTAAAAGTGTACCGATCGCGGGTTTGCTCGCGTTGTCGGCCTGCGCCACGCCTCCCAAGAGCATCAACAACATCTGCGCCGTGTTCGAGCAGCGCGACGGCTGGTTCGACAACTGGCAACGTTCGGCCAATGCCACCGAGGCGAAATACGGCATCCCCGTCCATGTGCTGATGGCGACGGTCCGCAAGGAATCCGGCTTCAAGGGCAACGCCCGTCCAAAGCGCACGAAACTCTTCGGCTTCATTCCCTGGACGCGCGTGTCCAGCGCCTATGGCTACTCGCAGGCGCTGAACGGGACATGGTCGCAATACCAGCGCGAGACAGGCAACTTTACAGCACGTCGAACCAAGTTCGCCGACGCAGTTGATTTCGTCGGCTGGTATCATTCCAAGACGGTCAGCGGTTACGGCGTGTCACCCGACGACACGTATCGACTCTATCTGGCCTACTACCACGGCTGGGGCGGCTTCAAACGTGGCAACTGGACTCCGGAAATCAAGAAATATGCGCGCGACACCGACGACATGGCGCGCCGCTACCAGGCCCAGCTTCGGTCCTGTGGCGGCTGACACGCCAGTTCGTCCCAGCGAGCGCCACCGCATCGCAGGAATGGATCACAAGCGGACCCGCTTGTTATCACCGATATCGTCGGCCGGTTCACCCGTCAGCTTCGCCTTTACGTAGCCGATCGCCTTGCTGACCGGCGCAGAAGGGAAAGTCCAGTATTCGCCGAGATCGGGTTCCACCTTCAGCAGGATCAGGTTCGGGTCGTTCTTACCCTTCGGGAACCAAGCCTTGACCTCCTCGCTCCAAAGCGCGTCGATCATGTCGCGGTCGTCCACAGTCTCGCCCTGTCCGGACACCGCGACATAGGCTCCGCTGCTGGCGTAACCGAGCGTTACCTTCGGGTTTGCCTCGATGTCCTGCGCCGCCGAGCCGCTCTTTTCGGTGAAGAACCAGATCGCTCCGCCGTCGTCGGCCTTCTGATTGGCCATCGGCCGCGTATGCGGTGTGCCGCTGCCGTCGATCGTGGTCAGCATCGCGATCTCGATGTCGTCGATCAGCGCATAAAGCTTTTCCCTGCTGTTCTCGCTCACGGAAACCTCCTTCTGACGATGTCCCGGCTGCAACCGCCGAACACTGAAAGAGTTCCTTGCAAAAGCGACTGGCAGTTGCTTTCGGACGTACGCTGGCTGCCCGATCATCAAGGCCAGCGGCCGGCCAGAGCGTCAGCGCTTCGGCTCATCCTCCGGCCGTTCGTCGTCCTCGAACGCCGAAGGCACATCGGCGTCGTCGGCCTGGCGTCCGTCGCCGACCTGCAGCGGCGAGATCGGCCCGACACCGGAATTGGCGGTCCGCGAGGCTCCAAAATCCTCTGAACGGTCGTCGCGCTGCTCATGCGCACGGGCATGGCCGCGAGCCTCGGACTGCGCGAAGGAATCTTCGTCTTCTCCCGCCCCGGCGCTCGCCCTCTTGCCGTGGGGCCGCTGCGGCGGCTCGCCGGCGAAACCCGGGCCGGATCCATGCGGCGCGTCCTCGGGCATACCCTCGTGCGCGGCATGCTCGGCATCGAAGCTGATCACCGGCTCCATGGTCGCAAGCTGCTCGTCGTCCAGCCAGCAGAGGCTCATATGGCCGTCGCTCAGCGCTTTCAGCGGCGGTAGCTGCGTCTCGCATTTGTTGCCGGGCACGAATTTTTTCCAGCGGCAGCGCGTCTGGAACGGGCACCCAGGCGGCGGGTTCATCGCCGAGGGGATGTCGCCTTCCAGCACGATATGCTTCTTCACCACGCTGGTGTCGGCGATCGGGATCGCGGAGAGCAGCGCCTCGGTATAGGGGTGGTAAGGCGGCGCGAAGATCTGGTCGGTCGTGCCCTGTTCCACGATATGGCCAAGATACATGACCACCACGCGGTCGGCGATGTAGCGCACCACCGACAGATCGTGGCTGATGAACAGCATGGTCGTCTTGTTCTTGCGCTGGATGTCCATCAAAAGTTCGGTGACTGCGGCCTGCACCGACACGTCGAGCGCCGACACCGGTTCGTCTGCCACCACCACTTTTGCCGAGCCGGCGAAGGCGCGCGCCACGCCGATGCGCTGTTTCTGGCCGCCGGAAAGCTGGCGCGGCATGCGTTCGGCGAATGCTCGCGGCAGCTTCACGAGATCAAGCAGTTCGAACATCCGGTTCCGCCGGTCGGCGACCGACTTGCCGACACCGAATTTTTCGAGCGTGCGGATGATCTGCGAACCCACCGAATGGCTGGGATTGAGCGTGTCGAACGGGTTCTGGAACACCATCTGGATGGACGAGACCGTCTTGACGTCCCGTAGCTCGATGCCGGTCGACTGGATCTGCGAATTGCCGAGCGTCACCTTGCCGGAACTCGCCGTCTCCAGCCCGAGCAGCACTTTTGCCAGCGTCGACTTCCCGCAACCGGATTCGCCGACGATCGCGACGGTTTCGCTCTCACGCGCTTCAAAACTGATCGCCTCGTTGGCCTTGACGACGCGGCCCTCGCCGCTGCCGCCGAACACCTCGTTGGCGACCACCCGGTAGTACTTCTTCAGATCGTCGATCTTGAGCACCGGCGCGCCGGGCTTCACCGGCTCGCTCGATTTGCGCGCGCCTTCCGGGAGTGCCGCCCAGTCGATCTCGTTGAAGCGGATGCAGCGGGAGAAGTGCCCTTCATGGCCTTCGACTGGAATCATCGGGATCTCGTCGGCGTCGCAGCGGCCCTTGACGAAATGCTGGCAGCGCGGCCCGAAATTGCAGCCCTTCGGCCGCTGGTGCGGCAGCGGCAACTGTCCGGGTATGGCGATGAGTGGGCGCGCGTTCTTGTCGGCGCCAGGCAGCGGGATCGAGCGGAACAGGCCCTGCGTATAGGGGTGCCGCATCCGGTCGAAAACGTCCTTGATCCTGCCCGTCTCCACCGCCTCGCCGGAATACATCACCGTGATGCGGTCGCATGTCTCCAGGATCAGCCCCAGATTGTGGGACACGAAGATCATTGACGTGCCGAATTGCTTGCCGAGCCCTTTCACCAGTTCGACGATGCCGGCCTCAACGGTCACGTCGAGCGCCGTCGTCGGCTCGTCGAGCAGAAGCAGCGCGGGCTTCGACAGCAGCGCCATGGCAATGACGATGCGCTGCTGCTGGCCGCCGGAAAGCTGGTGCGGATAGCTGCGGATCATGCGTTCAGGGTCGGGCAGCCGCACGGCGCGCACCGTCTCCAGCGCGCGCTTGTATGCTTCCTCCTTCGACACCTTGTCGTGCAAGATCGGCACTTCCATCAACTGCTGGCCGACCTTCATCGCCGGATTGAGGCTCGCCATCGGCTCCTGGTAGATCATGGCGATCTCGTTGCCGCGGATGGAGCGAAGCTCCTCCTGGCTCATCTCGCCCATGTCCTTGCCTTTGAACCTGATCTTGCCGCCGACGATCTTTCCGATGTTGGAGAGGTCGCGCATGATGCCGAGCGACACGGTCGACTTGCCGCAACCGCTTTCGCCGACGATGCCCATCGCCTCGCCAGGCTGGACGGCGCAGGAAAAATCCATCACCGCCGGGATCTCGCCGCGCTTGGTGAAGAAGGAGATGGACAGATTCTCGATCTCGAGGATCGGCTGCGAGCCTTGGACTGCGGAGGGTTTCACGACTTCGTTCATGGCTGGCTCCTGGGTCGCTAGCGGCGGTTCGGTCTCAATCCTTCAGCGACTGCTCGCGCAACGCATCGGCCAGAAGATTCAAGCCCAGCACGAAACTCATCAGCGCGATCGTCGGAGGCAGCGCCGGATGGATGGTGGCGCGCAGCAGGCGGCTGGCATCCTTGATCGCCGTGCCCCAGTCCGGGCTTTCCGGCGCGAGGCCCAGGCCGAAATACCCCAGCGTACCGAGCAGGATCGTCGTGTAGCCGATGCGCAGGCAGGCATCGACGATCAGCGGCCCGCGTGCGTTGGGAAGGATCTCCCACAGCATGATGTACCACGGGCTCTCGCCGCGGGTCTGTGCGGCGGCGATATAGTCACGGGTTTTGATGTCCATCACCAACCCGCGCACGATACGGAAAACGCCCGGCGACGACGCAAACACCACCGCGACAAAAATGTTGAGCTGGTTCGGATCGATCGAGACGATGCCCAGCGGATCGGCATCGAACACGAGGCCCACATAAATCCAGCCGCCAATCAGGATCGTCAGGCCGAGCAGCAGATAGAGCCGCTCCGGCCGGTTCTTGAAGCGCGTGTAAAACAGCGCCACGAAGAAGATGATCGGGAACAGGAAGAACAGCCCGGCAAGCCAGACCGGCAGCCCGGTCTCGACGATGCCCGGCGTGACCAGCAGGTAGAACAGCAGGATGACGGGAAAGGCCAGAACGAGATTGGCGAGGAATGACAGCACCGAATCGATCCTGCCGCCATAATAACCCGCCGGCAGGCCGAGCGTGGCGCCGACCATGAGCGCGAAGGCGGTGGCCGCGGGAGCGATGATCAGTACGATCTGGCTGCCGTAGACCATGCGGCTGAACACGTCGCGGGCCAGCTTGTCGCCGCCGAAATAATAGACGGCGCCCGTATCCGGCACGATCGCGCCGGGAAGCGCGTCCTTCATCACCGGAACCTGCGCCAGAGGATCGAACGGTGCGACCGTCGACGAAAAGATCGCGGTGAACAGCCAGAAGAAGCAGATCAGCACGCCGGCGATGCCGACATTGTTGTCATAGATCTGGCCGTAGAGGCCGAGTTTCTTCTTGTAGTAGATGCTGGCCCCCACGACGATCGCCATCGCCAGCCACACCGGCCAGAAGCGCGCGATGACGCCGAGGATTACCTGGAAAGCGCCGATATATTCCACAGTCATGGGCGCTTTCTCCTACTGCACGCGGATGCGCGGGTTGAGGTAGGCGTAGCCGACGTCGGAGATGAGCTGGGTGAACAGCACGACGAACACCGACACGAGGCTGCAGCCGAGCAGAAGATCGATGTCGTTATTCCCCGCTGCTTCTACCAGCGTGAAGCCGAATCCCTGGTAGCGGAACATCGTCTCGACGATGACGACACCGGTCAGCAGCCACGGGAACTGCAGCATGATGACCGTGAACGGCGCGATCAATGCGTTGCGCAGCGCGTGCTTGATGACCACGCTGGAGAAACTGAGCCCTTTCAGCCGCGCGGTTCGGATATATTGCTGTGTCATCACCTCGACCATCGAGGCTCGCGTCATGCGGGCGATATAGCCGATGCCGTAGATCGCCATCGTCATCACCGGCAGCGTGAAATTGTAGAAGGTGATGCCTTGCCCCGTCGCCGACGCGGCCGAGCCGTTCAGCCAGCCGAGCCAGGACGCGAAGATGACCGTGAAGATGACGCCGGATACATATTCCGGCGTTGCCGTCGTGGCGATGGAGGCCACTGAAAGACTTCGGTCGGTCCGCGACCCCTCCCGCATGCCGGCAAGGATGCCGACCAGCAGCGAGATCGGCACCATCGTCACCATCACCCAGAACATCAGGATGCCGGTGGCGCCCAATGCCGGCCACAGCTTGGATGACACCGTCGTCTTGAATTTTGTCGAGCAGCCGAAATCGCCCTGCAATATGCCGCCGAAATAGGGTTCGGCCGGCTCATTGCAGAAGGAGAAGCGCGGCGTCGCCTTGCCGGTAGCCGGATCGACATTTGGCTGTTTCCTGACCACGCCGATCCATTGGCCGTAGCGGACGAAGAAGTTCTGGCGGTAGCCGTTCTTGACCAGCCAGCTTTCCAGTTGGTCGGCCGGCGTGCGCATGTCGAGCTGGCTGATAGCGAGCTTCTTAAGATTTGGCTCGAGATTGACCATGAAGAAGACGACCATCGTCAGGCACAGCATCGTAACGAGCATCGTGCCGAGACGTCGCAGAATGAAAGCAAGCATCGTCGCCCCCTGCCGTGTGGGTTGGGGTCAGTGGTCGTCACCCCCGATAGAGCGAGAAAGGGGGCTTGCAGCCCCCTTCCAAATCGCGGCCATCAAGCTTCGTCGAGCCAGACTTTGCCGAAGTCGTGCTCGAAAGTCGGATGCATGGAATGGTTTTTCACCGCCGGCATCGAGCTGTTGTAGAGCTTGCGCCAGTAAGGCTGGATCAGGATGCCCGAGCTCTGCAGGATGGTCTCGATATCCTTCATCGGAACCTTGCGCTTCTCGGCGTCGGCGATCGACAGCGCCTCGCCGATCTTCGCGTCGAGCTCCGGGTTGGAGTAGGCGGATTCGTTCCAGGCCTCGCCTGTGCGGTAGCCGATCGCCACCACCTGGATGCCCAGCGGGCGCATGTTCCAGTTGGTCATCGAGTACGGATACTTCGTCCAGTCGTTCCAGAAAGTCGAGCCCGGCAGAACTGTGCGCTTGACCTTGATGCCCGCGTCGCGAAGCTGCGCGGCAATTGCGTCACCGGTGTTCTTGTGCCAGTCCTCGTCGACCGTGATCAGCTCATGTTCGAAGTCGGCCTGGCCGGCCTCCGCCATCAGCGCCTTGGCCTTGGCGGCATCGCGCGGCACCTTTGGCAGCTCCACATATTCCGGATGAATCGGGCAGACATGGTGGTTTTCGGCCGGCGTGCCGGCATTGCCGTAGCCCAGTTGCAGAACGATAGCGTTGTCGACACCGAGCTGCAGGGCGTTGCGCACCTTCTGGTCGTCGTAGGGCTTGTTGGCAACGTTGGTGCGCGCCACGATCGTGGAAGCGGTCACCACTTCAGACGTGATGGCGCCGACACCTTCCAGGATCGTCACATAGTCGGCCGAGGTCTCGTGGTTAGTGTGCACCTCGCCGGCCTCGAAGGCCGAGACCATCGCCGACGGGTCGGTGCCATAGTCAATGAACTCGACACCGTCGAGATAGGCCTCGCCGTTCCACCACTTGCCATCCTCGCGGCGCTTGTAGACGACCTTCTGGCCGACATCGTACGAGACGAGTTCGAACGGGCCGGTGCCGATCGGGTTCTTGACGAAATTGGCGCCCGTCTCGTCGAACGAGCGGTGCACCACCAGCGCCGGGTAATCGGTCAGGTTCGGGATCAAGGCGATGTCGGGCTTGGTCAGCTTGAGCTTGATGGTCGTATCGTCGACCTTCTCGATCGAGCCTTCGCGCAGCTTCCCGGTAGCTTCGTCGACGAGGGTGCCCAGCCGGCCGGGCATCGAATTGCCGTCCGACTTCTTGTCTGCCCAGCGGGTGAAGTTGAAGATCACGTCATCGGCGTTGAAAGTGTCGCCATTGTTCCAGGTGACGCCGGGGCGCAGCTTGAGTGTATATTCGGTAGCGTCGTCGTTGATCTCCCAGGCTTCCAGCAGGTAGGGCTCGAAAGTATAATCCTTGGTGTATTTCACCAGCGGCTCGAGCGCCTGGCGCTCGGCATTGGCGATCTCGGACCAGTCGGCGGTGCGCGGGTCTTTCGGGTCCTTGACCCACATGGCCACCTTCAGCACACCGCCCTTCTTGGGCTCCTGGGCCATCGCCGGCGTCGGCGCGGCAAGCCCGATCATGCCGTAGGCCATCGCAGTCGAGGCGCCGAACACGCTGGCCAGCGCCAAAAATTCGCGCCGGTCCATCGTCCCGGCTTTCACGCCCTCGGCCATCCTTTCGATGTGCTCCGGCACGCGATCGCCATTGCTTTTGTAGAATGTCATTCCAAACTCCCATTTTTTTGGCTTTTCGCCGTTACCATTCCGCATCCGCCTCGCCTTGTCAAAGCGAAGGGAGGGTGTTCCCATCTTGGAATGTGCAATTTTGCGGGAGAGGCAGTTCGCGCGAATACGACACGTTTGGCGCAAATTCGCAAATTTGCGGCGACGGATGCGGATTATCGATTTTGACGAGGATAGCGAGAGAGCTTGCCGTCAGGCAGAACCAGACACATGTATTCGCCATGCCAAAGATGCTCCCGCGAGCCGCCGGAGATCGGTCGGGGCTCCGAGAAACGAAGTTTTCCAAGCATCGAAGCAGGGCGTGCGTTGAGCCGCACAATCGCCCGCGCCTTACTTTGGAGACATCTGCGCGCAGCAAATTGCCATTGCCTGCAAGCCCCGTCAGTATTCGCGCTCGAAGAAAATACCGCCCTTGGCCTGGCCGTCATTGTGGGCTTCGCCTCTGAGCTTCACGCCGCGTCCGACGTCGAGGTCGATTGCCGCCTTCCCCGAGCCGGCCTTGTCCCCTGTCTCGATGGTCAGATAAGTCTTGTCGTTCAGGTATTTGCCGACCGATAGTGCCGTGCTGCCGTCCGCGTTGGTCTTGACGTCGAGATCGTCGACACCGAGTTTTTCGCGCAGCGAGCTCAGCAGCCCAGTGGTGCCGCCCGCGCCCGCCAACTCCGCTGCCGCTTCCGCCAGCCGCGCGATCTGCAGCGGCGACAGATTCCCCATCGCCTGACCGAAGATCAGGCGCGCGAGTACCTCGTCCTCGGGAAGTGCCGGCACCGACGTAAAGCTGAATTTCGGGTTGTTCGCCGGACCGCTGACGGCGACCGTGACCGTCGCGTCGCTCGCGGTGGTCTCCGCCGCCATGTCGAGTGTCGGCACGAGCGAGCCGGTGAAACCCAGCGTGCCGCGCGTGAAGGTGAGCCGCCGGCCGAGCAGCATCAGCCGGCCGCGGCGCATGGTGAACTGGCCGGTCGCCTGCGGCGCCGCCAGCGGGCCTACCAGCTTCAGCGAGCCGCCGAGTTCCGCATCCAGTCCCCTGCCCTGCACGAAGATGCGCTGCGGCGCGTTGATGGTGAGGTCGAGCGACAGCCCGCCGCCGCCACCGCCGCTGCTTGCCTGCGGCGGAAACAGCGCGGCTTCCTGCCTCCTTACCGCTTCAGGCGCATTCTTGTGTCTGACGTCCAGCGCCGTCAGCGAGGCCGGCAGCCGCTGCGGAATGGCGATCACGGTGCGCGACAGGTTTATCGTGCCGCCGATCTTCGGCGCGGAGGCAAGCGGCCCGGTGACGGTGAGGTCGCCCGACATCGTCGTCGTCACGATCTCGCCGTCGGTATAGCGCGCATCCGTCAGCTTGACCTTGATGTCGCCCGGAAATCCGCTACCCGGATCGATGCCGACCGAGCCCGACGCCGACACTGAACCGCCGCTCGACAGTTTTGCGCTGGCCCGCGAGATCGTCGCGCGGCCGCCGCCAAGCGCGATGTCGGCCGTCAGTTCGTTGAGCGCGATGCCGGAGCGGGCGTCGACCAGCCGCGCGCCGGATGTGCGGATGCTGCCGCCGATCACCGGCGCGGTCGCCGCCCCCGTCACGGTGACGTTGACGTTTGCGTTTCCAGTCAGCGCCAGCCCCTGTGCCGCCAATCGGCTTTGCACCAGCGCAAACGGCACGCCGCCGTCGAATTTGAGGTCGAGCCGGGGCGGTGCGCCGAGCGCCACCGTGCCCCCACCTTTGAGCGTCAGGCCCGAACCCTCGCTCAAATTCGCTTGGAAGGTCAGTTTGTTGGATGCGAAACTGCCGGTCGAGCGGATTGCCAGGGCGCCAACGCCGGCGCCGCGCGTCTGCGAGGTCTGCGCGCCGGTCCAATCCATGGTGTAGGCTACCGCGGGACTGGTGGCAGTACCGGTCGCCTTCACCGTGCCCGAGATGGTGCCGCCGGCATCGAGCCCCGGCGCGAAGGCGTTGACAACGGACGCCGGCAGCTTGGCGATCGCCACGTTAACGTTGAGCGACGAGCCCGCGGTTCCCGACACCGTTACCGAACCGCCGCCGACATTCAGCCCGATATTGTCGAGTTTTGTCTGGCCGCCGGCGATGCTCACCGTCGAGGCGCGTGCGAGTGCCGCCTTGATGCCACGCATCGTCGCCTCGGCAGACGCGAGTTCGACCGTCGTGATGCCATTCTCGACCTTGACCCGGCCGGCTGCCTTCAGCGGAATGTCGTTGACCGATGCGCCGCCCGAAAACCGCGTCCACACATCCTCGCGCGACAGTTTCAGGTCGACGCCGCGCACCGCCGTCGTGCCGGCCCGCACCTCCTGCGCCTTAACCGTTCCCGAGATGCCTGGCGACACCATGTAGTTGGTTGCGACCAGGTCGACCGCCACCGCGCGCACCACGATGTCGCCGCGCGTGATCGAATCCGACTTCAGTGACACGGTCGCCTGCGCCGCCGGCCCTTGCCGCGTAAAATTGGCCTTACCCTTGACGCTGCCATCGATGGTCTCGAGAGCAAGCGCCGCCAGCGGTCCTATGTCCGGCAGGTCGAAGTCGATCGAGCCGTCCGGCACGAAGTTCTGGTCGAGCGTAAGCGCTCCGACGACCCGGTTCTTGCCAAGGGACAGGTTCAGGTCGCTGACCTCGCTGCGCCCGCCCGTCGACTTCAGCACCGCCTTGCCGTCGAGCGTCTCGCCGGCGACGCGGCCGCTGAGCGTAACATTGGCCTGCGGATTGGCGAGGTCGGCCTTCGCGGTGGCATTCAGCGCCAGCTTCTCGATGTCCCGGTCCGCAACCGTCATCTTGTCGCTGGTCACTGACAAGGTCACGTCCGGCGTGGCCAGCGCCCCCTTGGCCGTAGCCGAGAACGCCACGGCGCCCCGCGCCTGCTGGGCAAGAGGCGAGATGTCGGCAAGCGCGCCCTTCACGTCGGCGTCGATCTGGCCGTTGCTCAGCTTGATGACACCGCTGCCGGTCACGCCGCCCGACTGCAACGCCAGCGAGTTGGCCGACACATTGCCTTCCGTGTCGCGTGCCAGATCGGTCGACAGAGTCAGTTTCGGCCCGAGCACCGGCCGGACAGCCGCCGGCAACGCAGCGGTCACCACATCGGCTTTCAGTTTCAGCGTGATCGACCCGTCCTTGAGCGACACTTTTCCACCAAAGCCGCCGTCGATGGCGTCGCTGCGCAAGATACCGTTGGTCACCGTCAGCGCGTCTGTCTCCAGCAGCCCATCGAGCTGTGCCCGCACCTCGCCGGCCACCAGCGGTGCGACGGTCGGGTTGTCGATCACCAGCCGCGCCGCCTTCGCCGCACCCGTAACCGCTCCGAGCCGCGAGGCGACGTTGAATTTGTCCGACCGCAGCGTGATGCCGAGGTCGATCAACTGCACATCGTTCGTCGCGACCTTCGAAAGGTTTGCACCAATGTCGAGCTTCGGCTCGGCGATCGGCCCGGAGATTCGCGCGGTCGCCGACCCCACGGTTATGTCGATCGGCGCCTCGTCGGTGCCGAAGGACAGCGGGAGGCCGCTTTGGCCCGCGGTGACCTGCACGGACACGTCGGCAGAGCCAGCGGGGTCATAAATGCCGGACGCCTTTGCCACCAGCGCACCGTTCGACACCTCGGCCCGCTCGATCTTGATCGGCCCGCTCTTAGGCAGCAGCGCGGCCAGGTCATAGGTGGTCTTGCCGCCGAGGATCTTGCGCGCAGGCTCCGGCACGAAACGCATGAACTCGCCGTCGCCCTTGGCTTCGACCGCGCTGCCCGCGTCGGTCATCCGGTGCGCGACCGTGAAGTTCGAGACCGTCTCACCAGCCATCGACAGCGTGCCTTCAGCGGTGATCGCGGCAATCGTACCATCGACCGAGAGCCGCAGCTCCCCCGGCGGCTGGTCGGGCATCAGGCCCGCCAGCGTCGCGCCGACCGTGCCGGTGATCGCCGGGGTCTTGAGATAATCGGAAATCGCCGCGTCGACCGCGATGTTGCTGACGGTCAGCGTCTCACGCTTGATCGAATCCGACGCGAGCGTAACTTTCACCTGCGGTACGCCGCCTGCCTCGGCAAAGGTCGCGCTCCCCTTGGCCGCGCCTTCAACTGCCTGCCCGGCAAGTGCCGCGAGCCGCGCCAGTTCCGGAAAATCGAAATTCACCGTTCCTGTCGGGAGGAACTGGTCGTCCAGCGCCAGCGCTCCCGCGACACGGTTGGGACCGAGCGAGAAATCGAGGTCGCGGAGTTCGCGCTTGCCGTCGGTCGTGGCGACCACGGCCTTGCCGTCGATCGCTTCGCCCTGGAAAGACCCCGTCAGCGTCACCGACGCTTGCGGGGCGGCGAGGTCGACGGTTCCCGAGGCGCGAAAATCCAGATCGTCGATGGCGCGGTCGGCAAAATCGAGCCTCTCGCTGGTGACGTTGGCCTGGACCTCCGGCGCCGCCAGCGGACCTTTTGCGGTGACGGCCACCGCGACGGCTCCGGATGCCTGCGGCGCCAGCGGCGAAACATCGGCCAGCGCACCCTTGAGATCGGCGTCGATAGCGCCTTCGGCTAGCTTCGCAGACCCGCTCGCTGTCAGCCCGCCGGATTCGACCGACAGCGCGTTCGCCGACAGATTGCCCGACGAATCCCGCTCTATGTCAGCCGACAGCGCCACCTTTTCGCCGAGCAGCGGCCGCGCGCCGGCGGGCAGCGCCGCTGAAACCACTTCGGCATTCAGCTTCAGCGTTATCGCCCCGCCGGCGAGCGACACGTCCCCGGAAAAACCGCCATCGATCGCATCGCTTCGCAGCGTACCCTTGGTGATTTTCAGCGCGTCGGCCGACAGCACGCCTTCAAGCCCTGCACCGATCTCACCAGCCACCAGAGGCGCAACGGTGGGATTGTCGATCGTCAGGCTGGAGGCGGTCGCCGAGCCGGTCACCGGGCCCGAACGCTTTGCGATGTCGAACTCGTCGGAATGCAGCGTGATGCCGAGATCGGAGAGCTTCACGTCCTCGGTCGACACCGACGGCAGCTTCGCCGCGATGTCGAGGCCGGGTTGCCGCCCATCGCCGAGCGCGCGCACTGTGGCTGAACCAATCACGATGTCGATCGGACTTTCAGCGGTGCCGAAGGAAAGCGGCACGCCGTTGTTCTTCGCTGCGAGGTCCAGCGCGATGTCCGTCAGGCCCTGCGGATCGTAGGAGCCTGTCCCGGTCACGCCCAGCGCCGCGCTATCGATCCTTGCACGCGCGATTTCTACACCGCCGGCCTTGGTCAGCGTGCCGGCCAGGTCAAAATCCGCCGTGCCGGCAAGCAATGGCCGGAACCGCTCCGGCAGGAAACGGTCGAAAACGCCGTCGCCCCTGGCTTCGATCACGTTGCCGGCGTCGGTCTGCCGGTGCGTTCCTGAAATGCTCGTGACTAGGTTGCCGTCCACGGCAAAGGTGCCGTTGCCCTTCCAGTCGGCCAGTGGCCCCGACCCGGTGACGATGATGTCGACCGCCGGTTTTCCCGGCAGGCCGAGCAGGTTCGCCAATATGCCGCCGGAAGGCTCGGAGGCCTTCAGGTCAATGTCGAGCTTGTTGTCGCGCGGTGAAAAATCGATAGCCGCCATGACCTCGCCCGCCGTGCCGTCGGTGCGCGAAACGTCGAGATCGGCATTCACCGTCAGCGGCGAAGCCTGCGCCATCGCCTTGCCCTTGGCGGCGATGCTCGCCACCTGCCCGCCGGTCACCGACTGGCCGAGCGCGATATCGGGAAAATCCAGCGCACCGATCGACACGTCCACCGGCAGGGATCCAGAGCCCCCTTTTGCCGGCGGCTGCTTGGACGGTTTCGGCAGGCGCGCAAATTCGACGCGCTCGGCCGCGACACGGTCCGCGTTGAACTTCAGCCGCAACAGCGAAATCGGCGACCACTCGACCTTGATGCCGCGCGCCGCCAGCCAGGGTCCCTCGGCATCCTCCAGTACGAGCTGGTCAAGCGCGAAATTTCCGGACCAGATGCCGCTGATGCCCAAAATCCGCACCTTCCGGTCGGGGCTGGACGCCATGTCCGAGATCATTCCGGCCAGATTCTCGCGGCCCTTGCCGGTTAGGGTCAGCACCGCCAGCGCCCCGACCACGAAGGCCAGCGCGATCAGCAGCGTGTATTTGAGAATCCTGAGGAATCTGCGGACCCAGATCATGCCGCCGCCCTCAGAACGATTGCCCGATGCCGGCATAGACGGCGAAGCTCGGATCGTGCGAATCGGGGTTCAACGGCACGGCCGCGTCGACGCGCAGCGGACCGAACGGGGTCATGTATCTGATGCCGATGCCGGCGCCGACCTTTACATCGGCAAAATCGGGGTAGGAGTCGAGCGACACCGTCCCCGCATCGACGAAAGGCACGATGCCGAACGTGTCGTTGACCGCGTAGCGCAGTTCGACCGAGCCTTCCGCCAGCGACAGGCCGCCGGTCGGCTCTCCGTCCTCCCGCGGCCCGATGCCCTGATAAGCATAGCCACGCACGGAGCCGCCGCCGCCCGCATAGAAACGGCGGTCGGCCGGAACCTGCTCGACGCTGGCACCGACGATCGAGCCCAGCACCGCGCGTCCGGCAACCACGATCCTGCCTTCGGAATCGAGCGCCTGATAGGCCGAGCCCTCACCCCTCAGTTTCACGAAGGCGACGCTGTTCAGCACGTCGTATGCGGGCTCGACATAGCCGACGGCGCGGAACCCCTTGGTCGGGTTCAACTTGTTGTCGCGGTTGTCGAAGGCATATTGCAGCGGCGTCGAGACGATCAGGTAGTCCTGATTGGTCACGAACGCGTCGGTGATGCGCGAGAATTCGACGTCCAGTTCCGCCGACACGCTTTGCGTCTTGGTGAGTTGGTAGGCGAGACCGGCGGTTCCTTCCACCGAGAACCGGTCATAAGCATCGGGATGCTCGTAGACGCTTTTGAGGCTGCTGAAGAATTTCGACGCCGGGCCGATCACCCCCGGCTTCTCGAACATGATGCCGGCGTTGTAGTTCAGCGCGGTGAACTCGTTGCTGCCGATGCCACTGATCGATCCCTCGATGCGCAGTTTTTCCGCATGGCCGAACAGGTTGCGGTGGCCCCAATAGCCTTCCAGCCCGATTCCCTCGGTGTTGGAATAGGTGGCGCCGACACCGTAATAACGCAGCTTGCGTTCTGTCACCGTGACGTTGATCGGGATGTTGCCGTTGGCGTCCAGCGCGTCCGCTTCCATCACGGCGACGCTGTTGAATACGCCCAGTCCGTTCAGCCGGTCGCGCGCCTCATCCATCTCCTCCGGCGAATACCGCTTTCCCTGTTCAAGACCGGCCATGTAGCCGGTAAAGCCGCTGTCCATCGTTTCGGTTCCGGAGACCGTCGTCGGACCGTAGTCGGCGACCGGTCCGGCGGCCACCGCCAAGGAAACGTCGACCGTGCCGGTCTTGTGGTCGGCGATGACCTCGCGTCCGGTTACCTTGGCCAGCGGCCTGCCCTCGGCCTTCAGCCTCTTCACGACGTCCGATTCCGCCTTCAGGATCCTGGTCGAGCCTGCATCGCCGCCCGGCGTCAGTCCGAAGTCCGCAGGCGCCAGCCCCGCGGCGTCGCCCTTGAGTTGTACGTCGCCGAGCACGAAGGTCTGGCCGGGCTCGACGCTGATCGTGACCGGGACCGGCCCGGCGCCGAATTCAGCGTCGGGCGGCAGCACGTCGATCGACTTGCCGGCGATCAGTATGTCGACCACCCCGTCGTAGCGCGCCGCCTCGTAGAGTGCCGCCACCAGCCGCTCTCGGTCACCGCGCGCCTTTGTGAGCAGGCCGAGCGAGCCGGACACAGGGCGGTCCTCGTCGGCGACAAGTGACGAGGCATCGCTGATCTTCTTCTTGAGATCGTCGCTTCCCGCCACTTCCACCGTCACTGTGTAGTGCAACGGATCGGCGATGTCGGCATCTTCCTCGTTCTCCTTCTCGAAGAACTTGTAGCCGAATATCTGGAAGGCATCGGCGCGCGGCGTCAGCGCCACAAGGGCGGTGGTGCAAAGCAACCCGGAAAGGAAAAACCGCGCGAACCTGACGGTCGCGGTCTCGCCCCTCCAACTCTGCGGTTGCCGCTTCATCATTAACGCAAACTTACTCCGGGGGCTAATTTTGGACGGGCGATATGAACCGTTCGTAAAGGGGCCACAATCGCGCTGTCAGAAATCGTTGGGCAATTCATGATGATACGTGTTCAACTTGCCCCCGTTGGTGCCGTAACACGTATGAGAACGATGGCCAACCGTTGATGGGTGTGCGGTGGCCGCCCAATTGGTGAGGATGAGCCTTGGGGTTGCATAAATGCCTCTCGGCGGTGA
Source organism: Mesorhizobium yinganensis (assembly GCF_040081985.1). NCBI lineage: Bacteria > Pseudomonadati > Pseudomonadota > Alphaproteobacteria > Hyphomicrobiales > Phyllobacteriaceae > Mesorhizobium > Mesorhizobium yinganensis. Next base: position 563,888 of record NZ_JBEBMH010000001.1, on the reverse strand, counting down.
CGTTTTAGGGGGAGTTGCTATGCGATTGATTCGCATTCTGTCGGCCGTGGCCTTGTTGCTGGCTGCGTGGTCGGTGCCCGGATATGCCGCCGAAGCGCGGGCGATCGAGACAACCCAGAACAGCGATTATTTCGGCTTCGACCTGCGCTCCGAGCAGAACCTCTCGCTCGATCAATGCAAGGCGACCTGCCTCGGCGATACCCAATGCCGCGCCTTCACCTACAACACCAAGGCGAAATGGTGCTTCCTCAAATCGGACTTCGCCACGCTGAAGCCTTTCAACGGCGCGGTCGCGGGCAAGGTCGTCACCATCGACGGCGAGCCGGACATCGGCGCCCCGCCGCAGATGAGCTTCTTCCCATCTTGGATGGCCGACGAGGCCTGGCAGTACCGTGCCAACCTGACCGCCACGCCGCCCAGCCCGACCGACGGGCTCGTCGGCTTGGTCGAGGGCGCCGAGCAGGCGATGCTCACCAACGACGCGCGCGGCGCAATGAACAAATACATCTCGGCGATCCGGATCGCGCCCGACGACGGAAAGCTCTGGCTCGGCCTGTCGCGCGCCCTGCTCGCCGTCCAGGGTGCCAACAGTTCGGAAACCGCGACGCTTGCCCGCGACGCGACCTCGTCCGCCTGGAACGCCTACCAATTGGTGCGCACCGGTCCGGGCCGCGCCGACGTGCTTGCGGCCATTGCCGCCGGCCTCGACCGCCGCGACATGTTCCGCCCGTCTCTGCAGGCCTATGAGGCCAGCCTTGCGCTCGTCAATTCTGCCTCCATCCGCGCCGAATACGAGGACCTGAAGGCCCGGAAAGGCTTCCGCGTCGTCGAGCACACGATCGACGCCGATACGCCCTCGCCGCGCCTCTGCGTCCAGTTCTCCGAGGAACTGGTCAAGACCGGCGTCGACTACGCACCCTTCGTCACCGTCGACGGCGCCGCTCCCAAGGCCGTCGAAGCGCAGGACAAGCAGCTCTGCGTCGAGGGCCTCGAGCACGGAAAACACTACAACATCACCATCCGCCCCGGCCTGCCGGCCGCCATCGGCGAGGTCATCGCCGTGCCCACGGCGTTGTCCATCTACATCCAGGACCGCGGCGCATCCGTCCGCTTCACCGGCGACTCTTTCGTGCTGCCCGCCACCGCGCGGCGCGGCATCCCGGTGGTCAGCGTCAACATGACCGCCGCCGACATGAAGCTGTTCCGCATCGGCGACCGCTCGCTGGCCCAGCTTCTGTCGGGCTACCAGTTCCTGCGCCAGCTCGATTCCTACGACATCGACAACATCGCCTCGCAACTGGGCGCGCCCGTCTGGGAGGGCAAGCTGGAGATCGCAAACCAGCTCAACCAGGAGATCACCACGAGCTTCCCGGTCGACGAGGCGCTGCCCGAGCGCAAGCCCGGCGTCTATGTGCTGACCGCCCAGCCCGAAAACGACAAGAGCGATTCCTGGTCGTCGCGCGCCACGCAGTGGTTCGTCGTCTCCGACATCGGTCTCTCGACCTATACCGGCCAGGACGGGCTCAACGTCTTCGCCCGCTCGCTAGGCTCCGCCAAGCCGATCGCCAATGTCGAGCTGACCCTGCTTGCCCGCAACAACGAGATTCTCGGCACCGCCAAGACCGACGCCGACGGACGTGCCACCTTCAATCCCGGCCTGGTGCGCGGCACCGGCGGCATGGTGCCGGCCGTGCTGACGGCCGATGCGGACGGCAAGGATTTCGTCTTCCTCGACATGACCCGCGCCGGCTTCGACCTGTCCGACCGAGGCGTCACCGGACGCGCCACCGCCGGCGCGCTTGACGTCTATGCCTGGACCGAGCGCGGCATCTACCGCGTCGGCGAGACCGTGCATGTCGCGGCGCTCGCCCGAGACGACGCGGCGAACGCCGTGGAAAAACTGCCGCTCACCTTCGTCTTCTCGCGCCCCGATGGTGTCGAGGACCGACGGGTCGTCAGCGACGGCGGCTCGGCCGGCGGCCACGCGGTCGATCTGCCCGTGCCGAACAACGCCATGCGCGGCACCTGGACGGTGGCGATCTACACCGACCCGAAGCAGCCGGCCGTCTCCAGCCAGAACTTCCTTGTCGAGGACTTCGTCCCCGACCGCATCGAATTCACCATGACCAGCGACAAGGAGGAAGTCGCCGTCGGCGAACCCGCCAACATCACCGTCGATGGCCGCTTCCTCTATGGCGCGCCGGCCGCCGGCCTGGCGCTAGAGGGTGAGGTCACGGTCGACACAACGCGCGAGTGGGAGGAGTTCCCCAACTTCCAGTTCGGTCTTGCCGACGAGCAGGAGGGTGACGCTACCCGCATCCCGCTCACCGAACTGCCTGCCGTCGGAGACGACGGCAAGGCGACCTTCCCGGTTCAGATCGATGCGCTGCCCTCGACCACCCGCCTGCTCGCCGCCGACGTGACGGTGCGCATGCGCGAAAGCGGCGGCCGCGCCGTCGAGGAATCGCTCGACCTTGGCATCAAGAGCCAAGCCGATGTCATCGGCATCCGCCCGGATTTTTCCGGCGGCGAGGTGCCGGAAGGCGGCACGGCGAAATTCACCGTGATCGCCGTCGATCCGGACGGTAACCGCAAGGCGTTGCCCGGCGCCGAGTGGTCGCTGGTCAAGGTAGAGCGCGACTATCAGTGGTATCGCACCGACAATTCCTGGAACTATGAGGCGGTCACCCAGACCCGCGCCGTCTCCAGCGGCAAGCTCGACATCGCCGCCGACGGCACGGCCTCGATCTCCATGCCGGTCGATTGGGGCCGCTACCGCCTGGAGGTTGAGACCGCCGATTCGGAAGGCCCGGCCACCAGCGTCGAGTTCGATGCCGGCTGGTATGTGGCTGCGTCGTCCACGGAGACGCCGGACGGGCTGGAGGTTGCGCTCGACAAAGAGCACTACGCTCCGGGCGAGGTCGCCAGGCTCAAGATTTCGCCGCGTTTCGCCGGCGAGCTTCTCGTCGCCGTCGGTTCCGACCGGCTGCTTTCCACCTACACGGCCACCGTGCCCGCCGAGGGCGCGACCATCGACATCCCCGTCTCGGCCGAATGGGGCGCCGGCGCCTATGTGACGGCGACGCTGTACCGGCCCGGCGATGGACAAGAATCGCGCATGCCCGGCCGTGCCATCGGCCTGAAATGGCTGACCGTCGATCCCGGCGCGCGCAAACTCGCCGTGTCGCTGTCGCCGGTTCAAAAAACCGAGCCGCGCCAGCCGCTGACCATCCCAGTGGAGGTCACCGGCCTGCCGGCCGCGACCGACGCCTATGTCACCATCGCCGCCGTCGATGTCGGCATACTCAACCTGACCGACTATAAGGCGCCCGATCCGGAAGCCTGGTATTACGGCCAGCGCCGCCTCGGGCTGGAACTGCGCGACCTCTATGGCCGCCTGATCGACGGCTCGCTGGGCGCGGCCGGCCGGCTGCGCACCGGCGGTGACGGCGGCGGCCTGACCGCCCAGGGCAATCCGCCCAAGGAAAAGCTCGTCGCTTTCTTCTCAGGCCCGGTGAAGCTGGACGCCGACGGCAAGGCCAGTGTCGACTTCGACATCCCGCAATTCAACGGCACGGTCCGTGTCATGGCCGTTGCCTGGACAAAGGACGCGGTCGGCCACGCCCAGACCGATGTGATCGTGCGCGATCCGGTCGTCATCACCGCCGGCCTGCCGCGTTTCCTGGCGCCCGGCGACGCCGCCGTCATGCGGCTCGACATCGCCAACACCGACGGTCCCGACGGCGATTACCACTTCGCCATCGAGACAACCGGCGATCTTTCGACCGGCAGCGCCCCGCTGCCGGAGAAGCTCACGCTGACCGGGGGCAAACGCCAGTCGATCACCGTGCCGCTCAGTGCGCAGACCGCCGGCGACGCCAGCCTCACCATCCGCCTCGCCCATGACAATGGGCCGGCGGTGGAGCAGACGCTGTACATCCCGGTCCGACCGGCGGTTCTGCCGGTCACCAACCGGCTGGTCGTCGATCTCGGCCCGAACGGAAGGAGCGTTCGCATCGACCGCGAACTGCTGGCCGACAGCGTTCTGCCCGGCGCCTATGTCAGCGTCGGCGTCTCGCCGTCAGCCGCCTTCGACGTACCGTCGCTGATCCTGGCGCTCGACCGCTACCCCTATGGCTGCGCCGAGCAGACCACCAGCCGGGCGCTGCCGCTGCTCTATGTCAGCGAACTCTCCGCCGGCGCCGGTATGCAGGACGAGCCGGAACTGCGCGGCCGCATCCAGGATGCGATCACGCGGGTTCTCAGCTACCAGTCCTCGTCGGGCAGTTTCGGCCTGTGGGGACCCGGCTCGGGCGATCTGTGGCTCGATTCGTATGTCACCGACTTCCTGACGCGGGCCCGCGAGCTCAACTACGACGTGCCGCGCGAGGCCATGCTGCAGGCGCTGAGCAATCTGCAGAACGCGCTGTCATACGACCTCGACCTGGAGGATCGTGGTAGCGAGATCGCCTACGCACTCTACGTTCTGTCCCGCAACAAGAAGGCCTCCGTCGGCGACCTGCGTTATTACGCCGACACGCAACTGGAAGCTTTTTCCAGCCCGATGGCTGTGGCGCAGCTTGCCGCCAGCCTGGCGCTCTACGGCGACGTCCAGCGCTCCGAGGCGACCTTCCAGGCGGCCCTGCAGCTTGCCAAGCAGAACCCCGAGCACGACTGGTACCGCTCGGATTACGGGTCGCGGTTGCGCGACGGCGCCGCCATGCTGGCGCTCGCCGCCGAGAGCAAGCCGATGCCGTCTGTGGTTCCTGAACTGATCAGCCTGGTCGGCGCCGAACGCCGGGCGACCCGCTGGACGAGCACGCAGGACGACGCTTGGATGCTGCTCGCCGCCCGCGCGCTGCGTTCCAACGCCGCCGACATGCGGCTGACGATTAACGGCAAGCCGCACACCGGGCTCTACTCCGAGCGCTTTGACGGCAGCACGCTGGTCGACAGCCCCGTGACGATAGCCAATGCCAGCGGCAGCGCCGTGCAGGCGGTGGTCACCGCGGTCGCCGCCCCGGCCCAGCCGCTGCCGGCCGGCGGCGACGGTTTTGCCATCGAGCGTACCTATTACACGCTCGATGGCAAGGAGGCGAACGTCACCGAGGTCACGCAGAACCAGCGTTACGTCGTGGTGCTCAAGGTAACGGAGCAGAACACGTGGCCGTCGCGCGTGCTGGTCAGCGACCTGCTCCCTGCCGGTTTCGAGATCGACAATCCCGGTCTGGTGAACAGCGCCAGCCTCGGCAACTTCCCCTGGCTGGACCAGACGGAAGCGGCACATCTCGAATTCCGTGACGACCGTTTCGTCGCGGCCTTCGACCGCAACGGCGACAGCGGCCGGCAGTTCACACTGGCCTATGTGGTGCGCGCCGTTACCCCCGGCGTCTACGCCCATCCGGCGGCGAGCGTCGAGGACATGTACCGGCCGCAATTCTCGGCCCGCACCGCCGCCGGCATGATGGAGGTCAAGGCGCCGTGAAGACGGCCGCGCCTTTCCTCTCGCCCTTGGGGGGAGGGTGGCCGCGAAGCGGCCGGGTGGGGTCGCCTCGGCCAAGCTCTAACGTTGCTCTACGCTGGTGCATTTCGCCACCGCCCCCACATCGCGTAGAAAACCTCGCGTTCCGCTCGGTTTTCTCCGCCACCCTCCCCTCAAGGGGGAGGGTTAGCCGGCGCTTTTCCCGCCAGCCACTCAATCGGCACATCCAGCACGCGCGCAAGCGCGGCGATAGTCTCGACGGAGCCGGATTTCCGGCCGTATTCGAGGTCGAAGAGGTAACCCTGCGCGATGCCCGCTTCGGCGGCCAGCTTGACCTGCGCCATGCCGCGCCATTTGCGCAACGCCTGCAACCTGCCGTAGGCACGCAGAAGCATGGCACTCACCTCCGCAGGCAGGATCGCGTTCGGATCGCCAGCAAGCTCGGCCTTGCGGGCGTCGTACATGGCAAGGTCCGCCGCATCCTCGTCGGCTCCCTCGGCTGCGGCGACAAGTGCCTCGTATTCTGCGCGAGGAAGAACGACGAGTTCATCGCCGCTCGGACTGTGGATGATTTGAATCCCATTCATGCCTTATCCTCACTGTCTCCGGTACGTCGTCGTTTCACGCCGCCCGATGTAGATGGCGAGTGCCCTAAGACTGAAGGGCTACAATGTCGCTATCTCCTCCTTCTAGGGGCCAGCAGCAAATCGGTTGCAATCGGATATCGCCGCACTCCGCCCAACACCCCTCATCCGACCTCGCTTCGCTCGGCCACCTTCTCCCACAGTGGGAGAAGGTGGAGCGCTGCCGCAACGCCTCTGCAAATCTCCGTCGTTGAAGGTTGGCGGAGCCGTACACGCGAAACTCCCCCTTCTCCCACTGTGGGAGACGGGGGCCGAGCGAAGCGAGGTCGGATGAGGGCTGTTGGACGGAGTGCGGCAGCGGCAATTGCCAGTATGTCGGCCCGGCCGAAAGTCCTCAGCCGGTCCCAACTGGGCCGATAACCGATGTCGGCTCTCCAGAACTTCCCTCGCTCCAAACTCGTCCGCCGAGCGACCATAGCCCTCGTCGGCTGCGCGGCTATTGCCGGGCTCTCCGCAGCCGCACTTTTCTCTCTGGACCGCGCCTTCCCGCCGCCCTTGCCGGAAAAGATCGTTGTCTCGAAGGAAGTCGACGACCGCGACGGCAAGCTGCTGCGCGCCTATGCCACGCCGGATGGTTTCTGGCGCTTTGAAACCTCGCTGGACGAGGTCGATCCCGAATTCATAAAAATGCTGGTCGCCTATGAGGATAAGCGTTTCTGGGAGCATTCCGGCGTTGATCCGCTGGCGCTGATGCGCGCCGCCGGCCAGCTTGCCGGCAATGGCCGCATCGTGTCGGGCGGCTCGACGCTGTCCATGCAGCTTGCCCGCCTGATCGAGCCGCGCGAAAGCCGCAGCCTCACCTCGAAACTCACTCAGATTTTTCGCGCCTGGCAGATCGAGCGCCGCATTTCCAAGCGCGACATTCTGGAGCGCTATCTCACGCTGGCACCCTATGGCGGCAATCTGGAAGGCGTACGCGCCGCCTCCCTCGCCTATTTCGGCAAGGAGCCGAAGCGCCTGACCGTTTCCGAGGCAGCCCTGCTGGCGGCCCTGCCTCAACTGCCCGAGCGCCGCCGGCCGGACCGGTTCCGCGACAATGCCCAGACCGCCCGAGATCGCGTCTTGGCGCGCATGGTCGAAGCAAATGTGCTCGCCGAGCGGGAAGCCGCCCGCGCCGCGATCGACGACGTATCCGCAGTGCGCTACGCCCTGCCTTCGCTCGCCGCCCACCTCGCCGACGATGCGCTCCGCGCAGCACCTGCGCAATCCCGCCTCCAACTGGCCATCCAGAAATCCGTGCAGGCCGGGCTGGAGACCGTGGCGAAGGAGGCCGCCCGGCGGCTGGGCGAGCGCGTGTCGGTGGCGATGGTCCTTGCCGACGCCCGCACCGGCGACATTTTGGGCTCCATCGGCTCGGCCGACTATTTCGACGCACGCCGTTTCGGCTGGATCGACATGACGCGTGCCAGCCGCTCACCGGGATCCACCCTAAAACCCTTCATCTACGGGCTCGCCTTCGAGCAGGGGCTGATCGCCCAGGAAACCTTGATAGAGGACCGGCCCGCGGACTTCGCCGGGTACCGACCGAAAAATTTCGACATGAGCTATCAGGGCGACGTCAGCGTCCGCCAGGCTTTGCAGCTATCCCTCAACGTGCCGGCCGTCCGCCTGCTCGACGCGGTCGGCCCCGCGCGGCTTACCGCGCGTTTCCGCAAGGCGGGCGTCACGCCGTCGCTCCCGCCCGGCGAGGCGCCGGGCCTGGCGATCGGCCTAGGCGGCGTCGGCGTCACCCTGCGCGACCTCGTTCAGCTCTATACGGGCCTCGCCAATGGCGGCCGCGCCAAGAAACTGCGCGACGGCACCGAAGCGGATTTCCAGCCGCTGGCCGACGGCATGATCCTAGAACCCGCGGCAAACTGGCAGGTCACCGACATTCTTTCCGGCGTCCGCGCCCCCGAGGGTGCCACGCAGCGCGGCATCGCCTACAAGACCGGCACCTCCTACGGTTATCGCGACGCTTGGTCGGTCGGCTACGATGGCCGCTATGTGCTCGGCGTGTGGGTCGGCCGCGCCGATTCCGGCTCCGTGCCAGGGCTGGCGGGTTATGTCTCGGCCGCGCCCATCCTGTTCGAGGCGTTTGCGAAATCCGGACTTCCCGCCGCGCAGCAGCAGCGTCCGCCCGCCGGTGCCTTCCACGCCGCGCCGAACGACCTTCCCGTTACACTGCGCCGCTTCGAATCCGGCCAGGACGCCCTGCCCGCCGCGGCGGCCTCCGTCTCGGTGGTCGAGCCGGCGCCGCAGATCGTCTTCCCGCCGGACGGCGCGCATGTCGAACTCGCCGCCTCGCCGGCCGGCCCGCTTGTGCTGAAACTCCAGGGAGGCCGCGCACCATTCCGCTGGCTCGCCAATGGAAAACCGCTCTCCGAAATCGTGCGCCGCCGCACCGCCACCTGGCAGCCGGACAGCGCCGGCTATTCGACGCTCACCGTCATCGACGCCGCCGGCCGCGCCGCAAGCGTGAAGGTGTTCGTGGAGTAGGTTGTGGCGCGTCCTTCGAGGCTCGCCCGCCGATAACTGCGCTCAAACCACCGGTGGCATGCGGGCTCGCACCTCAGGATGAGGAGGGTCGTACCTGCACGCCAACCTTCAACGTCCCGACGCGTTCTTGCAGTCTGATCTCTCGGCCAATCGCGCTACTTTTCCAGGATCCAGTCGAACTCTGGTGATTAGCGATTGCAGGCACGACCGTCCTCATCCTGAGGTGCGAGCCCGCACGACTGTACCTGTTGAGCGAGAAGCTTGAAGGGCGAGCCTCGAAGGACGCACCCAAAACGCTATTCTGCCTCGAACCCCGTCAGCACGCCCACCGCGTTGACGCCGATTTCCTCGACCGCATAGCCGCCCTCCATGACGAAAAGCGTCGGCAGGCCGAGCTTGGCGATGCGTTTTCCGATCTTCGGATAGTCCTCCGTCTTCAGCTTGAACTGGCTGATCGGGTCTTTTTCGAACGTATCGACGCCGAGCGAAACCACGACGATGTCGGGGTGATAGGCCGTCAGTTTGGAGCACGCGTCCTCGAGCGACGCGCTCCACTCGGCCCATGCCGTGCCGAACGGCATCGGATAGTTGATGTTGAAGCCCTCGCCCTCGCCTGCCCCCTTTTCATCGGCATGGCCGAGGAAGAACGGATATTCGGTCATCGGATCGCCATGCAGGTTGATCACCTGCACGTCGCCTCGCGTATAAAAAATCTCCTGCGTGCCGTTGCCGTGGTGATAGTCCACGTCGAGGATCGACACCTTGTTCGCGCCATTGTCGCGAAACCACTGCGCGGCGACCGCGGCGTTGTTGATGAAGCAATAGCCGCCCATGAAGGCCGCCCCCGCATGATGACCCGGCGGCCGGCAGAGCGCGAAGGAAGCGCGCTCGCCGATTTTGACAAGCGCCGCCGCGGTCAGCGCCACGTCGTAGGACGACTTGATCGCATCCCACGTCCCCTTCACGAAGGGTGCGCCGGCATCGAAGGAATAATAGCCAAGCAGCGCGTCGATGGTCTTCGGCCGGACGTCGCCGCGCAGGCCGCGCGTCGGCCAGGTGTAAGGCAAGGCGGATCCCGACCGGCCGGATTTTTCCCATTCCGGCCAGACGGTTGGCAGGAAATCGATATAGTCCGCTTTATGCACGCGCTTGGCCGCGTGAAGGTCATGCGTCGCTGGCGGCAGGATCGGCCCGAGCTCCTCCGATTCGACCCTGGCGCGGATGAACTCCGCCCGCGACGGTTTCTCGAAACCCGGCACGATCGCGCCCGCGACCAGTTCCATCTGGCCGGAATGGCCGGCATGCAGCGTCGAAAATATCGTCTTCATGAACCCCTCGTCTGGTGATGCGTCAACCTAGCCGCACCGGCCCTCTCCCCACAAGCGCCCTGCTGTAAAGCAGCCACCCGGCCACCGATCTGGCTTTCCAGCCCTCACAGGTGCTAGATCATGGCGTCCAACCGGAACCCTTCCATGACCCGAAACGCCGAGCTGATCATCGTCAATGGCCGCGTCAAGACCATGGATGAGGACCAGCCCGCGGCGCAAGCGCTGGCAGTCAGCGGCGGCGAGATCGTGGCCATCGGGGACAGCGCCACCATTGAAGATTTTCGCGGCCCAGGCACCAGGATCATCGATGCCGGCATGAATTCGGTCGTGCCGGGTTTCATCGAAGGCCACATGCATCTGTTTTCCGGCGCGGCCGAACTGGCACATCTGCAGCTTTCCGGCGTCCACGGCGCCATCGCGCTGCATGCGGCGATCCAGGATTATGCACGCTCCCGCCCCGACGCGCCGATGCTGCTCGGCCAAGGCGTCGAATACACGGTGCTGGGCGGCCGCTCGGTCACCCGACACGACCTCGACCGCATTCTGCCCGACCGCCCCTTCGCCATGGCCGCACCCGACCATCACACGGTCTGGGCCAACACAAAAGCGTTGGAGCTCGGCGGCGTGCTGCACGGCAAGAAGCTGCGGCCCGGCAACGAAATCGTCATGGGCGAGGACGGGCTTGCGACCGGCGAGCTGCGCGAGAACGAGGCTTTCAACCCGGTGATCGCGCTTGCCGGCGAGGAACGAGCCCGGCTGGGTCTTTCCACCGGCGGGGAGCCCGACCCGGTGCCTTCGCAGAAGGAGCGCGAAGCCGATCGCGACACGATGCAGCGCGGGCTGGACTGGTGCGCCCGCCACGGCATCACCTCCATCCACAACATGGACGGCAATTTTTATCAGCTGGAGCTGCTGTCGGAGATCGAAGACCTCGGCGGGTTGCATTGCCGGACCAAAATCCCGTTCCACTTCAAGAACTTCATGAAGATCGAGATGCTGGAAAAGGCCAGCCTTATGGCCGAGCGCTACCGCTCCGAATGGATTTCCTCCGGCCTGGTGAAGCTGTTCTACGACGGCGTCATCGAATCCTGGACCGCGGTTCTGGTCGAACCCTATTCCGACCGGCCGGACTGGGGCGGCGAACCGCTGTTCACGCCGGAACGCTTTGCCGAGATTGCAACCGAGGCAGACCGCCGCGGCCTGCAGATCGCCGTTCACTCCATTGGTGACGGCGCGGTGCGGGCCGTCCTCGACGGCTACGAACAGGCGCGGCGAACCAATGGCGTCCGCGACAGCCGCCACCGGGTCGAACATATCGAGCTGATCGCGCCCGCCGAAGTTCCGCGTTTTGCCGAACTGGGAGCCATCGCCTCGATGCAGCCTACCCATGCGCCGGGCGCCCATGGCGTGCCGCTGGAGCCGACCGCGTCGCGCATCGGCCGGAACCGCTGGCAATATGCATTCCCCGTCCGCAGCCTGCTTTCCGCTGGCGCCCCGCTGGTCTTCGCTTCCGACTGGTCGGTCGCACCGATCGACCCGATCCTCGGCATGCAGGCGGCAATGCTGCGAAAGCCTTGGGGCCGGGGTGATCCGGACCAGAGCCTGACGCTAGACGAGGCGCTCGCCGCCTACACGACCGGCGGCGCCTATGCCGAGTTCATGGAACACCGCAAAGGCAGGCTGAAGCCCGGTTATCTCGCGGACATCGTGGTGCTTTCCGGCGATCTCGATGCTTGTCCGGCTGAGGAACTGACGAAAATCCGGCCGGTCACCACGATCTGCGGCGGACGCGTCACCTTTCGGGACTAAGCCCGTGGCACGATGCCTTCCAGCGTGCGTCGCGCAATGACTTCTGAATCCTCGCTCAAGCCGATTGCCAAGTGCTGCCGCATATGCTGACAATCGACGCAAGGGGAACCAACAGCCCGGCCAAGCCGGCTAGACCTGGGGCATATGCGTGCCGGAAAAACCGGATAGGAACGCGATCGAAGTTCGCAACGTCAGCAAGATCTTCGGCAGCGGCGACGCCCGCTTCGCGGCGCTCGACCGCGTCTCGGTGAACATCCGCGAGAACGAGTTCTTCACGCTCCTCGGCCCCTCCGGCTGCGGCAAGACGACATTGCTGCGCCTCATCGCCGGTTTCGATTTCCCCACCGAGGGCGAAATCCTGCTCTACGGCGACGACATCGCGCCGCTGCCGCCGTTCAAGCGGCCGGTGAACACCGTGTTCCAGAGCTACGCCCTTTTCCCGCACATGACGGTCGCTGAGAATATCGGCTTCGGGCTGGAAATGCTCGGCAAGCCGAAGGCCGAGGTCGAGGCCCGCGTCGCCCAGATGCTGAAGCTGGTGCGCATGGAGCAGCTTGCCGGCCGCCGCACCAGCCAGATCTCCGGCGGCCAGCAGCAGCGTGTCGCCCTGGCCAGAGCGCTGGCGCCGCAGCCGAAAGTGCTGCTGCTGGACGAACCGCTGTCGGCGCTCGACTACAAGCTGCGCAAGGACATGCAGATCGAGCTGAAGACGCTCCAGCTTGAGACCGGGATCACCTTCATCTTCGTCACCCACGACCAGGAGGAAGCGCTGACCATGTCCGACCGCATCGCCGTGATGTCGGCGGGAAAGATTTTGCAGGTCGGCAGCCCGCGCGACATCTACGACCGGCCGGCCGAGCGATTCGTCGCCGACTTCATCGGCGAGAGCAATTTTTTGCCGGCAAGCGTCGTCTCGACCGCCGGCAATCTCGCCACCGTGCGCCTCGCCTCCGGCGCCGAGATACCAGCATCGCTGCCGGATGGTTTTGCGCCCAAGGGCAACGTGTCGATCGTCATCCGTCCGGAGCATGCCCAGCTTTCCAGGCCGGAAGGCGCTGCCCTCGCCGGCACGGTGGAAAACGTCGTCTATCTCGGCACCGATACGCATTTCCATCTCAGGCTGGATTCCGGCGAGCCCTTCATCGTGCGACGGCAGAACGCGCGGGGCCACACCGACCGTTTCGCTGCGGGCAGCCAAGTCGGCCTGCTCATCCCGGCCGATTCCGCCCAGATCCTCAAGGATTGACGGATGTCGGCAGCCGAGCGCCTTCGCGAGCATGAGAAGCGGGATATACGCAACCGCTGGCTGCTGTCCGCCCCTGCCCTGCTGATCATCCTGTTCGCGGCGACCGGCCCGCTGCTGATCGTTCTCGCCTATTCCTTCCTCACGCCCGGCCAGTATGGCGACGTGGAGTGGAAGCTGTCCGGCGAGGCCTGGACCTCGGTGTTCCTCGAACGCGACATTTTTGACGACACACTCTCGCTAGCCGACGCCCACGTCACCATCTTCTGGCGCTCGGTGAAGCTGGCGCTGATGACCACGGCGGCGACACTGATCCTCGGCTTTCCCACCGCCTATTTCATCGCCACGAGGCCGGAGAACAAGCGTGACCTCTGGCTGTTCCTGATCACCATCCCGTTCTGGACGAACCTTCTCATCCGCACTTTCGCGGTGCTGCAGATTATCCGCAACGAGGGCATCTTCAACACCGTGCTTATCAAGCTCGGCATCGTCGACGCGCCGTTGCAGATCCTGTTCACAGACACCGCGATCATGCTGGGCATGGTCTATGTCTATCTGCCGCTGATGGTGCTGCCGATCTATGCCAGCATGGAGAAGCTGGATTTCCGCCTGCTGGAGGCCGGCTACGATCTCTACGCCACGCGCTTCGCGGTGCTCAGGCGCATTATCTTCCCGCTGGTCAAGCCGGGCGTGATTGCCGGCTCGATCCTGGTCTTCATCCCGGCCATCGGCTCCTATGTGGCGCCCAGCGTGCTCGGCGGCGGTAAGAACATGATGCTGGCCAACCTGATCGAGTTGCAGTTCGGACAGGGCCGCAACTGGCCGCTGGGCGCCGCACTTTCGATCGCCGTGATGGTCATCGTGATGATCGCGCTGCTGCTCTACGTGCGCAATGCCGGCACGGCGGAGACGCGGCATGGCTGACCGTTTTTCCGTCCGCCACCAGCCCGGCTTCACGGCCATTGCCGCGACCTGCTTCGTGCTGCTCTATTTCCCGATTGTCGTGCTTGTCGTCTATGCCTTCAACGCGGCGACCTCCACGTCCGCCTGGGGCGGCCTGTCGCTGAAATGGTTCGTGTCGGCCTGGAACAACGACGCCGTCATCGAAGCCTCGATCCGCTCGCTGCAGATCGGCGCGGTGGCCGCCGTGCTGTCGACCGCCGTCGCGACCATGGCGGCACTTGCGACTACACGCACGCCGCCCTATCCGGGCCTGACCTTCAAATACGCGGCGATCAACCAGCCGCTGATGGTGCCGGAGATCGTTACCGGCGTGGCGCTGCTGATCTTCTTCTCGCGCATCAAGATCTTCACCGGCTATACCGGCCTCGGCTACCTGATCGCGGCGCACACGGCCTTCTGCATTCCCTTCGCCTATCTGCCGATCCGCGCGCGGCTGGAAACCATGGATCTGACGCTGGAGCGGGCCGCGGCCGATCTCTACGCCACGCCGTGGAAGACCTTCCGCCGCGTGACGCTGCCCTTGCTCTGGCCCGCCATTCTCGCCGGACTGATGCTGGCGTTCGTCATCTCGCTGGACGACGTTGTCATCACCGAGTTCGTCAAGTCGGGCGGCCAGGATACGCTGCCGACCTACATGCTCGGCCAGATTCGCCGCGGCATCACGCCGGAGATCAACGCGATTTCGACCGTCTTCCTGCTTCTGTCGGTCGCCATCGTCACGCTGTTCTTCTTCATGAGCAGGAAACGGGAATAACCAACGACAATGGGAGCCTTGAAATGAAACGTTTGCTCGCAACGCTGGCCTTCGGGCTGCTGGCCACGACCGGGCTGGCGCATGCCGACGGCGAACTCAACATCTACAATTGGGGCAACTACACCAGCCCCGATGTGATCAAGAAGTTCGAGGATAAATACAACGTCAAGGTCACGATCACCGACTACGATTCCAATGACACCGCGCTTGCCAAGGTGCGCCAGGGCGGCACCGGCTACGACATCGCCGTGCCGTCGCAGACCTTCGTGCCGATCTGGATCCAGGAAGGCTTGGTGCTCGAAACCAACCCCGGCCAGATGGAGAATTTCAAGAACGTGGCGCCGGAATGGGCCAATCCCGACTTCGACCCCGGCCGCAAATACACGGTTCCGTGGGCCTGGGGCACCATCGGCGTGGTGGTCAACACCGCTGTATACAAGGGTCCCTCGAACAGTTGGGGCATCATCTTCAACACGCCGGACGAGTTGAAGGGCAAGGTCAATGTCGTTCCGGAGATGAACGACGTGATGTTCGCGGCAACCAAATATGTCGGCGGCGCGCAGTGCACCGATGACAAGGAGGTGCTGAAGAAGGTGCGCGACACGCTTGTGGCCGCCAAGCCGAACTGGATCGCAATGGAATACAACACCATCGAGAAGATGGGCGCCGGCGACTTCAAGGCAACCAGCGACTGGAACGGCTCGGCGCTGCGCCAGCGGCTCGCCAATCCGGAAATCCAGTTCTTCTATCCGAAGGAGGGCTACGGCCTCTGGAGCGACAACGTGGTCGTGCTCAAGGAAGCCAAGAACGTCGAGAACGCGAAACTTTTCCAGAACTTCATCATGGACCCGGAGAACGCGGCGGGGCTCTCGGCCTTCCATCGCTACGCCAACGGCATCACCGGCTCCGACAAGTTCATGCCGGAAGACATGAAGACCGCGCCCGAGGTGATCATCCCGGCCGACGTCAAGCCGCTCGGCGAGTTGCAGCACCTCTGCTCGCCCGAGGTGCAGGACCTGTATACCAAGATCTGGACCGAACTGCAGAAGTAGGCCTGTGACGCCTTCTCCCCGCTCGCGGGGAGAAGGCCCTGGCTCGTACCCATGACCTCCTACAAGAACAGCGATCTTCGTCCGCCGATCATGCAAGGCTCGCCGCCCGCGCTCATCGTGCCGCGGCTGGATTGGGACCGGCCGCCGTGGAACCGGTGGTCGTTCCAGCATGTCCGCGAACTGCTGACCACCGCCGAAGTGTGGCGCGGCAACGGCCACCGCAAGAAGTTTCCCCGCGCCGAGGTCGATCTCGATACGCTCGAATTCGACACCGAAGGCGGCCGCACGACGCTCGAACGGCATCTCGACGACACTTATACCGACGGGTTTCTGGTGCTGAAGGACGGCTCGGTCGCTTTCGAGCGCTATTTCAACGGCATGAACGAGCGCACGCTGCATCTGTCGCAATCGGTGGCGAAGTCGGTGACCGGCATGGTGTTCGGCATCGTCGCAGGCCAGGGCGTCGTCGATCCCGCCGCGCTGGCGACCGACTATTTGCCGGAACTTGCCACAACGGGCTGGCGCGGCGCGACGCTGCAGCAGGTGCTCGACATGACCACCGGCGTACGCTTCGACGAGACCTACGAGAACCCCTATTCGGATATCGGCCAGGTGGACGTGGCGGGCGGCTGGAAGCCGCCGCCGCCCGGCAGCGATCCGGATTTTTCCTGGCCGGCGCATATGTGGGAGCTGATCCTGCGCCTGACCGAAACTGTGCGCCCGCACGGGGCGATGTTCGAATATCGCTCGATCGAGACCGACGTGCTGGCCTTCGTGCTGGAACGCGCGACCGGCAAGCGGCTGCCGCAACTGGTTTCGGAAGAACTCTGGCAGAAGATGGGCGCGGAGGAGAGCGCCTGCTACACCGTGGACAGCGCCGGCTATGCGATCGCCGACGGCGGCTTCAACGCCACGCTGCGCGACTACGGTCGCTTCGGCCAGTTGATCCTCGACGGTGGCGGCGGCATCATCCCGTCCGCCTGGATCGAGGCGACAAGGACCGGCAGCTACAACCAGCTCTACAACGACGCGTTTCCGGAAGGTTCCTACCGCAACCAGTTCTGGATCGAGGACCCGCGCTCCCGCACGCTGATGTGCCGCGGCGTGTTCGGGCAGCTCATCTGGATCAGTTTCGATCACCGCATGGTGGCGGTGAAACTTTCCACCTATCCCGACTTCAGCAACACCGCCTTCGCCAAGGCGACGCTGGCCGCCATCCACGCGATCGCCGCGGCACTCGCCGGCCGGGCATGATCCGCATCCAGTCGAGTATCCGATCTTGAGCCTTCCCAACCCCGCCTTCACCCAAAAGTTCGGCTTTGCACGTGCCGATGTCGGCCTCGGCAACTGGCGCACGCGGCCCTATTCGGCCTGGTCGTTCCAGAACGTCGCCGAACTGGTGCCATCAGCCGAAATCTCCACCAGCGCCACCATCGAGGACGAGACGCTGGAGCCGTTGGGGCCATTGCTCGAACAGACGGTCGATGTCGGGGCCGGGAGCGAAACCGTAAAGAGCTTCCTGGCCCGATCGGACACCGACACGCTGGTAGCGATGAAGGCAGGCAATTTCGTCGGCGAATACAACGCGCCAGCCACCGATCCCGCAGCGCCGCATATCGTGTTTTCCATCAGCAAGTCGCTGACCGCCATCCTTGCCGGCGTGCTTCAGGATGAGCGCCTGCTCGACCCGGCCGAGCCGGTGACGCGTTATGTGCCCGAGGCGAAGGGCACGGCCTATGACGACGTTACCGTCCAGCAGGTGCTGGACATGCGCGTCAGCCTCGATTTCGTCGAAGCCTATCTCGACCCGGAAAGCGATTTCGCCCGCTACCGCCGCGCCATGCTGTGGAACCCTATGCGCGCCAGCGACAAGGTCGAGAGCCTGCGCGAGGTGATCCTGTCGCTGCCGAAAGCCGATGGACCGCATGGCGGACCGTTCCGCTATTATTCCCCGCTTTCGGACATGCTCGGCATCATCGTCGAGCGTGCATCGGGCCTGCGCTACGCCGACCTCCTGCGCGAAAAACTCTGGGTCCCGCTGCGGGCGCGCGGGCGCTGCACCGTCACCGTCGATAGCGAAGGCATGGCGCGCGCCGCCGGCGGCGTTTCGATGACGGCGCGCGACCTCGCCCGCGTCGGCGAGATGATGCGCAACGGCGGCATGGCCGGCAGCCGCGCTATCGTCTCCGAGCGCTGGGTGCGCGACACGCTGTCCGCCGGCGATAAGGCCGCCTGGAAGGCCGGCGACTTCGCGCATCTCTTGAAGGACGGCAGCTACCGCAACAAATGGTACCAGTCGGGATTTCCGAACGGCGCCTTCATGGCCATCGGCATCCACGGCCAGTGGCTGTACGTCGACGCCGAGCGTGAAGTGACGATCGTGCGGCTCTCGTCACAGCACGAGCCGGTCGACGACCCGCTCGACCAGGAGGCGCTGCGTTTCTTCGAGCAGATCGCCGTAATGCTTTGAGTGGTTACGCGTGCACCGTCTTGGCGCGCAAAACCTTCTCCGACGGCAGGAAGATCGTCAGCAGGCCGAGCAGCGGCATGAACGAGCAGACCCAGTAGACATATTCGATGCCCTTGACGTCGGCTAGCACGCCGAGCACCGCCGCCGCGATACCGCCCATTCCGAAGGCGAAGCCAAAGAAGATGCCGGCGACCATGCCGACGCGGCCGGGCAGCAGTTCCTGCGCGAACACCACGATCGCCGGGAAGGCCGAAGCCAGGATCAGGCCGATGATGCCGGACAGCACGATCGTCCACGTCAGGTCCACATAGGGCAGCGCCAGCGTGAACGGCAGCACGCCGAGGATCGAGAACCAGATGACGAACTTCGCTCCGAAGCGGTCGCCGATCGGCCCGCCCAGCACCGTGCCCAGCGCGGTGGCGCCGAGGAAGACGAACAGCAGATACTGCGACATCTGCACGTCCACGCCGAAGCGCTCGATCACATAAAAAGTGTAATAGCTGGAAATGCTTGCGGTGTAGATGTTCTTGCTGAAGGTGAGCAGCGTCAGCACCACAAGGGCCAGCACGATCGTGCGCCGTGGCAGGTTCACCGAGATCGGCGCCTTCGGCCGCTTGGCCGTGGCGCGCAGATGGCTGCCGTACCAGTTGCCGACCCGCCACAGGATGACCATGCCGAGCATGGCAGCGACCGAGAAATAGCCGACGCTGCCCTGCCCCATCGGCACGACGATGAAGGCCGCGAGCAATGGCCCCAGCGCCTGGCCGAAATTGCCGCCGACCTGGAACAACGATTGCGCCAGGCCGAAACGGCCGCCGGAGGCGAGACGCGCCACGCGCGAGGATTCGGGATGGAAAATCGACGAGCCGACGCCGATGAAGCAGGCGCCGACCACCAGCATCCAGTAGGTGTGCGCGGTGGCGAGCAGGAACAGGCCGATCATCGACGAGCCCATGCCCAGCGTCAGCGAATAGGGCATCGGCCGCTTGTCGGTATATATGCCGACCAGCGGCTGCAGCAGCGACGCCGTCACCTGGAAGGCGAGCGTCAGCAAGCCGATCTGCCAGAAGGACAGGCCGAAATCGCTTTTCAGCATCGGATAGATGGCCGCGAGCAACGACTGCATGATGTCGTTGAGCATGTGGCAGAACGACACCGCGAGAATGATCGCGAAGACCGTGTTGCTTTGTGCCGAGACCTTTGCGGCCGGCGCGGTAACGTCCGTCATGTCATCGTCCTCGCCGGCGAACCGGTCACGGGTCGCGGGCGCAGGGCGCGCGCGAAAATCCAAGGGAACGGTCAGCCCATATTCCCAAACTTCCCGCAGCGATTGTGGCAGTTGGCCCAGCCGGTTGGGTCAGAGGATTTTAGGCAAGCGCTAGATCCCCGAACCGAAAAGCTCTTCCGCGTCTTCCCCTTGCCACGGGGCCGGCATGCCGGAAACATCGCCGCCGGTGTTGGCTTTCGGCAGCGGCATCCAGCATTTCAGCTCGGGGTCGGCATAGCCGACGATATTGCCAGGATGCGAATCGGCGGCCCGCCACCCCTCTATGCCGAACTGGTCGGCGCGCGCCCAGTACGCCACATCGACCTCCGCCCCACCCTGCTCCGAGGATCGGACCGTCACCAGGATGCGGCTGCCGTCCTTCGGCGCGCTTTTCATGTGCCGCCAGCCAGTGGGTTCGTCCATCGCGTGCCTCCTGCGTTGTCGCCACAGCATAGAGGGGCCGGACGGTTCCGGGCAATGATTCTCCACGCGATCGTCCCGACGGACGGGTCGTCCTACTCCTCCGGCACGAACCGCACCGCGCCCTTGTCGGCGCTGAGCGCGAAGGCGGCGTAGGCGCGCAGCGCGGTCGTCACCTTGCGCTTGCGTTTTTCGACCGGCTTCCAGCCCAAAACATCCTGCTCCCTGCGCCGCGCCGCGAGTTCCTCGTCGGAGATGCGCAGGTTGACCGTGCGGTTCGGAATATCGATCTCGATGATGTCGCCCTGGCGCACCAGTCCGATGGCGCCGCCCGTCGCGGCTTCCGGCGAGGCATGGCCGATCGACAGGCCGGATGTGCCACCGGAGAAGCGACCGTCGGTCAGCAGCGCGCAGGCTTTGCCGAGCCCCTTCGATTTGAGGTAGCTGGTCGGATAGAGCATTTCCTGCATGCCGGGGCCGCCCTTCGGCCCTTCGTAGCGGATAACGACCACGTCGCCGGCGACGACCTCGTTGCCGAGAATGCCCTTCACGGCAGCGTCCTGACTCTCGAAGACTTTTGCTGGACCGATGAACTTCAAGATCGATTCATCGACGCCGGCGGTCTTCACCACGCAGCCATTGAGCGCGATGTTGCCCTTGAGCACGGCAAGACCGCCGTCCTTGGAGAACGGGTTTTCGGCCGAGCGAATGGCGCCCGCCTTTCGGTCGAGGTCGAGCTCGGCCCAGCGGTTCGACTGCGAAAAAGCCTGCGTCGTGCGCACGCCGCCAGGGGCGGCCATGAAGAACTGCCTCACGCTCTCGGAGTTGGTGCGGCTGATGTCCCACTGATCGAGTGCATCGCCCATCGTCACGGCATGCACAGTCGGCTCGCTGCGGTTGATCAGGCCGGCGCGATCGAGCTGGCCGAGGATCGCCATGATGCCGCCGGCGCGGTGAACGTCTTCCATGTGCACGTCGTTCTTGGCGGGCGCCACCTTGCAGAGCACTGGAACGCGCCGCGACAACGCATCGATGTCGTCCATGGTGAAGTCGATGCCGCCTTCATGCGCGGCGGCGAGGATATGCAGCACCGTATTGGTCGAGCCGCCCATGGCGATGTCCAGCGCCATGGCGTTCTCGAACGCTTTCCTGGTGGCGATGCTGCGCGGCAGCGCGCTCTCGTCGTCCTGCTCGTAATAGCGGCGGGCGAGGTCGACGATGAGATGCCCCGCCTCCACGAACAGCCGCTTGCGGTCGGAATGCGTCGCCAGCGTCGAGCCGTTGCCAGGCAGCGACAGGCCGAGCGCCTCGGTCAGGCAGTTCATCGAATTCGCGGTGAACATGCCGGAGCAGGAGCCGCAGGTCGGGCATGCGTTTTCCTCGATCGTCTGCACTTCCTCGTCGGAGTAGTGATCGTCGGCGGCCATCACCATGGCGTCGACCAGGTCGAGCGCCTGCAGCTTGCCCTTCACCATCGCCTTGCCGGCCTCCATCGGCCCGCCGGAGACGAACACCGCCGGGATGTTGAGGCGCATGGCGGCGTTCAGCATGCCGGGCGTGATCTTGTCGCAGTTGGAGATGCAGACCATGGCGTCGGCGCAGTGGCCGTTGACCATGTATTCGACCGCATCGGCGATGACCTCGCGCGAGGGCAGCGAATAGAGCATGCCGTCATGGCCCATGGCGATGCCGTCGTCGACCGCGATGGTGTTGAATTCCTTGGCGACGCCCCCTGCCCGCTCGATCTCGCGGGCCACAAGCTGGCCGAGATCCTTGAGGTGCACATGCCCCGGCACGAACTGGGTGAAGGAATTGACCACCGCGATGATCGGCTTGCCGAAATCGCCGTCCTTCATGCCGGTTGCGCGCCACAGACCGCGGGCGCCGGCCATGTTGCGGCCATGGGTGGTGGTGCGGGAGCGATAGGCTGGCATCGATATCCTCGACTTGATGCGGGCTCGCAGCCTGCGCTGCGACGACAGGCTTTTTAGACCGTTTTGGCCGGATCAGCAACGGAAATTGCGTACCGTAACGTACGGTACGCATTCGAGGATGTTCCGGCCACCCTCGCCCGAAGGCGGGAAGGCTTGCAAAGGCGCCACGGCTGCAGATTCCGGCTTTGCTTCACCGCAAATCCGCAACGGCGACACTTTTTAACCGTCCAGAGGATCATTGTTGGCCGTAGGATCGTCGAGAAATCACGGCTGCTATGTCAATGGTTATAGCTAGTCTTGCGGATCGATGTATGATCACCCGGTCGCTGCCCATCCATCCCGGCAAGGGGGCGCTTGAAAGAGCCGATCACGCTTTCGCCCGAACCAGGGAAGGAAAGCGCCATGCGTCTCAACGGAATCGCCGGTCCCGAGCAGCTTGCAGTCCTCACCGGCGTGCTGGACGATTTCTGCAGATCCAATGCCATAGCATCGAACAGCGAGGAGCGCGACAACGTCGGCCGGCTGCTGGTGTCGCTGGCCGAACGGGGCTGGCAGAAGGCCGACGACCTCAAGGCAATGCTGACGGCTAGCCGACGGTCTCAGCCGACAGGAACCACGTCCACCTTCTGCTCCGCCTCCTGCCCGCCCGTGGTCTTCAGCACGCCGACGATCGGCGCCACATCCGAATAATCGCGGCCGTAGCCGACGGTGATGTGGTCGTTGGAGGCGAGCATGTCGTTGGTCGGGTCGAATTCGATCCAGCCGCATTCCAGTCCGCACCAGACCTTTACCCAGGCATGCATTGCGTCGGCGCCTTCCAAGCGTTCCTTGCCGGGCGGCGGGATTGTGCGCAGAAAACCGCTGACGTAGCCAGCCGGAATGCCGAGGCCGCGCAAGCCGGCGATCATCACATGCGAAAAATCCTGGCAGACGCCGCGCTTGAGCGCGAACGCATCGCTGGCGTGCGTGGCGACGGTGGTGGCCTCCCCGTCATAGACGAAATCGCGGTGGATGCGGCCGCAGAGGTCGCGCGCCAGCGCACGAACCGACGGCTCGCCGAGGCTGACGGCCGCATAGGCGGTGATGGCGGCATCGATGCCGGCATGGTCGCTCGCAGCCAGAAAATGCTGCGGCGAATCCGGCGCCAGCGTCAGCACGCCGGCGACCTCCTCCTTCAACCTGGAAACCGTAGGCGAAACGTCGAGCCCGATCTGCGGACGAGCCACCATCACCCGCGCCGACATCTTTACATCAAGCGTATCATGCGCGTCGCGGCAGACGATGGCTGTTACATTGGTGCCGAAGAAGTCGGTGAAATCCGAGCGCTCGGTGGGTGTCGGAGCGAAGGAAAGCGATGCCGCGACCACCCGCTGGACGCCGGGAATCGTCGGTGGCAGCACCCGCACCTGATGCCGCCCGCCGCCCGCCCAGGCGTCGTAGGCATAGTGCAGCGAGAGGCGGATGTCGTAGTGCATCAGGATGGAATGCCGGCAAGCAAGCGACGCCCGGCGTTGAGGTCGCGCTCCGTCGCACCCCCCTCTGTCCTACCGGACATCTCCCCCTCAAGGGGGGAGATTGCTTTGACCGCCTGGATTTCGCCAATCGTCGACGTTGCAGGAAAGGCGAACCGAATGAAGCTGCCAATCTCCCCCCTTGAGGGGGAGATGTCCGGCAGGACAGAGGGGGGTGCTAAGGCCACTAGGATATCCATCGATTCCAACGCCAAATTACCCGAAATAAGCCTGCGAAATCTTGTCGTACAAGCCGCCGACATCCCAGGCGATCTGGTCCAGCGCCTCGGGCGAGAGGTCCGCAGCCTCCCTGGTGGCGAGCCAGGTATGCAGCCGCCAGACCTCCTTGGCGGGCTCCGACAGGCCATGCCCGCCGGCATTCGGCAAATGGTCGATCTCGTCCTTCAGCCGCTCCAACTGGAACAGCACCGAGCGCGGGTTGAGCGGATCGAGCGCCAGAAGGTCGACCACCGTGCGCCGCCCCGACCGCACCGTGTACTGCCTTCGATGAGTCATCACGCTGTCACCGATCTCCAGCATCATGTCCAGTGCGCCGTCCGGCGCCTCGTCCCGCGTCACCCGGCCGAGCGTGCGGGCGATCTGCATCGCCCGCTCAAGCCGCCGCCCGATTTCGAGGAAACGCCAACCGGTGAAGCGGTACATGTTCTCGTGCAGCAGGCCCGAGAACCCGCCGATCTTGCGCAAGAGCACCGTCATGGCGCGCGTCGCATCGTCGCCCGGCTCCACAGTTCCGGCAAATTTGTGCAGCGTGCGCGATAGGTCGCGCAGCGCCAGCCAGCCGTCGGGCGAGAACCGGTCGCGGATCTGCCCGGCGCTGTAGATGGCACTGTCGATCATGCCGAGCAGGCCGACCGGAATCGCGGCATCCATGTCGATGCCGAGCGGTTCCATGAAGTCCCGCACGTCCTCGAGCAGGGGCAGGTCGGGATCGTCCGTTTCGGCCAGCCGTACGTGATAGGCGCGCAGCACGCGCACCGTGTCCTCCGCCCGCTCCACATAACGGCCGAGCCAGGTCAGGTTTTCCGCGGCGCGACTGGGCAGGCTGCCGGGCGTGCGGCGGCGGAAATCGTCGCCGGCGCCGGGCAGCAGCGTGTCGCGCGCCACCGCATCCTTCGCCACCACCCAGACGTCGGCCGCATGACCGCCGCGCTGCATGGCGATCGCGGCCGCATCCTGCGTCTCGCCGACGCGCGCGAAGCCCCCGGGCATCACGATCCAGCCCTGGGGCGTGCGGGCGAGATAGACGCGCAGCGCCGCCGGCCGCGGCTCCAGCCAGCCATTGACATGCACCGGCGTGGTCGACAGCGTAACTGCCTCCTGGCCGACAAAATTTCCGCCCTCCCCGCGCAGCCGCCGCACCAGTGCCTCGCGCGCTTCCTTTGTCAGCGTCGAGCCGAGCACCGTGTTGGCCTCGTCCTCGAAGGCCAGCCGCGTCGACAGCGCCGGCCCCACCATCATGCGGTCGAGATTGGCGACAACGTGGTCGCGCTCCTTCGCCTGCCCGCACCACCAGGTGGCGATCGACGGCAGTGCCAGATCCTCTCCGCGCAGCGCCCGCGAGATCCGCGGCAGGAACGCAAGCAGCGCCCGCGTCTCCAGGATGCCGGAGCCGAGCGCGTTGACCACCGCCACCGACTGCTGCCGCACCGCCTGCGCAAGCCCCGGCGTGCCGATGCGCGAGGCCGGGTTGAGCTCCAGCGGATCGGCGAAGGCCGCGTCGAGCCGCCGCCACAGCACGCTGATCGGCCGCAGGCCCGCCACGGTCCTCACCATCAGCCGCCCTTCCGCCACGGTCAGATCCTCGCCTTCCAGCAGCATGATGCCGAGATAGCGGGCGATGTAGGCGTGCTCGTAATAAGTCTCGTTGAGCGGCCCGGGCGTCATGATGGCGACGCGCCCTTCCGGGTCCCCCGCCCCTTCCACCAGCGCGCCGCGAAACCGGCGGAAGAAACCCGCCAGCCGGTGCACATGCATCTCGCCATAGATGTCCGACAGCGCGCGCGTCGTCGCCACCCGGTTCTCCAGCGCGAACCCGGCGCCGGAAGGCGCCTGGGTGCGGTCGCCCAGCACCCACCAGCCGCCGTCCGGCCCGCGCCCGAGTTCGAACGCGCAGAAATGCAGGAAATATCCGCCCGCCGGCTTCACCCCCGCGACGGGTCGCAGATATTCGGCGCTGGAGGCGATCAGCCCGGGCGGCAGCAGTCCCTGCGCCACCAGCCGGTTGCCGCCGTAGATGTCAGCGACGATTTCCTCGAACAGGTCGGCCCGCTGCATC
The DNA here is from genome assembly GCF_040081985.1 of Mesorhizobium yinganensis. Classification (NCBI taxonomy): domain Bacteria; kingdom Pseudomonadati; phylum Pseudomonadota; class Alphaproteobacteria; order Hyphomicrobiales; family Phyllobacteriaceae; genus Mesorhizobium; species Mesorhizobium yinganensis. The sequence continues at coordinate 538,237 of NZ_JBEBMH010000001.1, read as the reverse complement.
AGCCCGGCGCTGATGACCGCCCACTCGGCCTCGTCGATCAACAGCGGCACATGCGACAGCGGCCAGGCGCGCTCGTTCGCCCCGACCTTGTCATAGACGCGGTAATAGACGCCGGCGTCGCGCAGATACTGGTCGGCGCGCGCGAAGCGCTTCGACAGTTCGTCGGGACCGAGATCTTCCAGCGCGGCGATGAAGTCGCGCCAGACGGGGCGCGGATTGCCGGAAGAATCCACCATCTCGTCCGGCACGCCGGGAAGCGGATGATAGCCGTCGAGGAGCAGATGTTTCTTGCGGTTGGAAGCGGCGGAAGGCGCTTTCATGACGCACCCTCACAGCGCACGTCGCATTCCTGCGCCCCCCCCTCTGTCCTGCCGGACATCTCCCCCTCAAGGGGGGAGATTAGCAGCGTCAGCGATACCGCTCCTTCTGCAACGCTGACGGTTGGCGAAACCCAGGCGGCCGGCCAATCTCCCCCCTTGAGGGGGAGATGTCCGGCAGGACAGAGGGGGGTGCGAAGGAGCGCAACCTCCCCGCCAAACTGCCACTCAGAACCTCCCATCACCCCTCACACCCCCGCCGGGCGCCGCAGGTCGAGCGTCATCGGGAAATCCGCCGAAGGCTGCTCCTCGAACAGCGTGAAGGCTGCCGGCGTATGCCCGGTCGCCTCGAAACGGGCCAGCCGGCGCGCCTCGGCCTCGTTGGCGTTGACCGGAAACGTCTCGTAGTTGCGTCCGCCGGGATGCGCGACATGATAGACGCAGCCGCCGACCGAGCGGCCCGACCAGCGGTCGTAGATGTCGAAGGTCAGCGGCGTGTTGACCGGCAGCACCGGGTGCATGCCCGACGCCGGCTGCCACGCCTTGAAGCGCACGCCCGCCACTGAGACCTCGCGGTTGTCGGTGACTTTCAGCGGGACGACCCGGCCGTTGCACAGCACAGCGTGGCGCTGCGGGTTCAGCCCTTCCGTCCGCACCTGCAGCCGCTCGACGGAGGAATCGACGAAGCGGACCGTGCCGCCGATCGCCCCCTGCTCGCCCATGACGTGCCAGGGCTCCAGCGCCTGCCGGATTTCCAGCTTGACGCCGGCCTGGCTGATCTCGCCGCAGAACGGAAACCTGAACTCCAGTTGCGCGAAAAACCATTCGGGCCGGAACGAAAAACCGTTCTGGCGAAGGTCCTCCAGCACATCCAGAAAATCCTGCCAGACATAATGCGGCAGCATGAAGCGGTCGTGCAGCGCCGTGCCCCAGCGGGTGAAGCGGCCGTCCAGCGGGTTCTTCCACAATCTTGCGATGATGGCGCGCACCAGCAGTTGCTGCGCCAGGCTCATGCGCGCATTGGGCGGCATCTCGAAACCGCGGAACTCGACCAGCCCCAGCCTACCGGTCGGCCCGTCCGGCGAAAACAGCTTGTCGATGCAGATTTCCGAGCGGTGCGTGTTGCCGGTGACGTCGACCAAGAGGTTGCGAAACAGCCGATCAACCAGCCATGGCAGCGGCGGCAGCAGGCCGGAGCCGGGATGCGGCACCTGCGCCAGTGCGATCTCCAGTTCATAGAGACTGTCATGCCGCGCCTCGTCGAAACGCGGTGCCTGGCTGGTCGGCCCGATGAACAGGCCGGAAAACAGGTAGGACAGCGCCGGATGCCGCTGCCAGTAGAGCACCAGGCTTTTCAAGAGGTCCGGCCGGCGCAGGAACGGGCTGTCATTGGGCGTCGCCCCGCCCACCACGACATGGTTGCCGCCGCCGGTGCCGGTGTGCTTGCCGTCGATCATGAACTTGTCGGCGCCGAGCCGGCTCTGCCGCGCCTCCTCGTAGATGGCGGTTGTCGTCGCAACACAGTCAGCCCAGCTCGACGCCGGATGGGTGTTGACCTCGATGACGCCGGGATCAGGCGCGACGCGGATGACGTTGAGGCGCGGGTCGTGCGGCGGCGCGTAGCCCTCGATATGAACGGCGAGCCCGGTCTTGCGCGCCGCCTCCTCGGCTGCCGCGATCAATTCCAGATAGTCTTCCAGCGCCTCGACGGGCGGCATGAATACGGTGAGCCGCCCGTCGCGCGGCTCGACGGAGATCGCGGTGCGCACCGCGCCGCCGATCTCGCCAAGCTGCTGCTCGACAATGTCCTGCTGCGGTGTGGCGGCGGTGAAGGACGCCTCCGCCTGGCGGTGGGCCATCTCGTCGGCGCCACCGGCCCCATCCGCTGCGGGCATTTCGCGGCGCGGCAGCGGCCCGCGCGGCACCGACGGATCGACCGGCACGATGAACGGAAACTGCGACGGCGGGATGTAAGGAAGCGTGCCGAGCGGCAGGCGGTAGCCGACCGGCGAGTCGCCCGGCACCAGGAACAGCCGGCCACGCCTAGTCTTCCATTTTTCGGACTTCCAACGCTGGCCTCCCGCCTGCGCGTTCCAGCGCTGGATCGGCAGCACATAGCCGGAGGGTTGCGTGAGCCCGCGTTCGAACACCCGCGCCATGCGGCTGCGCTCCTCCGGGTCGGCGAGCTTCGAGTTCGCCGGATCGAGATTGTCGGGAAGCTTTGCCTCCTTGAGCACCCATTCGCCGGGGTCCTCATAGGCCTCGTCCACCATTTCGGCATCGACGCCGAGTTCGGCGGCAAGCGTCTTCAGCAGGATTTCCGCATCCTTCGGCGTCGGGTTGCCGCCACCGCCTTCCGCCGCGATCAGCGACGGGTCGCGCCACACCGGTTCGCCATCCGCCCGCCAGTAGAGCGAAAAAGTCCAGCGCGGCAGGCTCTCGCCCGGATACCATTTTCCCTGGCCGTAATGCAGGAACCCGCCCGGCGCGAATTTTTCGCGCAAGCGCCGGATCAATGTGTCGGCCTTCTCGCGCTTGGTCGGCCCGACGGCCGCGGTGTTCCATTCCGCAGATTCGAAATCGTCGATGGATACGAAAGTCGGCTCACCGCCCATGGTGAGCCGCACGTCCTCGGCCTGCAGCACCGCGTCGACTTCGTTGCCGAGTTTGTCCAGCGCCTCCCAGGATTCGTCGGAGAAAGGTCTCGTGATACGCGGATGCTCGGCGATGCGGTCGACCCGCATGTCGAACTCAAAATCGATTTTTGTGTTCGGATCGCCGGTGAAACCGCCCGAAATCGGCGCGGCGTTGCGGTAGTGCGGCGTCGCCGACAGCGGCACATGGCTCTCGCCGGTGAGCAGGCCGGATGTCGGATCGAGCCCGATCCAGCCGGCGCCGGGCAGGTAGACCTCGCACCAGGCGTGCAGGTCGGTGAAGTCGACGGACGTGCCGGCCGGCCCGTCGAGCGAAACGAGGTCGGGCTTGAGCTGGATGAGATAGCCCGACACGAACCGAGCGGCGAATCCCAGATGCCGCAGCACCTGCACCAGCAGCCAGCTCGAATCGCGGCATGAGCCCATCGCCAGCGACAGCGTATCGTCCGGCGTCTGCACGCCGGGCTCCATGCGCACGATATAGTTCACCTCGCGCTGGATGCGGGCATTCAGATCCACGATGAAATTGACCGTATTGATCGGCGTGCGGTCGATCGAGGCTACGAATTTTTCGAACAGCGGGTCGGCCGGCTCCGGCCGCCGATAGATGGACAGGTCCTCCGTCAGTTCCTCGGGATACTCGAATGGAAACGTCTCGGCCGACGGCTCCACGAAGAAATCGAACGGATTGTAGACCGTCATGTCGGCGACGAGGTCGACCTCGATCTTCAGTTCGGTGACCGGTTCCGGAAAGACGAAGCGGGCGAGGAAATTGCCGTAGGGGTCCTGCTGGACGTTGACGAAATGGTTTGGCGGCGAAACCTTCAGCGAATGGCTGAGCACCTTCGTGCGCGAATGCGGCGCGGGTTTCAGGCGGATGATCTGGGGACTGAGGATGACCGGGCGGTCATACTTGTAATGCGTCAGATGGTAGACGGCTGCCAGTATTGCCATGTGGGGCGCGAAAACCTCTCGACGGGGCCTGAACGCCACATTTCCACAAATCGGCGAATTGCGCCAAGCCTTTATTGCAGTGCGGCATCCATGGCGATGGACTCACCGCCGCGATCATGCCGCGTCGATCTCGCGCTGCAGCGCTTCCATATGTGGCCCGGCAGCCTCGTGCGCGGCGCGCTCGATGGCGCGGAAGCGCGCGACGACGGCCAGCCCGACCGGCGTAAGCTGGGCGCCGCCGCCTTTCTTGCCACCGGTCTGGGCAGCCACGACCGGCTTGCCGAAAAGCACGTTCAGTTCCTCGACCAGGTCCCAGGCGTGCTTGTAGGACATGTCCATGCGCCGCGCCGCCGCCGAGATCGAGCCGAAAGCCGCGATATGTTCGAGCAGTTCGATCTTGCCCGGGCCAATACGCCCGTCCGGGTCGAGATTGATGCGCAGGCTGAGCGAAGGCATAGTCTGAACTACCGTGAAACGGGGGGCAGCGGGAGGGTCGCCTGCGGTAATGCATCGGCCGCTGAATTCAAAGATATCATCCGCTTCCTCTGCCCTCCCCCGGCGCCGGATCGTCAATCCGTAACGAAATCCGCGTCGGAAGGAAATTGCCGTGTCGGGCAAAATATGCATGGCGACAGCGAGTTTGGCGTCTCTTCCTGCCCTGATGAGGAGGGGCCCGCCCCAGGTCAGGGGCAGGGTGGCTGACTACACCGGGGCGCAGATCGCCTCGCGCTTTCCGCTCTCCGCGGCACGCAGCAGCGCCTCGATGAGGCGATGCACCTTCAACGCCTCGCGGCCGCTGACCTTCGGCTGCCGCGCCGGATCGTCGGTTTCGATCGCGTCGAGAAAATCCTCCAGCACGGCACGATGATGATGATGCGGGAAGGCCATAGGGTCCGCCCCTGCCCCGCCGCCGAGCGCGCCGTCGTCGTGCTCAAGCTGGACGCCGTCGTGAAAGGCGGCGAAGAGTTTCGTGCCTTCGATGCGTGCCGTGCCTTGTGTGCCGATGAGTTCGATGGAATCCGGCAGGCCCGGATAGGCGGTCGTCGTCGCATGGATCGTGCCCAGCGCGCCGTTTTCGTAGCGGACGGTTCCGACCGCCAGATCTTCGGTCTCCATGCGATGCACCGGCGTGGTCGCAGCGAAAGCCGAGACTTCGGCCGGCAGACCGGCAAGCGAGATCAGAAGGTCGAGCGTATGGATGCCCTGGGTCAACAGCACGCCGCCGCCGTCGCGCGCTTTCGTGCCGCGTCCGGGCTGGTCATAGTAGCTTTGCGGACGCCAGTTGGCGAGCTTAGCCGAGGCGCTAACCAATTCGCCCAGCCTGCCACCCTCGATCAATGCGGCCAGCGCCGTCGACACCGGGCGGAAACGATGCTGCAGCACCACGCCCAGCTTCACGCCGGCTTCCTCGGCAGCCGCGACCAACTGCTCGGCGCACTGCATCGAGATGTCCAGCGGCTTTTCCAGCAACACGTGCTTCCCCACCGCCGCCGCGCGCTCGACGAAGTTGAGATGCGAATTGGGCGGCGTCAGCACCATCACCGCGCCGATCGACGGATCGGAAAAGATCGCGTCGAGATCGCCACTAACTGGCAGGCCCCATTCGCGAGCGAAAGCCTGCCGCCGTGCCGGCGTCGGACTGTAGGCAGCCGCCACCTCGACGCGGTCGGCCAGGTCGAGCAGGCTTCTGGCGTGAGGCGCCGACGCCATGCCGAGACCGATGATGGCGATGCGTTTCCTCGCCATGGTTCAGGCCTGAAGACTCTCCAGCGTGCGCATGATGCCGCGCAATTCCGCCAGTCCCTTCAGCCGGCCGATGCAGGAATAGCCGGGGTTCACCTTCTTGCCGATATCGTCGACGATGGCATGGCCATGATCGGGCCGCATCGGGATCTGCCAGTCGGCGCGGCCCTCGGCGTTGCGGCGGCGTTCCTCGGCCAGCAGTGCCGCGACCACCTGCACCATGTCGGTGTCGCCTTCCAGATGCTCCGCCTCGTGGAAAGAGAAATCGCCCTCCTTGGTCACGTTGCGCAGATGCGCGAAATGGATGTCCGTCGCGAACTCCTTTGCCATGGCGACCAGATCGTTGTCCGGATTGGCGCCGTAGGAACCGGTGCACAGCGTGATGCCGTTGGAAGTTGACTTGACCGCGGCGATCAGGGCACGCGCATCCGCAGCCCTTGAGACGACGCGCGGCAGCCCGAAGATCGGGAACGGCGGGTCGTCGGGATGGATCGCCATCTTGACGCCGGCCTCCTCCGCCACCGGCACGATCTCGCGCAGGAACGCAAACAGGTTCTCGCGGAAACCCTGCAGCGAAACGTCCTTGTAGATGTCGAGTGCCCGGCGAAAACTCTCGCGGTCGAAGATGAATTCGCGCGCCGGCACCCAGCCGATCAGGTTCTGCTCGAGTTTCGCAATCTGGCTCTCGCTCATCCCGGCAAGACGTTCGCGCGCCGCCTCGATGCGCTCTGCGGGATGCTCATCGTCCGCGCCGCGCCGCTTCAGTACGAGCACGTCATAAGCGCAGAAATCAATCATGTCGAAACGTAGAGCTGTGCCGCCATGCCACATCGGATAGTCGAGATCGGTGCGTGTCCAGTCGGTGATCGCCATGAAATTGTAGCAGATCACCTTGATGCCGGCGGACGCCACGGCGCGGATCGAGGCCTTGTAGTTTTCCAGATACTCGCGCCAGCGGCCGGTGCGGGTCTTGATGTCCTCGTGCAGGACGATGCTCTCGACGATCGGCCAGTCGAGGCCGGCCGCCTCGATCTCCGCTTTGCGCTTGAGGATTTCGTCGATCGGCCAGGCGCGGCCGTCATTGAGATGATGCAGCGCGCTGACGATGCCGGTAGCACCGGCCTGCCGCACATGCGAGAGTTTTACGGAATCGTCCGGCCCGAACCAGCGCCACGTTTGTTTCATATCATGCCCCTTCCTGCACGGTGGCAAGAACAGCCTCGGCCGCGCCCTTCTCAAAAATCGTCGTCAGGTGCCGCGCCGCGGCCGCTTTCAGTCCTTCACCGCCCTCGCCTGAAAATCCAGCCGCCGCAAACACGGCGTGGACGAGTTCAACCGGCTCGTCGGTCACGGCGAATATCTCGGCAAGTTTCGCATCCAGCGGGTCGGTGAAGTGACCGGCGGGCAGACTTCGTCCGCGCTCCCGGCATGCGGATATCCAGGCGGCGGCGACCAGCATCAGATTGCTGATCGGCTGACCGTCATTGAGCCGCAGGCGCGCCGACGCGATGATACGCTGCGGCAGTTTCTGGCTGCCGTCCATGGCGATCTGTGCGGTGCGGTGGCGCAGCGCCGGATTGGAGAAGCGTTCTGCCAGCGCTGAGGTATAGGCGACCGTATCCAACCCCGCATCCGTCGGCAGGGTCGTCGCGGCTTCGGCCCACAGCCGGTCGACGAAACTGCGGATCAGCGGATCGCCGAACGAATCCGCCACCGTCGGATAACCGGTGAGCAGACCGAGATAGGCGATGCCGGAATGGGCGCCATTGAGCAGCCGGAGTTTCATGTCCTCGAACGGCCCGACGTCCTTCACCATGGTGACGCCGAACTGTTCCCAACGGGGCCGGCCCGTCGGAAAATTCTCCTCGACCACCCATTGAGTGAAAGGCTCGGTCATCACCGGCCAGGCATCGAAGACGCCGAGGGCTTCGGAAACGCGCTCGCGGTCTTTGTCGGTCGTCGCCGGCACGATGCGATCGACCATGGTCGAGGGAAACGCAACGTGGTTCTCGACGAACGACGCCAAATCACCGCCGGCAAGCGCCGCGAATTGCTGCGTCAGCCGGCGCACCGTCTCGCCATTGGTCGGCAGGTTGTCGCAGCAGAGCACGGTGAAAGGCGCAACGCCTGCCGCCCGCCGGCGCGCCAGCGCTCCAGTAAGGAACCCGAAAACCGTGCGCGGCTTTTGCGGATTGGCGATGTCCCAGGCGACGTCGGCATGGCCGGCATCCAGATCGCCATTGGCGCCGCGCAAATAGGCTTTCTCAGTGACCGTCAGCGTCACGATCCGAATACCTGGATCGGCCATGCGGGAAAGCAGCGCTTCTGGATCCTCCGGCGCGACCTGCAAGGATTTCATCGACCCGATGACACGTAGCGCGTCGCCATCGCCACTGCGCACCGCGATCGTGTAGAGCCCATCCTGGGGCCCGAGCGCGTCGCGCGTATCGGGGCTTCGCAGCGAGACGCCGACGATGCCCCAGTCCCGCGCACCGGCGCCAAGGCAGTCGTCGACATAGACGGCCTGATGCGCGCGATGAAAGGCGCCGACGCCAAGATGAATGATGCCTTCGGTGATCGCCGAGCGGTCATAGGCAGGCACGCTTGCACCGGCGATCTTGCCCAGCGCGGCGTCGCCGAGCCTGTTTCGTTCGTCCATCCGTCTGCTCCTCCACAAGGCCGGGCCGCCTCCCAGCCGTCCCGCCCGGCGCTTATTACACAGGAGTTTTGGTCAGGCAACAAAAGTCATCATACAACCCTATGATTTTTGTATGTTGACATTACTTCTTGTCGGTCCTAGCCATTGCAGGCCGAAGGAGGAGCGGCCAGGCCAGCATGAATGCCATCATCCACCCCGATCTGCTGTTTCCCGCCGAGCCCGGCGTCCGTTCGCTCGCCCGCGCGCTTTACGCCGCAGTCAAGGACCTGCCTATCGTCAGCCCGCACGGCCATACCGATCCGCGCTGGTATGCCCTCAACGAGCCGTTTCCGGACCCCGCGCGGCTGCTGATTGTCCCTGATCATTACATTTTCCGCATGCTGTTCAGCCAGGGCATCTCGCTGGAAAGCCTCGGCGTGCCGCGCCTCGATGGTGCTCCGGTTGAGACCGACGGACGCGCTATCTGGCGGATTTTCGCCCAGAACTATCATCTGTTCCGCGGCACGCCGACACGGTTGTGGATGGACTATGTGCTGTCCCACCTATTCGGCATCGACACCTCCCTAACGGCCGCCACGGCCGATTCCAGCTATGACGCCATCGCCGAAAAACTCGCGGATGACGCCTACCGTCCTCGCGCCCTGCTCGAGCGCTTCAACATCGAGGCGATCGCCACCACAGAGGGCGCGCTGGACGATTTGCGCTGGCACCAGATCATCCGCGACAGCGGCTGGAATGGCCGCGTTGTGACCGCCTACCGCCCGGATGCGGTCATCGATCCGGATTTCGAGGGGTTTTCGGACAATCTCGACCAGCTTGCCGACATCACCGGCTGCGATACCGGCCTGTGGAAGGGTTACCTCGACGCCCATCGCACCCGCCGCGCCTTCTTCAAGACCTATGGTGCGACATCCACCGACCACGGCCACGCCTCCGCCGAGACGGCGAACCTCTCGGATGCCGCGGCGGAGGAACTGTTCAACCGCATCCGCCGCGGCTCGACCGACGAGCGCGAGCGCCGGCTGTTCCGCGCCCAGATGCTGACCGAGATGGCGAAGATGAGCCTCGACGACGGGTTGGTGATGCAGATCCATCCGGGCTCATTGCGCAACCACTCGGCCGCCATGATGGCGCGTTTCGGCCGCGACAAGGGTTTCGATATCCCGACGCATACGGACTATGTCGCCGCACTTCGGCCATTGCTCGACGCGGTCGGCCTGGAACCCAATCTGACCGTGATCGTCTTCACGCTGGACGAGACCAGCTATTCGCGCGAGCTGGCGCCGCTCGCCGGCGTCTATCCCGCGCTCCGGCTCGGCCCAGCCTGGTGGTTCCACGACAGCCCCGAGGGCATGCGCCGCTTCCGCGAGATGACGACGGAGACCGCAGGTTTCTACAACACGGTCGGTTTCAACGACGACACCCGCGCCTTCCCGTCCATCCCGGCGCGGCACGACATCGCGCGGCGGGTCGACTGCGCCTTCCTGGCGCGCCTCGTCGCCGAACACCGGATGCGCGAGGAGGAAGCCTGCGAACTGGCGATCGAGCTTGCCCATACGCTTGCGAAAAAGGCGTATCGGCTATGAAGGGTCCATAGGACCAACAAAACGGGAGGAGAACATGCTGCATTTTTCGAAACTTCTTGCCGCCGCGAGCGTCGCCGCGGTCGTCATGATGGGGCCGGCGGGCGCCCAGACGGTGCTGAAATCGTCGGACACTCATCCGGACGGCTATCCGACCGTCGAAGGCGTCAAGTATTTCGGCGACCTGGTGAAGGAGCGCACCGGCGGCCGCTACGCGGTGGAGGTCTATCACTCCGCCCAGCTCGGCGAGGAAAAGGACACGATCGAGCAGGTGCGCTCCGGCGTCATCGAGCTGAATCGGGTCTCCATGGCGCCGTTCAACGGCACCGTGAAGGAAACCATCGTTCCCGCCTTGCCCTACATCTTCCGCTCGGAAGACCATATGCACAAGGTGATGGACGGGGCGATCGGCGATCAGATCAAGGCGGCGTTCGAGCCGGCCGGCCTGGTCGTGCTCGCCTTCTATGACGCCGGCGCGCGCTCCTTCTACAACAAGACCAAGCCGATCAATTCCGTCGCAGACATGAAGGGCCTGAAGTTCCGCGTCATCCAGTCGGACATTTTTGTCGACATGGTCGCCGCCCTCGGCGCCAACGCCACGCCGATGCCTTACGGCGAGGTCTACTCGGCAATCGAGACCGGCGTCATCGACGGCGCCGAGAACAATTTCCCGAGCTACGACACCGCCAAGCACTTCGAGGTGGCGAAGAACTATTCGCTCGACGAGCACACCATCCTTCCCGAAGTGTTCGTGATGAACAAGGCCGCCTTCGACAAGCTGACGCCGGAAGACCAGGCGATCTTCAAGCAGGCCGCCAAGGACAGCGTCGCCAAGCAGCGCGAACTGTGGGCCGCCAAGGTCGGCGAGTCTCGCAAGAAGGTCGAAGCCGGCGGCGCGCAGATCACCACGCCGGAGAAGCAGGGTTTCATCGACGCCATGAAGCCCGTCTACGAGAAGCACATTACCGACGACGTGCTGAAGAAGATGGTCGCCGACGTGCAGGCTGTGCAGTGAGTTTTCGGGCGACGCTCGCGCCGCCCCACAGCCTTGCCCTTCTCCTCGTGAAGAACGGGGAGAAGGGTTCGCCAGCGTAGCAACTGCCCCCCTCTCCCCATTCTTCACGGCGAGAGGATGCCGGAAGGCAGGTAAGGGGCGGCGCAAACAAGAAAAGCGAGCACAACGATGTCCGCCGGTTCGGAAAGAATGGGTCGCTTCTTCTCGAAGCTGAGCACCTTGTCGCTGTGGCTGGCCGGCATCGGCCTCGTGGTCATGACCGTCATGGTCGCGTGGCAGGTGTTTTGCCGTTACGTGCTCAATGACTCGCCGAGCTGGACCGAGCCCGGCGCCGTCATGCTGATGAGCTGGTTCATCTTCCTCGGTGCCGCGATCGGCGTGCGCGAAAATTACCATCTCGGCTTCGACGTGCTGCTCTACGTGCTGCCCAAGGGCGGCAAGAAGTGGCTGCGGATGATCTCCGATGTCGTCGCCTTTGCCTTCGGCATCGGCATGGTCTGGTATGGCATTCAACTGATCATCCTGACCTGGAGCACGACTCTGCCGTCGCTCGGCATTTCGGGCGGCTGGGATTACGTGCCCTTGGTCGGCGGCGGCATTCTGGTCGTGCTGTTCACGCTGGAGCGCATTGTGCTGCGCCTGTCGGGTGCGCCGATCGACGACGCCCTCGACGAGGCGCCGCCGGCCGAAGTCGCCGCCGAACTCGACACCGCCAACCTTAAGGTTTAACGCCATGGAGCTCTGGATTCTCTTCGGCGTCTTCACGCTGCTGATGCTGATCGGCACGCCGATCGCCTTCTGCCTCGGCGTCGCGAGTTTCGCCACCGTCATCTATATGGGCCTGCCTCCGCTGATCGTCTTTCAGCGGCTGAACTCGGGCATGAGCGTCTTCTCGCTGCTGGCCATCCCGTTCTTCATCTACGCCGGCGACCTGATGGTGCGTGGCGGCATCGCGCAGAAGATCGTGGCCTTCGCCGCGTCCCTGGTCGGCCATCTGCGCGGCGGGCTCGGCCAGGTGAACGTCGTCACCGCCACTCTGTTCGGCGGCATTTCCGGCTCGGCGGTCGCCGAAGCGGCGGCGGTCGGCGGATTGATGATTCCACAGATGAAGCAGCGAGGCTACGGTGCTGATTATGCTGTGAATGTCACCTCGATGGCGGCGCTTATCGCGCTGTTGCTCCCGCCCTCGCACAACATGATCATCTATTCGATCTCTGCCGGCGGCAAGATTTCCATCGCCGACCTGTTCACCGCCGGCATCATCCCCGGCCTGCTGCTTGCGCTCTCGCTGATGGTCACCGCCTATCTGGTGGCGCGCAGCCGGGGCTATCCGACCGAGCGGTTCCCGGGCTTCGCGGCGGTGCTGCATCTCGGCGCCGTCGCTATTCCCGGCCTGCTGCTGATTGCCATCATCTTCGGCGGCGTCCGGTCCGGCATCTTCACGGCCACGGAAAGCTCCTGCATCGCCGTCATCTACGCGCTGCTGGTCACCATCCTGGTCTATCGCCAGATGACGTGGGAAGGTTTTGTCCACGCCACCCAGGGTGCGGTGCGAACCACCGCCATGGTGCTGCTGATCATCGGCATGGCGGCCGCCTTTTCATGGCTGATGGCCTTCCTGAAGGTGCCGGCCGCGTTGATCGCGTCGATGAACGCGGTGTCGGAAAATCCGCTGGTCGTGCTGATGCTGCTCAATGTTCTGATGCTGTTCCTCGGCACCTTCATGGACATGGGGCCGACGATCATCATCTGCACGCCGATCTTCCTGCCCGTGGCGCAGGCCTACGGCGTCGACCCCGTGCATTTCGGCGTCATCATGATCCTCAATTTCGGCATCGGGCTGAACACGCCGCCTGTCGGCGCGGTCCAGTTCGTCTGCTGCGCGGTCGGCAAGATCTCCGTGTGGGAAGCGATGCGCTCGATCTGGCCGTTCTATGCCGCCGGCCTCGTCGTGCTCGGTCTCGTCACCTACATCCCGGCGCTGTCGCTCTGGCTGCCGAGCGTATTCAGGTAGACATCGATGGCCGCCGACTTCACAGCCGACATGCGCATCGAACGAAGACCCAAACTCTCCGAGCGGGTCGTCTCGGCGCTGCGCGCGCAGGTTCTGTCGGGCGAATTTCCGGTCGGACAAAAACTGCCGACCGAGACGCAGATGACCGAGGCCTTCGGCGTTAGCCGCACGGTCATCCGCGAGGCGATCGCCACACTCGCCGCCGACGGCCTGGTCGAGCCGCGCCAGGGCGCCGGCGTATTCGTGCGCGAACGGCCGGCGCAGGCTTTCAGTTCGCTGAGCCTGGAAATAGGCAACAAGATCTCGCATGCCTTGAACGTTCTGGAGGTGCGTCTCGGCATCGAGATCGAGAGCGCCGCACTTGCCTCCATCCGCCGCAACGGCGCGCAACTGGCGGAAATCCAGGAAGCCTTCTTCGAGTTCGACCGGCTGATTGGCCTCGGCGAGGCCACCGGCAAATCCGACTTCGCCTTTCACCGCGCCATCGCCGCGGCCACCAACAACCCCTTCTATGTCGACGTGCTGGAGGCGCTGGGCACCCGCGCCATCCCGTGCGACGTCACCTCACCGTGGGGCACGGATTCGGTCCTGACACGCGAATATCAGGAGGGGCTGCAGCAGGAGCATCTTGCCATCCTGCGGGCGATATCGTCGGGCGATCCCGACGCGGCGCGCACCACCATGCGCATGCATCTCTCCGCCAGCCAGCAGCGCTATCGCGCCCGGCTGAGCGACCAGCAAGCCGACTACAGTTTTGGCCGGACAACGCCCTGACGGGCGCGAACACTTAGGAACAGGCATGACCGACAGTCCCATCAGCTATTCCACGCGCCATGCGATCGACCCGGCAGCCGCGGCCCGCATGGGCACCGATGAACTGCGCTCCAACTTCCACATCGGCGGGTTGTTCGAGCCAGGCCGCATCAACCTCACCTATACGCATTACGACCGCATGGTCGTGGGCGGCGCCATGCCTGCCGGCGAGCCGCTGACGCTGGACGCCATCAAACCGACTGGTACGAAAAGTTTCCTGGAGCGCCGTGAGCTTGTCGCGGTCAACATCGGCGGACCGGGCAAGGCTATCACCGGCAGTGGCACCCATGACCTCGGCACGCGCGACATGATCTATGTAGGCATGGGCGAGACGGTCTCGTTTGCCTCGAACGATCCCAAAACGCCGGCAAAATTCTACCTTCTCTCCGCCCCCGCCCACAAAACCTATCCGACAAAACTTCTCACCATCGCCAACGCGAAGCGGCTCGATCTCGGCGGCCAGGAGACCTCGAACGAGCGCTCCATCTTCCAGTTCACGACGACCATCGAAACCTGCCAGATCGTCGTCGGCATGACCCAACTCGCCAAGGGTTCGGTGTGGAACACCATGCCTGCCCATATCCACGACCGCCGCATGGAGGCCTATCTCTACTTCGATCTCGCCGATACGGCGCGCGTCTTCCACTTCATGGGCGCGCCGACCGAGACCCGGCACGTCGTCATGGCCAACGAGGAAGCGGTGCTGTCGCCGGTCTGGTCGATCCACTCGGGCTGCGGCACGGCCAACTATGCTTTCATCTGGGCGATGGCCGGCGACAATGTCGACTACACCGACGTCGACCCGGTGCCGCTGGGGTCGATGCGATGAACGCCGCCTTCAGCCTCTCGGGCAAACGCATCATGGTGACCGGCGCTAACACCGGCATCGGCCAGGGTATCTGCCTCTCGGTAGCCCGCGCCGGAGGATCGGTCTTCGGCGTCGGCCGCTCGTCGATGGATGAAACCGCGGCGCTGGTCGCGGAAGCCGGTGGCACGTTCAACCCCGTGCACTGCGACCTCGGCGACACCGCCGGCGTGCAGGCGATGTTCGACGGCGCGTGGCGCGAAGCCGGCGCGATCGACGGGCTGGTCAATAATGCCGGCATCATCCGCCGCGCCGACGCCGTCGACTTCAGCGTCGCCGACTGGGATGAGGTGATGGACGTCAATCTGAAGACGACCTTCCTGCTCTGCCAGGCCTTCGGCCGGCATGTGCTTGGCGACGGCCGCAAGGGCAACATCGTCAACATCGGCTCGGTCCTGTCCTTCCAGGGCGGCATACGCATCGCCTCTTACACCGCCTCCAAGCACGGCGTCGCCGGGCTGACGAAGCTGCTCGCGTGCGAATGGGCGGCCAAGGGCATCAACGTCAACGCCATCGCGCCGGGTTACGTTGTGACCAACAACACCGAAGCACTGCGCAACGATCCGGACCGCACGGCAGCCATCCTCGGCCGCATCCCGGCGGGCCGCTGGGCGGAACCCGGCGACATCGGCGACGCCGCGGTTTTTCTGCTGGCGCCGGCGTCGAAGTACATGCATGGCGCGGTGATCCCTGTGGATGGCGGCTGGCTAGCGCGGTAGCGCCTCGGAAAACTTGGGAGACTGTCGATGACCGAGCAAAAACTCTTCGCTTACGGCTCGCAAGGCGAGTGGACGGCGACGCCCGACGGTAACCGTCGCCGCGTGGTGCTGCACACCGACGAACTGATGATGGTCGAGTTCGCCTTCGAGAAGGACGGTATCGGCTGGCTCCACTCGCATCCGCATGTTCAGGCGAGTTACGTCGCCGAAGGCCGTTTCGAGGTCACCGTCGGCGGCAAGACGGAAATATTGTCGGCCGGCGACAGTTTCATCGCACCATCGAACATCACCCATGGCGTGAAAGCACTGGAGGCCGGCCGGCTGATCGATTCCTTCACGCCGCACAGGGCGGATTTTTTGAAGTGAGCGGGAGCCCTTTCGACTTCACCTCGCCGCGAGACGACCAGCGATAAACATTGCGCGCAAGCGCAAACGCTTTTGCAGCAAGAGCCCGCGTTCACGCAAAAGCTACCGTGCCATCCGTGCAATAAGCTTGATCGGGCTAGGCAGCAGCCGATATCCAGTGGCGACGCCTCTCACCCTCCCATCCTGCACCGGTTGCCATGATCGCCGTCGTCCCCTTCGAACCGGAACGGTTCCGTTCGACCGCCGCCCACTATCGCGCCCGTCCCGCCTACCCGCCGCGCCTCATCGCGCTGGTCGCGGAGCTTTGCCGGCTGGGGCCGGCCGACCGCCTGCTCGATCTCGGCTGCGGCCCCGGCCCGCTGGCAACGATGTTTCGCCCCTATGTCGGGAGCATTCTGGCCGTCGACCCGGAGCCCGAGATGCTCGCCCAGGCTGCCCTGAACGCGGCCCGGACGGGTGTTCAAGTCGAGTTTCGCGCAGGCAGTTCGTCCGATCTCGGGCCAAGCTTCGGCCGCTTCAAGGCTGTCGTCATCGGTCGGGCCTTCCACTGGATGGACAGGGTCGACACCCTCAAGCGCCTCGACCGCATGATCGAGCCGGACGGAGCGGTCGTGCTGCTCAGCGACTCCCACCCGAAACTGCCCGAGAATGCCTGGCTGAAAGACTACAGCGATATCGGCAAGCGGTATGCCGGTGAACGACCGCTTTGGCGCAGTCCGGACTTCGTGCCGCACGAGGCGATACTGCTCTCCTCGCCATTTCCGGCACTGGAACGGGTCTCGGTCATCGAGCGCCGCGCGACACCGGCGGAGGATTTCGTCGACCGCGCGCTGTCGCGCTCGCGCACCAGCCCGGCCCGCCTTGGCGTGGCCACGGCCGAAGCCCTGGCTGGCGAAATCCGCGCGCTCACCGCTGAACATGCGCAGGGCGGTCTGGTGACCGAAGTGGTGGAGGCCGTGGCCCTGATCGCGCGGAGGGCGGAGACTTAGCTGAAACTGTCGCCGGCATCTCCGGCTTCGGCCGACCGCTCCTCCCCTCCGCTTTCGCTCCGGGCGTTCGTCACTTCAATCGACAAATCGTCGTCGATTAATCGGCCTTCGGCCGACCGTTCCTCACCCCATCAGCGACATAGTTCGTTTGGCGCCTCCAACCTCACGCCACGCCTTGAAACGGTGCGTGGCCGCGGCGAAGGAGATCTTCATGGCCCGCGCCACCGAATAGCGGCTCTGTCCCTGGTCGAACATGCGGTAGCAGCATTCCACGCCCTCCGCCGTCAGCTTGCCCTCGGCGGTCTTGTTGTGCGGATTGGCCGGATCGAACTTTTCCGGCGTAACTTCCAACATGCCTTTAAGGCGCAATAGGTCCGCCTCGATGGAGGCGATCAGATCGAGCACGGGCTTGGGATCGAAGGCGTTTTGGTTCGGCATGGAAAATCCTCGGGAGTGAATGCAGTATTCATATAGGCTATAATTCACCTATAGGAAGACTCGGTCCAGCGAATATCCTTGATCCCAAATCGCATCGCTTTTAGTTTAGAATAATTCTAAACTGGAGTGCGATTGCATGCTTTCCCACGTGTTGGGCTTCGGCCGCCGACCGTTTGCGTCGCTCAGTGAACAGGAGGTCCTGGCGCTGGCCATCTCCTCGGAGGAGGACGACGGCCGCATCTACCGTGCCTATGCGGACGGGTTGCGTGAGACCTATCCGAACTCCGCCGCTGTTTTCGACGACATGGCCGACGAGGAGGAGCGGCATCGGGCGGCACTGATCGACCTGCACCGCAAACGCTTCGGCGAACGCATCCCGCTGGTCCGCCGCGAGCATATCAGCGGCTATTACGACCGTACGCCGGACTGGCTGGTGCGACCGCTCGGCCTCGAAAAAGTACGTGTACAGGCCGAGCGGATGGAACACGCGGCCCAGCGCTTCTACGAAGAAGCGGCAAAACGCACGGAGGACGCCGGCACGCGAAAGCTGCTGGGCGATCTGGCAACGGCGGAAAAGGGCCATGAATCGCTGGCCCGGCGCCTTGGCGGCGCACATCTGCCAGAAGCTGTCCGCAAGCAGGAATTGCAGGACGAGCGGCGCAAATTCATCCTGACCTATGTCCAGCCGGGCCTTGCCGGGTTGATGGACGGCTCAGTCTCGACGCTGGCGCCGATCTTCGCCGCCGCTTTCGCCACCGGCGACACCTGGCAGACCTTTCTCGTCGGCCTGTCGGCCTCGGTCGGCGCCGGCATCTCGATGGGCTTTACCGAGGCGGCGCATGACGACGGCAAACTGTCTGGGCGCGGTTCGCCATTGGCGCGCGGCCTGTCATCCGGCATCATGACTGCCATCGGCGGGTTGGGCCACGCCCTGCCCTATCTGATCCCGGATTTCTGGACGGCGACGACGGTGGCCGCCGCCGTTGTGTTCGTGGAGCTTTGGGCCATCGCCTTCATCCAGAACCGCTATATGGAGACGCCGTTCCTGCGCGCCGCCTTCCAGGTGGTGCTGGGCGGTGCGCTGGTCTTCGGCGCCGGCGTGCTGATCGGCAGCGCCTGAGCACGCCAATGGAAGGCCAGCCGGCACGCAACGGAAAAGATGTCAGGGTCTGTCTGCAACCTCATTCCCTCGGATTGATGCGGAGTGGTTATCGTTGCCCAACCAAGACACTTCGATTAACATAAAACCATGCGTGAAGGACCCGACATCGCCCGCATCGCCACCCTTGTCGGAGACCCGGCGCGGGCGAACATGCTGACGGCGCTGATGGGTGGCGCTTCGCTCACCGCCAGCGAGCTGGCGCTGGAGGCCGGTGTCGGCCTGCCGACGGCGAGCTCGCATCTGGCGAAGCTCTGCGAAGGCGGCCTCCTGTCGCAATCCAGCCAAGGCCGGCATCGTTACTTCCGGCTTGCCGGGCCGCAGGTCGCAGCCATGCTGGAAGCGATCATGGGCGTCGCCGAAGGGGTCGGGCCGAAACGTGCCCGCCCCGGCCCGCGCGATGCTTCGATGCGCGAGGCGCGGGTCTGCTACGATCACCTTGCCGGCGACCGGGCGGTGTCGATGCTGGACGGTTTTGTCAGGCGCGCGATTCTTCAACGAAACGGCGAGGATATCGCCATGGGCAGCGCCGGGCCGAAATTCTTCGCCGACGCCGGCATCGATCTTTCAAATCTGCCCGGCAAGCGCCGGCCGGTCTGCCGCGCCTGCCTGGACTGGAGCGTGCGCCGCTCGCATCTGGCCGGCGCGCTGGGTGCTGCGATCCTCGACCGCATCCTTGCCGATAAATGGGCGCGCCGCGACCCGGAGAGCCGCGCCGTGAGGTTCACGCCGCCCGGCCGGCAAGCGTTCGAGAAGACGTTTCTTCAATAGCAAGGCCGGTGTCCCGCACCGGCCTTGCTGGAAGTCAGACATGCCTTGTCAGCGCTATTCAGCAGCTTGCAGGTTCACGCTGCTTTCGGCCATCTGCGTTAGCTTCCTGTCGGTCGCCTCTTCTTCCTTCAAGTTCTTGGCAAGTACGGCCGCACAGTCGGACCGGCCCAGTTCCTTCGCCCAGGCAATCAGAGTGCCGTAGCGCGTGATCTCGTAGTGCTCGACGGCCTGCGCCGCCGCGATCAGCGCGGCATCCAGCACCTTCTTGTCATCAACGTCACCGGCCAGTTCGTCTGCCTCTTCCAGAATGCCGTCGATGGCGGGGCAGTTCACTTGCTTGGCCTTCACCCCATGCAGTTCGAACACTTCCTCGACGCGGGCGATATGCCCCTCCGTTTCCTTCAGGTGTTTTTCGAAGCCGGCCTTGAGGTTCGGATTGGTCGCCTTGTCGATCATCTTCGGCAGTGCCTTCTCGATCTGCTTTTCGGCGTAGTAGATGTCGCGCAACGTGTGCACGAACAGGTCGTCGAGCGTCTTGATGTCCTTCGAGAAAAAGCCCATGGCTCTTGTCCCTTCCTGTTTCGGATTGTGATGAAACGGTCAGGAGGTGCCCTCGCCGCACCTGGCCTGGCCGGCCGCGCCGGTTGATCCCGCAACGCCGGCCATCCGACGCGGTTCCTGACAACACCCGATTTCTTTGTAGCCGCAGCGTAACCGCCGCGCGGCTTTCGTAACGGAAGCGGAAACTTCACGCTGCAGCGGCGGCATCGTGGGGAAACCGATGTGGTGCGAAAGTCACACCTGGGCAAAAGCGGGCAGAAGCCGTCAAAAGACCGTGCCAAAACCGCCTTTTCGCCACGATGCAACGGATTTTCGGCACGAGATTAACATGTCGTTCACGGAGGATTCAGAAGTGCCGGCTACGATGTCTCCCCAATCGGACGGGACATCCGAGGGACAGGGGTCAAAGAAAATGACATTCTGGGCGAACATCTCGACTTACGCCTTCGCCATACGCGAATTCATCGCGCCGACCTATCGGCCCGAGCGCCACTATATGCGCGGACCGGGACCGGCCTGCGCGCGCCGCCGCGGCACGCTTTCGATGGAAGCCCGCGCTTCCTTCCATTGAGTGCGAACCGAATTTGCGGACGCCATGCAATAGAGGCGCGGGCGACTGCCTGGGCAGGCTCGACTGAAAAGGTCTAGCGTTTCTTCTTCGCCGCGGCGGCCGCCTTCGCCTTGGCTTCTTCCTCGACCTCATTCGCGCGGAACTGTGCGATGCGCCCGATCAAGTCCTCTGGTACGGGCGCCGACAGCGGGAAACGGATCGTCCCCTTCTCCACTTCATAGGCCGCGAGTTCGCTCGTGAAAGCGGCGGTGAGAGGCCCGGTCGCCGGGTAAAGCGAATAGTGTTTTTTCCACCCGGAAAAATAGATCGGCCGGCCGGCTTTCGTCTTGAAGGCCGGAATCTGATACGAAATTACCTCCTCGGCCTCCGGCAGCACCTTGCGAATGCTCTCGCGCACCTTCTTCAGCACCGCTTGCGACGCTTCCGGCTGTGCGGCGATGTATTCATCCACGGATTTGTAGTCGGTCTTGGCCAAGCGCTCCTCCCAGACAGATCGGCCCGGACAATCAGCATAACGCACCCGCCTGCCCTCCCGCGAGAGCTCGAGACGGCCGGACTGCGGCGTCGACGCGCCTTGCGGGCAACATAAACGTCGCTACCTTGATGACGAAGCATCATGCGAAAACCCGACACGCCGACCGACAATAACCTGGGCGACATCCTGCCGCCGGATCTTGGCGACCGGCCGCTGGTCGTCTTCGACGGCGTCTGCGTCCTATGCTCCGGTTTCGCTCGCATGGTGACAAGACTCGACCGCCGCCGCCGCTTCCGTTTCGCAACGGCGCAGTCGCCGCTGGGCGAAGCCCTGTTCCGGCATTTCGGTCTCCCGACCGACGTCTACGAGACCAATCTCGTCCTGATCGACGGCGTCGGCTATGTCAGAATCGAAAGCCTGGTCGCGGTAATGCGCGAACTCGGCTGGCCGTGGAAGGCAGCAATCGTATTGACCCTGCTCCCCGCCGCGCTCCGCGATTGGCTGTACGACCGCATCGCCAAAAACCGCTACGCACTGTTCGGCAAGCGAGACGCTTGCGACATCCCTTCGCCTGCGTTGCGGAGCCGGTTGATCGGCAAAGATTCCGGTGCTTGACCGCGACGCGAGCCACCACTGGAAGATCTTTCAAAAACAACCGATTGCAATGAATTCCGGATTCTACTTCGAAGCGCCGAATGAGCCCTCACAAGATGAAATCTCCGTAGCATCGCCCACCGCCGCACCAAGTTCCCGGCATTCTGTCGCGGTACACAAAGTCCAGCCCGAAGACGTCGCGCCGGAAGCAGCGAGCATGATCCGGTCACGCGCCGGCAACTTCGGCGCATAGACCCACCAGCCATCCCTGAGCACGGCATCGGCCGGCGGCTCCATGCCCGCGCCTGAACCCTTTACGCGCGCCTCCACGATCTCCAGGCCGGCGGGCGTCACCCGCCAGTCCTCCTCCCAGCGGGTCCTCTCCACCGAATGCGTCCAGGACAGGGTGAAGGCGGAGGCAGCGAGTGCCGTCGTCTTGCCGGCGGCGAGGAGGCAAAGCATCGCGGTCAATCGCGACGATCTGTGAAAGAGATGATGCAGGGCACTGTCATGGCTCAGCCTGCCACCTTCTCCCGTCCCCGCCAAAAATGCTGCGCCACCAGCAGCGCCGCCAGCGCGAAACCGGTCTCGTCGGTGAGCGGCAGGGCGAGCACTAGCAGCAATCCTGCGCCGAAAGCCACCAGCCGTTCCCAAATGGCCAGCCTTCCGAACAGGAAGCCGACGACGGCCGCGCCCCACAGGCCGATGCCGATGCAGGCCTTGAAAACGATGTAGGCGACCTCGACCGGATAGCCGAAGGCGGCCGCCATCGGCCCTTGGTCCTGCAGCATGAGTGCCGGCGTATAGACGGCCATGAACGGCACGACATAGCCGGCCATGGCAAGCTTTGTCGCCTCCCAGCCGATCTTCTGGCCCGACACCTTCGCCATGGGCGCGGCGGCGAAGGCGGCGAGCGCCACCGGTGGCGTCAGGTCCGCCATGATGCCGAAATAGAAAACGAACATGTGGCTGACGATCAGCGGCACGCCGAGTTCGAGCAGCGCCGGCCCGGCCAGCGACGAGGTGATGATGTAATTGGGGATGGTCGGGATGCCCATGCCGAGGATCAGGCATGTGACCATGGTCAGCACCAGCGACAGGAACAGATTATCCTTGCCGATGGCAATGATTGCGCCGATCAGCGTCGAGGCGATGCCAGTGAGCGTCAGCGTGCCGATGACGATGCCGACGATGGCGCAGGCGATGCCGACCGGCAGCGCATTCTTGGCGCCCTGGGCGAGAGAATCACGGCAGATCGCCAGCGTCTCCCGTCCGCCCTTGAAGGCAAGGCAGGCGGCGACCAGCGCGCCGATGACCAGCGCCAGCAGATTGACGCCGAAGCGCATGAAGGCGGCCGCCGCGAGCCCGAGCGCGATCCAGAACACGATTCGGAAGGCCAGCGGCCCGATCAGCGCGGCAAGCGGCGTGCCGAGGATGAGAACGACGGTAAGCGCCAGGCCCATCGTGCCGGCGAAGATCGGCGTGTAGCCGGCAAACAGCAGGTAGACCAGCGCCGCCAGCGGCAGCACCAGCGGCCAGTGCTGCTTCACCGCCGTCCACGGGTTCGGCAGTTCGGCCTTGTTCATGCCGCGCAGCCCGGCCTTGCCGGCCTCCAAATAGACCTGCCAGAAGCAGGCGCCGAAATACAGGATCGCCGGGATGATCGCCGCCTTGACCACCTCCGCATAGGGAATGTTGAGCGTCTCGGCCATGATGAAGGCGACGGCGCCCATGACCGGCGGCATGATCTGGCCGCCCATGGATGACGTCGCCTCGACGCCTCCCGCGAAGGCGGCGCGGAAGCCGAAGCGTTTCATGAGCGGGATGGTGAACTGTCCGCTTGCCACCACATTGGCGACCCCGGAGCCGGAAATCGTGCCCATCAGCGCCGAGGACAGCACGCAGACCTGCGCCGGCCCGCCGCGCCACGCCCCGACCAGCCCCAGCGCCACGTCATTGAACAGCGCGATCATGCCCGCCCGTTCGAGGAAGGCGGCGAACACCACGAAGATGAAGATGTAAGCCGCCGACACATAGACCGGCGTGCCGAATATGCCCTCGGTGCCGTAAGCGAAAAAGTCGATGATCTGCACGAAATCGTAGCCGCGGTGGACCAGCGGACCCGGCATGTACTGGCCGAAAAAACAGTAGGCGAGGAACAGGCCGCACATGATCGTCAGCGGCAGACCCATCAATTGCCGGGACGCCTCGAACACCAGCACGATCAGCAGCGTGCCGACGATGACGTCCGGCACGGTGAGGAAACCGCTGCGGTGCAGCAGCGGGACATATTCGATCCAGTTGTAGAGGCCGGTGGCGAAGCCGAGGATGCCGAGCAGCCAGAACCAGCTTTTGGCCGCCGGCCTTTTTGCCCGCAGATTGGCGATCAGCCCGAAGCCGAGCAGCAGCAGGAAGCCGACATGCATCGCCCGAATGACCTGGCTCGGCAGTATGCCATAGGCCGCCGTCAGCAGTTGGAAGGCAGAGAAGGCGATGGCAATGCCGAACGCCACGGTGGCGGCAGAACCGGTCCCCCAGCCTTCGGGAAGGCCTTCGATGGGTTCTTCGGCCGTGGTCGATAAAGGCGTCGTCGCGCTCATTCGGAATTCCACTCGCTACTGCAAGGCAAGCGCACTACGGCCGGCCAATCTCCCCCCTTGAGGGGGGTGAGGAACGGTCCGCGCAGCGGACGAAAAGCCAATGACCTGGCTTTTCGAGCGACGAACGCCCGGAGCGAAAGCGAAGGGCGTCCGGTAGGACAGAGGGGGGTGCGAAGGAGCATCAAACCTGCGGGAGAGCCGGCTCTGGCTCTACTTCAGCAATCCCGCTTCCTTGTAATACCGCTCGGCGCCGGGATGCAGCGGCACCGGCATGCCGTCCAGCACCTTCTTCGGGTCGATCGCCTTGGCGGCCGCGTGGGCTGCGACCAGTTGCGGCAGATTGTCGAACAGGAGTTTTGTCATCTGGTAGGCGGTCTCGTCGGAAACGTCCGAATGCGTGATCAGGAAATTGCCGACAGCCGCCGTGTTCACGTCCTCCGCCTGACCTTCATAAGTGCCTGCGGGAATGGTCACAGACAGATAGGGCGAACCGATCTTGGCCACGGCGTCCGCCGGCACGGCCACGACGTTGATCGGCAGCGAGGTGGCGAGGTCGCGGATCGAGGCGACACCGAGGCCGGCCGACTGCAAGGTGGCGTCGAGCTGGCGGTTCTTGATCAGTTCGACGGATTCGGCGAAGGGCAGATATTCGACCTTGCCGAGATCCTCGTATTTCATGCCGGCGGCTGCGAAGATGGCGCGGGCGTTGAGCTCGGTGCCGGACGCAGGCGCGCCCACAGAAAGGCTCTTGCCCTTGAGGTCGGCCAGCGACTTGATGCCGGATTCCTGGCTGGCGACGATCTGGATATAGTTCGGATAGATGGCGGCGATGCCGCGCAGTCTGTCGAGCTTGCCGGGATAACCCGCCTCGGTATTACCTTCCCAGCCGAGCGCCACCGAATCGCCCAGCGCAAAGGCGATCTCGCCCTTGCCCTGCTGGAGCAGGTTCAAATTCTCGACCGATGCCTTCGTCGCCTGCACCTGCGTGCGCGATCCCTCGATGCCCTTCCCGTAGATTTCCGACAGCGCGACGCCGAGCGGATAATAGACGCCGGACGTGCCGCCGGTCAGCACATTGATGAATTCCTGCGCCTTGGCGGGCACCGCGGCCAACCCGACCGCCACAGCCACCGCGCCGGCCGTCACGATTTTCCTGCCCAATTCCAGCATGCCGTTCCTCCCTGAAGATTCGCCGCGGCACCTGTCCGCGCATCGATCGTCCGAGAGTTTAGCGGCCGGCATCGAAATGCCAACCACCAATTGGCAACCGAGACGAATGGCTTAGGCTCGCCCGAAAAGGGCCGGCGGAAAAAAACAGGGCGGCACGGAAATTTTTCGGGAGACCTGTCGAAATGACGGACAGCCGCGCGACATAGGATCGGTACGCGACATGCGCGACCCGCGAACAAGGAGAATTTCGATGCAATATCTGCTGATGATCTATGGCGACGAGACCGAAGCGGCAAAGATCCCGCCGGAGCAGATCAAGACCATGATGCCGGCCTATGCCCATTACACCGAGGCAATGAAGCAGGCCGGCGTCTGGCTCGGCGGCGACCGGCTGCGCCCGACCAATGCCTCGACCACCGTGCGGGTGCGCGACGACAAGCCCCAGGTGCTGGACGGACCCTATGCCGACACCAAGGAGCAACTGGCCGGCTATTACAAGATCGAGGCGCCGGACCTCGACGCGGCGATCGACTGGGCCAAGCGCTGCCCCGGCGCCAGAAACGGCACGATAGAGGTCAGGCCGATCTGGGAGATGCAGGTGGCATGACCGCCACGCCGAAATCCAGGGACGCGCGGGCGGCGGCCGAAACCGCCGCCCGGCAGAGCTACGGCCGGCTGCTGGCGGTGTTGGCAGCCCGCAGCCGCGACGTCGCTGCCGCCGAGGATGCGCTGGCCGACGCATTCGCGGCAGCACTTGAGCAGTGGCCGAGCAAAGGCGTGCCCGAAAAGCCCGAGGCCTGGCTGCTCACCGTCGCCCGCCGCCGCGCCATCGACCGCCAGCGGCGCCGTCGCGCCGGCAGCGAGGCCGAGGACCATTTGTTGCTCATGGGCGAGGAGAGCAAGGCCATGGAACTGGAGGAAAACGACGGCGATGTGCCCGACAAGCGGCTGGCGCTGATGTTCGCCTGCGCGCATCCGGCGATCAATCCCGAAATCCGAGCGCCGCTGATCCTGCAGACCGTACTGGGTTTCGACGCGGCAACCATCGCCG
Organism: Mesorhizobium yinganensis; assembly: GCF_040081985.1. Taxonomy (NCBI): domain Bacteria; kingdom Pseudomonadati; phylum Pseudomonadota; class Alphaproteobacteria; order Hyphomicrobiales; family Phyllobacteriaceae; genus Mesorhizobium; species Mesorhizobium yinganensis. The sequence goes on along the minus strand of NZ_JBEBMH010000001.1, from coordinate 512,156 downwards.
CCGCCTTCCTGGTCGCACCGGCCACCATGGGCCAGCGGCTGGTGCGCGCCAAAACCCGCATCCGCCAGACCGGTATTCCGTTCCGCCTGCCCGAGCGTGCCGACCTGCCCGAACGGCTGGATGCCGTGCTGGAAGCGATCTACGCGGCCTTCACCGAAGGCTGGTCGGACCCGGCCGGCACGGAGGCGCTCCGGCGCGACCTTGCCGGCGAGGCGATCTGGCTCGGCCGCCTGGTGGCCTCGCTGATGCCTGACCAGCCTGAAGCGCTCGGCCTGCTGGCGCTGATGCTCTACGCCGAAGCACGGCGGGAAGCGCGCCGCACCACGGACGGCGATTTCGTGCCGCTGGGCGAGCAGGATGTTCTGCTGTGGGACAACAAACTCATCGACGAGGCCGAACGCCTGCTTGCCGCCGCCGGCGGCATGGGCCGCCCCGGCCGCTACCAGATAGAGGCCGCGCTGCAATCCGCCCACTGCGCCCGCAGACACTTCGGATCGACCGACTGGCCGGCCATTGCCGGGCTCTATGCGATGCTTGGGCGCATCGCCTATTCGCCGGTGGTCGAGGTGAACCGGGCCGTGGCGCTGACCGAGGCCGGGCAGGCCGGCACCGCGATCGCCATTCTCGAAAGGCTTTCGGCCGACCGGCGTCTCGCCGACTACCAGCCCTATTGGGCGGCGCGCGGCATGGTGCTGGCCCGCCTCGATCGCAACGACAGCGCCCGCGAAGCCTACCGCCGGGCCATAGCCCTGGAGCGCGACCCTGCCCTGCGTCGTTTCCTGCAAGGCAGGATGGATGCCCTGCCGGCTGCGCTGCTGAATTGAAGTCCGCCGGGCAAAGGCCGGCCATGACCCTCACCAGAACCTGTGCTTCTCATTGAGTTCGGCCACCAGCGGATCGCGTTTCAGCGCCTCGCAGACACGCACGATGTTGATCCATTCGTCGCGCGGCTTGTCGGCGACCGGATGCCAATATGCCAGCATCAGCAGATAGATGTCGGCGATGGATTTCTGCCCACCAGCCAGCCAGTCGCGCCCCGCCAGCGCCTGGTCGACGACCAGAAAACCTCTGTCGGCTTCGACAATCGCTGCTTCCTTGACCGCGTCGAGCCCGCCTCGATCCGTGGTCGAGCGCTCGCAGAAGAAGAACCGCATCAGCGTCGGATAGAGCATGGACGACAGGAACGCCATCCAGCGTAAAAATTCGGGCCGCTCATGCGCGCCCGCCGCCGGCCCGATTTCGGCGGATGGAAAAGTCTCCTGCAAGAGCAGACATATCGCCGCCGATTCGGTGATGGTGCGCCCGTCCGGCAGCGTCAGTGCCGGCACCTGCCTGAGCGGGCTCAGTTTCTCGTAGCCCGCGGGCGGCGAGGCCTTCTCCACCCGGACGACTTCATAAGCCGCGCCGGCCATGCGCAGCGCGGCCTCGACGACAAAACCGCCGGAACCCGGCCGGCTGTAGAGCGTGTACATTGCCCCTCCCATTTTTCGGCGACGATAGCGTCAAGCGACATAATGGCAATCGTCATGCAAGAATTCGAACGCCTGCGATCAACGCGTTCGGTGACAGAAGGGCTCCTTGCACCCGGCGTTCGAGAGAGCAACGTCGATCTTTCGACTGGCTACGGTGGCCGATCAGCATTTCCTCCACCTAGCCTAGAGCCATGAATGACTTAAGTTCGCTGATTCCACAACCGAAGGTGCGTTGGATAAGAAAAAATAGTCGACTGAAGCATTCACAGTGTTGTGTCCTCACAAGTTTTGATTAAGATAGCTAGGCATTGACCTCAAGAATTAGTGCGCATGGTGGCAGCGACACCATTGATGGCCGCTGGGGATGACAAATGTCTCCAATGGAATTGCCGAAAGAATCACGGATCACGGTACTAGCCGGAATAATTCTTTTGGTCATCTTGTTCATAAAGATTTGCGTTAACTACAAGATCAGCATGTGGTTTATACCATGCGCATTCCTTGTCAGTGCATTTGTGTCCGATCTCTTTACGGGCCTCGCCCATTTTGGATTTGACTACATTTTCCCTGAGAAAATGCCGATCCTTGGTCCGATTGCGAGCGAGTTCCGGCAGCATCACGACGATCCCACGCTCGATCCGCAAGACTATGTCGTCAACCTTACCAAGGGGGCTTATTGCAGCATCCCGTTCTCGATCCTGGGTCTGGCGCTCCTTCACCTTGATGGAGGAGGCTGGTTTTTTGCATCGATGGTCGTCGCGGGGATGAGCTTTTGGGCCTTTTTCTTCCACCAGATTCATTCATACGCTCACATGGGATCGTTCATACCCGCCACGGAACTGAACGAAACACTCCGGCGCATAGCCGCGATGCAGGATAGTAAAAAGCAGAAGAACGAATTGAAAAAACTGTTCAGGAAAGCTCCTATTCCGCCCGCGGTCAGGGTCTTACAAAATTTCAGATTGATGCTGAATCCCGTGGAACACAATTTCCACCATGTCCTATTCGAATCCGATTTCTCCAGCGTAAACGGTTGGTCCGACCCTCTCGTAAACATTTTTCTTGGACCAATCGCCAGAAGATATAAACTAAAAGAAAAGGCTACCTCCCCTTTAGAAGAACATGCCACGAAAATATAAAATTAGCTATCTCTACGTTGCTGTCGTCGAAAACGTCAACCAGAACGTCAAATTGAACCTTTCGTTTATTTGACAACATCTCACGAATCTCATCAGGCGGCATCGCGACCTGACCGACAGCTGTCAATTGTCCGCGGGCAGCCTTCAGGAAATTGACGCTTGCGCTTGCCGTAACCGGTCGAATGCTCGCGGCGTAAGGAGCAAGGGCACCAGCCGCAGCACCTCCCGACGCGGCTTCGGCGAGGCCGAAAATTGCCGTGGCATGCACGGTTCCGATATGATTGGTAATTGCCGTCCGAAATGGCAGAGAGGCTTTCGAGGCTCCGTCCGATATCGAATCGAATTCAATCTCCAACAGTTTGTTGAGGGGAATTATTTCGCCGAGACGACGGCGGATCATGGCAAAGACCAAAGGGCGGCCTATAGGAAAAATGATCGGAAGAACGAATCGCAGCATTGTGCCCATCTGAATCTACGAACACGGGCGATATCAAGAACCGAACTTCTTCTATCCTATCCACTCTTCCCACGAGAGTCATCGACTCATCGTAGGTTAGCCCCGCCGTTCTGAGTTCCGATATTTGCCGTACGGCTATCCGCCCAGCCCTTCGAACAAAATGGTCGACAGATAGCGCTCGGCAAAGGACGGGATGATCACGACAAGATTCTTGCCGGCATTCTCCGGCCGCGAGCCGACGACGATCGCCGCCTGCAGCGCCGCGCCCGACGATATGCCGACCGGCACGCCCTCCAACCGCGCCACCAGCCGCGCATTGGCGATGGAATCCTCGTTCGAAACTTTTACGATCTCGTCATAGATCGTCGTGTCGAGGATCTTTGGCGCAAAACCCGCGCCGATACCCTGGATCTTGTGCGGGCCGGGCTGGCCGCCCGACAGCACCGGCGAGGCCTCCGGCTCGACCGCCACCACATGCAGCGACGGCTTGCGTTTCTTGATCACCTGGCCGACGCCAGTGATCGTGCCGCCCGTGCCGATGCCGGCGACAAAAATGTCGACGCCGCCCTGCGTGTCGTTCCAGATTTCCTCCGCCGTGGTCTGGCGGTGGATTTCCGGATTGGCCGGGTTCTCGAACTGCTGCGGGATCACCGCGTCGGGCAGCGTGGCGGCGAGTTCGTCCGCCTTGGCGATCGCCCCCTTCATGCCCTTGGCGCCTTCGGTGAGCACCAGCTCGGCGCCGAGCAGCGCCAGCATTTTCCGGCGCTCCAGCGACATGGTCTCGGGCATGGTCAGGATCAGCTTGTAGCCCTTGGCGGCCGCCGCGAAGGCCAGCGCGATGCCGGTATTGCCCGATGTCGGCTCGATCAGCGTCGTCTTGCCGGGCGTGATGCGGCCCTGCGCCTCGAGCGATTCGATCATGGCGACGCCGATGCGGTCCTTGACGCTGGCGATCGGGTTGAAGAATTCGAGTTTCGCCAGAAGGTTGGCGACGATGCCCTTGTCCCTGGCAAACTTGTCGAGCCGGACCAGGGGCGTATCGCCGATCGTCTCGGTGATCGAATTGTAGACACGCCCGCGCCCAGGGACGTGCGTGGTGCTGACCGGCTTGTTCATCGTTTCGCTCCTCGATTGATTTTGGCGGGCAAGATAGCCGAGATTGACACAGGTGCCGAGACCCGGAACCGGAACATTAGACCGGCTTTGGCGGCTTCAACGCAAAGCTGTTTGGCAAGAGCGGCGAAAGCGGGAACAAATGCTTTTCATGGTCATCGAACGCTTCGAAAACAACGACATGGTCCCCATCTACCAGCGCTTCCGCGAGAGCGGGCGCGGCCTTCCCGACGGGTTGGAATTCGTCGAAAGCTGGGTAGAAGCTAATTTCGGCCGCTGTTTCCAGCTCATGCGCTGCAGCGACGCCAAAGCGTTTCAGGAATGGATACTTCATTGGCGCGGTACGGGCGTGACTATGGAGATCGTGCCGGTCGTCCCCAGCGCGGAGACGCGCGCGCTGGTCATGACACATCTCGACTCGGCGCCTAAGCCGGCGTGAACACCGTTTCACTCAGTCCACCGGGCATCCCGGAAACCGTTCGCGCGTGGTGCATGCCCTAAGGGGAAGCGCAGGGGACTGTTTACTTTCTTTCGGCAGAAAGGTCGCAGCAGTCCAGAAGTCGCGCGGGCCGAAAAAAGTAAACTGTCCCCGGCACTTGCGCCGCTTCGGCCCTGCGCTTTCCGGATCAATTTCGGGCAGACGAGGTATTACTGCCGCGAGGCGATCGCCAGCGCCGCACCCGCCATGAAGGTCGCGGCGGTACGGTTCAGCGCCTTTAGCGCGCGCGGCGTCTTCAAGAACCAGCGCGCCTTTGCCGCCAGTGCCAGATACGGAACCAGCACGACCAGCAGGACCACCACGGTCAGCACGCAAAGCACGCCATAGTCGGCAAGGGTGATCGTCTTCAGATCGACGATCGTCGGCGTGATGGCGAGGTAGAAGATCATCGTCTTTGGATTGCCGAGCGTGACGGTCAGCCCGGCGACGAAGCTGGAGACCAGCCCGCCCTTGCCTTTCCTCGCCTCGACATTTTCAGGCGTGATGCCACTGCTCCAGAACGTCCAGGCAAGATAGGCGAGATAGGCGATGCCGAACCATTTGACGACGAGGAACACCATGCCGAAGGTCTGCGCCACCAGCGCAAGACCCAGCACAACCGCGGTCAGATAAGTCAGGTCGCCGAGGATCAGGCCGAGGGACATGAACAGCGACGAGCGAAAACCTGAGCCCAGCGCACGCGCCACCAGCGCCGTCACGCCCGGACCGGGAATGGCGGCGGCCAGCGCCAGCGCGCCGCTATAGGCTATGAAACCGGCAACCGTCATTCCAGCTCTCCGAAACAGGAGGCACCCTTTGCCACAAAACCACTCCGGCGGAAATGGCGCAGCCTCCGTTGCGCTCCGGGCCAGAGCCTCTCGAACCCTTGCCGTGTTTTCGAGCGACGCGTTCGCCGAGCGCTCCGTCCGCCTCACCGTTCCCGATCTCGTGACCGCGGGATAGTGATCCCTCGGAAGACGCATGCGGCATGGTGCGTTAGTGTCGGATGAGCCTGATCGCAGCCAGCGCCCGGAAGACCATGCCGCGTTATCGCCAGAATACCTATGGTCTCGTCGCGATTATCCTGCATTGGACGATCGCGCTGCTGTTTCTTAGCCAGATCGTCTTCGGTTTTTCGATGGAGCAGGTCAAAAGCCTGGCTCTCCAGTTCGAACTCATCCAATGGCACAAATCCTTCGGTTTCCTGATCCTGGCGCTGGCGCTGCTGCGGCTGGTCTGGCGGCTTGCCGCCGGCCGTCCGCCGCAGTCTGCCGCCTTGTCCGGCCTCGAGCGGGCCGCGGCGGAAACCGTGCAATGGATCCTGCTCGCCGCCACCATCGCGGTCCCTTTGGCCGGCTGGGCGCTGGCCTCCACTTCGACGCTCGGCATTCCGAGCTTCGCCTTCAACCTCGTTGTCGTGCCGCATCTGCCGCTGACGCCGTCCGACGCGGCCGAGGCTTTTTGGGGCGAGGCGCATGAATTGCTGGCCTACGGCGCCGGCCTGCTCGCCCTCGGCCACGCGGCCGCGGCGCTGCGCCATCACTTCCTCTTACGCGACGACGTGCTTGTCCGCATGCTGCCCGGCCGGGCGGCACGGCCGGCGACGCATCGCGTCACCCTGGAGACCAACGACGATGTTTGACCATTTCCCCAAGCCTGCCAGCGCCGGCAGCGCTGCCGCACTGGCCATGGCCGCGAGCCTCTTTCTTCTGCCCGCACCCGCCTCCGCCGACGCGCTGTCGGAAGCAGCCGGCAACTACCGCATCGATTCTTCCTCCAAGATCAACTTCAAGGTCGACCAGGTCGGCGGCGGCGGCATCAACGGCAGCTTCGGCTCCTACAGCGGCTCCTTCAAAATCGACGGCAACAACGTCTCGAAATCCAACGTTTCGATCACGCTGTACGCCAAGAGCGTTGCGGCCCAGCAGGCCCGCATCACCGACTTCCTGCGCTCCGACGCGGTGTTCGATGTGGCCAACCATCCCGAAATCACCTTCCGCTCGACCTCGGTCACCAGGATAAGCGACGACGAAGCGCGCATCGACGGCGTGCTGACGGCGCGCGGCAAATCGCGAAAGGCGCAGTTCGAGGCGACGGTGGGCAAACGCAACGGCAAGGCCATCTCCTTCCGCGTTACCGGCTCGATCTACCGCTCGCCCTACGGCATGGATGTCGGCACGCCGGTCTATTCCAACGTCGTGCAGTTCGACATGACGCTGAACGGGACGCGGAAGTAACTGCAAACCCGGATTCGCTTCGAAAGCCGCTCGCGAAACGCTCAGTACCCGGCCTGGTCCAGCATCTGCTCCAGTTCGACCAGATCCTGCGGCAGAGGCATGCCCATGGCCCGGAGTTCGGCGAGCTTTTCGCGCACCTGCTCGTGCACTTCATGCGCGTCCTCGGGCCGGCTGACCATCTCTTCCAGCAAAAGCGCGATCTGCGCCTTGATCTGTTCCAGGGCCATGACTGCCTCCCGCCTCGCCTGCTCGTATCGCGCAGCCTATACCGGATCAGGCGGCTCGGCCACGTTCTGATTGAGCGCGTCGACGCGGCCTACCGCAGCATCCTTGAAATCAACTGCGCCGTATAATCCACCATCGGCACGATGCGGGCATAATTCAGCCGCGTCGGGCCGATGACGCCAAGGGCGCCGACGACTCGCGCATCCTTGTCGCGATAGGGCGCGACGACCAGCGACGAGCCGGACAGCGAAAACAGCTTGTTCTCCGAGCCGATGAAGATCCGCACGCCCGACCCCGCTTCGGCCAGGTCGAGCAACTGGATCATGCCGTCCTGCGTCTCCATGTCATCGAACAGGTGACGCAGCAAATCCAGGTCGGCCTGCGCCGTCACATTCTCCAGCAGGTTGGCGCGGCCGCGCACGATCAGCCGGGCCGGCAGGCCGCTTTCGGCACCGGCCCAGACAGCCAACCCCTTCTCCACCAGTTGCTGCGACAGCGTGTCCAACGCCGCCTTGGTCTCCTGCTGGACTCGAGCGATCTCGGTGCGCGCCTCCGCCAGCGTGCGGCCGCGTATATGGGCGTTGAGGAAATTCGACGCCTCCTGCAATTGCGAAGCCGTCACGCCGGCCGGCAGCTCGATCACCCGGTTCTCGACGTCGCCGTTCTGCGACACCAGCACCGCCAGCGCCCGCTGCGGCTCGAGCTGGATGAATTCGATATGCTTCAGCGGCACCTCGCTTTTTGCCGCCAGCACCAGGCCCGCGCCGCGCGAGGCGCCCGAAAGAAGCTGGCTCGCCTCCGTCAGCATCTGCTCGACCGACACCCCCTGCCCCGACGCCTTGATCTGCGTGTCGATCGAGCGGCGTTCTTCTTCCGTCAGGTCGCCGAGTTCGAGGAAGGCGTCGACGAAAAAGCGTAGTCCCTTTTGCGTCGGCAGCCGGCCGGCCGAAATATGCGGTGCATAGATCAGCCCGAGTTGCTCCAAATCGCTCATCACGTTGCGCACCGTGGCGGGCGACAGGCTCGCCGGCAGCATGCGCGACAGGTTGCGCGAACCGACCGGCTCGCCGTCGAGCAGGTAGGAATCGACGATGCGCCGGAAAATGTCGCGCGAACGGGCGTCGAGTGATTGCAGGGTCGGGTCTTTGATCGGCGTGTTCATATCCTTGTGAAAGATATAAACAGCGTGGCCCACGTGACAAGCGGAACCCGATGATCGAGACCGAACGCCTCATCCTTCGTCCCCACATCCTGGATGACTTCGACGAATTGCTCGCCGTCAGCAACGACGCCGAGGTCATGCAGTTCATCACCCATGGTGCTCATGCGAGCAGGCAGGACGTCTGGAACAAGCTTCTGCGCAACATCGGCCATTGGACGGCCCTCGGCCATGGCGTCTTCGCCGTCGTCGACAGGCAGACCGGCCGCTATCTCGGCGACACCGGCCTTGCCGACTTCCATCGCGATCTCGGCAACGATTTCGATCCCTTTCCGGAGGCAGCCTGGGTTTTCGCCGGACACGCACAGGGCAAGGGTTTCGCCACCGAAGCGGCGCACGCCGCCCATCGCTGGTTCGACGCCAGTCGCGGCGCAGGGCGCACCGTGTGCATCATCGATCCCGACAATGCCGCGTCCATCGGCGTGGCGCGAAAACTCGGCTACGGCCACTATGGCGAGATCGAATACAAGGGCGACAGGGTGTTGAAGTTCGAGCGTCTGCCCTGACCGCTTTTCCTTTGCGCTCCCCTGCCGGCGGGTCTAAAAGCCCGCCACGATTTGAACCGCAGGAGCCTTGATGCGTCCGTCCAAGAGACAGCCCGACGAAATGCGCGCGATTTCTTTCGAGCGCAACGTCTCCAAGCATGCCGAAGGCTCGTGCCTTGTCAAGTTCGGCGATACGCATGTGCTGTGCACCGCGAGCCTGGAAGAAAAGGTGCCGGGCTGGATGCGCAACACCGGCCGAGGCTGGGTGACGGCCGAATATGGCATGCTGCCGCGCGCCACCGGCGAGCGCACACGCCGCGAGGCTTCGACCGGCAAGCAGGGCGGACGCACGCTGGAAATCCAGCGGCTGATCGGCCGTTCGCTGCGCGCAGTGGTCGATCTGCAGGCGCTGGGCGAAATGCAGATCACGGTGGACTGCGACGTCATCCAGGCCGACGGTGGCACGCGCACGGCCTCCATCACCGGCGGCTGGGTAGCCCTGCACGACTGCCTGCGCTGGATGGAGACGCGGCAGATGACGACTGTCTCCAAGGTGCTCAAGGATCACGTCGCCGCCATCTCGTGCGGCATCCACGACGGCCAGCCGGTCCTCGACCTCGACTATGTCGAGGATTCCGCCGCCGGCACCGACGCCAATTTCGTCATGACCGGCAAGGGCGGCATCGTCGAGATCCAGGGCACGGCCGAAGGCGCGCCCTTCTCCGAGGAAGAGTTCGCAGCGCTGATGGCACTCGCCCGCAAAGGCATTTCGCGGCTGGTGAATTTGCAGCAGATGGCGGTGGCATAGTTCGGAGACGTTTGTGTTCGGCCAACACCCCTCATCCGACCTCGCTTCGCTCGGCCACCTTCTCCCACAGGGGGAGAAGGTGGAGTTTCGCGCCGACCTCGCCGCCAATCGCCAGCGTTGGAGATTTGCCGAGACGGAAAGGCAACGCTTCACCTTCTCCCCTTGTGGGAGAAGGTGGCCGAGCGAAGCGAGGTCGGATGAGGGGTGCTGGCCGAACGCGATTCAATCAGGAAGGGTCGCAGAGAGATGACCCCCTCCGCCATCCTCGAATCCGCGCTCTATGTGACCGATCTCGATGCGGCGGAAACATTCTACCGCGACGTGCTCGGCCTCTCCCTCATCACCCGCGTCGAAGGTCGGCACGTCTTCTTCCGTTGCGGCCAGGGCGTGCTGCTGCTCTTCAACGCCGAAGCGACCAAAATCCCACCGGCGCCGGCTGCGAGGCTGCCAGTACCGCCACACGGAGCGGTCGGCCAGGGCCATCTCTGCTTCGCCGCCACCGCGGACGAAATTGAGCAGTGGAAAACCCGGCTCACAACGCTCGGAATCGCCATCGAGGCCGATTTCGAATGGCCGAATGGCGGCCGCTCGATCTATTTTCGCGATCCGTCCGGCAATTCCATCGAATTCGCCGAGCCGAGGATCTGGGGTCTTTGATGCGGCCACTAGCCGAGAAAAAACTGGTCGTCGCCAGCCACAACGGCGGCAAGCTACGCGAATTCGCCGACCTGATGGCGCCCTTCGGCATCGAGGCGCGCTCGGCCAAGGATTTCGGCCTGCCCGAGCCCGACGAGACCGGCACGACCTTCGAGGAGAACGCCTACATCAAGGCGCTCGCGGCAGCCAAGGCGACCGGCCTGCCAGCCCTGTCCGACGATTCCGGCCTGTGCATCGACGCGCTCGGCGGCCAGCCCGGCATCTACACCGCCAACTGGGCCGAGACGCCCGACGGCGGCCGCGACTTCAACCTCGCTATGCAGCGCGCCGAAGTCGCCATGCAGGAAGTCGGCGCGACGGAGCCGGCACAACGCACAGGACGCTTCGTCGCCGTCATCTGCCTCGCCTGGCCGGATGGCGAAGCCGAGTATTTTCGCGGCGAAGCCGAGGGCCATCTCGTCTGGCCGCCGCGCGGCGACAAAGGCTTTGGCTACGACCCCGTCTTCGTCCCCAACGGCCACGAGCGCACCTTCGGCGAGATGAGCGCCGAGGAAAAGCACGGCTGGAAACCGGGCCAGGCCGACGCCCTTTCGCACCGCGCCCGCGCCTTCCAGAAATTCGCGCGGGCGAAACTGGGCTCGGCGTGATCCGATGATCGGGGCCAGCGATCCGGGATTCGGCGTCTACGTCCATTGGCCGTTCTGCGCGGCCAAATGCCCCTATTGCGACTTCAACAGCCATGTCCGCCACCAGCCGGTCGACCAGCCTCGCTTCGCAGCCGCCTTCGACCGCGAGATGGCGACGACGCGCGAGCGCACCGGCCCGCGCACCGTCACCAGCATTTTTCTCGGAGGCGGCACGCCGTCGCTGATGCAGCCCGAGACGGTCGGCGCCGTTCTCGACGCGATCGCGCGGCACTGGACGGTGCCGGCCGATATCGAGATCACGCTGGAGGCCAATCCCTCCTCCGTCGAAGCCGATCGCTTCCGCGGCTACCGGGCGGCAGGCGTCAACCGCGTCTCGCTCGGGGTGCAGGCGCTGAACGAAGCCGACCTGCGCTTTCTCGGTCGCCTGCACAATGTCGAGGAAGCGCTGAAGGCGATCGGGCTGGCCCGCGACATCTTCCCCCGCCTCTCCTTCGACCTGATCTATGCCCGCCCCGGCCAGACGCTCGATGCATGGGAGGCGGAACTCGACGAAGCGATCGGCTACGCCGCCGATCACCTGTCGCTCTACCAGCTCACCATCGAGGAAGGCACGCGCTTCCACGCGCTGCACGCCGCCGGCAAGATCGCGATGCCCGACATGGATCTGGCCGCCGACCTCTACGACCTGACGCAGCAGGTGACTGCGGCGCGCGGCCTGCCCGCCTACGAAATCTCCAACCACGCAAGGCCCGGCGCGGAAAGCCGCCACAACCTCACCTATTGGCGCTATGGCGAATATGCCGGCATCGGCCCCGGCGCCCATGGCCGTTTCGTCGAGCACGACCGCCGCGTCGTCACGGTGACCGAGAAGACCCCGGAAACCTGGCTCAACCTGGTCGAAGCCAAGGGCCATGGCGTCGTCGACGGCGAGATCCTTAACCGCTCGGAGGAAGCCGACGAGTTTTTGCTCATGGGACTGCGCCTGTCGGAAGGCATCGACCTCGATCGATACGAACGGCTGTCCGGGCGTGAACTCTCGCCCGAGCGCCTTTCGATCCTGCAGGGCGAAGGCCTCGTCGCCTCGATCGGCAACTCCCGCCTGCGCGCCACGCCTGCGGGGATGGTCGTGCTGAACGCCGTGGTGGCCGATTTGGCGCGGTAATCTGCAATAGAATACCGCAGTTGCAACTTCTGTCGTCGACGCTAGATTTCGTCCGGGGGCGGAGATGAACAGAAACCAATGGAAAGTGCGGTCGCGTGACTTCGAGCGGAGTGCATCCGTTCTGTTGGCGAATAACCAGTACAGTGTTGCCTACCACATTTCCGGCCTTGCGGTTGAGTGCGCGATCAAGGCAAAGATAGCGACACTGTTCCGGAAGAACGATGTACCGGAGAAGCAGTTGGTAGACGACTTCTACAGGAACGGCCATGTGCTGACGGCGCTAATCAGGCTCTCCGGACTTCAGGCGGCGCTCGCGGCCGAAGAGGCGGCCTCCGTTGGATTTCGGGAAAATTGGGCTACCGTACAGGAATGGAACGTCCATTCGCGGTATTTAACTTGGACCCAATTGGAAGCGACAAGTATGATGAACGCAGTTGCACGACGCGGAACAGGAGTGCTCCCATGGATAAGACGCCACTGGTAGGGCCGGATTTCGCCGCAGGGCGTGAATTGATCGAGGCCTTGGAACGAACAGGAATACCGGTTGCATTTGCTGGCTGGTTGAGCCTGCGAGAAACGTTTGACTGGCAGCTTTATATAGCATCGCCCGACGTGCAGACTTACGGGCCGACGACTGTTATCCGGTTTGTCGATACGCTTCTCACTGCGATAGAATCGCCCTTATCGCTTGGTAATCTCAGGATCACCAACACGTCGAACCATTTTGTGAACAGGATTCCCGAGTCATACGGTCCTCGCCAAATCACTCCCCATCCCACCCGGATTGTCGGCATAGCTTTTGATGATGGCTATATCGTTGAAGGATTTGTTTACAAGATAGACAGGAAGCTGAAGCCGTCAAAAACTGCACCGCGTGCCAATGCCGCTACACTTAAGCGTGCAAGGTCGCTGGCCGCATAATTAGATCAAGCGGTCATGACCACGTCCTGGCAGTTCTGGGCAATCCTCTCGGCTGCCTTCGCCGCCCTCACCGCGATTTTCGCGAAAGTCGGCGTCAGCGCCATCAATCCGGACTTCGCCACGCTGATCCGGACAGTGGTGATCATGGCTGTTGTAGCCGCGATCGTCGCTGTGACCGGCCAGTGGCAGCCGCCCGCATCGATCGGCGGCCGCACATGGATGTTCCTCATCCTGTCCGGCCTGGCCACCGGCGCATCCTGGCTCTGCTATTTTCGCGCGCTGAAGCTGGGAGATGCGGCGAGGGTCGCGCCGCTAGACAAGCTGAGCGTGGTCCTGGTCGCGGTCTTTGCCGCCGCCTTTCTTGGCGAGCGGCTGAGCCTTGCGAACTGGCTTGGCGTCGTTCTTATCGCGGGGGGAACGGTTCTGGTCGCCTACCGCGCCTGAACGGTTCTGCGATGCGCCGGCGATCCGGCCCACGAACACGTCGAAACGTGCCGGCATCGCGGTCAGTGCCTTTCCGCTTCCGCCGCTGCGATGGCGCGAGCGAGCTTGTTGCGGCATGCCTCCAGCCTTGCCCTGATGTCGGATGGGTGACCCTTGACAGCGGTCGTTTCCCGACGCTTGGCGGCCTTGTCGGATTTGGCGGGGCGATCGACGTAATAGGGCGCAAAAGCGTCCTGTATCTGAAGTGATTCCATGAGCTCCTCCTCGAGCCCCGATCAACGGGCGGGCAGTGATATCGTTCCGAAACAAAGGTAAAATTGCGGCGGCTGAATAATCTGCTTTGCGCTGCCCACAGCGCGCGTGGCACAAGGCGCATATGCGAGTTTCAGCCCCGTGAAAGACACCGTTAAAATCCCCGCCTTCATGGTCGGACAGGTGGAAATTGCCGCGCGTCCGCTGGAGCCGGCGCTCTATCTTGTCGCCACGCCCATCGGCAATCTCGGCGACATTACCTTGCGCGCGCTGGAAACGCTGGCCGCCGCCGACGTGCTGGCCTGCGAGGACACGCGCGTCACCCGTGTGCTGCTCGACCGCTACGGCATCCGCCAGCGGCCTACCCCCTATCACGAGCACAATGCCGCCGAGGCCGGTCCGAAACTGATCGAGGCTTTGGGCGCGGGAAAGAGCGTCGCCCTGGTTTCCGACGCCGGCACGCCGCTGGTCTCCGATCCCGGCTTCAGGCTGGTGGAAAAGGCGCTCGCCGCCGGCATCCGGGTCGTGCCGATCCCCGGCCCGTCGGCCGTGCTCGCGGCTCTGACAGCCTCCGGCCTGCCCTCGGACACGTTCCTGTTCGCCGGATTTCTGCCGGTGAAGGACGGGCAACGCCGCTCCCGGCTGGAAGAATTGAAAGCCGTTCCGGCGACGCTCGTCTTCTTCGAATCCCCGCGCCGGGTCGCCGACACGCTCGCCGCCATGGTCGACGTCTACGGAGCGCGCAACGCCGCCGTCGGCCGTGAACTGACCAAGACCTTCGAGGAAATGCGCACCGGCACCCTTGCCGGCCTGGCGGAACACTATGCGGCCGCCGACACCCCGAAGGGCGAGATCGTCGTCTCTGTCGGCCCGCCCGTCGCCGAAACGCCGCTCGATGCCGGCGACATTGACCGCCTGCTGCTGTCGCTCGCAGCCGAGATGCCGGCCTCGAAAGCCGCGGCCGAAGCCGCGCGCATGACCGGAGGCCGCAAGCCGGACCTCTACCGCCGCCTCATGGACCTGAAGGCAAGAGCCTCGGATGTTCAAGTTTGACCGTCCTGTCGGAGGCAATTCGACACAAGGTCGAGGGGTTCGTCGCAGGTCATACCGGTTGGTACGGCCGAGCCGAAGCCCGAAGGATTTGGGTCAAATTGACCCGGCAGGACGGTCAAACTTGAACATCCGTGGCTCTAATGAAGCCGGATGAGACACTCTTCCGCCGAAAAGCCTACCGCCGCGGCCACCGCGGCGAATGGCTGGCCGCGCTCGCCCTCATGGCCAAGGGTTTCCGCATCGTCGCCCGCCGCTACCGCACGCCGCTCGGCGAGATCGACCTGATCGCCCGGCGCGGCGACCTCGTGCTGATCGTCGAGGTGAAAGCACGCGCTACGTTGATGCAGGCGATGGAAGCAATCTCCTATCCGTCGGAACGCCGCATCGAGGGCGCCGCCGACCTCTGGCTGACGCGCCAGCGCGACCATGCCCGCCTCTCCATGCGCTTCGACCTCGTCGCAGTCCTGCCCTGGCGCTGGCCCGTGCATGTCGAGAACATTTTTCATGGGCGGAACTGATCGGCGACGCGAAAACGTGCTGCACATATCCATGCGGGTGGCGTTACTTCCGCCGCGTCACCCGCATCGGCAACCCACCCTGCGGCTGCGTCGTCAGCTTCTGCACAGGCCAGGGTTTCGTCTCGGCCACCGTGTCGAAGCGGAAGCGCGACAAGAGCACGGCGAGCGCGATGACCGCCTCCTGCATGGCGAATGTCGCGCCGATGCAGGTCCGCGGTCCTGCGCCGAAAGGCAAGTACTGGAAACGGTTGATCTTGTCCCTGTTGCCGGGATGGAACCGCGACGGCAGGAAGGCGTTCGGATCGTCCCACAGTTTCCTGTGCCGGTGCACCACCCAGGGCATCACCAGCACCTGTGCGCCGCGCGGGATTTGCAACGTGTCAAAGGTTTCCGGCTCGATCGGCTCGCGGTTGATCGACGGCGCCGGCGGATAGAGCCGCATCGCCTCCTCGAAGGCTGATCGCGTCAGCGGCATCAGGTCCAGCCATCTCACCGGGTCGGGCTCGCTTTTCATCACCCGGTCGATCTCGTCCTCGATCGGCGCGCGCTCCCACGGCGCCTCGGCCAGGCAATAGAGCGTCCAGCCCAGCGCGCGGGCGGTCGTCTCGTGGCCGGCGCCGATGAAGGTGATGATGTTGTCCTCCACCTCCTGCCGGGTCAGCCCGTCCTTGCCCTCGGCGTTAAGGAGAAGCGTGAGAAAATCCTCCGGCACGTCGTACGGCGTCCTCTTCATCCGCTCGATGCGCATCGCCACCGTGTCGGTGACGATTTTCCGGAAGAACTTCATCGTCCGCCGCCCGCGGATATGCGTGAAGCGCGGCAGCCAGTCAGGCGCGCGAAGAATGTCAAGCGGATCGACCCGCCCCATGGTCTCGAACAGCCGCTCGATCTCGCCGCCGAAACTGCCGGGTTCGCCCGCTATTTCGTTGGAGAACAGGGTTTCGGCCATGATGTCGAAGGTCAGCAGCGTCATCTCGTGGGCCATGTCCACGGTGTCGTCGACATCCTCGTAGCGCTCTGCAAAGGCCTCGGTCCGCCTGAGCATCGGCTCGGCGAATCCGAAGATGTGGCGGGGTGTGAACACCGGCGCCATCGCCTTGCGCGAGCGCTTCCACACCTGCCCTTCCGCCGTCAGCAGCCCGTCGCGCAGTATCGGCCGCAGCACCTTCTGGCGCACGGTGGCGAGCTTGTAGTTTTTCGCGTTATCGACCAGCACGTGCCGGATCAGGCCGGGATCGTTGGCGACGATCAAGGGCCCGCCGACGCCGTTCACCAATATCCACGGCTGGTTGTAGGAAGGCTCGCCCCAAAGCTCGAGCGGATTGCGGTAGATGATGCGGATCATCTCCAGCATCGACGGCGGCGACGTGCGCGGCACAGGCGCGGGCGGGCGGAACGGGGCTGGCGAGGTGTCCATATGTCAGATCGATCCGGGCGGACTTTTACATAAGATAGGCGCCGACGGCATGCGACACCACAGCGGAAAATCGATCGCCCGACCGGGGCGACGAGGACGGTTGCACGCAGGGGACAGTTTTACCCAGTCCACTCGGAAACCCGAAAACCGTTCTCGCGTGGTCGACGCCGAAAGGGGAAGTGCAGGGGACAGTTTACTTTCTTTCGGCAGAAAGGCCGCAGCAGTCCAGAAGTCGCGCGGGCCGAAAAAAGTAAACTGTCCCCGGCACTTGCGTCGGTTCGGCCGCGCACCTTCCGCACCAGTTCGGATTTCCTGGTGGACCGGGTATTACTCTTATCCCCGGCAGGGCTCGGCTCGGGACAAGTTGGCGTCAGGGGATAAAGGTAAACTGTCCCCGCAGCCCCGCCCCCAGCCAAACTGCGCCAATCGTCGCGAATAGCCGGGAAGACCGCCGCTGCGATTGGAAAAACGCGGCAAAAACGCCTATATCAACATGGTCAAAAAAGAGGCGCGAATCGGCGGCAATTAGCGCCTGTTTGTTTCAGTCATACGAAAGCACTTCATGAGCGACGAGCTAGACACCGGCAACGGCGGCAGCGCCGAATATGGCGCGGATTCCATCAAGGTCCTCAAGGGCCTCGACGCAGTCCGCAAACGGCCGGGCATGTATATCGGCGACACCGACGACGGCTCCGGCCTGCACCACATGGTCTACGAGGTCGTCGACAACGCCATCGACGAGGCGCTGGCGGGCCACGCCGACCTGGTCACCGTGACGCTCAACCCCGACGGCTCGGTCACCGTCATCGACAATGGCCGCGGCATCCCGACCGACATCCACACCGGCGAAGGCATTTCGGCCGCCGAAGTCATCATGACCCAGCTGCACGCCGGCGGAAAGTTCGACCAGAATTCCTACAAGGTCTCCGGCGGCCTGCACGGCGTCGGCGTCTCCGTTGTCAACGCGCTGTCCGTCTGGCTGAAGCTAAAAATCCGCCGCGACGGCAAAATCCATGAAATGAGCTTTACGCATGGCGACGCCGACGCGCCGCTGAAGGTCACCGGCACCTACGAACCCAACAAGATGCCCGGCACCAATGAAGGCCGCAGCGGCAGCGAGATCACCTTCATGCCGTCGACCGAGACCTTCTCGATGGTCGAGTTCGACTACGGCACGCTGGAGCACCGCCTGCGCGAGCTCGCCTTCCTCAATTCCGGCGTGCGCATCGTGCTCACCGACGCGCGCCACGCGGATTTGAAGCAGGTCGAACTGCTCTACGAAGGCGGCCTGGAAGAGTTCGTCAAATATCTCGACCGCGCCAAGAAGCCGTTGATATCGACGCCGATCGCCATCCGCGCCGAGCGCGACGGCATCGCCGTCGAGGTCGCCATGTGGTGGAACGACAGCTACCACGAGAACGTGCTGGCCTTCAC
Source organism: Mesorhizobium yinganensis (assembly GCF_040081985.1). Lineage (NCBI taxonomy): Bacteria > Pseudomonadati > Pseudomonadota > Alphaproteobacteria > Hyphomicrobiales > Phyllobacteriaceae > Mesorhizobium > Mesorhizobium yinganensis. The sequence continues at coordinate 494,018 of NZ_JBEBMH010000001.1, read as the reverse complement.
CAACAACATCCCGCAGCGCGACGGCGGCACGCACCTTGCCGGCTTTCGCGGCGCGCTGACCCGGCAGGTCACAGGTTATGGCGAAAGCTCCGGCCTCACCAAGAAGGAAAAGGTGGCGCTGATCGGTGACGACTGCCGCGAGGGCCTGACAGCGGTGCTCTCGGTCAAGGTGCCCGACCCGAAATTCTCCTCGCAGACCAAGGACAAGCTCGTCTCGTCGGAAGTCCGCCCTGTGGTCGAAAGCCTGGTCAACGAGGCCCTCGGCACCTGGCTGGAGGAGCATCCGGCCGAGGGCAAGGTGGTGATCGACAAGGTCATCCAGGCGGCGGCGGCCCGCGAGGCGGCGCGCAAAGCGCGCGACATCACCCGCAAGAGCACGCTGGGCATCACTTCCCTCCCCGGCAAGCTTGCCGACTGCCAGGAGCGCGACCCGGCAAAATCCGAGATCTTCATCGTCGAGGGTGATTCCGCTGGCGGCTCGGCCAAGGGCGGCCGCTCGCGCCAGAACCAGGCGATCCTGCCGCTGCGCGGAAAAATCCTGAACGTCGAGCGCGTGAAACTCGACCGCATGCTGTCGTCGGAAATGATCGGCACGATGATCGTGGCGCTCGGCACCGGCATCGGCAAGGACGAGTTCAACGCCGACAAGCTGCGCTATCACAAGATCATCATCATGACGGACGCCGACGTCGACGGCGCTCACATCCGCACGCTGCTGCTCACCTTCTTCTTCCGGCAGATGCCGGAACTGATCGAGCGCGGCCACCTCTACATAGCCCAGCCGCCGCTCTACAAGGTCTCGCGCGGCAAGAGCGCCCAGTACCTCAAGGACGAGAACGCCTATGAGGAATTCCTGATCGAGTCCGGCATCGACGATGCCACGCTGACGCTGGGCTCGGGCGAGGCGCGCGCCGGCCAGGACCTGCGCACGGCGATCGACGACGCTCTCGCCGTCCGCTCGCTGGTCAACGGCCTGCACTCGCGCTACGACCGCCGCGTGGTCGAGCAGGCGGCGATCGCCGGAGCCCTGAAGCCGGAAATCTTCGACGATCTCGGCCGCGCCAACGCGATGGCGGAGATCGTCGCCAGGCGGCTCGACGCCATCGCCGAGGACATGGAGCGCGGCTGGAGCGGCCGCACCTCCGTGTCCAACGACGGTTCCGGCGGCTACGTCTTCGAGCGCGTATTGCGTGGCGTGAAGGACGTGGTGGCGCTCGACATGGCGCTGATCAACTCGGCCGACGCCCGCGCCCTCGACCGCTACGCCCCGCGCCTCGGCGAGGTCTACAACGTCCCGCCGGTGCTGCGCCGCAAGGAGACTTCGGAGACGATCGCCGGGCCTCTGGCGCTGCTGACCGCCGTGTTCGCCGCGGGCCGTAAAGGCCTGACCATGCAGCGCTACAAGGGACTTGGCGAGATGAACGCCGAGCAGCTCTGGGAAACCACGCTCGACCCGAACGTGCGCTCGCTGTTGAAGGTCCAGGTGAATGACGCCACCGACGCCGACTCGCTGTTTGCACGGCTGATGGGCGACGAGGTCGAGCCGCGCCGCGACTTCATCCAGGAGAACGCGCTGAGCGTCGCCAATCTGGACGTCTGAGCAGGCTGTATCGTCCACGATCTTGCTTCCGGGGCACCCAAGACGGAATTCTCGCCCCGGATAGCCTGCCGCCGGCCCTCTTTGTCAGCATTCGTCAGGATTGTTTTCCGGAAAGTTGTCCCCGCCCTTCCCTTTCGCAGCGATAATTTCGCCGCGTGTTGGAAGGAAGCGGCGATGGACTGGAATGCGGCGATCGACAAGAACCGGGAGGCTTTGAAGCGCATCCTTGCCATGCTTGTCGGCATGGCCGGGCTGGCTGCCGGTATTGGGCTTGCCGCTGGGGGCGTTGGCGCCGGAGGGCCTGACGCCGGGGACCTTGGCGCTGGGGACCTTGGCGCTGGGGGACAGTTTACTTTGTTTCCGCGGAAGGGCGCGGCCGCTTCAAGGCAGGTGCTGGCGGAAAAAAGTAAACTGTCCCCGGCACTTAACCCGGCACTTACCCTCCCCCGCCATCTCCACCGGGCCATCCTCAAACTGCTGCGTCCGGCCGAGGCGGCGGCGCGCAGGCTGATCGTCGTGGCGGCGCGCGGGCTGGTCTTGCCGCCGCCGTCTCCGCGAAAGCCGAAGCCGAAGAAGCTCGGCCGGCGCAAATTCCGCCGTATCGGCAGGCAGCCGGAAGACCGCCGCGTCCCGGCGCTGCCGCTGTTCGATCCCCTGCCGCCCTGGAACCGCCGGCCCTCGCGGCCGGCACCCTGCGGCGTGCCACGCATCTCGATTGCCGGTTTCGGCGAGCCGGTTCCCGTTGCGGCGCCTCCGTCGCGGAACGACCCGGTCGATGCGACGCGGCTGGCCTTGCGCCTTCAGACGCTGGCCGCGACCCTCGACGACCTGCCGCGCCAGGCCAAACGTTTTGCCCGCTGGCAGGCGCGGCGCGACGCGGCAAGCGCGCAGGATAAGAAAACTCGCGACGCGATGACCGCTGGGGACGGAGACCCCGATGCGATGAGCGAGCATGACAAAATGCTCGCCGCGATCGGCGCGCGGCGCAGAATGCGCAAAGCGGCGACAGCGCGGAGCGGAGACCCTCCCAGGCCGGGCCGGGCTCGCCGAATCTGGCCCCTGAAACCCGGCCGCCCGCCGGGCTGGCGCCCAAAACCCACCCATGACGTCCACGAGGTTCTGGACGTCGTGCACGGGCTCGCCTGCTGGGTGCTGCAGTCGCCCGACACGTCGTGACGGCGACGCCTCTGTGCGACACGACACCGAGGAAACGATGGCCGGCGCGACATTTTTCGCGGTCTGGCGGCGTTCCCTGCCATCAGAAAATGCCGCTTCCCCTGCAATGACGAAATTTGCTCCTTGTTGAACATCGACGCCGCACTTAGATGATAGTCATCATCAAAAAGCTCGAAGCCGGGCGACATGCCAGACAGCGCTAGAAATCGCAGATTGGAGACGGCCGGCGCGTCAGACGGGCGCGGCCTCGGCGGGCAACAACGCGCCGAGGCTGCCGCGCAGGCTGTCGAGGATTTCCTGCGACAATTCAGGCGAAGCTTTTCCGGCACGGGCCAGCGTGAGGCCGCCGACCAACGCCGACAGAAGCAGGATCGCGCGGTCGCGTCCCGCTTCGCCTTCCGCCCCAATCGCCGCGGTCAGGACGTCCAGATATTTGCCGATGTCGGCCGCGAAATGCTGCCTCAGCAGATTGTCGCGCTGCGGCACCGCCGATCCCAGCGCCGCAACGGCGCAGCCTTGGCCGGGATTGTCGCGATGCTCGGTGCTGAGATAGCGGCCGACCAGGGCCGCGACCGAATCCAGATCGGTGATGTCAGCAATCCTGTCGGCAAAAGCTGCGTCGACACATTCGGCCTCCAGCGCATCCTTCGACGCGAAATGCCCGTAGAAACCGCCATGCGTCAGCCCTGCCTCGCCGCAGACATCGGCCACGCTGACACGATCGAAACCCTGTTCGCGAAACAGCCGCGAGCCCGCAGCGACGATCGCCGCGCGGTTTTCCTCCGCCTTTTCCCTGCTGACACGCATCACGTTTCCCTGGTGTACTCGGCCTCCCGTCCGTCCGGCGGCCATCGCCTGAAACATAAGAACGGCGGGACGTTTCACAAGCGAGGCCTCGAAGCAGGGCCGGCCGGCGGCAGAGCACCGCGCAATATCGAAAGACCGCTCCAGCGGCCTTCGCCGATTTTCCAATCCCCAATGCCGCGCGACGTCCGCGCGGCGCAACCCAGAGCAGACAGGAGCATTTGAAATGACGATTGCAAAAGGAACCGCGCTGATCACCGGCGCATCGACCGGAATAGGCGCCGTCTATGCCGACCGCCTTGCGAAGCGCGGCCACGACCTCGTGCTGGTTGCTCGCGACGAGACCAGATTGGAGCAACTGGCGGCGCGACTGCGGAAGGACGCCGGCGTGACGGTGGAAGTCCTGCGCGCCGACCTCGGAACGACGGCTGACCGCGCCAAGGTCGAGGAGCGGCTCAAGCGCGACGACATCGCCGTCTTCGTCAACAATGCCGGCATGGCGGTCACCGGCCCGACCGTCGACGCGGACATCGAGAAGCTCGACGCGATGATCGAACTGAATGTCATGGCGGCCGCCCGCCTGGCGCGCGTGGCTGCGGAGACCTTTGCCCGAAAGCGCGCCGGCACGCTGATCAACCTCGCTTCGATCGCCGGCATCACCAACGACCGCCCGGCCGTCGGCGTCTATTACAACGCCACGAAAGCCTTCCTGCTGTCGCTGAGCGAAGGCATCGAGACCGAGCTTGCGCCGCTGGGCGTGCGCGTCCAGGCCGTGCTTCCAGGCGTGACCCGCACCGAGATATGGGAGCGCGGCGGCGTCGACATCAATCAGCTTCCCGCGGAAATAACGATGGAGGTCGACGACATGGTCGACGCCGCGCTTGCCGGACTAGACGCGGGCGAAAGCATCAGCATCGTCTCCCTGCCCGACAATGCCGACTGGGACGCCTTCAAGGCTGCGCGCACGGCGATGTATCCTAACCTGTCGCGGCGTACCCCTGCCCCGCGCTACCGCGTACCGGCCCGCGCCGCCTGACCCAAGGATCCGCGGGCGGCCGCTCACGCAGCCGCCGCCGCCTTGGCGCGCAGCAGCATGCCGAACAGGTCGCGCGGCTCGTCCGGGTCGGCAAGCAGGTCGAGTTCCTCATAGAGGCCGGTCGCCTGCAACTGGTCGCGCACGTAGCGCAGCGCCGAAAAATCCTCGATGGCGAAGCCGACGGAATCGAACAGCGTGATCTGTCGGCCGTTCCTGCGGCCCTCTGCCTTGCCGGCGATCACCTGCCACAGCTCGATGACCGGATGATCGGCGGCAAGCTGCTGGATCTCGCCCTCGATGCGCGTCTGCGGCGGGAATTCGACAAAGATGTCGGAGCGCAGCAGGATGTCGCGGTGCAGCTCGGTCTTGCCGGGACAATCGCCGCCGACCGCGTTGATATGGACGCCCGGGCCGACCATGTTGTCGGTCAGGATCGTCGCCGACAGTTTGTCGGCTGTCACGGTGGTGATGATCTCGGCGCCCTCCACCGCTTCCTGGCCGGTCGCGCAGATGGTGATGTCGAAACCCATTCCCGCCAGGTTTTTCGCGCACTTACGGGACGCAGATGAATCAATGTCGTAGAGCCGCAGCCGGTCGACGCCGGTGAGCGCCTTGAAGGCGATGGCCTGGAATTCCGACTGCGCACCGTTGCCGATGATGGCCATGGTGCGTGCTCCTTTCGGAGCCAGATGTTTGGCTGCGACCGCCGACATCGCAGCCGTCCGCAGCGCCGTCAGGATCGTCATCTCGGTGAGCAGCATCGGATAGCCGTTGCCGACATCGGCCAGCACGCCGAAGGCCGTAACGGTCTGCAAGCCCTCGCGCATGTTCTTCGGATGGCCGTTGACGTATTTGAATCCGTAGAGCTTTCCGTCGCTGGTCGGCATCAGCTCGATCACCCCGTCATGGCTGTGCGAGGCCACCCGCGGCGTCTTGTCGAACAGCTCCCAGCGGCGAAAATCGTCCTCGATATAGCCGGCAAGTTCGGTCAGGAAGCGCTCGACACCTATGGCAAGCACCAGCTTCATCATGCGGTCGACGCTGACGAAGGGCACGATGTTGAGTTTCGGCTGCATGATCAAAAGCTCCTTGTCGGGCGGTCCATGATGCGGCGTCCCATCAGGCTGGCGGTGAGGTCGACCATCAGCGTCGCGGTGCGGCCTCGCTCGTCGAGGAAGGGATTGAGTTCGACCAGGTCGAGGCTGGAAACGAGGCCGCTGTCCGACAACATCTCCATCACCAGATGCGCCTCGCGGAAGGTTGCGCCACCGGGAACGGTGGTGCCGACCGCCGGCGCGATCGACGGATCGAGGAAATCGACGTCGAGGCTGACATGCAGCAGCCCGTTTTCCGCCTCGACTCTTGCCAGGAAGGCACGCAGCAGTTTTGGAATGCCGTACTCGTCAACGGCGCGCATGTCGTGCACCGTCACGCCAGCGGCGATCAACGCACGGCGTTCTGCCGGATCGACGCTGCGAAGGCCGAGCGTGCAGACGCGCGACGGGTCGACGGTCGCCGTAAGATCAGGGAAATAGCCTGCAAACCCCGGCTGACCGCTGGCATAGGCGAGCGGCACGCCGTGCAGGTTGCCGCTGGTCGTGGTGTCCAGCGTGTGGAAATCCGGGTGGGCATCGAGCCACAGCACGAACAGCGGACGCCCCTGCTCGGCGGCGCGGCGGGCCACGCCGGAGAGCGTGCCGGCGGAAATCGAATGGTCGCCGCCGAGGAAGATCGGCATGGCGCCGGCGCTTGCGACGTAGGCGGTCTCGGCAATGGCGGAGGTCCAGGCGGAAATCTCCGGCAGCGCCTTCAGGGCCAGGTTTCCGTGGATAACGCGGCGGGCCGCGAGCGGCTGCACGGCTCCGAGATCTTCCACCTCGTGACCAAGATCGCGCAGCGCCGACACCAGCCCGGCAGTGCGCAACGCGCTCGGCCCCATCTCGCAGCCCATGCGTCCTGCGCCATCCTGAACGGGCGCGCCGACAATCCTGCACAACATCGAAAACCCCTGAAATTCGCGGATTGGAGAATGTCCGAATTCAAACAGCGATGCCCGACGAAACGAATAGCGAAAATTGGCAAATAATGTGAAATAGCTTATCATTCTGATTAATCTGGCAGCCGAATTGAAACGCCATGGACAGTCTTGACGAAAAACTTGTGACCTTGCTGCGCCATGACGGGCGCCGCAGCATCTCGGACCTGGCGATCGACCTCGGCGTCTCGCGCGCCACGGCCCGCGCCCGCATGGAGCGGCTGGAGAAGGCCGGCGACATCATCGGCTACACGGTGATCCTGCGCGCCGACGCCGTCGACCAGCGCATCCGCGGCATCATGATGATCGAGATCGAGGGACATGCCGCCGACCGCGTGATCCGCGCGCTGGGCGGATTTTCCGAGGTCTCGACCATCCACACCACCAACGGCCGCTGGGATCTGGTGGTCGAGATCGGCGCCACATCGCTGACCGACCTCGACGCCGTGCTGCGGCGCATCCGGCTCATTCCGGGCATCACCGGGTCCGAAACAAGCCTGTTGCTGGCTACGCCGCGGACAACGCGGGCGCGATTGTAACGGCGAAGAGGAATCGGTCTCCCCCGGCCCTGACGGCGGACGGCACGTTGCCGCAGCACGACAATCCGGTTTGGAAACAAGCCGCGCCGTGTTAATCGAAAGCCGGTTCGGAAGAGAGATGTCCGTGAGGTTCTTGCGCGAGGAATGGCGGAAAGGGTTGGCGCTGGCCGCCGCCATGCTGTTCCTCGTTCAGATGCTCGGCACTGGCTTCGCCCTGCCCAGCCCCACACAGATTGCGCTCGATGCCTTCGGCAACCCGCTCTGCATCACCAGCACGCATGGTACGCCGGCTGACGACAGCGACCACGGCAAGATGCCCGGCTGCTGCATGCTCGGCTGCGCGGCCTCGGCAACGGTGGCCGGCGCGCCTCCTGACGAAGCTTCGCTCATCATCGTTTTCCGGGCGGAAGCTCTCGGCCGGTCCCTGCCCGCACCGATCGTCATCGTCCAGGCCGACGATCACCGCCCCGGCAGCCCGCGCGCGCCGCCTGCCCTCGCCTGACCCGTGTCTGACGGCGTCACTGCGCCGTATCCGTTTGAATTCCTGAACAGAATTGCCGCGGCCTTGCAGGCGCGGCCACAAGCAATGGATATTCCCATGCAAATCTTTTCACGCGCCCCGGCGCACGCAATCGCTCATCGCTTCCGCAGCCTCGATGAACGGGCCGGCCTGCTCGGCTTCATCCTGATGCTCCTCATGGCCTTCGCCCAGCCGCTCTGGGCGCATGAGTTCAAGCTCGGCGACCTCGAGATCGGTCATCCCTGGTCGCGCGAGATCCCGGACGGTGCAAAGGTCGCCGCCGGCTACATGGTCATTAAGAACCATGGGACCACTGCCGACCGCCTCGTTTCGATCGTCTCGCCGATCGCCGGCAAGGCGGAAGTCCATGAAATGTCTGTGAATTCCGAAGGCGTCATGACCATGCGCCCGGTGGAAGCCGGCATCGAAATTCCGGCCGGCGGCGAGGTCGCGCTGAAGCCCGGCGCCTTCCACATCATGTTCATGGACCTGAAACAGATGCCCAAGGCGGGCGTGAAATTCCCGGGAACGCTGACCTTCGAGAAAGCCGGAGCGGTGGAAGTCGAGTTCGCCGTCGAACCGAAGGCCGGCGAGGCCGACCACTCGAAACACCAGACGACCGGCGGCTGAACGAGACCGGATTTCCTGCTATGCAGGCGGGCCGCATGATGTAGCCCGCTTGCATGTGTTCGGCGCAATCCATTGGAATCCAAGTGTTATGCCGTCTTCCTGGTTCGAATTCCGGCCTATTTCGCCCGGCGTCACACTGATCACCGAGCCGTTCGTGCATCCCTTCTTCCGGGCGAACCTCTACCGCATCGAAGGCCGCGACTTCGACATCCAGATCGACTTTGGCGTCGGAATATCCAGTCTTTCCAAGGGTATGCCGATAATGGGCAAGCCTGTCCTTGCAATAGCCACCCATGCGCATGTCGACCATGTCGGCAGTTTCCATGAGTTCGAAAGGCGCGCCGGGCACGAGGCGGAGGCGGAATTCTTCCGTACGATGACGGACGAAGGCACGCTGGCGTCGTGGTTCGCTTCGCAGGACGAGCCTATCGCGCGGCTCCCGCATGACGGCTATTCCTTGAATGATTACAGCCTGTTACCCGCGCCGCTGACCCAACTGCTCGGCGACGGCGATACGGTCGATACCGGCGACCGGCGGTTCAAAATCCTGCACCTGCCCGGCCATTCGCCGGGATCGATCGCGCTCCTCGACGAAAGGAACGGCGAATTCTTCTCCGGCGACGCCATTTACGATGACGAACTGGTGGACGACATTCCCGGAGCGGACATTTCGGCCTATGTCGAAACGATGCACCGGTTGGCCGAACTCGACATAGACGTGGGACACGGCGGCCACGGCCCAAGTTTCGATGGCGGGCGCATGCATGCAATCGCGCTGAGCTATCTCCAGAGCAAGGATCGGCAGGGATAACAAGGGGTTGGATGATCAGCCGCCGGCCAGCGTCAGGTCGGGCGGCGCGGGACCGTATCCGGAGGCTTGTACGTCAAGTCCGGAATATCGTGCGATTTCATAAAGTTATCGAAAAGACCACGCCGAAATCCGCTGTTTGACCTGACGCACTCCCTCCGCGAGCATGACGTCGAAGGTATCCAGGCACGATTTGGCCTGCCCGAGCATCGCTCCGCTGGCTGTTTCACCTAACGCGGCCGAGGCTATCCCCGACGTGCTCCCGCGGACGCCACGAACCAATCCCGGCAAGTCCGATCTCGGCCTTTGCGCTCGCGGAGGGAAGCCATAACCGCTTCCTATTGCACGGTGAAAAAACCCTCGATCTTTTCGGCGGCGCGCTTCAAGGGCGGCAGGACGGCGGTCTCCATTTCGGCGACTGAGAACCTGGCGGACTGAGCCGAGACGTTGATCGCCGCGGCGATGGCGCCCTGCCGGTCGCGGATCGGAACCGCAATCGAGCGGAGGCCGATTTCCAGTTCCTCATCGACCAATGCGAAACCTTGTTCGGCCGCTTGCCGGACTTTCCGGGCAATCTCGTGGCGGTCGGTGATGGTCTTCGGCGTGTTCGGCTCGATCACCGCGCCGCCGAGGAAGTCTGCGAGTTGCTCCTGCGTCATGCCGGACATCAGCACCCGGCCCATCGATGTGCAATAAGCCGGAAGCCTGGTGCCGACCTGCAGCGCCACCCGCATGATGCGGGCGCCGGGGATGCGGGCAACGTAGACGACGTCGTGACCCGACAGAACCGCGGCCGAACAGGATTCGTTCATCTCGGTCGCCACCGCGCGCATGAACGGCTCGGCGAAGGACCACAGCGACGTGCCCTCCAGCCACATCCGTGACAACGACAGCAGTTTCGGCGTCAGGGCGAAGACGCGGCCGTTCTGGCCGGCATAACCGGCGGCCACAAGCGTCAGCAGCAGCCGGCGCGCCCCGGCGCGCGTCAGCCCGGCGCGCTCGGCGGTCTCCGTCAGCGTCAGCCCGGCCGGATGCGTGGCGAGAATCTCGATTACGCCAAGACCTTTTTCCAGTGACCCGACGTGATCACGCATGGAAGGCACTTCCGGCATTTGAACGCAGCGTCCTTGCTCGTGGCAACGTCAGGCGGTTGACAATCAGGCAGTCAGGACAGATAGTATCGCATAAGAAACATATGTTCGCAATACGAACTTTTTTACAGGAAGAGGAGGGTGCGTCCGTGGCAAAATTCCTGCCGCTGAGCCAGGCGGTTTCGGACAATCTGAAGGATGGCGACACCGCCGCTTTCGAGGGATTCACGCATCTGATCCCGACCGCCGCGGCGCATGAGGCGATCCGCCAGGGTTTCAAGGACCTGACCCTGGTCCGCATGACGCCGGACCTGATCTACGACCAGATGATCGGCATGGGCATGGCGAGGAAGGCAATCTTTTCCTATGCCGGCAATCCCGGCGTCGGCCTGCTGCGGCGGCTGCGCGATGCGGTCGAGAACGGTTTTCCGCATCCGCTTGAGATCGAGGAGCACAGCCACGCCGCCATGGCCAATGCCTATGAGGCGGGCGCCGCAGGCCTGCCCTGCGCGATCTTTCGAGGCTATCGCGGCGCCGGGCTGGCCGAGGTCAACCCGAACATCAAGTCGGTCACCTGTCCGTTCACCGGCGAAAAGCTGGCCGCCGTGCCGGCGGTTCGCCCGGACGTGACCTTCATCCATGCGCAAAAGGCCGACCGCAAGGGCAATGTGCTGGTGGAAGGCATCGTCGGCATCCAGAAGGAGGCGGTATTGGCGGCCAGGCGCGCGGTGGTGACGGTCGAGGAGGTGGTCGACAATTTCGACGATCTGCACCCGAATCTCTGCGTGCTGCCATCATGGACCGTTCACGCGGTCTCGGTGGTGCCGGGCGGCTCGCATCCTTCCTACACGCAGGGCTACTACGATCGCGACAACGCCGCCTATCTGGAATGGGACGAGATCGCGGCCGACCGGGATCGCTTCCGCGAGTGGATGCAGAAGAACGTGATCGAAAAGACCGCCGACGATTTCGCCGGCCGCGTCGCGCATCTGAGGAAAGCGGCATGAGCACCGTCACCCCCAACGAGATGATGACGATCGCGGCATCGCGCGCGCTGACCAATGACGACGTGTGCTTCGTCGGCATCGGCGCGCCGTCGGCCGCCTGCAACGTGGCGCGGCTGACGCATGCCCCCGATATCACGCTGATCTACGAGAGCGGCACGATCGGCACCGCGCCGGACGTGCTGCCGCTGTCGATCGGCGATGGCGAACTCTGCGAAACGGCGGTGACCACCGTGCCTGTGCCGGAAATGTTCCGCTACTGGCTGCAGGGCGGCCGCATCACCATCGGTTTCCTCGGCGCGGCGCAGCTCGACAAGTTCGGCAACATCAACACGACGGTGATCGGCGACTATTTTCACCCAAAAACCCGCCTGCCCGGCGGCGGCGGGGCACCGGAGATCGCGACCTCGTCTCAGCAGGTCTACATCACCATGACCCAGACCAAGCGCGGCATGGTGGAAAAAATCGACTTTTTCACATCGTTCGGCCATGGCGAAGGCGGCGACCACCGCAAGCGGCTGGGCATCGATACGGCCGGCCCGACGCTCTTGATCACCGACCTCGCCATCTGGAAACCGGACCCGGAAACCAAGGAATTCACCGTGGTCTCCCTGCATCCCGGCGTGACCCGCGAAAAGGTGCAGGAAACCTGCGGCTGGACGGTGAAATTCGCCGGGCGATTGGAGGAAACGCCCGCGCCCACCGAACTCGAACTGAAGACGCTGCGCGACTTGCAGGCCCGCACGAAAGCGGCGCATGAGGGGACGGCGAAAAAGGAGAAGGCCGCCTAGCATGACGGAAGCTTTCATCTGCGACTACATCCGCACCCCGATCGGCCGGTTCGGCGGCGTGCTTTCGCCGGTCCGCACCGACGACCTCGGCGCGGTGCCGCTGAAGGCGCTGGTGGAGCGCAATGCGGCGCTGGACTGGGCGGCTGTCGACGACGTGATCTATGGCTGCGCCAACCAGGCGGGCGAGGACAATCGCAACGTGGCACGCATGGCGCTGCTGCTTGCCGGCCTGCCCAAGGAAGTGTCCGGCACCACGATCAACCGGCTGTGCGGCTCGGGCATGGACGCGGTCATCGCCGCTGCCCGCGCCATCAAGGCCGGCGAGGCCGAACTGATGATCGCAGGCGGCGTGGAATCGATGAGCCGCGCGCCCTTCGTGCTGCCCAAGGCCGACAGCGCCTTTTCGCGCAACGCCGAGATTTACGACACCACCATCGGCTGGCGTTTCGTCAACCCGTTGATGAAGAAGCTGTACGGCATCGATTCCATGCCGGAGACCGGCGAGAACGTCGCCGAGGATCTTGCCGTGTCGCGGGCAGACCAGGACGCCTTTGCCGTGCGCAGCCAGGACAAGGCGGTGGCGGCGCAGGCCAACGGCCGGCTCGCCAGGGAAATCACGCCGGTGACGATCCCGCAACGCAAGGGCGAGCCGGTGGTGGTGGCCAAGGACGAGCATCCGCGCGCCGGCACGACCGTCGAGACTCTGGCGAAACTGCCGACGCCGTTCCGGCAGGGCGGCACGGTGACGGCGGGCAATGCCTCCGGCGTCAATGACGGCGCGGCGGCGCTGATCGTCGCCTCCGAAGCAGCGGCCAGGAAATACGGCCTGACGCCGATTGCACGTATCTTGGGCGGCGCCACGGCGGGCGTCGCGCCGCGCATCATGGGCATCGGCCCGGCGCCGGCCACGAAAAAACTGTGTGCGCGGCTCGGCCTGTCGCCGAAGGATTTCGGCGTGGTCGAATTGAACGAAGCCTTTGCCTCCCAAGGCATCGCCGTGTTGCGCGAACTCGGCATCGCCGAGGACGCGGAGCACGTCAACCCGAATGGCGGGGCGATCGCGCTGGGTCATCCGCTCGGCATGTCCGGCGCCCGCATCACCGGCACGGCGGCGCTGGAACTGCGGGAGCGCGGGGCAAAACTGGCGCTGGCGACCATGTGCATCGGGGTCGGCCAGGGCATCGCCGTGGCGCTGGAGCGGGTGTAGGCAGATAGTGCCAGGGAGATGCCATCAACCAAGATCGGCATCGCCAAGCTGGAACACCCCTCATCCGACCTCGCTTCGCTCCCACAAACAGCCTTCACAAGTGCATGAGAATATTGACCACTTTTCCGAACGGGTCGCGAACGTAAAAGCGCCGGACGCCCCAAGGCTCCTCAGCCGGGCCGTATAGCAGCGCTGAAGGATAATTCGGGGTATGTTAAAAATCCTATTCAATACGCGCGTCACGAACTCTGCCCTCCTTACATTGTTGGACACTTCTAAAAACTCCTGAAGGGCGTTTGACGGTCACACTGCCGCAGGAGCGCATGGGAGTCAGAAACAGAACAGATCGGAATCAAATCGCGCCGAAATACGTCACCGCGGGAGGGCTGCGAGGTTTTTAGAAGTGTCAAGTTGCACAGCGGGCGAGCCGCGACACTACGAATAGCTTCCTCGGCAACTGAGCTTCACCTTTCGCTTTTCCGCCAATCCAAAAGGTGATATAAATGAAAAACCCTTGGGGGAGCAAGGTTTATTGCCTTTTAGACAAGATTAGCGACAACCAGAACTGGTGCCAAAGTGTTCCAGTCATGGTTGAACGTCCGTGAGGAAGCCTGGGCCATGGGTTTGGGGTGATTTATGAGGAAATCGAAGCAAATAGGGCACCTCGATGGTTTTGATATGACGCACTCCAAAAGCAACTCGCTTGTCACAATTTAGAGTTGCCTTGGATCATAGATGTGAATGACCGCCACACCTGAGAATTACATTATGTGAACCAAGGAGATTTCCAATGAGCGCCGAGAGCGTAATAAATAAGATCCTGGATGAAGCAATACCTGAGATCCAAAATACAATGAGGTCGATGGACCAGGGTTGCGGCGGCGGAAAGCACGGAGTTCCCCCGTTGAACTGGCCCTCGAGGCGGGTACCAGGTGACGAGGCAGTACGAGCATTTGCCGCCGCAAGAGCGGCTATGGGAGAAGGCAGGAAAGATGATGCTAGAAGACAGCTCGAGTCCGGTCTGAGTCAGTGGGACACATTAGTCAACAATTTGAATGATAGTTGTGAAGGGGGACCGCACGGGTTGGATCCCGTGAACTATGGCAACTATATACGGTATAGGGATCTGCTGAAGGAGCGAGTGCGGACGGCGCTGCTCTTTCTAGAATAGAGATCGGTACTTCCGTCCGCGATCGCCGCGCTGAACCGATCGCGGGCGCCGTGCGGGCTCGCACCTTGTATTAGCGCGAGCCCGCAACGTGTTGGAAATACAAGCAAACGCGTCAGCGGGCGAGCCTCGAAGGACCCGCCAGCACGAAATCGTATTCCACCTCCCAGAACCAGCCGTCGAAGCCAAGTTCCTTCGATCTCGCGGGATCGTCGACACGCTTGAATTCGGCCAGAAGGCTCTCCTTCACGCCGAACACGGCATCCGAGTCTATGTGCGGATCGTCTGGATCGAAAATATGGGTGACCAGCGTCTCAAAGCCGTCGGCCTTGATGATGAAATGCAGGTGCGCGGGCCGGTAGGGATCGCGGCCGAGATCCCGCAGCAGCCGGCCGACAGTGCCGTCGTCGGGGATCGGATAGCATTTCGGTTTCACCGCACGGAACCAATAGCGGCCATCCGCGCCTGTGCGGAACACGCCGCGCAGGTTGAAGTCGGGCTGCATGCCCTTCTGCTGCACGTCGTAGAACCCTTCGTCATTGGCCTGCCACACGTCCAGCACCGCGCCGGCGACCGGTTTTCCCGACGTGTCGAGGATGCGGCCGGAGATTACCATGTCCTCGCCTTTTTGGTCGAGGCAGATGTTGGCGCCCATTGGTAACTGCGGCGCGTCGGCGACGTGGAACGGGCCGAGCACCGTGCTCTCGGAAGCGCCGGCCGGCTTGCGGTTGTTGATCGCGTCGACCAGCATGGAGACGCCGATCACATCGGACAGCAGGATGAACTCCTGCCGCCAGTCGTTGCACAAATGGCCGGTGCGGGTGAGGAACTGGATCGCCTGCATCCATTCGTCCTGCGTCGGCTCGATCTCCTTGACCGCCTCATGCAGCTTTCGGGTAACGACTTCCATCACCTCTTTCAGCCGCTCGCTTTTGGCATTCGCGTTTCGGCTGGTGACAACCTCGACCGAATTTTCTTCGCTGAAGAATCCCTTTTCATGCGCTTCCATGGACGCTACCTCATGAGTTGGTGGCTCGTTTTGCTGCCAGTCATACCTTCCCGCGACACCTCACCGCGCCAGCACCGCCTTCAGCACGCGGCGCAGTTCCGCTACCGGATCGTCGGCGATCGTCTCGCGGCGCCAGCACACATGCTGGTCGGGCCGCGTCAGCACGATGCCGCTGTCTCGGGCCTCCTGGGCACGCGCCCAGTCGCCGGTAAAATCCTGCCAGTGCTGGCGCGGACCGATGATATGGGCGGCAATGTCGATGCCAAGATCCCTGCCGACGATTCTTGCCGCTTCGACCCAGCCCTGGCCGCCGATGCCGGTGAACACGGAAAAACGGCCCTTTCCCGCAAGATCGAGGGTCGAGATCTTGCCGCCGTGGCTGTCGAACACCCAGACATGCGGCAGGCGCGCGCCCGGCCAGGTCGTCGGATGATAGTGAAGCTCGGCGTCCTTCTCGAAGGCCGGCTCTTTCTGCCCGTCGGTGACGATGGCATCCGACCTGTAGCGCTGGTTCATCTCGACGCCATGCGCGTCGAACTCGTAGACCTTGAAGGCGACAGTCTCGCGGATCTTTTTGCGCTGCTCCTCGGCCTCCGGCGTGTCGTCGCAGCGCGCGTCCATGTTCTGCTGCATCTTCACTGGGTCGATGGAATCGAGCAGGCCGAGCGCCTTGAAGATCGGCCCGAACTCCTCGATCGACTGGTTGGCGCGCGTCACGATCTGTTTTGCGATCGGCGCGCGCTCGGTATTGAAGCTGTCCAGCAGTTTTGGCCCAGCCTGGCCTTTCAGCACGTAGGCGAGCTTCCAGGCGAGGTTGAAGGCGTCCTGGATCGAGGTGTTCGACCCGAGCCCGTTCGACGGCGGATGGCGGTGGGTGGCATCGCCCATGCAGAAGACGCGGCCGCTGGACATGGTCGTCGCGTACATGTTGTTGACAGTCCAGGTCGAGACAGACTGGATGTCGATCTCCAGTTCCGGATCGCCGACAAGGTCGCGCGCTACCTTGGTCGCGAAAGCATCGTCGACCTTGGGCGCCGGCTGGCTGATGTCGTAGCCCCAGACGATCAGCCACTCGTTCCATGGCCGCACCATGCGCACCAGGCCCATGCCGATGCCGCCGACATCGGCGCCGGGCTGCACGACCCAGTAGAGCACCGACGGACGATGCGCGACGTAGCGGGACAGGTCGGCCTTGAACAAAATGTTCATGGAGCCGCCGACGCCCATCTTGCCTTCGAAGGTCAGCCCGGCATGTTCGGCCACCTTCGAGTTGCCGCCGTCGCAGCCGACCAGGTACTTTGAGCGGACGGTGAACTCCTTGCAGGTCAGGCGGTCGTAGCAGGTGGTGGTGACGCCGTCAGCATCCTGCTGGTGGGAAACGTATTCCGTCGACATGCGTGCCTGCGTGCCGCGCGAACAGGCCGTCTTGAACAGCAGAGGCTCCATGAAGGTCTGCGGCAGGTCGTTCATGTGGCTCGGCGAGGAAAGCTGGTGCTCGGCGCGCGACAGCGGATGTTTGCCCCAGCTCCGCATCCGGCCGATTTCCTCGCCGGCGAGCGACGTGCAGAAAATGTTCTCCCCCATCAGGTCCTGCTCGGTGGCGAACATGTAGGCCTCGTCCTCGACCTCGCGGCCGAGGTCGCGCAGCACCTCCATGGTGCGCTGGTTGGTGATGTGGGCGCGCGGCGTGTTCGCCAGCCAGCGGTAGCGGTTGATCACCATGTTCTCGACGCCGTAGTTGGCGAGCAGCGCGGCAGTGGCGCAGCCGGCCGGGCCGGTGCCGATGATGAGGACGTCGGTGGTAATGTCAGCCATGCGGCGCTCCCTTGATGTCTGTCTGGGGGATCGGCCCGCCGCGAAGCGTGCGGCGGATGGGGAAGAACTGGATGCCGGTGCGCTCGGTGAACAGGCCCCAGAGGCCGCGCGGCGCAAACAGCATGACGGCGATGCCGATGAGGCCGAGCACCAGCAGATACCAGGAGCCGTAGTCGGCAAGCACGTTCTGCAGCAGCAGGAAGACGATGACGCCGACGATCGGCCCCTCGATCGTGCCGATGCCGCCGATGACGACGATGAAGATGACGTAGGCCGTCCAGTCGATCACCGAGAAGGCGGCGTCGGGCGAGATGCGCGCCTTCTGCACGTAGATCAGCGCGCCGGTGAGCCCGGTGATGAAGGCGGCGGCGAGATAGACATATGTCTTCACGCGGCGCGCATCGACACCGACCGAGCGCGCCGCCTCCTGGTTGTCCCGGACGGCGGCCAGCGCCAGCCCCTGCCGCGACCGCAGCAGGCGGTAGACAAAGCCGATGGTTGCGACGGCAAGCGCCAGCGCCAGCCAGTAGCAGACGACGTCGGCGGCTTGCGCGGGGCGCATGCCGAACAGGTCGCCGACCAGGCCGACGCCGACCATGTCGCGTGTCGTGCCTGAGGGCAGCGAGGTGCCCGTGCCGCCGCCCAGCGCCTTCCATTGCGCGAGGCTCAGCCGCACAACCTCGGCGATGACCCATGTGCCGATGGCGAAATAGGCGCCTTGTAGCCGGAAGACGAAAAAGCCCGTCGGGACGGCGAGCAGCACGGCGGCGACACCCGCAAGAAGGATCGAGGGAAGCGGGTCGAGGCCGAGCAGGATGACGCAGGCGAACATCGCATAGGCGCCGAAACCGACGAAGGCCTGCTGGCCGACAGAGACCAGGCCTGCATAGCCGGCGAGCAGGTTCCAGCTCTGTGCCAGCGTCAGCATGGTGAGGATGAAGAACAGGTCCTGCAACAGGCCACGCGAGATGGACAGCGGCGCGAGGATGGCAAGGACGACGACGATCGCCGCCGCCACCGCGAAGGCGCGCGAAGCCTTCGTGCGGGTTTCGACTTTCCAGGGGATGTTGGCCGCGTCCATCACCTTCAATCCACCGCCCGTGGAAACAACCCGCGCGGACAGACCAGCAACACAGCCAAGAAGGCGACATGCCCGGCAAGAATCTGCCATTCCGGATTGATCGCCGCGCCTAGCGTCTGCGCCACGCCGATGATGACGCCGCCGGCGAGCGTCCCCCATAGCGAGCCCAGCCCGCCGATGATCACCGCCTCGAAGGCGTAGATCAGCCGGGCCGGGCCGATGGTCGGGTCGAAATTGGCGCGCGTGCCGAGATAGAGTGCGGCGATGGTGACCACCACCATTGCGATGCCGGTGGCGGTTGCAAAAATGCGGTCGGGTTTTATGCCCATCAACCCGGCGGTGACCGCGTCATCGGAAGTCGCGCGGAAGGCGCGGCCAAGCGCGGTGCGATAGAAAAGCTGGTTCAGCCCGACGATCACGAGGACCGCCGAGAGGAAGGTCAGCAGCGGCATGACCCCTACATTGACCGGGCCGAGCGCCAGCGACGCAGTCTCCAGCGCGCCGGCCGAAATACGGCGGCTGTCGGCGGAAAAACCTTCGAGCAGCGCGTTCTGGATGACGATGGAAAGGCCGAAGGTGACAAGCAGCGGCGGCAATATGTCCGGGCCGAGCGTGCGGTTGAAAAGCTGCGACTGCAGCAGCCAGCCGATGGCGAACATGATGGGCATGGCGACCAGCGCCGCCAGGAACGGGTTCAGCCCCAGCGCGGTGACCAGCACCAGGATCAGGAAGGCGGCGAGTACTATCAGGTCGCCATGCGCGAGGTTTACCAGCCGCATGATGCCGAAGACGAGCGACAACCCCGCCGCGAACAGGGCGTACAGCCCGCCGAGCAGAATTCCCTGGACGATGGTGTCGACGAGATTCATGGGTGAACCTCGCAAATGGCAGGGAACTTGCCGTCTTCGATGTCGCACTCCGTCCAACACCCCTCATCCGACCTCGCTTCGCTCGGCCACCTTCTCCCACAAGGGGAGAAGGGGGAATTTCGCGCTGACGCCTGTGCCAATCGCCAACATTGGAGATTTGCACAGACGAAGCGGCAGCGCTCCCCCTTCTCCCCTTGTGGGAGAAGGTGCCGAGCGCAAGCGAGGCGGATGAGGGGTGTTCCAGCTTGGCGAGGCTGCCGAACGAGCCAAGCGAGATCGGAGGAGGGATGCCCAAGGGCATTGCGAGCAGACCTCATCACACCCTCACCCCGAAATACGCCACATGGATATTCTCGCGCGTCAGGGCGGCCGGCGTGCCGGACAGGGTGATGCGCCCCTCCATCATGCAATAGACTCGATCCGCGACCTTCAGCGCTTGCGAAATATCTTGCTCGACGATGACGATCGAGGCGCCGGCGGTGCGGATCGCCGGGAAGGCGGCGTAGATGTCGCGGATGACGACCGGCGCAAGGCCGAGACTGATCTCGTCGCACAGAAGCACGCGCGGATTGGACATCAGCGCCCGGCCGATCGCCACCATCTGCTGCTGGCCGCCCGACAGCGCGGTGCCGGGACTGCTGCGGCGCTCCTTCAGGATCGGGAACAGTTTGTAG
Source organism: Mesorhizobium yinganensis (assembly GCF_040081985.1). Taxonomy (NCBI): domain Bacteria; kingdom Pseudomonadati; phylum Pseudomonadota; class Alphaproteobacteria; order Hyphomicrobiales; family Phyllobacteriaceae; genus Mesorhizobium; species Mesorhizobium yinganensis. The sequence goes on along the minus strand of NZ_JBEBMH010000001.1, from coordinate 474,161 downwards.
ACCGTATCCAGCGACCATGGGCCGTCGACCACGCGGCCGTATTTGCCGACAAGAAGATTCTCCTCGACCGACAGCGACGGGAACAGCTTTCGCCCCTCCGGCACCATGGCGATGCCGCGCGCCATGACATCGGGCGCGGCAAGCGCTCCGATCGGTTCGCCGCCGAACAAGATCTGCTCGGGGGCGTTCGTCAGCACGCCGGAGATCGAGCGCATCAGCGTCGTCTTGCCCGCGCCGTTGGCTCCGATGATGGCGACGGTTTCTCCGGCCTCCAGCGCGATGTCGACGCCGAACAGCGCCTGGAAGTCGCCGTAGCGCGCCGTGAGGCTACGTGTTTCGAGCAGCGCCATCAGACCTCGATCCCGAGATAGATTTCCCGAACTGCGCGCGAGGCCATGATCTCGTCGGGCTTGCCGATACCGATGACCTTCCCGAAATTCAGCACCAGCAGCCGCCCGACCACGGCGTTCAGCGCATGCAGCACATGCTCGATCCAGACAATCGACGTGCCGCCTTGATGCACGGCCCGAATGGTCTCGACCAGCGCGTGGCATTCGGCCTCGGTGAGCCCGCCGGCGATCTCGTCGAGCAGCAGCACTTTCGGATCGGTCGCCAAAGCGCGTGCGAGTTCCAGCCGCTTGCGCTGGAGCAGGCCGAGGCTGCCCGCCGTCTGGTTGGCGCGGTCGAAAAGCCCGGTCTCGAGCAGGATACCGGCGCAGCGGTCCGTCACCTCGCCCTCGCTCTTTCGCGAGCCGAAGGCCGCGGCCACCAGCAGATTTTCGAACACCGTCAGCTTTTCGAAAGGCTGCGGGATCTGGAAAGTGCGGCCGATGCCCGACAGGCAGCGCTGCATCGGCGGGGCGCGGGTGACATCCGCGCCGGCGAAGTGGATGGCGCCGGCGTCGGCGGAAATATTGCCGGTGATCAGGTTGAACAGCGTCGATTTTCCCGCGCCGTTCGGCCCGATGATGCCCAGCGCCTCGCCCGCGGAAACGTCGAACGAAACCGCGTCGGCGACTTTCAGGGCGCCGAAGGATTTCGAGACGGATTGCAAGGACAGGATGGGCATGGTGTTCCCGATGGTTGCAGCCTCCCCCTTGAGGGGAGGGTCCGGCCGAAGGCCGGGGGTGGGGTCGGTGCGGAAGCGCTCCGGCGCAAAGCAAGGTTGGCGTTTGGCCGCGAGGACCCCACCCGCCTCGCTTCGTTCTCCTTGCCTTTCGCTATCGCTCCGGGCGTTCGTTGCTCGAAAAGCCAAATCGTTGGCTTTTCGTCCGCTGCGCGGACCGCTCCTCACCCCCTCAAGGGGGCGGGAAAACCGAGCTAAGCAATCGCCTCCATCTTGCCGCCGGTCGGGATCTCCGGCGCGGTCCTGTTGTCGGTGATGACGAGGTCGTAGCCGCCGCCATCCTTCAGTCGCCACTGGCCGCCGACCAGAGGCGTCTTGCAGATGTTCTTGGCGGCGAAGGGCGGCACGTTCGCCCCGTTCCACTCGATATGGCCGACGATCGTGTCGAGTTTGGTCGCGGCGATCGCGGCTGTCACGGCCTCGGCATCGGTCGGGTCGTCGACACGCTTGATAACGTCGACGGCGACCTCGAACAGCGCGTGGATAAAGCCGATCGGCTGCGTCCACGGACGCTTCGTGGCCTCCGTGAAGCCGGCCGCGAGTTCGGCGCAGGAGACGCCCGTCAGCGACGACTTGAACGGATGCGTCGGCGACCACCAGACCTCGGACGACAGATTGTTGCCCTGGTTGCCGAGCGCCTCGACCGCCTGCGGGAACAGGATCGCCTTGCCGATCGACGCCACTTTCGGCGTGAAACCCTGCTGCTTGGCCTGGTTCCAGAAGGTGGTGAAGTCCGGCGGGATCATCACCCCGGTGATGATCTCGACGCCACCCGACTTGAAGGCGTTGATTTGCGCCGAAAAATCGTCGGTGAGGTTCTGGTAGCGGCCGGGATCGTTCAGCGTAAAGCCCTTTTCCGCCAGCACCGGCGGGAAGCCCACGGTCTTGTCGCCCCAGGCGTTGCCGTCGCCGTCGTTCGGGAACAGTCCGCCGACCTTCTTGTTGGTCTCGACCTGCGCCCACATGTTGGTGAAGACGGCGATCACGTCCTCCAGGCCCCAGAAGAAGTGATAGGCATAGTTGAATGGCTTCCAGGTCGAGGGATCGCCGGGATTGCCCTGCTGGCCGATGAACCAGGGCTGCCAGGGCGCCTTGGTGGAGATGCAAGGCATGCCCTCGGCCTCGCAGGTGGTGGCGACCGGGTTGGTCGTCTCCGGCGTCGAGGCGACGCACATCAGATTGACCTCGTCGGTGACGATGAGTTCCTTGGCGACCTCAGCGGCCCGGTTGGGGTTGGACTGGCTGTCCTTGACGATCACCTCGATGTCGAGGCCGAGCGATTTGGTGACGGCTTTCAGCCCTTCGATGGTGAAGGCGTCGGCCTCTGCGAAGGCGGCGAGCGGCCCGGTCTGCGGGCTGACATAGCCGACCTTCACCGCCTTGTTCTGGGCAATCGCCGGCATCGGCAGGCCCGATGCGCCGGCGGCCAAACCGGTGGCGGCGGCGCTCTTCAGCAATGTGCGTCTGGTCAGTCTCTGCGTAACAAGCCTTGTCATTGTCTTCCTCCCAAGCTTTCTTCTTTCATTGCGGCGGTCGCCGGCCCTCCCAGGCGTCGTGCAGAAGCGCGCGGATGCTTTCGCGATCGAAGGGCCGCGGATTCCAGTAGGGATTCCTGGTCGCGATCTCGGCGGCGCGGTCGAGATCGCTTTCGTCCAGTCCGAAATCCCTGAGCTTTGTCGGCGCGCCGAGCGAGGCCGCGAAATCGAACAGGGCGACACCCGGCGTACCGCCCAGGATTTGCGAGATCGGGGCGAGCAGGTCCGGCACTTCGGCGGAATTGAAGCCGATCGTGTGCGGCAGCAGGATCGCATGGGTTTCGGCATGCGGCGTGTTGAACGAGCCGCCGAGCGTGTGGCAGAGCTTGTGGTGCAAGGCCATCGACGCACCGCCGAGGGCCGCCCCGCAAAGCCATGCGCCGTAGAGCGCCCCTGCCCTCGCCTCACGGTCGCCGGCATCTTGCGCCAACGCGGGCAGCGCCTTGGACAGCGCCCTGAGCGCGTCGGTCGCCATCAGCGTGATGATCGGATTGCGGTCGCGGGCATAAAGCGCCTCCGCCGCATGCGCCATGGCGTTCAATCCGGAAGTGATGGTCAGCGCCGGCGGCAGGGTCAGCGTAAGGTCGACGTCGTAGATCACCGTTTCCGGCAGGATCGACGGATCGCGCCGCGTCGTCTTCTCGCCGCCGGCGGTCTCGCCGAGGATGTCGGTCATCTCCGAGCCGGCATAGGTGGTCGGGATGACGACCTGGTCGACGCCGGTGCGCGTGGCGATCGCCTTGCCGAGCCCGATGGTCGAGCCGCCGCCCAAAGCCACGACGCAATCCGCGCCGCTTGCCTTGAAGGCAGCGAGCGCCCGCTCTGTTACCTCGACGGGCGTATGCATGGTGGCGTCGGCGAAGACCCAGGCGGACAACGCGCCGAGCCGCTCGGAAAGCGCCTCCGCGTCGGCTTTCTGGTTGGGCGTGGACAGCACCAACGCTTTGCGGCGCCCCAGCCTTTCGATTTCGGCGCCGGTCTCGGCAATCGTGCCATGGCCGAAGATGACGCGGGAGCGCAGGCCGGGAAAGACGAAGGGGTTTGTCGCGCTCATGCCGCCGCTCCCCTTCTCGCGCCGGAAGCCGGGCGACCGGCTGCGACATCTGCAAGCATCCGGTCAAGTGCTTCAATCTCGGCGTCCAGAACTTCATGCATACGGCCAGGGAATACTTCCACGCGCAGCGCGGCACCCGTGCGAGCCACATCCTGAGCCGCCTCGAAGAACGCATCGAGCGGTATCCATGGGTCGGCGTCGCCGCAGGAGAGATAGGCAGACAGGCCAGCGAGCCGCGCGGCAGTTGCCACGCGCGAAGCCCCGCCGACGCGGCAGCCGGTGAACGCCACCAGCCCGCGCAGCCGGCCGGGCCGCCGCAGCGCGTATTCGAGCGCCAGGCAGGCGCCCTGCGAAAAACCGGCGAGCACCACCCGGTCGCCCGGCGCACCCTCGGAGACGGCCAGCGAAATCGCCGCGTCGATGGCATCAAGCCCCGCCTGCAATTGCACAGTCGTCCGCTCCGTCAGCGGATCGATGGCACGGGCGTCGTACCAGACGCCGCCCGGCGCGCGCGGCAGCACGACATGCGCGCCCGTGTTGCGGAGGCGCTCGATCACATGCTCGCCCATCTCCTCCGGCGACTGGCCGCGGCCATGCACGAAAACGCAGAGTGCATCGGCATGGGCGGGCATCGCCCCCAGCCTCAGCACGTCGTCCTCTGCTAGGTCGGCGGCCATGTGCAAGACGCCTACCACTCGAACTTTTCGAGGCCGGCCACCATCTCGGCCTTGCGGTCCTCGAACCAGGGCGGGAAGACCAGCGTCTGGCCGGTCTTGCCTTCCGGCTCGTCGACCGCCCAGCCGCGCTCGACCGACCAGGCGATCTCGAACAGCGCGCCGCCGGGCGAGCGCACATAGCAGGACTTGAAATAGTTGCGGTCCTTCTGATCGGAGACGTCGGTGAAGCCGAGGCCCTCAAGATGCGCCTTGAGTTTCAGCTGGTTTTCCTCGTTGATGGTGTTGAGCGCCAGGTGATGGATGGTGCCACCGGCCAGCGTCCAGGTGCCTTGCGGCTTGTTCGGCTCATGCAGCACCTCGACCGAGCCCATCGGACCGGAAGCCGGAAGCTTGAACTTCAGCGCCGCACTTTCCTCGCCGAGCTTCTCCAGCCCCAGGCCGATGGTCAAAAAGTCGTCCATCGAGGTCTTGTCGAAAACCGCGATGCCGACGCCGTAGATGCCCTTGATGCCGTGCGCGGCGCTGATGCCGTCGGCGGAGATCGACTCGCGCTTGTCGTTGTCGGCCGCGACCAGTTCGATCGGGATGCCGCAGGGATGCTCGAAGGCGACCCGCTTGATGCCGAAACGCTCGATCTGCTTTGCGTTACGCCCGGCCTTGTTCAGCCGGTCCTCCCAGAAATCCAGGCTTTTGGGCGGAACCGCGAGCTGGATGACTTTCGTCTGGTTGGTGCCGCGCTTGCCGAAAATCCCCGGCTTGCGGAACGGAAAGGTGGTGACGATGGTCGAGGCGTCGCCGGCGGCGTTGCCGTAGTAGAGATGGTAGACGGGCGTGGTGCCGTCGAACAGCACCGTCTTCTTCACCGACTTCATGCCGAGCGTCTTGGTGAAGAAGTCGAAGTCCTCCTGAGCGCCGTCGACGCTCATGGTGAGGTGATGATAACCGTCGATAAGAGCCATTTTCTCCTCCCAGAAAGTTAGGCCGCCTTGCAGTGTAGCACCGTTTCCGCCGGGCAAACCCTGGCTGGCTGCCATTGCCCGGAATGCATCCCGAACGCCTTCATACGGCCCGCCTCCCAGGCTTTGCCCGCACCATCACGAAGGTGAAGTCGAGCGCCCAGACGGCCGTCCCGCCCTCGCAGGTCACATGCCGGATATCGCCGAGGAGTTCCGGCCGGACGCCGAACAGCGGATCCTCGTGCAGCACCGCCTCGGCGCGCTCGAACACATGCGTCGTCACGGTCTCGAAGCCATCAGCGCTGATCATGAAATGCAAATGCGCCGGCCGCCGCAACGGCCCGCCGACGGCACGCAGCAACTGGCCCGCCGGCCCGTCGTCCGGCACGGTGTAGCCCGCCGGCTTGACCGTCACGTAGTCGAAGGCGCCGTCGCCGCCTGTGCTGAAGACCCCGCGCAGATTAAACTCCGGCTGCAGGTCCGGCTGCTGGTTCTCGTAAAAACCCTTGTCGTTGGCCTGCCAGGTCTCGACCGTCGCGCCCGCCACCGGCCGGCCGTCGAGGTCCAGAACCTTTCCGCGGACATCGAGCCGTTCTCCGACACCGTCGAGCGAAATGCTGGCGCCGTTCGGCAGTCTCGGCGCATCGGCGCGATAGAATGGTCCGCGCACCGTGTTCGGCGTCGCGCCATGGGGGCGCCGCGCATTCAACTCCTCGACCAGCGCGGTGACGCCGAGCAGGTCGGACAGCAGTACCCATTCCTGGCGCTTGTCGTCGCTGGCGTGGCCCACCTCGGTGAGGAACGCGACGATCTTCTTCCATTCGGCCGGCGTGGGCCTGACCTCGCGGACAAGCTGGTGGAGATGCGCCACCGTGGAGACCAGCGCTTTGGATAGGCGGCTGGCCCGGGCCTTGTCCAGCCGGCGGGCGAAAATATCGAAAGAGGTGTCTTCGCCGAAAGCCGGCGCGGTGCTCAGCGATGGCATGTTTCCTCCCAAGGTCTTCGCCTTGTCGAAAACAAGCTAACACCGGCGTTGCGATTGCCTGATGATTTTATGCGGAGTTAATATACCATATCGTTATGAAACTCGACGAACGCCATCTCGTGCAACTCGCGGCCGTCGTCCAGACCGGCAGCGTCACCGAGGGCGCCGCGCTGCTGGGACTGACCCAGCCGGCGGTTTCCCGTACGCTCGCCATGCTGGAAAAACGCCTCGGCGAAGCGCTGTTCCACAAAGGGCGCCGGCCGCTGGAGCCGACCTCGCTCGGCCGAGCGCTGGCCGACCACGGCCAGGTCATGCTCGCCGCGTCGCGAAAGGCGTCGGAACTGGTGGCGGATTTCCGCCAGGGTCAGGCAGGCGTGGTGCGGCTGGGCGGCGTGCCGTTTTTCATGGACGCACTGATCGCCGGCATGATCGCGGAATTCCAGCAGATGCATCCGGACATCCGCATCGACCAGACCTACGGCTACCTGCCCGATCTCAGTGCGGCGCTGCTGTCGGACCGTATCGACATCGGCGTCTGCCCGATCGACATTCTGGACGAAGGGTCGGGCCTGACCTTCCAGGAGATCCTGCCCGCCCGCAACGTGATCGCGTGCGGCGCGACCCACCCGCTGCTGATGAAGCGGAAGATCCGCGCCGCCGACCTGGTCGCCTATCCATGGATTTCGCCGCCGCCCGGCAGTCCGCTGCTGTCGGACCTGCACCGCATCCTGCTGTGGCTGGGCGTCACGGAAATCCGCGTCCGCTATTCCGGCGGATCGCCGCTCAGCGTCGTCAACTACATGAAGGCCACCGACGCGCTGACCGTTCTGCCGCACAGCGTGGTCTTTGCGCTGCGCAAGGACCGGGCGATCACCGCGCTGCCTTTCGACTTTCCGCAGCCGGAGCGGGCTCTGGGGCTGCTGAGATTGTCCGACACGCCGCGCGCACCGGCGGTGGATGCCTTTGCCGCCCATGTCGGAAAAAGCTTCGAGAACCTGAAACATCTGATCAAGCGGCACGAGCAGGCGGTCGTCTGGGGCGCATGAGCCTCCTGCCGGATTTGGCAGGTGGCAGGCTGCTGTCATGTTCTCGTCGAGGCGTCAGTGGTATACTCAAATTAGGGTAGGCATAGCCACTTCACGCAAAGGGAAAACGCTCATGACCACCGCCGAACTTGCCCGGGATTTCACCGACCTTCTCAAGCGGAACGACCACGAGGGCGCCGCCGAAAAATACAATGCCGACACCATCGTAAGCTACGAAGCCATGGAGGGCCCGATGGCGGTCTGCAACGGCAAGGAAGCCGTCAAGCAGAAAAGCGACTGGTGGCGCGACAACCACGAAGTCCATGGCGGCTCCGTCGAGGGCCCCTATGTCAACGGCGACCAATTCGCCGTCCGTTTCCAGATGGAGATTACGCTCAAGGCGACAGGCGAGCGCGTGCGATGGACGAGGTCGGGCTCTATACCGTCAAGGACGGCAGGATCGTTGAGGAGCGCTTTTACTACTAGGAGAGAATTGGCGACGCTGCGCTATAAATAAGCGACGGTGCGCCGACCTCTCTCATCCTGAGGTGCGAACCTCAGGCGAGGGTCAATTATAACGTAGACAGATCGTTGGCGAGCCTCGAAGGACCTCCGACGCTGCCCCGGTCGAACGTCACAGCCTTGATCACCGCGAACACCTCGCCGCCGTCGGCGAGGCCGAGCATTTCGACGGAGCGGCGGGTGATGCGGGCGGCGAGCCGGTCGCCGCCGCAATCCAGCGAGACCAGCGCATCGGGCTCGCCGTCCATCGAGATCGCCGCAATTGTTGCCGGCAGGACGTTGAGCGCGCTGATGCCGGTGGGCCGCTCCAGCGAAAGCATGACGTCGCGTGCCCTGACCCGCGCGCGGATTTTGGCGCCCGCCGGCGCGTCGATGCGCGGCAGCCGCCACTCGCCGCCCGCGGAGTGCAGAACGGTCAGTCCAAAACCCTCTTCCTGTCCCGCGACGGTCAGATCGACCATCGCGCCGGCCTCGGAGCGCTGTTCCTCGGGCAGGATGTCGAAGCGTGCAAGAATGTCGGCGGCCGGGCCGCTGGCCTTTACCTTGCCGGCTGAAAGCACGACGACATCCGTGGCGAGCCGCGCCACCTCCCCGACCGAATGGCTGACATAAACGATCGGGATCTTCGTCTCGTCGCGCAGCCGCTCGATATAGGGCATGATCTCGGCCTTGCGCGCCTCGTCGAGCGAGGCCAAAGGCTCGTCCATCAGGATCAGTTTCGGGCTGGCGATCAGCGCCCGGCCGATCGCCACGCGCTGCTTTTCGCCGCCCGACAGCGAAGCCGGCTTGCGGGTCAGGAGATGGCCGATGCCGAGCAGATCGACCACGCCCGAAAAATCCGCATAGCGTTCAGCGCCGGGTGTGAAGAAGCGGCCGTAACCGAGATTTTGCGCTACGCTCATATGCGGAAACAGCCGCGCGTCTTGAAACACATAGCCGATGCGTCGGCGGTGTTTCGGCACGAAGATTCGGGCGTCGGTGTCGACCAGCAGACGCCCGTCCGCCTCGATGCGCCCGCTCCCGGGGCGCACCAGCCCGCCGATCATGTTGATCAGCGAGGTCTTTCCCGAGCCGGACGGCCCGAACAGCGCGGTCAGCCGGCCGGCGCTCTCGAACGCCGCGTCGAGCAGGAAATCGCCTTGCCTGTGGCGGATGCGGACGGAGAGGGTCATCTGTCCCGCCTCGCTGGAACACCAACCCAGGAAAACGCGAACGGGGAAGAACCCACCCTCATCCCTCGATATCCAGCCGCCGGCTGACACGCCGCGCCAGCACCTCGGAAGCGACCAGCGCCGCCATGGCGATCACGATCGAGACCAGCGTCAGCCTGAGCGCGCCCAAATCGCCGCCCGGCACCTGGGTAAAAGTATAGATGGCCGACGGCAAGGTCTGCGTCTCGCCCGGAATGTTGGAGACGAAGGTGATGGTCGCGCCGAACTCGCCCATGGCTTTCGCAAAGGACAGGATCATGCCGGCGATGATGCCGGGCAGGATCAGCGGCAGGGTGATGGTGGCGAACACCCAGAGGGGATTTGCGCCGAGCGTTCCGGCGGCCGCCTCGAGTTTTTTGTCGACCGCCTCGATCGACAGGCGGATCGCCCGCACCATCAGCGGAAAGGCCATGACGCCGCAGGCAAGCGCCGCACCCGTCCAGCGGAAAGAAAAGACGATCCCGAAATACTGGTCCAAAAGCGACCCGACAGGGCCGCGCCGGCCGAAGGTGATGAGCAGCAGGTAGCCCGTCACCACCGGCGGCAGGATCAGCGGCAGGTGCACGATGCCGTTGAGCAGCGCCTTGCCCCAGAACTCGCGCCGGGCAAGCGCGTAGGCAATGGCGATGCCGAATGGCAGCGCCACCACCGTCGCCCAGGTCGAGACCTTTATGGAGAGCCGGACCGCGTTCCACTCATCGGGGCTGAGATGCAGCCACTCCATTCACGATCCAGTCGAAATCAGTTCGAGGCTGGCGGCACCAATACGGTAAAACCCTGCTCCTCGAAAAGGCCCCTGGCCTTGTCCGACTGCAGGCATTTCAGGAAGGCCGGCGTCTCGGCGTCCTTCGATTCGGCGGTCTGCGCCACCGGATAGATGATCGGCGGGTGCGAATCCTCGGGGAAGGTGCCGACGATCTTGACCTTTTTGTCGGCCGCCGCATCCGTCTGGTAGACGATGCCGACCGGCGCCTCGCCCGTGGAGACCAATGCAAGGGCGGCGCGCACGTTCTCGGCCTGCGCCACCTTGCCCTCGACCGAACCCCAGACGCCGAGCTTTTCAAGCGCCGCCTTGCCGTATTTGCCGGCCGGCACCGAATCGACATTGGCCATGGCGAGCTTTCCGTCGCCGACCAGTTTCGCGAGGTCGAAATTCGGCGCGATCTCGGTGGCTGCGGCGGAATCGGCCGGCGCGACCAGCACGATTCGATTGCCGAGCAGGCGCACTTCGGTATCCGGCTTGGTCAGCTTCTTGTCGGAAAGGTATTTCATCCAGGCGAGGTCCGCCGAGATGAACACGTCGGCCGGCGCGCCCTCCTCGATCTGCTTGGCGAGCGCCGAACTCGCGGCATAGGAGATCGTCGCCTTCTCGCCGACATCGGCTTCGCAGGCGGTGTTGACGTTGTCGAGCGCGTTCTTGAGGCTGGCGGCGGCGAACACCGTCAGGCTCTCCGCCGCCAAGGCGGCCGGCGCCGCCAGAACCATCGCCGAAACCCCGGCGGCCGCCAGAAGCCGCATGCCCATCCGTGCCATAGACCAAACTCCCTGTTGACGCCGCCGCGTTCCGCGACCGGCCTGCGTGATCGATATATTCAATCAAACATAACTGCTAGGCCCGGCGCAACCGACGGCGGGCTTGGAGACAACAAATTCTGCAGCAGATCCGACATTTTGCGAACATCCAAACGCGCCGCCATGATACAACGCGCGGGCGCCCTGCCGGCGCATGCACAATCGTCCAAGGAGTGAAAACCATGAAGATCAGCGCCCGTAACATCCTCAAAGGCAAGGTCGTCGAAGTCACCAAAGGCGCCACCACCGCGCATGTGCGCATCGATGTCGGCGGGACGGTGGTGACCGCGTCGATCACCAATGCCGCCGTGGACGATCTGGGCCTCGAAGTGGGCAAGCAGGCCCATGCCGTGGTCAAGGCGTCGGATGTGATGGTGGCTGTCGACTGAGCCGCCGCATGGTCCGCGAGAACGAGATCCGGTACGGCGAGGTCGCGGTCGATCCGCCGCCGGCGACCGACGCCGGGCTGGTGTTCATCGGCCTGATCCGCACACCCTGGACCTCGCGCATGATGACGCCGCGCCAGGGTCGTGCCGACGGTCCAGTCTGCCGGATCGAGATATTCGAGCCGTGGTGGCAGGCGCTCGACAGTGTCGAACAGTTCGAACGGCTGGAGGTGCTGTACTGGCTGCACCTGTCGCGCCGCGACCTGGTTTTGCAGAGCCCGGCCAATGACGGCAGCGCGCGCGGCACGTTTTCATTGCGCTCGCCGGCGCGGCCCAATCCGATCGGCACGTCGATCGCCACGCTGGTCGGCGTGGAAAACGGCGTCGTGCTGGTGCGCGGCCTGGACTGCCTCGACGGCACGCCCCTGCTCGACATCAAGCCCGACCGCGCCCTGTTCACGCCGATCGCCCCGCCGCAGCCCGGCGATTTGGAGACGGGGTGAGGCCGATGCCCCGGCGCGGATAACTGGTCGCGCCAATTAAGGTCTGTGGATAGTTATCTGCGCCATACGCCCAGAAAAGGGGATGGAATCGGCCGATTTTTTGCGAATCTCGTACAAGCCTTTGATATCGTTATTACCGGAAATTCTTCCGATCGCTTTCCGTCCCCGCTTTTTCCGCCTCCCTTATACTCACCCGCATCGCTCTCGCGGGAAACCTGGTGCGCACCGGGTATCAGGGGAGAGCGACGGTGCCGGGATGGCCGCGTAACGGTGCGTGGCCTGGCGAGAGCCTTTACGCCCGGGCCCCAGATCGCGACGACGCGCCCCGGATCGAGTGGGCGGTATCAGCGGTCGGGCAAGCACGCCGGCGGGGCGCGCGGTTCGCGCCACGTACAAAAACTTTGAGAGGCTCGGCCGCGTGCCCCGCTTCCCACCCTCCCGAACGGGAGTTTCCATGCAATGGCCAGGGCGGTTCTCCGCAGCGTGGCAACGACGAAGTGTGCCGGGTTTTTAGGCACGGTTCTTCCAAAGTCCACCCCGGCGGATCTAAACAATTAGTCGGCAAACGGATGGCGAAAAAACCGTTGTCCGGCTGTCACAATCAGTCGATACTGCCGTTTGCGAACCTCAAACCTTCGCCAACGAAAATTGGGAGTGAACACGATGAAATTCAGCGGCTTGGCGGCCGGATTCGGCCTCGCCTTCACATTGCTTTCCACCACCTCGTCCTTCGCTGTGACCGAGATCTCCTGGTGGCACGCCATGACCGGCGCCAACAACGAGGTCGTGGAAACGCTTTCCAAGGAATTCAATGAGAGCCAGAGCGACTACAAGATCGTGCCGGTGTTCAAGGGCACCTATCCCGAGACGCTGAACGCCGGCATCGCCGCCTTCCGCGCCAAGCAGCCGCCGGCGATCATGCAGGTGTTCGACGCCGGCACCGGCACGATGATGGCCGCCGAAGGCGCCATCAAGCCGGTCGCAGAGATCCTGTCGATGGGCGGCACGCCGTTCGACAAGAGCCAGTACCTGCCCGGCATCGTCTCCTATTATTCGAAGCCGGACGGCACCATGCTGTCCTTCCCCTACAATTCGTCCTCGCCGATCCTCTATTACAACAAGGACATTTTCGCGAAGGCCGGCCTCGACGTCGACAACCCGCCCAAGACCTGGAACGAGGTCTGGGACGCCGCCAAGAAGATCAAGTCGAGCGGCGCTGCCCCCTGCGGCCTCACCTCAACCTGGCTGACCTGGATCCACACCGAAAACTTCGCCGCCTGGAACAACTACCAGTGGGGCACCAACGAGAACGGCATCGCCTCGCTCGACGTTGAACTGAAGATCAACGCGGAACCCTTCGTGAAGCATTTCCAGGCGCTGGCCGACCTCGCCAAGGACGGCACCTTCAAATATGGCGGCCGCACCTCCGAGGCCAAGCAGATCTTCCTCGCCGGCGAATGCGGCATCTTCACCGAATCGTCGGGCGGTCTCGGCGACGTGGTGAAGTCGGGCATGAATTTTGGCACCGGCTCGCTGCCCTACGACACCGAATCGCAGAACACGATCCCCGGCGGCGCCTCGCTGTGGGTGTTCGCCGGCAAGTCGGACGAGGAGTACAAGGGCGTCGCGGCGTTCTTCAACTTCCTGTCGCAGACCGAAATCCAGGCCCGCCTGCACCAGGTGTCGGGTTATCTGCCGGTGACCATGGCCGCCTATGAGAAGACCAAGGCCGACGGTTTTTACGACAAGAACCCCGCCCGCGAGATCCCGATCAAGCAGATGCTTGGCAAGGCCCCGACCGAGAATTCCAAGGGCGTGCGTCTCGCCAACCTGCCGCAGGTCCGCGACATCATGAACGAGGAATACGAGAAGATGCTGGCCGGCGAACAGACCGCCCAGCAAGCGCTCGACAACGCCGTGTCGCGCGGCAACGCGGCGATCAAGGAAGCGCTGGGGAATTGAGCACCCTGAGCCTGGGAGCGTGAGCGAAATCGCCCCCCTCTGTCCTGCCGGACATCTCCCTCTCAAGGGGGGAGATTGGCTGGCGCGAAGGCTTTCGCACATCACAAACGGTCTGGTTCGCACCCCATTGATGCTGTCGATCTCCCCCCTTGAGGGGAAGATGTCCGGCAGGACAGAGGGGGGTGATTGCGCGCGGCTGCGGGATAGTTCTTCATGACCCCGCGCGTAACCTTCCCCAACAAATTCCTGCCCTACCTGCTGCTGGCGCCGCAGCTCGCCATCACGCTTGTCTTCTTCTACTGGCCGGCCGGCCAGGCACTGCAGCAGTCGATGCTGCGCGAGGACCCGTTCGGGCTGCGCTCGAAATTCGTCTGGTTCGCCAATTTCGAAAAGGTGCTTGCCGACCCGAACTATCTCAACTCGCTGAAGGTGACCGTGATCTTCTCGGTGTCGACCGCCTTCGTCGCCATGTCCGTGGCGCTGCTGCTGGCGGTCATGGTCGACAAGGTGATCAAGGGCCGCGGCTTCTACCGCACGCTGATGATCTGGCCCTACGCGGTAGCTCCGGCGATTGCCGGCATGCTCTGGCTGTTCCTGTTCAATCCGTCGATCGGCAGCCTGGCGGTCGGCCTGCGTTGGCTGGGCATCCCATGGGACCCGCTGCTCAACGGCAACCAGGCGATGATCCTGATCGTCACGGCCGCCGCCTGGAAGCAGATCAGCTATAACTTCCTGTTCTTCGTCGCCGGCCTGCAGGCGATCCCGAAATCCCTCATCGAGGCGGCAGCGATCGACGGCGCCGGCGAGAACAAGCGGTTCTGGACGATCGTCTTCCCGCTGCTTGCGCCGACGACCTTCTTCCTGCTGGTGATCAACACCACCTACGCCTTCTTCGACACATTCGGCATCATCCACGCCGTCACCGGCGGCGGCCCCGGCAAGGCCACCGAGACGCTGGTCTACAAAGTTTACAGCGACGGCGCACTGAACCTGCTGCTCGGCGATTCGGCGGCGCAGAGCGTGATCCTGATGGTCATCGTGATCGCGCTGACTGCCATCCAGTTCCGCTATGTGGAGAAGAAGGTGCACTATGACTGACGCCGCCGCCAGGCCGGAGGCGCAGGGAACCGCCGTCGCGCTCGGGCGGCGGGAAGAAGGCGAGATGCTGGGGCTCAGCCGCTCCTCGCGCTATCTCGCGCATGGGCTGCTCATTGTCGGCATCGTCATCGTCGCCTTCCCGATCTACTACACCTTCGTCGCCTCGACCCACACGCTGCAGACCATCCTGCGCCCGCCTTTGCCGCTGCTGCCGGGCGGCGAGTTCTTCAACAATTACTACGAGGCGCTGTTCGGCGGCATCGGCCGCATCGGCGGCGTCAATGTGTGGACGCTGCTGTTCAACACGACCGTGATGGCGCTGGCCATCGCCATCGGCAAGATCGTGATCTCCATCCTGTCGGCCTATGCGATCGTGTTCTTCCGCTTCCCGCTGCGCATGACCTTCTTCTGGCTGATCTTCATCACGCTGATGCTGCCGGTCGAGGTGCGCATCATGCCGACCTACAAGGTGATGGTCGATCTCGGCCTGATCGACACCTATACCGGCCTGACCCTGCCGCTGATGGCCTCGGCCACCGCGACGCTGCTGTTCCGCCAGTTCTTCCTGACCATCCCGGGCGAGCTGGTTGAAGCCGCCCGCATCGACGGCGCCGGACCGTGGAAGTTCTTCAAGGATATCCTGCTGCCGCTGTCGCGCACCAATATCGCGGCGCTGTTCGTCATCCTCTTCATCTACGGCTGGACGCAATATCTGTGGCCACTGCTGATGACCAACCGCAACGACATGAACACCATAGTGATCGCGCTGAAGAAGATGGTGTCCTTCGCCGACGCCGACACGCAATGGCACCTGGTGATGGTCACGTCGATGCTGGCGATCGTGCCGCCGATCCTGGTGGTGGTTCTCATGCAGCGCTGGTTCGTGCGCGGACTGATCGAGACGGAGAAGTGAACCGGTGGCAACCGTCGATCTGAAAGACGTGCGAAAAATCTATGGCGGCAAGGTCGAGGCGGTGAAGGGCGTCTCCATCGCCATTCCCGACAAGGCGCTGTGCGTGCTGGTCGGGCCGTCTGGCTGCGGAAAGTCTACCCTTTTGCGCATGATCGCGGGGCTGGAATCGATCACCGCCGGCGCGGTTTCGATAGACGGCAAGGTGGTCAACACGATCGGCCCGGCCGAGCGCGACATCGCCATGGTGTTCCAGAACTACGCGCTCTACCCACACATGAAGGTCTACGACAACATGGCCTATGGCCTGCGCAACCGCGGCATGGGCAAGGAGGACATCGACAAGCGCGTCCGCGCGGCCGCCAAGACGCTGGAACTCTCGCACCTGCTTGACCGCCGGCCGCGCGAACTGTCCGGTGGGCAGCGCCAGCGCGTCGCCATGGGCCGCGCCATCGTGCGCAACCCGAAGGTTTTCCTGTTCGACGAACCGCTGTCAAACCTCGACGCCAAACTGCGCGGCCAGATGCGGGTCGAGATCAAGTCGCTCCAGCGTGCGCTGGGCGTCACCTCCGTCTACGTCACCCACGACCAGTTGGAGGCGATGACGCTCGCCGACACGCTGGTGGTGATGAATGCCGGCCTGGTCGAACAGACGGGCGCCCCGCTCGACGTCTACGAAAAGCCGGCCTCGACCTTCGTCGCCAGTTTCATCGGCGCGCCGCCCATGAACCTGCTGCCGACGACCGCCCTGCCCGCCTCCGCCGGCATTCCGGTGCCGCCCGGCGCCCAGACGGTCGGGTTCCGTCCCGAGGATGCCTCGATCGCGCCAACCGATGGCGGTGCGTCGGGGCTGGAGGTGTCGGTGGAAGGCGTCGAGCCGGTCGGCGCCGAAAGTTTCATCCACAGCCTGCTCGGCGGCAACCGGGTCATCCTGCGCGCGCCGGGCCGCACTTCGGTTGTCCCCGGAGACCGGCTGGCGATTGGCATCGAGCCGGCAAAGCTGCACTGGTTCGACGGGGCAGGAAAAAGGCTGAGTTGAGCGTCTCACGCCCTCCCGCCCTCTGGCATCCTTCAGACCCCACATCGAGGGGGAGGAGGTCGGCGAGCTTGGCGTCCCACCCTCCCCCCGATGGGGAGGATGCCGTGCGAAGCACGGCGGTTGGGGTGATCACCGCGTCGAAGCCCGCAATCGTTGCCTCAAACATCCAGCGTGTTGTCGCGTTCCCACTGCGTGAAGTGCGAGGCGTAAGAATTCCATTCCTGATGCCTGAGCTTCAGATAGGCGGCCGAAAATTCCTCGCCAAGGGCCGCCTTCAGCCCTTTGTCCTTTTCGAATTCGCGCAGCGCGTCGAGCAGGTTGAGCGGCAGTTTTGGCGCGCCCTTCACCGTGTGCCCGAACTGATACATGTCGATGTCGTAGCGTTTTCCCGGATCGGCCTTGGTCCGCATGCCGTCCAGCCCCGCCGCGATGATCACCGCTTGCAGCAGATACGGATTGGCCGCACCGTCAGGCAGGCGCAGCTCGAAGCGGCCCGGCCCCGGCACGCGCACCATGTGGGTGCGGTTGTTGCCGGTCCAGGTGACGGTGTTGGGAGCCCAAGTCGCGCCCGAGACCGTGCGCGGCGCGTTGATGCGCTTGTAGGAATTCACCGTCGGATTGGTGATCGCCGCCAGCGCCGAGGCATGCTTCATGATGCCGCCCAGAAAATTGCGGCCACGCGCCGACAGGCCGAGTTCCATTGCATCGTCGGCAAAGACGTTGGTCTTGCCAGCCTCGTCCCAGACGGAAATATGGGCGTGGCAACCATTGCCGGTCAGCCCCGAAAAAGGCTTTGGCATGAAGGTGGCACGCAGCCCGTGCTTTTCCGCGACCGACTTCACCATGAACTTGAAGAAGGAGTGTTTGTCGGCGGTGGCGAGCACGTCGTCGAAGGCCCAGTTCATCTCGAACTGGCCGTTGGCGTCCTCATGGTCGTTCTGGTACGGCCCCCAGCCCAGCGTCAGCATGTGGTCGCAGATTTCGGCGATCACATCGTAGCGGCGCATGACCGCCTGCTGGTCGTAGCAGGGTTTCGAGGCCGTGTCGGCGGCATCGGAAATCGCGGTTCCATCGGGAGAGATCAGAAAAAACTCGGCCTCCACGCCGGTCTTCACATACATGCCTTCCGCGGCCGCCTCCGCCGTCAGCCGCTTCAGCGTGGCGCGCGGCGTCTGGTCGACGGTTTTTCCTTCCATCACGCAATCGGCGGCGACCCAGGCAACTTCCGGCTTCCACGGCAACTGGATGACGGAGTTGGCATCCGGCACCGCCAGCATGTCCGGATGCGCCGGGGTGAGGTCGAGCCAGGTGGCGAAACCAGCAAAACCCGCGCCGTCCTTCTGCATGTCCGATATCGCCTGCGCCGGCACCAGTTTTGCGCGCTGGCCGCCGAACAGGTCGGTATAAGAGATCATGAAATATTTAACGTTTTTCGCCTTCGCGAAGGCGGCGAGGTCTGCGGTCTCGGAAGTCTTTGCCATATGAAGTTCCCCGTTGTGCCCGGATTTTCCGGTGCCATTATTCGGTAAGCGCTGGGGGACAGTTTACTTTTTTCCGCCCGCGCCAGCCTTGAAACGGCTCCGCCCTTCTGCGGAAAGAAAGTAAACTGTCCCCGGCATTTCCTGTTGTTCCGTCCTGCGCCCCTAGTAGCCGTTCCTGCCAGGTATCCAGTCCGTGCCGGCCAGCGGCACCTGCGCCATAGCCGCCGCCTCGACCGTCAGCGCGCAGAGGTCCTCCGGCTCCAGATTGTGGACGTGGTTCTTGCCGCAGGCGCGGGCAATGGTCTGCGCCTCCAGCGTCATCACCTTCAAGTAATTGGCGAGCCGCCGTCCGGCGGCGGCAGGGTCGAGGCGCAGCATCAGATCCGGATCCTGGGTGGTGATGCCGGCCGGGTCCTTGCCCTCATGCCAGTCGTCATAGGCACCGGCGGTGGTGCCGAGGTCGTTGTATTCCGCCTCCCAGCGCGGATCGTTATCCCCGAGCGCCACCAGCGCCGCCGTGCCGATCGACACCGCGTCGGCGCCGAGCGCCAGCGCCTTCGCTACATCCGCGCCGTTGCGGATGCCGCCCGAGACGATCAACTGCACCTTGCGATGCATGCCTAGGTCCTGCAGTGCCTTCACCGCCGGGCGGATGCAGGCCAGCGTCGGCATGCCGACATGCTCGATAAAAACTTCCTGCGTGGCCGCCGTGCCGCCCTGCATGCCGTCCAGCACCACCACGTCGGCGCCGGACTTCACCGCCAGCGCCGTATCATAATAGGGCCGCGCACCGCCGATCTTCACATAGATCGGCTTTTCCCAATCGGTGATCTCGCGGATTTCGAGGATCTTGATCTCCAGATCGTCTGGGCCGGTCCAGTCCGGGTGACGGCAGGCCGAGCGCTGGTCGATGCCTTTCGGCAGCGTGCGCATGTCTGCGACGCGGTCGGAAATCTTCTGGCCGAGCAGCATGCCGCCGCCGCCGGGTTTGGCACCCTGCCCGACCACGATCTCGATGGCGTCGGCGCGTCTGAGGTCGCGCGGGTTCATGCCGTAGCGCGACGGCAGGTACTGGTAGACCAGCGTCTGCGAATGGCCGCGCTCCTCCTCCGTCATGCCGCCGTCGCCGGTGGTGGTCGAGGTGCCGGCGATGGTCGCGCCACGCCCGAGCGCTTCCTTGGCCGGGCCGGAAAGCGAGCCGAAACTCATGCCGGCGATTGTGATGGGGATTTTCAGCTCGATCGGATTCTTCGCATGCCGGCTGCCCAGAACGACCTCGGTGCCGCAGCGCTCGCGATAACCCTCCAACGGATAGCGCGAGATCGACGCGCCGAGGAACAGCAGGTCGTCGAAATGCGGCAGCTTGCGCTTCGCGCCGGCACCGCGGATATCATAAATGCCGGTGGCCGCCGCGCGGCGGATTTCCGACAGCGTGTAGTCGTCGAAGGTCGCCGACTTGCGCGGCGCGGTCGGCGGGTTGCGATAGGTCATGCTGCCTCAATACGCGTCGGCATTGTCGATGTTGAAATTGTAGAGTTTTCGCGCCGAGCCGTAGCGCGTGAATTCCTCAGGCTCGACGCCGGTCACGCCGGCGCGCTCCAGCAGCTCGCGCAGGCGCTCCAGATGTTTCGGCTTCATCTTCTTCTTCACGCAGTCGGCGCCCAGGCTTTTCACTGCACCGCGCACGAACAGCTTCGCCTCGTAGATGGAATCACCGAGCGCGTCGCCCGCGTCGCCGAGCACCACCAGAGTTCCCGACTGTGCCATGAAGGCCGACATGTGGCCGATCGAGCCATGCACGACGATGTCGATGCCCTTCATCGAGATGCCGCAGCGCGACGATGCGTTGCCCTCGATGACCAGCAGCCCGCCGCGCCCGGTGGCGCCGGCATATTGGCTGGCATCGCCTTTGACCACGATCACACCTGACATCATGTTCTCGGCGACGCCCGGCCCAGCCGAGCCATGAACTGTGATCTCGCCGCCGTCGTTCATGCCGCCGCAGTAGTAGCCGACGCTGCCGCGCACATCGACGCTGACCGGCTTGTCGACACCGGCGGCCACCGCATGGCTGCCGCGCGGATTGAGCACTTCCCAGGCGGTCTCGTTCGAGCCGTCCGGAATGTCATGAAGCGCCTGATTGAGGTCGCGCAACGAAGACTTTGCGAGATCGATGACGACCGGCATTCAGTGCTCCCAGAAATAGACTTTCGCCGGCTCAGGCTCCCAGACTTTTGCCTCGGCAATCCCCGGAAGGCCGGCGAGCGCCCGGTATTCCGAGCCGAAGGCCACGTACTGGTCGGTCTCTGCCATCACGGCGGGCTTGCAGGCGATGGGGTCGCGCACCACGCCGAAACCGTTGCGCGTGCCGACGACGAAGGTGAAGAAGCCGTCGAGGTCGGAAAGCGTGCCTTCCAGCGCCTCGCCGAGGTCGCTGCCGTCCTTCAGGCGCGACGAGATGTAGGCCGCGGCGACTTCCGTGTCGTTTTCGGTCTCGAACCGCATGCCCTTGCGGACCAGGTCGCGGCGGACATTGTTGTGGTTGGAGAGCGAGCCGTTATGGACGAGGCACTGGTCCGGCCCGGTCGAGAAGGGATGCGCGCCAAGCGTGGTGACCGCCGATTCCGTCGCCATGCGGGTGTGGCCGATGCCATGCGTGCCGCCCATGGCGTCGACGCCGAAGCGTTCGACCACCTGCCGGGGCAGGCCGACCTCCTTGAAAATCTCGACCGCATCGCCGGCTCCCATGACGCGCACGTCCGGCCGCAAGGCCGGCAGCGCGTCGCGGGCAGCCTCGAGCTTGCCGGCGGGCACCTCGATCACCGCATGCGTGGATTTCACCTGCATTGCCACCTTCGCCGCAACCACCTTGCCAAGTTCGGCGGCGAGGCCGTCGAAATCCTGTTCCGGCCGGGCCGACTGGATGGTGATCTTCGCCTTGCCCTTCGAAGAGGGGCCGTAGATGGCGATGCCTGCGCTGTCGGGTCCGCGGTCGCTCAGCGACACCAGCATTTCCGACAGCATGGCGCCCAATTTCGGCTCAAGCGCCTTGTCCTTCAGGAACAGTCCGACGATGCCGCACATGGCACAAGTCTCCGCTGCAAGCTTCACCGCTACGAATAGCAGAGGTCGCCACCGCCTTCAACCACCATGAATTTTATATTCATGTGAGGGAAATCAGCAAAAGCGCGCGAGTTAGCCATGAAAGCGATTGTCGGACATTGCCGCCGACGCTCATTCGCTGCTGTTCTGGGGATAGGAGATGATCGACAGATAGCGCATCGGCAGTTTTGTCAGTTCCTCGGGCCCGTGCGGGGCGTCGGCGTCGAAGAACAGGCTGTCGCCCGGCGTCATGCGATAGAGATTGCTGCCATGGCGGTAGAGCACTTCGCCCTCCAGCATGTAGAGGAACTCCATGCCGTCGTGCTGGAAGGTTGGGAAGACGTCCGAGTTTTCCGTCAGCGTGATGAGATACGGTTCGACGACGACTCCGCTGGTCGTCCCGCCGACATGGCCGAGCAGCCGGTATTGGTGGCCGGCCCGCGTCCCGCGGCGTTCGACATCGACCCCCTCGCCCGCTTTGACGAACACCGCCTTGCGATCTTCCTCGAAGCGCCGCAGGAAGGCCGTCAGCGGCACGCCGAGCGCCCGCGACAGCGCCTGCAGCGTGGTCAGGGAGGGAGAGGTGTTGCCGTTCTCGATCTTGGAGAGCATGCCCAGCGAGATGCTGGCAGTGGCCGCCAGATCGGCGACGGTGATGCCGAGCTTTTTCCGGAGCGCCCTCACCTCGCGGCCGATGGCCACCTCCAGAACGTTCTCCTTGGGATCGCGGACCGCGTGCGGATTCTGGTTCAGCGGATGTGGCGTGTGAACCATCTCGCTGGCAGGACCGCGCCCGGGAGGCGCGACTGCTTCCCCTGCGGGCAGTGGCCTGCTGACGTGTTTTTCCCTGGCCATCGACCGCTTCCCGTTGCGTCCCTTTTCACTCCCAGTGAACAGGCAGACAAGCAGGAAGTCCATTGCAAATCGCCGCGGGGCTGCGTCGCATTCCGGAGGAAGAAGCGCCCAGCCGCTCGCCGGGTTGCTGGCCGGCGGCTCGACCGCGCCGGGCGGCGGGCGATTGCGTCATGTGAGCAATGCTCCTATCACCCTGCGGGTAGCCAGGAAAAAGCAGGTCCGATGACGCCGATCTATATCGACTATCTCAATGCCCTCGACATCGATGCGCTGGCCATGACGGACGCCGAAATCCTTGAGGCCGTCGAGGCGGGACTGGTAGCGCAGGGCAAAGGCCAGACGGTGATCGAGCCGCGCGTGCATCTCGAACCGAATCCAGATTTCCACGGCCATTTCAACGTCTTGCGCGGCTACGTCGCGCCGCTGGACGCGGCCGGGGTAAAGATCGTCGGCGACTATGTCGACAATTACCTGCACGGGCTGCCGTCGGAATTCGGTATCCTGAACCTGTTCGATCCGCGTACCGGCATGCCGCGCGCCATTCTGGACGCCACCGTCATCACCGACATGCGAACCGGCGCGGTGACGGCGCTCGGCGCAAAACACCTGGCGCGCAAGGGCTCGAAAGTGCTGGCGCATATTGGCGCGCGCGGTACGGCGTATTGGAATGTGCGCCTGCTGGATTCGCTGTTCGATTTCGACGAGATCCGCGTGCATTCGCGCCGCCCGGAAAGCCGGGATGGTTTTGCGGCAAAGCTGTCGGCCGTTCTCGGCAAGCCGGTAAGGGCAACGCAGGATTGGCAAAGCGCCATCGAGGGCGCCGATATAATCGTCGAGGCGTCACGGCTGTCTCAGCCGGAGCCGATGCTGAAGACGGAATGGATCAAGCCGGGCGCCTTCGTGGTCCCCTACGGCACGATGAGCGCGGTGGAACTGTCTCTGACCGACATCATGGACAAGATGGTGGTGGACGACTGGGGCCAGTGCAGAACCGGAAAGTTCGGCTCGCTGCGCGCCCATGTCGAGACCGGCCGGCTGAGCGAAGAAACGCTGCATGCCGAACTCGGGCAGATCGCGGCGGGGCTGAAGTCCGGCCGGGAAAGCGACGACGAGACGATCTTGTTCTGGCATCGCGGCCTGTCGCTCTCCGACATCGCGCTGGGCAAGGCGATGCTTACCAAGGCGGCGGCTAGGGGCATCGGCCAGAGGCTGCGCTTCGCGTGACCACGGTCGAGATCGGTGCCGCTCATGTCACGGTGGAGGACGTCGCCGCCGTCGCGCGCGGTGGCGCGGTGGTCGCCGTCGCTCCTGCCGTCGGAGAGCGGCTGCGCAAGGCGCGCGAAGTCTTGGATCGGGTCGCAGCCGATGGTCAGCGCATCTACGGGCTGAACACCGGGCTGGGCGCCAATCTCGGGACCTCGGTGGAGGGCGACGCTTCCGAATTCCAGCGGCAGTTGCTGCATGGCCGCTCAGGCGCGGTCGGCGATCCCCTGCCTGCCGAGACTGTCCGCGCGACGATGTTCGCGCGCGCCGCCATGCTGTCGCGCGGCGGGTCGGGCCTTTCGCCAAAGGTGTTCGAAGCGCTGGTCGCCGCGCTGAACGCAAAAATCCATCCGGTGATGCCGTCGATCGGCTCCATCGGCGCGGGCGATCTCGTGCTGATGACCGCCTTGGCGCGTTGCCTGATCGGCGAAGGCGAAGTCGAGTTTTTCGGCGAGCGCCTGCCGGCGGTGGAAGCACTGGCGCGCGCCGGACTGTCGCCCGTCACGCTGGGACCGAAGGACGGACTGTCGCTGATCAATTCTTCCGCGGTATCTGCCGGCGCCGGCGCGTTGGCCATCGCCGATGCCCTGTCGGCCTTCGACCAGCAGCAGCAGGCGGCGGCGCTGACCATGGCGGCCTGGGGCGCCAACCGCTCCATCCTCGATCCCAGGCTGCAGGAGGCGCGGCCGGCTCCCGGACAGGCCGAGGCGGCGGCGCAGTTGCGCGGTCTGCTGGGCGAGGATGACGGACTGCCGACGGCCCTCCAGGACCCGCTGTCGATCCGCTGCATTCCGTCAATCCACGGCGCGCTGATCGACGCGATCGGGCGGGCGCGGCACGCAGCCGAAATCGAACTCAACGCAGCCGCCGACAATCCGCTGGTGCTGGCCGATGACGGTCTTGTGCGGTCCACCGGCAATTTCCACACGCCGGCGCTGGCGCTCGCCTGCGAGACGCTCGGCCTCGCCATCGCGCAGGCCGCCGCAGCAAGCGCGGCGCGTTTCATCCAGTTGACCAGTTCCGGCCGCAATGGCCTGCCGAAATACCTGTCGCCGGTCGGCGGCGCGTCGGCCGGTTTCGTGCCTTTGCAGAAGACGGTGACCGCAATCCTAGCCGCCATCCGCCACAAGGCTAACCCGGTCATGCTCGATTTCCTGCCAGTCTCGGAAGGCGTCGAGGACCACGCCACCCAGACCCCGCTGGCGGTCGCCAAATGCGCGGAGATGATCGCGCTATGGCGGCGGCTGATTGCCTTTGAATTGATGGCCGCAACGCAGGCGGTCGACCTGCGTGGCGGTGTCGCCCTGGCTGCGGCCACCAGGACGATCCACGCGGCAGTTCGCGCACATGTGGCGATGTTGCGGGCGGACCGCCCGCTCGGCATCGACGCGGAAGCGCTCTACGCGGCGCTTTCCAGCGGGAAGTGGCAGGCGTAGCGCTGGCCCTGCGGCCCGGTCAGCGCCGGCTCTTCCACCTTGCAACGATCCTGGACGCGCGGGCAGCGCGTGTGAAACCGGCAGCCGGAGGGCGGGTTCGACGGGCTCGGGATCTCGCCCGACAGCACCAGCTTTTCCCGCTTGTGCTCGGGATCGATGACCGGATTGGCCGACAGCAGCGCATGCGTATAGGGGTGGCGCGGCGCGCGGAAGACGCTGCGCGTAACCCCCTCTTCCACGATCTTGCCGAGATACATGATGGCGACGCGGTCGGTGACCCGGCCGATGACGTTGAGATTGTGGCTGACGATCAGGATGCCGAGCGAGTGCCGCTTCTGCAGGTCGGCGAGCAGGTTCAGCAACTCGCCCTGCACGGACACATCGAGGCCGGCGGTGGGCTCGTCGGCGATGAGGAAGGACGGATCGGTGACCAGCGCACGGGCAATCGCCACCCGCCGCGCCTGGCCGCCGCTGATCTGATGGGGATATTTTTCGAGCTGGGCCTCGGAGAGACCGAGTCGCTTGACGATGTCGAGCACCTGCGGCCAGCGCTCGCGGCGGTCGAGACTATGGATCTTGATCGGCTCGGCCAGCAGCGACGCGATCTTCATGCGCGGTGACAGCGACGACAGCGGGTCCTGAAAGATCATCTGCACGCGGCGGCGCAGCCACAGCCGGTCGGCGCGGGTCAGGCCGGTCAGGTCGCGGCCCTCCAGAAATACTTTTCCGGATGTCGGCCGGTTGAGCCCGACCAGCGCCTTGGCGAGCGTCGTCTTGCCGCTGCCGCTTTCGCCGACCAGCCCGACCGTCTCGCCAACCCTGAGCGCCAGACTGATGCCGGCCACGGCCTGCACGCCACCGGAAAAAATGATGCGCAGGTCTTCAACCGCTATCGTAAGAACAGCGGTCATGCGAGCCAGCACGCCGATCTGTGGCCGGCTTCGACATCGCGCAGAGGCGGCTCCTCGGCGCATCTGTCGAAACGCGACGGGCAGCGCGCCGCAAAAATGCAGCCCTTCGGCACATCGATGAGATCGGGCAGACCGCCCTTGATGGTTGTCAGCGGCTCGCCCGGCTCGTCCTCCGGATCGATCTCGCAGGCGAGCAGCGCCAGCGTGTAGGGATGGCGCGGGTTGCCGAACAGGTTCTTCGTCGGGGCACTTTCCACCACCTTGCCTGCATACATGACCGCGACCTCGTCGCAGAGTTCGGAGATCAGGCCGAGGCTGTGCGAGACCAGCACGATCGAACCGCTGAAATCGGCGCGCAGGTCGCCGATCAGTTTCACGATCTGTGCTTCGATGGTGACGTCAAGCGCCGTGGTCGGTTCGTCGGCGATCAATATGTCTGGTTCGCAGAGCAGCGCCATCGCGATCATCACGCGCTGGCGCATGCCGCCGCTAAGCTGGTGCGGATAGGCGGCAAGCCGCGCCTCGGGATTGGAGATGCCGACACGTTTCAGCATGTCGCCGGCCCGTTTCAGCAGTTCGCGGCGGCCGATCTTCGGGTGCCGGTTGCGCTGCGCGTCGACCAGTTGCGTGCCGATTGAAAAGACCGGGTTGAGCGCGGTCATCGGGTCCTGGAAAATCATGGCGATGCGCCCGCCGCGCAGTTTTTGCAACTCCTCCGGCGGCGTGTCGAGCAGGTTTTCGCCGTCGAGTTCGATGCGGCCGGCAACCCGCCCCGTATTGTCCGGCAGCAGGCCGAGCAGGGCCAGCGCCAACGTCGACTTGCCGCTGCCGCTCTCGCCGACAAGGCCGACGACCCGATTGCGCGGGATCGACAGGCTGACGTCGCGCAGCACATGCAATGCGCCCTTCGCCGTGGAAAAATCCACCGATAGATTTTCGATTTTGACCAACGCATCCGCGCTCATGGCTCGCGCCTCAATTTCGGGTCGAGCGCATCGCGCAGGGCTTCACCGAACAGGGTGAAACCGAGCGTGGCCAAGGTCAGCGAGCCGCCGGCCACCAGCACCGGCCAGACCGACTGTTCGAGATAGGTGAAACCGTCGAACAGCATGGTGCCCCAGCTCGCCAGCGGCGGGCGGATGCCGACGCCGAGGAAGGAAAGGCCTGCTTCCAGCGTGATCACCACCGGAATGTTCATCGAGGCGAGAACTACGATCGGGCCCACGATGTTGGGCAGGATATGGAAGGTCAGGACGCGCCCGCTGGAGGCGCCCAGCGCGCGCTCGGCCTCGATGAACGGTCGCTCCTTGACCGCGAGCGTCTGCGCCCGGGCCACCCGGCCGAACTGCGGCACAAAGACGATTGTGACCAGGATGATGATGTTGATCAGTCCAGGGCCGAGCACCGCCACCAGCGCGAGCGCCAGGATGAGGCTCGGGAACGAGCTGATGATGTCGAAGGCGGCGAGGATCGTCCGCTCGACGGCCGCCGGCCCACTGGCCGCGACGACGCCGAGCAGGATGCCGGCGGCCAGCGCCGTGGCCGTGACCGCCAATGCCACGCCGACGGCGATGCGTGTGCCGAACAGCGCACGGGAGAACAGGTCGCGGCCGAGATGATCGGTCCCCAGCCAGTGCGCGGCGGAAGGCGGGGTCAGCCTTGCGGCGACATCGAGCTGATTGGGCATGTGGGTGGCGATCAGCGGCGCGGCCACCCCGCCGAGGATGACGAGCAGCGTCGCCACCATTCCGAGACGGCCGCTGGGGCTCGCCCATATGCGCCGGAACACCTCCACGCTCAGGCTCCGCCACCGGCCCGGCCGAGGCTCTCGCGCACGCGCGGATCGAGCCAGGCATAGGAGAAATCGACCAGCAGATTGACCAGCACGAAGATCGACACGACCACCAGGATGCCGCCCTGGACGATCGGGTAGTTGCGGTTCCTGATCGCGTCGAAGATCAACGAGCCCAGCCCCGGCCGGTTGAAGATGATCTCAACGAACAGCGCCCCGCCCATCAGTTCGCCGATGCCGACGCCAAGAATAGCGACGGTCGGGATGCAGGCCAGCTTCAGCGCATATTTCATGACGATGCGGCGTTCCGGCTGGCCGTAGGCACGCGCCGTACGGATATACGGCTCGTTCAGCACCTCCAGTAGCGAGGAGCGGACAAGCCGCGCGATATAGCCGATCCAGCCGACGGCGAGCGCTATCGTCGGCAGCACCAGATGATGAAGCTGGTCGAGCGGATCGCCCGCATCCCCTGCCCCCAAAACCGGAAACCAGCCGAGCCGGACCGAGAAGAAGTAGAGCAACGTGATCGCCACAACGTAGCTCGGCGTGGCGACCAGCCCGACGCTGGCGACCGCGAGCGCCTGGTCGAGCAGGCTGCCCTGGCGGACGGCGGCGTAGCAGCCGATCGGAATACCGATCAGCACGGCCAGCCCGATGGCCGAGACGGCGAGCAGCATGGTGTTGGGCAAGGCAGCGAAAACCATGCCGGCGACCGGGCGGCCGTTGATGACGTCGACGCCGAGATCGCCTCGCAGCGCATTGGCGAAAAACACCGCGACGCGCTCATAGAGCGGCAGGTTGAGGCCCATCTGTTCGCGCAGCAGGGCGGCGGCTTCCGGCGTTGCGCGCGGGCCGAGCAGGATGGTCGCGGGATCGCCGGGCACCAGCAGCGTCAGGCAGCAAAGCAAGGTCATCGAGCCGATCAGCACGAGTACGGCCGTCGCCAGCCGGAAAGCGCCGTAGCGGAACAGGCTGCCTTCGGTCCAGAAACGGTTCATGCGGCGCGGCCCTGGCATACTGCTAACGGCAAGCGCCCGGCTCGAAAGCCGGGCGCCTCAATGTCCTCGCTTCCGCAAAGAAAGGTCAAGCCTGCTTGAACGAAGCGTACTGCCACTGGTTGCCGTTCGGCAGGATGCCGGGCGACAGCGTGTCCTTGAAGCCGAACGTGTAGGCGTTGTGGGTGATCCACCAGAAGGCCGCGGACTCGTCCATCAGCTTTTGCGCGGCAATGTAGATTTCCTCGCGCCTCTTCACGTCGGTCTCGATGCCGCCCTGCTTGTGCAGGTCGTCGAACCCCTTGCTACCCCAGCGCTGCCAGTTCCACTTGCCGATCTGGTCTGAGGTGAACCACTGCGTCTGGAAACCGGGATCGAATTTGCCGCGATATTCGACCAGTACGAGGTCAAGATCCTTCGAGGCGTCGTTCTCGCCATAGGCCCAGTAGGCACCCTCGTCGATGGCGTCGATCTGCACGTCGATGCCGATCTCGGCGAGGTTGGCCTGCACGACGGCGGCCGTCGCCTGCGCAACCGCCTTGTTGAGCACGGTGAGCCGCGTCGAGAAACCGCCGCCCTGCCCCGCTTCCTCAAGCAGTTTCTTTGCGCCGTCGATGTCGCGCTCGCGCTTCGGCGCATCGGCCCAGTAACCGAGGATGCCCGGAGCCTCCAGAGCATAGGCAGGTTCGACCGAGCCGTTATAGGCGGCGGCGATGATGGCGGGAATGTCGAGCGCCAGCCGCACCGCCTGGCGCACGCGAACGTCGTCGAACGGTTTCTTCTCGATGTTCGGGCCGATCCAGATGTAGTCGATGGCCGACAGTTTTTCGACCTTGAGGCCCTTGGTCGCGCCGACGTCCTTGGCGACCGCCGGATCGAGCCGGGTAAAATCGATCTCGCCGGCCTGCAGCGCGAGCTGCGCCGTCTTGTCCTCGGCGATCGGCTTGCCGACGATTTCCGAAAAAGCCGGCTTGTCGCCGAGATAGTCGGGATTGGCGACGAGCGTGAAATGGTCGCGCGGCACCCACTCCTTCAGGATGTAGGGGCCGGAGCCGATCGGGCTGGTCTTGTATTTTTCGCCGAGTTCCTCGAACGCCTTCTTGGAGATGATGACCCCGGAACCGTCGGCCAGCGCGATCAGCCACACGGCCGGCGACGGGTTCTTCAGATGGATTTTTCCGGTCAGCTTGCCGGTAACCTCGACCGACTCGAGCGCCGCCCAATCGTCGGCATAGTCGACCTTCTTGCCGTCAGGCCCCGGCGTGATGAAGCGCTCGAACGAGAACTTCACGTCCTCGGCGGTGAGTTCGCCATAGTTGCCGCTGAACTTCAGCCCTTCCTTCAGCGTGAACTCGATGGTCTTGTCGTCGACCTGCTTGATGTCGGCCGCCGCGTCGTTCTCCCATTCGGTCGAGCCCGGCTTGAATTTCACCAGCCCCTGCCCGACCGCCAGGATGACGTTGACGTCGGTCGCGCCGGTACGGTTCGCCGGATCGAGGTTCTTAAGATCCTCGTCGATGCGCACGACGATGCGGCCGTCGGCGGCATGAACGACATTCGACCATGGCTGGCCGAGCACGGTGACCCCCACCGCTGCCGCCGCGGTCCCCGCTAGAAAACCTCTCCGCGTAAGTTCAAAGCTCATGGTCGTTCCTTTCAAAAATCCGGTTGACGGCGACGTGCGATGAGAAAATTCGTCCCAGCCCTCAAACTGGATGGAAGTCATTTCGCGCACAAGAAAGACCTCTTCGCAAGGCCGATACGTCTAGACAAATCATTCCGTTTTGGCCTTGTTTCGTGGAACGCGATGGCAGCCGTCGCCAACCCCCTTCATGGCGGCCGGCCGGTGCCGCCATCCAATCCCGGAAAGAAGCGTCGATGAACATCCGCACAGTCCATGATTTCCCCAGGCGCGTGCGCACCATCGACACGGAATGGATCGTGCTTGCTGACGGCACGCGGCTTGCCGCCACCATCTGGCTGCCGGAGGATGCGGTGCAAGATCCGGTGCCGGCGATCCTCGAATTCCTGCCCTACCGCCGCCGCGACAGCACCGTGCTGCGCGACCGCCAGATGCATGCCTGGTTCGCCGGACACGGCTATGCCGGCGTGCGCGTCGACATGCGCGGCTCCGGTGATTCCGAAGGCATTTTGCACGACGAATATCTTCCGCAGGAGCAGGCCGATGCGGTGGAAGCCATCGCCTGGCTCGCCGCGCAAAAATGGTGCAGCGGCACCGTCGGCATGATGGGCATTTCCTGGGGAGGGTTCAATTCGCTGCAGGTGGCGAGCCACCGTCCGCCGGCGCTGAAGGCGATCATCACCGCCTGCTCCACCGACGACCGTTATGCCGACGACTGCCACTTCATGGGCGGCTGCCTGCTCAACAATTCGATCGCCTGGGCATCCACCATGTTCGCCTACGGCGCTCAGCCGCCGGACCCGCTGGTGGTCGGCGAGCGCTGGCGCGACATGTGGCTGGCACGGCTGGACGACAACCCGCTGATGGCTGCCACCTGGATCGAGCACCAGACCTATGACGACTACTGGAAGCAGGGTTCTGTATGCGAGGATTATTCGCGGATCGAGGCCGCCGTCTATGCGGTCGGAGGCTGGGCCGACGGCTATTCCAACGCCATACCGCGCATGTTGGCCGGCCTGCCCGGACCGAAAAAGGGGCTGATCGGCCCGTGGGCGCATGCCTGGCCGCATGCCGCGCAGCCCGGCCCGCGGATCGGCTTTTTGCAGGAGGCGCTGCGCTGGTGGGATTTTTGGCTGAAGGGGATCGACAATGGAATAATGGATGAGCCTGTCCTCCGCGCGTGGATGCAGGAGAGCGTGCGCCCGGCGACCACCTATCCCGAGCGGCCAGGCCGCTGGATCGCCGAGACGAACTGGCCGCCGGAGAATCGCGCGTCAAAAATCCTTCATCTCTCCGACCGGGCGCTTGCCCCCGAACGGTCAACCTGCGAACCCATCCTCATCGCTTCCAGCCTGTCGACCGGCGTTACCTTCGGCGAATGGTGTCCCTACGGCCTCGCCGGCGAATTGCCGGCCGACCAGCGCCCCGACGACGGCCGCTCGGTGTACTTCGATACGGCACCGCTCCCCAATCACATCGAAATCTTCGGAGCGCCGGTTGTGACGCTCGACCTCGCCTCCGACAAACCCTCCGCGATGATCGCCGCGCGGCTGGAGGACGTCGCACCGGACGGCTCGTCGACGCTCGTAACCTACGGCCTGCTCAATCTCACCCACCGCAATGGCCACGAGAACCCCGAACCGCTTGAGCTGGGCGAGACCTACCGGGTCGAAATCGTGCTCAACGACAGCGCGCAGGCGTTTCCCGCTGGCCACCGTATCCGCCTGGCACTGGCCACGGCACACTGGCCGATCGCCTGGCCGTCAGCTGATCTCGCTACACTGACACTGTCGACTGGTTCGCTCAGCCTGCCTGTGCGAACGGCCTCGCCGCTGGACGAACGCCTCACGCCTTTCGGCGAGCCGCAGGAGGCGGAGCCCGAACCCTATACGGTCGGAAAGCTCGCCGGCCGCAACCGTACCATCACCGAAGACCCGATGACCGGCGAAACCACGGTCACCGTGCATCGCGAACGCGCGTCTTACACGCTGCCGAAGATCGGGCTGTCCTTCGCGGCGGATTCCGAGGAGCATTATCGCGTTCGAGAAGGCGACCCGTCGGCGACGACCGCCGAAACCCGAGCGACATGGCGGCTGCATCGCGACGGCTGGGACATCCGCACCAAGACATCGACGCGCGTCGCCTGCACTTCGACCACGTTTGAGATTAAGGCGACGATGGAGGCCTATGAAAACGGCGAACTGGTGAAACGCCGCGACTGGGACCGGAGCATCCCACGTCTGTAGTCGGCATGCGTTGTGGCAAGGGTCATTTTTCTTGACCGGCGCCGCCCCTCACTGTCCTGCCGGACTTCTCTCCCGGCAGCACAGTAAGGGGGAGTGCCCTGGTCAAAACAAACAGGCGGCGGTATTATGCCAGGGCCTTTGAACTTGCTCGCCGCCGGTATCGGGCATTGCATGGTCTTCCACACTGATACGATGCCATGCTGGAAGGATGAGATGAATAGGAAAAAATTCCTTGATCTTTTCCAGCCCGCTGTTATTGTGTGCCTCGAACGGAGGCTGAGATGGACCGGGCGGAACGCCAATATGAGCAGGAGACGCTGGAGAGCATCGCAGCGACGCTGATTAGGCTGGCCGTTCTGGCCGAGTTCCTTTGCGTCCTGCCGCTCTGGATTCGCGTTCTGGTGCTTTCGATGCTGCGGCCGGCGGAGGCCGTTGCGCGGGCGTTTGCTATCGGCCAGGCCGACGGCGCGCTTGCCTTGCCCCCGACTGCGGCGGGCGGGGTTGAGGCCGATGGCTGCGCCGAGGCTTTGCGGCTCGCCCGCTGCTTGCGCGCGCTGGCCTTCGTCTTCGGCGGCTTGAAGGCTCCTGTTGGGCGGCGGCTGTTTCGCAGCGAGCCAAATCGAAGTGTTACGCACCGCGCGGCGGCGATGGCGCGGCGAGATCAGGTAATGGAGGCGCGGCGCGCAATGGCCTGCCCCGAGGCGGGACGTATCGATACGTCGTGACGGCCGCACATGCAGGGTTTGACTTGTCGCGGATTCGAACGCCATCCGCCTGGTGCGCTTGGCGGCGCATGCGCTGGTATTCCGATGCCAATGGCGATCAAGGTTGACCGCCGCCGGTATTACACCGCCCGCAAATGCCGGATCGGCCGCCCCGGCGCGACCGCCTGCGCCGCGGTGATGATGCCGCGCGCGTCGATGCCGAAGTGGCGGTAGAGATCGGCGATGGTGCCGGTCTGGCCGAAATGTTCGACGCCGAGCGAGCGCGTGCGATGCCCCATCACCGAGCCCAGCCAGGCGAGCGTCGCCGGATGCCCGTCCAGCACGGTGATCAGAGCACAATGCGGCGGCACGCCAAGCAGCAGCCGCTCGATATGGCTCAGCGCCTGGGAAGCGCCCTGCTCGCGCGCCCGAGACGCGGCGGTCCAGCCGGCGTTCAGGCGGTCGGCGGAGGTGACGGCGAGCAGGCCGACGTCGCGCCGGTCCTCGGCCATCAGCCCGACCGCCTCGATGGCTTCCGGCGCGACCGCGCCGGTATAGGCGACGACGACCTGCGCATTCGGCCCCGGCCGGCGCATCCAGTAGGCGCCGTCGATCATGTCCTGGGCAAGGTCGGGTCCGATCGCTCGCTTTGGCTGCTCGATGTTGCGGGTGGAAAGGCGCAGATAGACCGACCCGCCGGTCAAGTCGCGCAGCCAACTCCGCGCATCCGGCTCTGCCTCGCCCGAACGCTGCATATAGTCGAACGACCAGCGCAGGATCGTCGCAAGCTCATCCACATAGGCCGGCTCGAAACTCGCCAGCCCGTCCTGCGCCATGCCGATCAGCGGCGTGGCGATCGACTGGTGCGCCCCGCCCTCCGGCGCGAGCGTCACACCCGAAGGGGTCGCCGCGAGGATGAAACGCGCGTCCTGATAGCAGGCGTAGTTCAGCGCATCGAGGCCGCGCTCGATGAACGGATCGTAGAGCGTGCCGACCGGCAGCAGCCTTTCGCCGAAGATCGAATGCGACAGGCCGAGCGCCGACAGCATGATGAACAGGTTCATCTCGGCGATGCCGAGTTCCATGTGCTGGCCTTTTGGCGAAAAGGTCCAGTTGTAGGTCGAGGGAATGCGCTCCGCCTTGAACACGTCAGCCAGTTCATCGCGCGCGAACAGGCCGCGCCGGTTGACCCAGGCGCCGAGATTGGTCGAGACCGTCACGTCGGGCGAGGTGGTGACGACGCGGTCGGCGAGCGGCGTATCACTCTTGCCGATCTCATGCATCAGCAGGCCAAACCCCTGCTGGGTCGACATCGCCGCCTGCGGCGAAAAGGCCAGCGCCTCCGGCACGGCGATGGCCGGGGCCGAATAGCGCCTACGACCGGCCTGGACAAATGGGACCGCCGAGAGGAAGCGCTTGAGGACGGCTTCAGGGATTTTGATCCCTTCGAACCGCTCCCATTCACGTCCTTCCCGGACAGCCATGATCTTGCGCAGGGACTCGACCTGGGTCGGCGTCATCAGCCCCGCATGATTGTCCTTGTGGCCCGCCAGCGGCAATCCGAAACCCTTGATCGTATAGGCGATGAAGCAGGTCGGGCGGTCATGCTTGCGGGCTTGTTCGAAGGCATCGAGGATGCTCGGCAGGTCGTGGCCGCCGAGATTGCCCATCAGCCGTGCCAGTTCGTCGTCGCTGCGGCTGTCGATCAGCCGCGACACCGGCCCCTGGTCGCCGAGATCATCGCTGAGGCGCTTGCGCCAGGCGGCCCCGCCCTGGAAAGTCAGCGCCGAATAGAGCTGGTTCGGGCAGGCGTCGATCCATTCGCGCAGCTTCTCGCCTCCCGGCTCGGAAAACGCCTGCTGCTGCAATTCGCCATGCTTGAGGATGACGACATCCCAGCCGAAATTGCGGAAGATCGCCTCGAATCGCGCCCAAAGCCCTTCGCGCACCACGGCATCGAGGCTCTGCCTGTTATAGTCGACCACCCACCAGGTGTTGCGAACGCCGTGTTTCCAGCCCTCCAGCAGCGCCTCGAAAATGTTGCCTTCGTCCATCTCGGCGTCGCCGATGAGCGCCACCATCTTGCCTTCCGGCCGCTCGAGCCCCCAGCCTTTTGCGCGCACATAGTCCTGCGCCAGCGCCGAGAACAGCGTCTGCGCTACGCCGAGGCCGACCGAGCCGGTCGAAAAATCCACATCATCGACGTCCTTCGTCCGCGACGGATAGGATTGTGCGCCCTTGTAGCCGCGAAAGTTCTGGAGCTTTTCGAGGCTCTGGTTGCCGAGCAGGTATTGGATCGCGTGAAAGATCGGGCTGGCGTGCGGCTTGACCGCAACGCGGTCCTCGGGGCGCAGCGCCGAAAAATAGAGCGCCGTCATGATCGTCGCCAGCGACGCCGAGGATGCCTGATGCCCTCCGACCTTCAGCCCGTCATCGCTGTCGCGCAGATGATTGGCGTTGTGGATCATCCATGTCGCCAGCCAAAGCACCTTGCGTTCCAGCGCCGCGAGCGTTTCGAGATCGTGCCTGCTCATGAAAACCTCCCCGAAGCACAATCGATCTTAGCAGGGACTATCCGCATATTGCGGCCAATCTCGGCTTCTGGGATGGTTTGAATTGGCGGATTCCGCCAACGTGACCATGCAAACGCGGAAAAATCACCAATGCGCGAACTGGACGAGATCGACCGAAAGATCATCGCCGCCATCCAGATGGACGGGAAGATCACCACCCAGGACCTTGCGGACAAGGTCGGGCTGTCCGCCTCGCCATGCGCGCGGCGCGTGCGACTGATGGAGCAGGACGGCATCATCAAGGGCTATACGGCGGTCATCGACCAGAAGAAGGCCGGCCTGCCGATCAGCGCTTTCGCTTCGATCAAGTTGGAGCGGCAGCGCGAGGAAGACCTCGACCGCTTCTCGCAGGCGGTGACGCGCTGGCCGGAAGTGCTGGACTGCTACCTGATGACCGGCCAGCGCGACTATCTGCTGCGCATCGTCGTGCGCGACCTTGATGCTTATGAGGAGTTTCTGAAGGCCAAGCTGACGCGGCTCGACAATGTCGCGTCGATCGAAAGCAGCTTTGCGTTGAAGCAGGTCAAGCGGTCGGAGATATTGCCGTTGGGCACTTACCCTCCGACCTGATAGCTGGACTATCGCATATGGGCGTTATCCTCCCCGAACCGGCTTCGCCGGTTCGTCTCGGCATCACCCCCTTGTATCTGCACGAGAGTGATTTTGTGCGATTGCAGCGACTGAACCTCGAACCGGATGGCCATCCGGTTCGAGGTTCAGTCGCTGCAATCGCACAAAATCACTCTCGTGCAGATACAAGGGGGTGATGCCTCCGCGTCTCGCCAAAGGCGAGGCGGGGAGGATCATTTGTCAACAAAGCTCAATTGCTATTGACCTGCGTCAGCGGGAGAGTCGGGCCACTTCGGCGGCGGCGCCACCGAGGCGCGCGAAATCAGCGTCGGCGCGACG
This sequence comes from Mesorhizobium yinganensis, assembly GCF_040081985.1. NCBI lineage: Bacteria > Pseudomonadati > Pseudomonadota > Alphaproteobacteria > Hyphomicrobiales > Phyllobacteriaceae > Mesorhizobium > Mesorhizobium yinganensis. The sequence goes on along the minus strand of NZ_JBEBMH010000001.1, from coordinate 437,691 downwards.
TCGACCACGACATCCTTCGGCTCGCGGCCTTCGATCATGGCGTGCAGTTCCTCGACGGCGAGCGTGCCCATCTCGTCGAGCGGCATCGCGATCGCCGTCAGCGGCGGCGCGGAATAGTTGGCGTCCTCGAAGTCGAGCGTCACCATGGAGAGATCCTCCGGCACCCGCACCCCAAGGCTGCGCGCGGCGGCCAGTGCGCTGATGCCGACCAGAAGGTTGGATGCGAAGATGCCGGTGGGACGCGGTTTTGCGGCAAGCAGCTTCAGGCAGGCATCGAAGCCGCCCCGCCGCGAATAGGGTTCGACCGCATCCACTACATCAGGCAGTCCCGCCTTCCTCGCCTCCCCGAAAAAGCCGGCACGGCGGCGGCGCGCCGTGTCCATCTCGTCAGAATCGCCGATGAAACCCAACCGCTTGTGCCCCGCCTCGATCAGCGTGCGCGCCGCAAGCCGTGCCGCGGCCTCGTCATCCACGGTAACACTGCGCCCTATGCTGGCGCGGCGGTTGACGAAGACATGTGGCACCGGCTGCGCATCGATCGCCGCGATCAGGTCGCGCTTGGCAGCGACCGCGATGATAAAACCGTCGATGCGCCGCTCAGCCACAAGCTTGCTGTAGATCGACGCCGAGGCCGCGTCGTCCTGCGCCTCGGCGACCAGCGTGACGTAGCCCAGTTCCTCGGCCCGCCGCACCGCCCCGCGGATCGTCGCCGCATAGATCGGGTTGGTGAGGTCGGGCAGCAGCACGCCGATGGCGCCGGTGCGCCGCGTCCGTAAATTCCGAGCCAGCGCATGCGGCCGGTAGTTGAGCCGCGCCGCCTCGTCGAGGATCGCCTTGCGCGTCTCCGGGCGCACGCTGATGCCGCCGCCATTGACGACCTTCGACGCCGTCGAAATGTCGACGCCGACGGCCGTGGCGATGTCCTTCAGCGTGGCTGGCCGGGGACGCGGCGATTCAGTCAAGCACGCGCCTCCTGATAGCGGGCAAGCAATTGCGCATCCGGATTGTATCGATAGCAGCGCGAGGTCAAGCCGCCATCGACCGCCAGCGACTGCCCGGTGACGAAAGAAGCCTCATCCGAGAGCAGCCAGGCGACGGCCGCGGCCACCTCCTCCGGCTCGCCGATGCGCTCCAGCGGGTGCTGGATCGACATTTCGCGCTCGGCAATTATGGGGTCCGGGCTCTCGCGGATCACCTGGCTGACCAGCGGCGTGCGGATAGCGCCCGGCGCCACCGCATTGGCGCGGATGCCGACCGGCCCGTATTCGACGGCGATGTAGCGGGTCAGCGCGTCGATGCCGGCTTTGGCGCAGTCATAGGCCGCCCACATGTTGAAGGCCGAGCGGCCGTGCACCGACGAAACGTTGACGATGGCGCCCACCCTGCGCTGCCGCACCCAGGTGGAGATCGCCTCCGACGATCCCCAGAAATGCGACATCAGATTAACCTTCATCAGCCGCTCGACCTCGGGCTCCTTCGGCTCGTGCAGATTGCCCATCAGGGCTATGCCGACATTGTTCACCCAACCGCACAACGGAGCGAACGTCTCGGCCTTTTCACGCGCAGCGGCCAGCACAGCGCGCTCGGAAGCATCGCCGATGATCACGTCGTGGCCGGCGCCGAGGTCCGCCCGGGTCTTTCCGCCGGTCTCCGGGTTCAGCTCCAGTCCGACCACGCTCCATCCATCGGCCGCGAGCCGCAAGGCGATGGCCCTGCCTATGCCGGTTCCGCAGCCGGTGACGACGACACTTTTCCCGCTCATGACCAATTTTCTCCCAATCCGGTTCCGGCATTTCGCTCCGGGTTTGCGGAGCGCTCCCACGCCTAGAAAAGACCCGATCGGGAATTTAGGCAATGGTTTGACTAGATTGCGGGTCAAGAATTCGTCCGCTCCGCGCATTTTTTCGGAATTTCAGATGGAATCGATAACAAGGCGTCACTCAAACGATTGACTAGTTCGAAGCAGCGTAGTTAGCTTGGCATAAGCCGACGTTTCTAGCTTGGCGTTTCACCTCGGGAGGAAAATATGGACGACAGCACCAAGACAGGCGTTTTGAACGCGCTCGCGCATGCCTCGATCGACCGCCGCCGCCTGCTGCGGAGCGCCGGCATGCTCGGCCTTTCGGCCGCGCTGGCCGGGCGCTTCGGAATGGACCCGGCGCTCGCCGCCGATTTCGACTGGAAGAAGCATGCAGGCACGAAACTCTCGATCCTGATGACGGGTGACGAGAACGACCACCGCGCGCTGGCCGACATGCTGCCGAAGTTCACCGAAGAAACCGGCATGGAAATGGAGATCACCTCGCCGGCCCTCGGCGCGCTGATCGAGAAGACGCTGCAGAACCTCAAGGCCGACAAGTCGTCGTTCGAGCTGATCGAATATCTGGGTTTCCTCACCACCCAGCAGGTCGGCGGCGGTTATTACGAGCAGCTCAACGCCTATATCGACGATCCGTCGAAGACCCCGCCCGACTGGGACATCGCCGACTTCCTGCCGCCGGCCATGGCCAATGTCGGCATCTTCGACATGGCGACCGGCACGGTCGGCCAGGGCAAGGATATTTACGGCATTCCCGGCCTGCATTCCGGCTCGGTCATCTATTTCTACCGCAAGGACCTGTTCGATGCCGCCGGCCTGAAGCCTGCGGCCACATGGGACGAGTTCAAGGCCGCAGCCGAAAAGCTGAACAGCGACGACGTCGCCGGGTGCTCCTTCATCGGCGCCAATGATTTTTCGCTGGCCGCGGTCGACTGGTACACGCGCTTCATCACCACCGGCGGCAAGCTGATGACCGGCTCGCCGAAGGAAAAGAATTTCATGCCGCAGGTGAATTCGCCGGAAGGCATCGGCGCCCTGCAGATGCTGATCGACCTCCTGCCCTACGCGCCGAAGAACGTCACCAAATACGGCTTCGCCGAAAACGTCGACGGCTTCTCCACCGGCAAGATCGCCCAGATGATCTTCTGGTCGACCATTGCCGGCCCGATCCTCAACGGCGAAAACTCGATGGTGGCCGACAAGACCGGCACCGGCCCCGTGCCGGCAAAACCCGGCGAGACGCCGCGCGCCATCCAGGGCGGCTGGGGCGTGGCCATCCCGAAGAACGCCGATCCTGCCAAGAAGGACGCCGCCTGGCTGGCGCTGACCTGGATGACCAGCAAGGACTTCAACAAGTACGAAGTCGAAAAATACCAGATCGACGCCAGCCGCACCTCGGCCTTCACCGATCCCGACCTCGTCGCCAAGCTCCCCTACCTGCCGGACGCGCTGAAGGCTGCCTCGACGGCGGAGATCATCCCGACCTCGCTCATCCCGGAATTCTTCCAGCTCAACGACATGATGAACGTCGAGTTCAACGCCGCCCTCATCGGCCAGCAGGACGCCAAGACCGCCTGCGAGAAGGTGCAGAAGCAATGGGAGGACGCATTGCGCAAGGCGGGGCATCTGGCTTGAGCGGCGACTTCGGCGGATTTGAAGAGTGATTTCGCCGTTGCGCATTGTCGAACGTTTCGCGACCGGCCGCCTCACGCGGCCGGTCGTCCAGCCAAGCTGGAACACCCCTCATCCGTCTCGCCCTTCGGGCTCGACACCTTCTCCCACAAGGGGAGAAGGTGGGAGACTGCCGCAGTGCTTCCGCCAATCTCCGACGTCGGCGATTGACTGTGAGGCTGGCGCGAAAATCCCCCTTCTCCCCTTGTGGGAGAAGGTGTCGCCAAAGGCGACGGATGAGGGGTGTTCCAGCTTGGCAGTGGCATCCGATGAACAAAATGGTTCTGAAGACAATTTAGGACGTCTGGCTAGGTGGCGTCGGTTTGATATCGTTTTGAATTCGGCGGGGGCCGAAGCATGAGCGCCGTCAGTGCCGCTCGGCAGTCGGTCGCGGTCATCGAAGGCCGCGACCGGCCGGCGCTGACCGCCTGGCTGCTGCTCGGGCCTTGCGTGCTCTATCTCGCCGCCTTCGCCATCTACCCGCTGTTCTACAGCCTGCGGCTGTCCTTCACCGACCTGACGGCCGCCACCGGCACCGGCAATTTCGTCGGGCTCGCCAACTACTACGCTCTGCTCGCCGATCCGCTGTTCTGGAACGCGGCCATGAACAGCGCCATCATGGTGATCGCAGCCGTTGCCCTGCAGGTGGTGCTCGGGGTTGCGCTGGCCATGTTCTTCGACCTCGATCTCAAGGGCGCTTGGATCGTGCGCGGCATCCTGCTTTTGCCGATGCTGATCACCCCGATCGTCGTCGGCGTCATGTGGCGCGCGCTGCTCAACCCGGACTGGGGCATGGTCGACTGGACCATCTCGGCCATCGGGATCACGCCGCCCGACTGGCTGGGCTCCGTCGGCATGGCGATGGTGACGCTGATCCTCGTCGACACCTGGCAATGGACGCCCTTCGTCTTCATCATCGTCTTCGCCCGCCTGCAGGGGCTGCCGCGCGAGATCTTCGAGGCGGCGGAGGTAGACGGCGCCAGGCCGATCGTCAAATTCCGCCGCGTCGTCCTGCCGATGCTGATGCCGGCCATCGTCTTCGCCGCCGTGTTCCGGGCGGTCGACGCCTTCCGCTCCTTCGACCTGATCTACGGCCTGTCCTATGGCGGGCCGGCGCGCGGCACGACGACGCTCGCCTTCTTCTCCTTCCAGAACGGATTCCAGTTCCAGAACTACGGCTACGCCGCCGCTGTCGCCTATTCCATGCTGATTATCATCGCCGTCGGCACGACCATCCTGCTGCGCTACGTGCAGCTCCGGCCAGGGCAGGCGCGATGAGACCCGGCCGCATGATCGCCTATGTCGGACTGGTAGCGCTCGGCATCATCGGCGCAGCACCTTTCCTCTACCTCGCCATCCTTTCCACCAAGAAGAGGATAGAAATCGTCGCCCAGGTGCCGCCGACCCTGAATTTCAGTTGGGCGCAGATCACCAAGAACTACTCCGAAGTGCTGTTCAGCCAGGGCATGCTGTCCTTCACGCTGAACTCGATCATCGTCGTCGGCCTGTCGACGCTGATCGCACTCATCATCGGAACGCCTGCCGCCTACGCTTTCTCACGGCTCAAATTCGCCGGCAGCGACCGCATGGCAAGCACCATCCTGTCGATGCGTTTCATGCCGCCCATCGCCGTCGCCATACCCCTGTTCCTGACGGTCAAGGCCATCGGCCTTACCAACACCTATCCGGGGCTGATCCTGCCCTACATCTCCTTCTCGCTGCCCCTGGTGGTCTGGATCCTCATCGGCTTCTTCGACGAGGTGCCGCAGGAGATCGACGAGGCGGCGATGATCGACGGCGCCACCCGCATCCAGACGCTGTGGCGGGTCATCATTCCGATCGTGCGGCCCGGCATGCTCACGGCAGCACTTTTCGGCGCGCTGTTCACCTGGAACGAATTCCTGGTCGCGCTCTACGTCATCGATTCCCGCGCCTTGCAAACCATCTCGCTGGGTGCTGCCACGCTGGTGAGCGCCCAGCGGCCGATCGACTGGAACATCGCGGCGACGGTCGGCGTCGTCACCGTCGTTCCCATCCTCATCTTCTCGCTTTTCATCCAGCGCTACATCGTGCGCGGCCTGACCGCAGGAGCCGTCAAATGACCGATTATGGCAAGCCCGAACTGATGGCCGAGGGGCTCGGCTGGCCGGAAGGGCCGACGATGCAGAAGGACGGCAGCGTGGTCTTCGTGGAAAGCTACCGCAGCCAGCTTTCGGTGTTCCGAGACGGCAAGGTCAGCCGCCTCGCCTACACAGCGGGCGCGCCGAACTCCTGCGTGGTCGGCGCAAAGGGTGAACTTTATGTCTGCCAGAATGGCGGCACGGTCGGCCCGTGGCGCGCGGCGGAAATGAGCGTGCCGTCGATCCAGCGCGTCGAGCCGGGCGGCAAGGCCGTCATCCTCGTCACCGAGGTCGAAGGCATCAAGCTGAACGGCCCGAACGACCTTGTCTTCGGCGCCGACGGGCACCTCTATTTCACCGATCCCGGCACCTACAATCCGTCCGATCCGGACCCCAGCTACATCTTCGCCATCGCTCCCGACGGCACGCCGCGCGTCGTCGTCGCCTTCGAGAAGCCGGTGTTCCCGAACGGGCTCGCGGTCGAGGCCGACGGCTCGGTGGTCTGGGACGAATCCTACACCGGCCACGTCCGCCGCCGCCGCCCGGACGGCAAGATAGAAGACCTGGGAAGGATGCCAGGAGCGAACCCGATCCTCGACGGCATGAAGATCGGCGCCGACGGGCGGCTGTACGTCACCGATCTCGTCGGCAAGGGCATCCACGTCGTCCAGCCCAACGGCAAGGTCGACGCCTTCATCGAGGTCGGCGGCGCGCCGACCAACTGCATCTTTTCCGGCGAGACGCTGTGGGTCACCGACGCCACCGTGCTCGCGGCCAGCGACAAGCCCAATCTCGGCGGACAACTTTGGAAGCTTACGGTCCCCGGCGGCGGCGCGCCGACGGCGGCGGGCAGTATCGCTGGAGGCAAATGAACGGGGGATCGACCGGTGGCGCCGCCCCTCATCGCCCTGCCGGCGTCCTTCGGACCTCCCCGCGAACGGCAGGGCAATCGCCATGGACATTATCCGCTCCGAACCGGCTTCGCCGGCTCGTTTCGGCACCACCCCCTCACCGGCCCTTCGGGCCACCTCTCCCCCTGCCCGGGGGAGAGGATTGCCGGCCGCGAGCTTGGCGCCAATCGTCGAAGTCGCGATCCTCTCCCCCGGGCAGGGGGAGAGGTGGCCCGAAGGGCCGGTGAGGGGGTGATGCCTCCGCGTCTCGCCAAAGGCGAGGCGGGGAGGATCACTTTCCAAAGCAAGTCCATATGCGATTGCCTGCCGTGAAACGGGGAGAAGGGATCTGGCCGCAATGCGGGCAATCCTTCTGCAACGTTGACGATCGGCGAAAGCGGACGCGACGGCTTCCTTCTCCCCGTTTACGGGGAGGTCCGAAGGACGCCGGCAGAGCGATGAGGGGCGGCGTAAACCTACACTCGAAGTGGAGCAAAGACATGACACCGCGAGAACCCTTCCCCGGCCTCTCCCACAGAGGCAAGATCGCATTTGTCACAGGCGGCGGCTCCGGCATCGGCCTGGAGACAGCGCTGACCCTGGCCGACCTCGGCGCCGACGTCGCCATCCTCGACTGGACGCCCGGCGCCGCCGACCAGGCGGCCGACGAAATCCGCAGGATCGGTCGGAGTGCGCTGGCCTTCACGGGCGATACAGGCGACGAAAAGACGGTCGTCGACGCCTTCGCGGCAACGCGGAAAGAACTCGGGCCGGTCGATGTCGCGGTCGCCTGCGCCGGCGTGCTCGGCGCGGGCGGCCCGGTCTTCGACACCCCACTCGCCGATTTCGAGCAGGTGATGGGCGTCAATGTGCGCGGTTCGTTTCTCGTCGTCCGCGAGGCGGCAAAGCAGATGCGGCCGAAAAAGTCGGGCGCCATCGTGCTGCTCTCCAGCCTCGACGGATTGCAGGCCGAGCACGGCATGTTCTCCTACTGCGTATCCAAGGGCGCGCTGCTCAACCTCGCCCGCGCCGCCGCGCTCGACCTGGCGCGCGACCGCGTCACCGTGAACTGCGTCTGCCCAAGCGTCACCAAGACGCCGCTGCTCGACGGCCGACTGGCGACGGTTCCCAACGGCGCGGAAATCCTGCAATCCTACGCCGACCGACATCCCCTCGGCCGCGTGCTGTCGCCGCGCGACATCGCCGCCGCAATCGCCTTCATCACCTCGCCGGTGGCGACCGGCATCACCGGCGCGGCGCTGCCCGTCGACGCCGGGATCGGCGCCACCTGGGACGATTTCAAGACGCCGGCCTGGGCGGTGTAGCGGCTGTTCGCGAAACCATCCCAAACCTCGATCCACACAATCCCTGATTTGCTCCCGGGAGCGCGGCACCTTGGCAATCAGGTTGGGCCGGGCTCCGCCAATCTCCGGCAGTGTCGTTCGGTGAATCGGCAGCCACCCATCCGCTTCCCGCTCTACAGGCCGGCGGCCGAAGGACGGATAGCGCCACCGAAACGGGGAGCCGCGGACGAAAATTTATTGTCTTCGGCGGAAAGGCCACGGCGGTCCAGACGTCGCAAGGATCGAGAAAAGACAGGCCGTCCCGACACTTGTGTCGGAGATTGCAAGGGTGGAGCACGCCACTGGCGCTCTATTTGCCGGCCTTCCCCAGGATTGTTTTCCTGACATCTGTCCCCACCCTCCCGGCAGCAACGATAATGGCGCCGCCTATGCTGGAAAGGACGCGGCGGTGGAGTGGATGGACGGGAGCGCGGCAATCGAGCGAAACTGGGAGGCGCTGAAGCGCATCCTCGTCACGCTGATTGCCATGGCCGAGATGGGCGTGGCGAGACAGGGCGCTGAGGGCCCTAGCGATGGGAGCGTTGGCGCTGGGAGTACGGGCGCTGGGAGCCTTGGCGCTGGGGGACAGTTTACTTTCTTTCCGCGGAAAGGCGCGGCCGCTTCAAGGCTGGCGCAAGCGGAGTAAACTGTCTCCGGCACTTACCCTTCCCCGCGCTCTCTATCTCGCCATCCTGCGGCTGTTGCGTCCGGCCGAAGCCGCCGCGCGGCGGCTGATCATCGCGGCGGCGCGCGGGATCGTGGTAACCCTCCCGCCGGCGCGCCCGCGCAAACCAAAGCCCGCGACATTGCGAGGGCCACGCGCCTTCATGCCAAAGGGACCGAAGAAACGTCGCCGGCCCGCCCCGCGCATCATCCTCTCGCTGTCGCTGCTCGATCCGCCGCGGCGTCTGTTCCAAATCCCCCGCCGCGTCGTGCCCGCCCACGCCGCCCCGCGCATCCTGGGCCTCGACTTCAACGCGACGTACCGCCCGCTGCCGCCCCCGCCCTCTTCCGACGACCCGATCGACGCCGCCCGTCTCGGCCAGCGCCTTGCCGCGCTCACCGCCGCGCTCGACGATCTGCCGGGCCAGGCACAACGTTTTGCCCGCTGGAAGGCGCGGCGCGACGCCGCAATCGCACGGCACGAACCCGTCTCCAGCCGGCGCCTTTCGCCGCTGCGGCGCGGGCGTCCGCCCGGCGGCCGGCTGTCGCGCTACGATCCCGTCGCGACCCATCCGGGAAAAATCCGCGAGGTCGACGAGATCCTTGCTCACGCCCATGCGCTGGCCGTCTACGCCCTGGATCGCCCCGACACGTCATGACGGCTACGCCCTTGCCGGACACCACAAATCCAAGGACCAACGGCAGGCGCGTATTTTTTGCGCGGCCTGGCGACGATCCCTGCTGTCGGAAAGCACCGTGCTCATCTGGTGGAGAAACTGGCGAGGCAGGCTTTGGCACCCTGTCTTGCCGACACCGCTGAGCTGCGGCGATGTCCAAAAACCCTCACTCACCATTCTCCCGCAATGATCGCCAATCGGCTGAAACGGTTCCGTTTGCGACCTCCCTCCCCAGCAACCGCCATGTTACGCCTTTTAGTCTGGCCGCACATGTGCCGGGCGTCAGCACCTGGTCAGCAGCCATTCCGCCCGATTGCTTTGCACTATTCCTCGATTCCCACCTGCCACAACGTCGAGGGCGCCGTGCGCGGAAGTCTCTTGACCGCACGATCGAGCATGATTATCGTTGGAAACGTTTCAAAATATCGCATGACGAGTCCCAGATGGTTCCGAATTTGAAGATCGAGCGGATCGAATGCATTCCGCTGTCGATGCCGCTGCCGCGCACCTTCCGCGGCAGCAATTATTTCATGACGCATCGCTGCACGATCATCACAAAGCTCTACACCAGCGCCGGTATCGTCGGCGAAATCTACAATGGCGACGAGTTCGAGACCCAGGCCGAGGTGGTAAAAATCATCCTCGACGAGATCCAGCCGCTGCTGATCGGCATGGACGCCTTCAACGTCGAGGGCTGCTGGGAAAAAATGCGAAAACCCTCCACCAACATTTTACGCGACCGCAAGCTGGCGATGTGTGCGCAGGCCTGCGTCGACAGCGCCATCTGGGACGCCGTCGGCAAGGCGCTCGACGCCCCGCTCTACAAGCTCTGGGGCGGTTATGCCGAAAAGCTGCCGGTCATCTGCATCGCCGGCTACTACGAGGAAGGCAAGACATTGGCCGATTTCGGCCGCGAAATGGAGCAGATCCGCAAGGACGGTTACGCCGGCTGCAAGTTCAAGGTCGGCGGCCGCACGCCGAAGGAGGATGCCGAGCGCGTCCGCGCCGGTCGCTCGGCGGTGGGCGACGATTTCGCCCTCATCGTCGACGCCAACCAGGGTTACAGCCTGCGCCAGGCCGTCGAGTTCTCGCGCCATGCCGAGGACCTGAACATCCGCTGGTTCGAGGAGCCCGTGCACTGGCAGAACGACCGGCTCGACATGGCCGCTGCGCGCAACCTCACCGGCATTCCCGTCTGCGCCGGACAGAGCGAGATTTCGCGCGCCGGCTGCCGCGACCTGATGATGAGCAACGCCATCGACGTCTGCAATTTCGATGCGAGCTGGGGCGGCGGCCCGACCGAATGGCGGCGTGTCGCCGCACTTGCCCAGAGCTTTTCGATCCAGATGGGGCATCACGAGGAGCCTCAGATCTCGGCGCACCTGCTGGCCTCGGTGCCCAACGGCACCTATCTCGAAACCTTCCACCCCCATCGCGATCCGATGTTCTACGCGCTGGTCGCCAACCGGTCGAAATTCGACAATGGCTGGTACGACGTGCCGCAAGGCGCTGGCTTCGGCATCGAAATGGACAAGGCCGTCATCGAAAAATATCGGGTTTGAGCATTGAAGCGTGTCGTACCCAATCGGTCTCATTCTGCCGGTGACGGTTTGGGCCAAGGTCAAGGGCTTCGTCGCAGGCCGGGCTGGTGGCCCGGACAAGACGAAGCCCTTGACCTTGGCCCAAACCGTCACCGGCAGAATGAGGCCGATTGGGTACGACACGCTTCACACCGGGGATGAAGCGCATTTTTCAGCGGACAGCGACGGGGACGGCGTTGAAGTTGACGGGGGTTCAAGGTAGCGCCTGAGAAAGTACCGGGAAACTTCGCCGAACCGGCCAGCAGTCGGCGACATGGGAACAGGCTTTGTCGATCGCCAGGGATAAGCCCGCCACCATAAGGGACGTCGCCAGGGTGTCCGGCGTCTCCGTCGGCACCGTATCGCGCAGCCTGAACGCCCCCGACCTTGTCCGCCCCGAGACGCTGGCGAAAGTGCGCGCCGCCATCAGTGCGCTCGACTTCCGGCCGGATTCGCGCGCCCAGAACATGCGCCGCAAGAGTACGCTCACGGTCGGTTTCATCGTCGACGACATCGCCAACCCGGTGCATGCCGAACTGTTCAAGGCCGCCGACGCGACGCTCCGAGAGCACGGCTTCTCGCTCTACCTCGTCAACACCGACGGCCGCGCGCGCCAGGAGGCGGACGCCGTCGAGATGCTGCAGCGCGGCCGCGCCGACGGCATTCTGATGACCATCAACAGCGAGCGCGACCCGGTCACCTTGAAGCGCCTGGAGGCGCTCCGCGTGCCCTCCGTGCTGCTAGACCGCGATGTGCCGCTGCCGCTCGACGCCGTGCTGCCCAACCACGCCGCCGGCATGGCCCAGGCGACGGAGTATCTGATCGGTCTCGGCCACCGCCGCATCGCGCTGATCACCGCCGGCCCCGACATCAGGCCCGGCCGCGAGCGCGTCCGTGGTTTCACCGAGACGTTCGAGCGGCTGGGGATTTCGCTGCCGCAGGATCTGATCCGGTCGCAGAGCCTTTCGGCCGAATACGGCTTTCGCGAAACGCTGGCGCTGCTGCAGGCCCGCGAGCGGCCGACGGCGATCATCGCCGGCGGCAACCGCACGCTGGTCGGCGTGCTGCGCGCCTTCCAGGAACTGGGAGTCTCCTTCCCCGGCGACATTTCGCTGGTCTCCTGCGACCAGACCGACGTATCGCGGCTCTATCCCGGCCCGATCACCCTGATCGACCGCAGCATGGCCGACATCGGCCGCACCGCGGCGCAGCTCCTGCTGGAACGCCTCGCCGGCAACGAAACCCTGCCCCCTCGCCGCGTCACCTTTCCGACGCGCCTCATTCTTGGCCGCTCCTGCGCCCCGCCGAAGGGGTGAGTGCCGCTGAGACACCCCCCACTCGCTTGAACGATTTCGCCCTACCGCCGATCGTCGATGCAGATCCGTCATTCACCCGGCACAGCCGGCGGAGGCACCAGCCAGTCGGCAATGTGCACCATTCCCTGCACCGTCCAGCCGCCGTCGACCACCAGCGTCTGGCCGGTGATATAGCTTGCCCGGTCGCTGGCGAGATAGACGACCGGATCGGCGATCTCCCACGGTTCGGCGAGCCGGCCCATCGGGATGCGCTCGATCTGCCAGTCGCCGCGGATGGAACCGTCCTTCAGGCCCTGTTCGATCAGTTTGGTGCGGGTCGAACCGGGCGCGACCGCATTGACGCGGATGTTGGCAGCCGCGGTCTCGGTCGCATAGACGCGGGTGAGGCCTTCGATGCCGGCCTTCGCCGCACTGTAGGGTCCGCGCCCCGGAATGCCGACGATGCCGGCCGCCGAGGCGATGCTGACGATGGCGCCTCCCCTGCCCCGCGCCCGCATGCGGCGAATCGCCTGCGCGCAACACAGATGCATGCCGGTGAGATGCGTGTTGAGAACCAGGTGCCAGTCCTCCGGCCGCATGTTCTCGGCAAGGGCTACCCGCTGCACGCCGGCATTGTTGACCAGCACGTCGATCTGTCCGGTCTCGCGGTCGATAGCGCCGAAGGCTTTCTCGACGCTGCCGGGGTCAGCGACATCGACCTTGAGATAGGTCACGCCGGCCCGCGCCTCGTCGGGATCGTTCAGGTCGAACGAAAAGACTTTTGCACCCTCCTCGATCAGGCGGGCGGCGATGGCGTCCCCAATGCCACGGCCCGCTCCGGTGATCGCCGCGACCTTTCCTGAAAATTCGCCAGGCATCGCTCCAGCCTCTCAATACATCAGCCAGCCACCGGACACGTTGATCGTCGCCCCGGTGATGTAGTCGGCATGGTCGGATGCAAGAAACAGCACGGCGCCGGCCAGTTGCGACGGATGCGCCATGTAGCCCAGCGGGATCTGCGTAACCTGCGCGTCGAGTGCTGCCTGATCCATGCCGCTCCGCATCATCGCGGTGTCGGCTGCGCCCGGCGAGACGGCGTTGACGGTGATCTTCTGCTTGGCAAGCGAGCGCGCCATACCGCGCGTCATCGAGACGATGCCGCCCTTGGTCGCGGCGTAAGCGACCGACCCGCCAAACCCGCCACTCCAGAACCCTTGTGACGTGAAGTTGACGATGCGCCCACCCCCGCCCTGCTCGGTCATCTGCCGCGCCGCGGCCTGCGCCAGGAAAAAGCTCGCCTTGAGATTGACGTCGTGCTGGAAATCCCAGTCGGCCTCCGACACATCGAAAATCGTCGGCCGCCGCACCAGCACGGCCGCCGTCTGCACCAGCGCATCGAGCCGGCCGAATTCGCTGACGACGCGGTCGATCAGCGGCTTGTGGCCGGCAACCGGCTTCAAATCGTAGCCGATCCCGATATGCGGCCCGCCCTCCATCTTGGCGACGACTTCGTCGGCGCGCTTCTGGTCGATATCGACTGCCGCGACACGTGCCCCCGCTCCCGCGAAGGCCATCGCAACCTCCCGGCCGATGCCGCCGGCCGCCCCCGTCAGCAGCACCGACTTTCCCGCGAGACCCGCATTCAGATCGAAAGGCATTTGCGCTTCTCCGAAATTCTCAGCGGCCGTCCGGTGGCTGGACGACGGTTTTCTCCTCCACGAAGCAGGCCTGGATCTCGCGCGTGAATTTTGGCCGGTCCGCCGCCAGCAGCGACTTGTACGGCTCGGTTGCGAAGGCCGCATGCGCCGCCTCGACGCTGTCGAACCACAATTCGCCGACACCGTCCCAGCGCGCCTCCTCGGGCGTCCAGCTCTGCACGCGGCCGAAGCGCAGCCCGCGCACGCCCGGCATCTGCCTGACAATATCGGCATGCGGGCCGGTCCAATGCGCGAAGAACTCCTCCTCGCTCATGCCGTCCTTGCGCCTAAGAAAACTGACGCGCTTGATCATGCCGATTTCCCCCGTGCCGGCGGCTGAAAGATCTCCAGCGTAATCCCGTCATGGATGCGCAGATAGGCCCCGCGCGCGCCGATGTTCGGGCCGCCGTCTATGTCGACGGGACCGTCGGGCGTCAGCGGCCGCGCGCCGGCATCGACCGCCCGCCGAAAACTCTCCGCCGCGTCCTCGACCTTGACGCAAAGATGGACATTGCCGGGGTTGGAGGTGCGGTCGGGATTGGGCGAACGCTCGTCAACCTGGTAGTCGAGCAGTTCGACGATCACCCCGCCCGGCAGGTCGATGAAGGCCGCGTTGATCCTGACTCCCGGCATGCCGACAATGCGACCGAGATAGGGCCGGTCCAGCACCGTCGCCCACCGCGCCGGCTTGCCGAGGAACGTTTCCCAGAACTTCAGGGCGCTGTCGCGGTCGGCCACCGTTAGGCCGACATGATGAACGCCAAGCATGACCGCCGCATCGGTTGTGTCAGGCATGGCTCAGATCCTGAAGATGCGTTCGGCGTTGCCGGAGAACATTTTGACCTGCTCGGCGCGCGGAAAACCGGAAATGATCTCGGCATAGGCATTGATCACGTCCGGGTAGGAACTGAACATGCGGTCGACCGGCCAGTTGGTGCCGAACACCACCCGATCCGACCCGAACGCCTCGATGCTGCCCAACACATAGGGGCGGATCGAGTCCACGGTCCAGAGCGGGTCGCGCATGCCCAGCCCGGAGACCTTCATGATGACGTTGGGCGCATCGGCCATGATGGCGATCGCGTCGCGCCAGCGGCAGAAATAGTCGGCATCGCGCGCCCCCGGAATCGCGCAATGGTCAACCGAGATGACCGTTTCCGGGAAGGTATGGGCGAGATCGAGTACGTCAGCGGCGCGCTCGATGCTGGTGTCGAGACAGCATACGAGGTCGCGCGGTCCGAGTTCGGCGAAGCCTCGCCGCCAAGCGGGATCTCTCAGATAATAGTCGCCCTCGCCGAAATCGCGGATGCCGCGCAGGTTGGCGAATTTCATGTGCCGGTCGAGCACTTCGCCCGCGTGCGGCAGTGCCAGATGGCATTCGGCGACGATGCCGTGCGGATAACCGGTCTCGTCGGCGAAGGCCTGGAGCCAAGCCGTCTCGTCGACCGGGTCCGGCGTGTTGACGGCCGCCTGGACGTGGATCGCCTTCGGCACGTTGGCGAAGCGGATTTCGGCGAGATAATCCTTGATGCGATAGCGCTGCGCCTTCAGCGGGTCGGTGTCGGACAGGAAGCCGTGCACGGCATCCGGCTCCAGCCACCCATAGCGCAGCGTCGGATGCTTCATGTCGTGCAGGTGGAAATGCGTATCGACGAAGGCGAGTTCAGCCATCGACCAGCACCTTCTTCGCCGGATGTTTTGACACCGCATCAGCCACGGCTTGCCCGAGCGAGGTGGTCGAAGCCGTGCCGCCCATGTCTCGCGTCAGGTTTTCGCCGGATGCCAGCACGCGCTCGATAGCGCCCACAATAGCATTGGCAGCATCCTTCGCGCCGAGATGCTCCAGCATCATCGCTCCCGACCAGATCTGGCCGATCGGATTGGCGATGTTCTGGCCGGCGATATCCGGCGCCGAGCCATGCACCGGCTCGAACATCGAGGGAAACCGCCGCTCGGGATTGAGATTGCCTGATGGCGCGATGCCGATCGTGCCGGTCACCGCCGGGCCCAGATCGGATAGGATGTCGCCAAAAAGATTGCTCGCCACCACCACGTCGAAACTCGCCGGCCGGCGCACGAAATGCGCGGTCAGGATGTCGATATGATACTGCTCGGTCGCCACGTCGGGAAAATCCTTGGCGTTGGCGCGGAATCGCTCGTCCCAGAACGGCATGGTATGGATGATGCCGTTGGACTTGGTCGCCGATGTCAGTTTTTTCTTGCGTTTGCGCGCCAGATTGAAGGCGAAGCGCATGACGCGGTCGCAGCCGAAGCGCGTCAGGATCGTCTCCTGGCTGACCATTTCCTGATCCATGTCGGGAAACATCCGCCCGCCGATCTCGGAATACTCGCCCTCATTATTCTCGCGCACGATGTAGAAGTCGATGTCCCCCGGATTTGCCAGCGGCGACGGAACGCCCTCGAAGAGACGGACGGGGCGAAGGTTCACATATTGCTGGAAATTGCGACGGATCGGCATCAGCAGCGTCCACAGCGATTCCACATCCGAAACGGTCGGCCAGCCGATGGCGCCGAGGAAAATGGCGTCGTGGCCCGCGATCCGGTCGAGCCCCTTCTCCGGCATCATGCGGCCATGGCGGGCGTGATGGTCGCAGCCCCAGTCGAGCCGGTCCCACGAAATGTCGAGGCCGAATGCCTTTGCCGCCGCCTCGACCACGCGGATGCCCTCCGGCACGACCTCCTTGCCGATGCCGTCGCCTTCGATCACCGCGATCCTGAAGCCAGCCATATCGTCCCCGGACAATGGAGCGTGATTGGCGCTCCTTTTATGATATCGTTTCCATTATTAGCGGTGCTTTTCTCCATTTTCAAGGCGGCGTTTCCGCTGAATGACCAATTGGATATGTTGGCCTGAAACCTCGGCAGATTTCTCCCAAACGCCGTGAGACGTGCCGATCAAGGGACCGGGACTCGCATAGCTACGCACCAACAATTGCATGCGCTCAATCGCTCTGACGGCCCTCCCGCGACACAGCATTCCGCACTGCACAATGGTTTGACCGGCTTTTACGGCGTTCCAACCAGGAGCTCGCGGAATTCCGGGATCGCCACGCAAGGCACTCAGATCGGCATCGAACCTCGCGAACGGCGCCTCCTGCCCCCGTTCCACGCGGTGCGTTGTCTTTTCACTTTCCACCATGCAAATAAATCGCTTGCACGCCATGGGAACGTTTCAATATAGTTCCCCCGATATCGCCCCAGAGATCGGGCGGCTACCGGGTCGCTGCCTTTGCGGGCGGCATGCGTTGATGAATTTCCGGTCGCAAGGAATGGCGGCGCGAAGGCGCCTCGGTGAGGTTGATGGGTTCAGGGCACGGCAAGAAACGAGCGGTGGTGACCGGTGCCGCGCGCGGTATCGGCAAGGCCGTCGTCGGCCGCCTGCTTGCGGAAGACATCGAGGTTTTGGCCGTAGACATCGACGAAGACCGGCTGAACAACCTCACTGACGAAGGATGCTCCACGCGGGTCGTGGATCTTTCGGATCATTCTCAGCGCGAGGCGCTGGCCGGCGATGCCGCCGGGTACGACTACCTCGTCAACTCGGCCGGCATGCTGCGCGTCAAGCCGATCTTCGAGGTGACGGTCGAGGAATGGCGCGCCATCCAGACGGTCAACGCGGAGTCGGTGTTTTTCCTCTGCCAGGGCATCGGCCCAAAGCTCAATCCGGGCGGCGCGATCGTTAACCTCTCGTCAAGCTCCGCCAAACTGGCGACCTCGACGGATGTCGCGCCCTACGCCGCGTCGAAGACGACGATTCTGTCGATCACCCGCTCGTTCGCCTATGCGCTGGCTGACCGACCGGTCAGGGTCAACGCCATCTGTCCCGGCATTGTCGACACCGAGATGCAGGATAATTTCCTGGCGGGCGTGGCGAAAAAGCGCGGCATCACCGCCGCCGAATTGGACGCGCAGCGCAAGAAGGCCGTTCCGCTCGGCCGCGGCGCAAGTGCCGAGGAATGCGCCGGACTGATCTGGTTCCTGCTGTCCGATGAGGCGGCGTACATGACCGGGCAGGCCCTGAATTTCACGGGTGGAACGGTCAACTGGTAAAATCCGAGACGAGGACTTTGGGGAGGAGACAAATGAAGAAGCCCATCAAGATCCGCGCGACGGGCCTCGGCCATCCGGAAGGCCCCTATGAGCTTGACGACGGCCGCGTGATCTACGCCAACACCTATGCCAGCGAGATCGGCGTCTGGGACCCCAAAACCAACACCCAAGGTCAATATGCCTTCGTCGGCGGCGGGCCGAATGCCTGCATGCTGGGATCGGATGGCGCCATCTATTCGACGCAGACGCCCAATGTCGGCGCCTGGGTTGCACCGGTGCATCGTCCGCCGTCGATCCAGAAGACCCTGCCCAACGGCAAGGTCGAGATTCTTGTGACCGAGGCCGACGGCAAGAAATTCGACGGGCCGAACGACCTCACTTTCGGCGCCGATGGCCGCCTCTATTTCACCGATTCCGGCGACTGGAACCCGGCCGACAAGCCACACCCCGGCCGCATCATCGTTGTCGAAAAGAACGGCGTCGCGAAGATCCTGGAGGAACTCGACTATGTCTATCCGAACGGCATCGTCGCCGAGCCGGACGGGTCGATCGTCTGGGTCGAATCCTACACGCTGAAGGTCGTCCGCCGCAAACCGGACGGCACCAAGACACATCTTTGGACGCTTCCGGACGGGCATATCCCGGACGGCTTCAAGATCGATGTCGACGGCAATTTCTGGATCACGGCGGTGGCGGGCGGCGGTGTCGACGTCATCGACACCAACGGCAATTTTTTGCACTTCGTCGAGACCGGCGGCACCATCCTCAACTGTTGCTTCGGCAAGGGCGGCAAACTGTTCTGCTGCGACATGGGCCCCTTCGATGTCACGGGCGCGGCCATGACGGGGCAACTCATCGAGGTCGACGTCGGGGTCGAAGGCATGCCGCTGTTTCGCGGCACAATCGGTTAGGGCATAAGCATTATGAAGATCGCCAAGGTCGAAGCCATCCCCGTCAGCTATCCGGAGCCGAACGATTTCAATGCGTTGAGGCACCTCTGCCTGGCCAAGATCACGGCCGATGACGGCCAGGTGGGCTGGGGCGAATCGATCACCCAGTTCCCGGAGGCAAATTTCGCCGCCAAGGCGATCATCGAAGGCATGGCGCCGAACCTGATCGGCAAGGACCCGGTCCATACCGAGGCGCTGTGGCGGCAGAACAAGCAGCAGGCCTGGTGGTACGGCTATCATGGCGGCATCGCCTCCTATGCCACGGCCGCGATCGACATCGCGCTCTGGGACCTGAAGGGCAAGGCGCTGGGCAAGAGCGTGCTCGACCTGCTTGGCGGTCCCGTGCACGAGCGCCTGCCGGCCATCGCCTCATGCCATGCCCACTACGAGAACATCGAGGAGATGGCGGAGGAGACCGCCGAATGGGTCTCGACCGGTCTCCAAGGGTTGAAGACCGGCTTCGGCAAGCGCGGCAACGCCAATCTCGGCTACGACCACAAACGCGACGTCGCCTATGTCAAGGCGATGCGCGAGGTGCTCGGCGACAAGATGCTGATGATCGACAACGGCATCGCCATCAAATGGGATGTCACCGACGCCGTGCGCCGCGCCAAGGCGATGGAGGAATACAACCTCGCCTGGATCGAGGAGCCGCTTGGCGCCTGGGACCCGGAGGGCTACGCCAATCTGCGTTCCAAGACCACGACACGCATCGCCTATGGCGAGCGCGAATGGACGCTGGAACAGTTCGAACGCGTGCTGGCGACGGGCACGGTGGATGTCATCGGCGTCGATCCAGGCCGCGCCGAAGGCATCACGGGCTTCAAGAAGGTCACCGAGCGCTGCGAATTCTACCGTCGCCAGGCCAACGCGCATGCGTGGTCGTCGGCGATCGTCAGCGCAGCCAGCCTCGCCATCTCCTTCAATTCGCCGGCCTGCAAGTTGTTCGAACTGAAGCCGCTGCGCAACCCAATGCAGCACGACCTTGTGACGAAGCCATTCGACCACAGGGACGGCTGGATCTATCCGCCTACCGGTCCCGGCCTTGGCATCGAGGTCATTGAGGAAGTGGTCGAAGGCTATCGCAGCGAGAAAGTGCTTGGCCTCATCTGAAAGCATGCTCCCGGCACGGGGCGCCGGGAGGCGAAGGGAACATTTCGTCGGACGACAACAATGGGAGGTTTGAAGTGAAGACGATCTACCAGCATATGCTTGCAGCCGCTGTCGGCTGCGCCGGCCTGGCGCTTGCCGGCGCCGCGCTCGCGCAGGAATCCAGCGAAAGCCAGATTCCGAAATCCGGCGACAAAGTCGAGGGCGCGCCCTTCGAGGTGAAGCGCGACTGGGGCACGTTCAAGCTTGCCGACCGCATCGCCGAGAAGATCAAGAACAACCAGCCGGTCAACTATGTCTTCTCCTATCAGGCCTCCGGCATCCCGCTGTTCTCGCCGCAATACAAGGCGGGCTTCGAGATGGGCTGCAAGATGGGCAAGGAAATCTATCCGATGGAGTGCGCTGCAATCGCGCCCGTCCAGAACGACCCCAACATGCAGGTCAGCCAGATCGAGGCTAAGCTGGCGGCGGGCGAGATCGACTGCCTGAGCATCGAGCCGGTCTCCTCCGACGCGATGACCGCAATCACCAACAAGGTGATGGAACAAGGCATTCCAGTGTTCACGGCCGGCGTCACCTCGCGCGGCCATGAATTCACGAATTTCACGCAGATTCCGGACACGGAAGGCGCCACGGCCGCCGAGACGGTGCTGAAGTGGATCAAGGACAACAACAAGTCCGACATCAAGGTGTTTGCGGTGTCGGGCGGTGACCCGACCCAGTTCTGGGCGCAGGGCCGTATGAAGGGTTTTGAAGAGGGCATCAAGGCGGCCATTCCCGACGCTACCTTCGTTACGGCGGCCGCAAACGGCCTCAACACGTCCTACGAGCCCGGTAAGACCTACGACGTCTACAAGGCCTTCCTGCTCGCCAATCCAAACGTTCAGTTCATTCAGAACGTCGACATCGGCGCCGAGCATGCCGACCGTGCGATCGTCGACCTCGGCTTGGAAGTCAAGGTATTCACCATCGGCTGGAACTCCTCCAAGGGCCAGCTCGATGCCATCGAAAAAGGCATACAGGTGGCGCAGCTCGACCAGCGCTGGCCCGACCAGGCCGCCTTTGGCGGACCGGCCTGCGCGAAATTCCTGAAGGACGGCGAGATCCTACCGAACACGCAGACGCTTAAGGCCGTCATGAAGGCCGACGTCGCCAAGGCGCGCGAGGAACTCGACCGCACCCTGCAGGCGAAATAGCCGCATCGATCTTTCGCGGGCGGGAAAAAATTCCCGCCCGCTTTCCGTTTCAACAATATTCGAGGTTCTTGATGACAACCGACACGACGCAGACCGCCGCGACGCGGCCCGCCACGGGTGTCGGAAAAGCCACGCTCGACGTGGTGCTGCGGCTGGGAGGACTTTTCCTGGCCGTCATCCTCGTCGCGCTGATCTTCATCTTCATCAATCCGAACTTCGCCAATCCGGTCCTCGGCGTCTCGGTGCTGCGTGCGATGAGTTCGGTTGCTATCATGGCGCTCGGCCTGACCCTCGTCATCGTGGTCGGCGAAATCGACTTGTCTTTCGGCGCCATGTACGGCCTTGCGGCCAACACGCTTGCCGTCGTCTGGATCGTCATGGGCGTTTCGGTCTACCTGGCGATTCCGATCGCCATAGGCGTCGGCGTACTCGTCGGCCTGTTCAATGGGCTGATGGTGACCAGCTTCAAGATACCGTCCTTCATCGTGACGCTGGGCAGCTACAACCTGCTCTACGGCCTGTCGCTCTGGATCACCAACACCTCTACCTTCAATCCCAATTATCCGCCGCCGGACGCGGAAATGCCGCAAGGCGAGCTGGATTTTTTCATCGGCCTCACCCAGAGCATCGGCCAATACCGCCTGTCGATCGAAGTCTTCTGGATGATCGGCATCGCGCTTGTGGTCGGCTTCCTACTGCATCGTTCACTGTTCGGCTTCCGGCTGATGGCGATCGGCGGCAACCCGGAAGCCGGCAAGCTCGCGCGCCTGCCGGTCAAGCGCTACAAGGTCACCGCCTTCATCCTCTGCTCCGTGCTGGCGGCGATTGCCGGCATCCTCGACTTCTCCTTCATCCAGACCAGCCAGCCCGACATCGGCCTGTCGCAGACTTTTCCGGTATTCGCGGCGGTCATTATCGGCGGCGCCAGCCTGTCCGGCGGCAAGGGCACGGTCATCGGCACGCTGGGCGGCGCGCTGCTGCTCGCCGAATTGCAGATCGGCCTCGCCCTGCTCTCGCCCGGCCCGCACGTCCAGCAGATATTCCTCGGCGCGGTCACCATCGGCGCGGTCTCGCTCGACCTGTTCCTGACCTCGCTGCGCAAGAGGCGCGCGGCATGAACGCGTCAAGCGGCATCAGCCTGCGCGGTGTCAGCAAGCACTATGGCAACACGGTCGCGCTGAACGGCGTCGATCTCGACATCAAGCCGGGCGAAATTCTTGGCATCGCCGGGCCGAACGGCGCCGGCAAGTCGACACTGGTGCGCATCATCGGCGGCGAGGAAAAGCCCAGCGCGGGTACGCTGGCCTTCGACGGCAAACCCTGGTCGCCGACCGACGACTGGCATGCGGTGGCAGTGGTTCATCAGGAGCCGCAGCTTTTCCCGAACCTGACGGTCGCGCAGAATGTCATGGCCGGCCGCGAGGGAACGTCGAGGACCTGGCCTAAACTTGGCGCTGCCGATGCAGCCGTGATGGACGCGCTTGGCCTCACGCCATGGCGGGATGCGGCGCTCGCCGATTGCTCGCTGGCCACCCAGCAGCGCACCGAGATCGCGCGGGCCGTGGCGCGGGACGCCCGCGTCTTCCTGTTCGACGAGCCGAACTCGGCATTGACGGCTGAAGAATCCGACGAACTTTTCCGCGAGATGGATAAGCTGGCAACATCCGGCCGCATGGTGGTGCTGATCACCCATCGCCTCAACGACCTTGTTTCGCATTGTGCTCGGGTCGCGGTGGTGCGCGACGGCCGCGTTCGCACGATCCTTTCCGGCGATGCGCTGACCGAGGACGGGCTGGCGCGTCAACTCGTCACCGAGAGTGCGCAGGCAGCATCGGCGAACAGCCGGGGTTCCGGCAAGCAGGCGGGCAAAGCGCTGTTTTCGGTGCGCGACTTGTCGCATGCCACGGCTTTCAAGAATATCAGCTTCGATGCGCACGGCGGCGAGATCGTCGCGCTCATGGGGGTGGAAGGCTCCGGTGCGCGCGAGCTTCTGCGCTCGTTCGCCGGGCTGGAGCGCACAACCGGCGCCGCGAGGCTGGGCGACACCGACGACTTCGGCCTGCGCCGCCTGCGCTCTTACGTGCCCGCCACCCGTGCGCTCAGCCTCTATTCGAACTTTTCCGTCGGCGACAATCTGCTGGTGCGCCTAGGCATACCCGAGATCGCCTGGCCCAGCCTTGCGTTGAAGCGGGGAAGGATGAAGACGCTGGCGCAAGCCGCCGTGAAGCGCTTCCTCGTCAAGACCGGCTCGATCGGCCAGCCGATCCGCTCGCTGTCCGGCGGCAACCAGCAGAAGGTCGCGATTGCCCAGGCGCTGCATTGCTCGCCCGAACTGCTTGTGCTGGAGGAGCCGACGCGCGGCGTCGACAACCACTCCAAGGCAGAGATCTATCGCCTGCTGCGCGACTATGCTGCGAGCGGCAAGGCGGTGGTTATATTCTGCACGGAAGTGCTGGAGATATTCGAGGTCGCCGACACCGCCTATGTCGTGTCCGACGGCCGGCTGTCGCCGCCGCTTTCGCTAGCTTCCTACGATCATGTCGAGCAGCTCGCCACCGACATTACCCGCCTGGAAGCGCACGGGCGAACGGCAAAGGCCGCCTGAACTGCAAGGATGGCGCGATCAGCCACCGGTCCCGAGAAGGCCTATGGACGATGGAACCGATTTCCGGGCAAGAAATCTTTTAAAATCAACGATGATAGTACCCACTTCGCATTGCTTGACGAGAAGAATGGAAACGTTATTATCCCATAAATAGGCCGGCAAGCTACGCCGGTCCGCTCTCCGCGCGACAGCGCCGCGGCGAGCTGGGGAGGAGCGATGCGCGGGTTGAAAGGAAAGGTCGCGGCCATCACCGGCGCCGGTTCCGGCATCGGTCAGGCGGCTGCCATCCGCCTTGGCGAGGAGGGTTGCAAGGTTACCGTTCTCGACTGGAAGGTCGAAAGCGCCGAGAAGACGGCGGCGATGATCAACGGCGCTGGTGGCGAGGCGATCGCCATCAAAGTCGATGTCAGTGATGAGCCTGCTGTCGAGGCGGCCTTTGCCAAAATTGTCGAGGCGTTTGGAAGGCTCGATATTCTGGTTTCCAATGCCGGCATCTTTTCCGGCGAGCGCGACCGCAAGGTCGATGCGCTGCCCAAGGAGGTCTGGGACGAGATCGTCGGCGTCAATCTCACCGGCATGTATCTGGCCTGCAAGCACGGTGTCGCTGCTATCAAAAGAACCGCCGGCAAGGGCGCGGTCGTGCTCACCGGCTCGCCGACCGGCATGTCGGGCTGCACGCCGGCCAACATCGCCTATGGCTCGTCAAAGGGCGGGGTGCACGGCCTGTCGAGGGTGATGGCGGTCGATCATGCCCCGGAGGGAATCCGCGTCAACGTCGTGGTGCCAGGTTTCACGCTGACGCCGATCGTGCGCGAACTGGTCGCCGACCCGAAAGTCTATGAATGGCAGATTCAGAACATTCCGCTGAAGCGCGGCGCGGAGCCGGAGGAGATCGCTGGCGCGGTGGCGTTCCTGGCGTCCGACGACGCATCCTACATGACCGGTTCTTTCATGTTCGTCGATGGCGGCTTGACCGCCATCTGACATCCGCCTCGCCGTCGGCGTCGCGGCAATGAGAAGTTCACAACGAAAATCTCGGGAGGAGATTCTAATGAGCTTGAAGACAATCACGGCAAGACTGGCGGCAACAGCCGCCGCTCTCATCGTCAGCACCGCTGTCTGGGCGGCCGACGAAACGGTCGGTTTCGTCACCCATTCGCAGGGCGACCCCTTCATCCAGCAGATCATCGACGGCGCGCAGGCCGCCGCGAAGGATTTGGGCGTGACGCTGACCGTCGCGCAACAGGCAGGCGGCGCCCCCGAAGGCCAGTTGAAGCTGGTCCAGAATTTCGCCAATGCCGGCGCCAAGGGCGTCGCGACGTCCGTTCCCGGCGAATCCATGGCGGGCGCGCTGAACGAGCTGATCGGCTCGGGTGTACCGATCGTTCAGTACAACCTGCTGAGCCAGGGCGTAAAGGCACCCTATGTTGGCGAAAAGTCGGTGGAAAGCGGCCGCATCCTCGGCAAGATGATCGTCGACAAACTGGGCGGAGCATCGGCCAAGGGCACCGTCATTATCGGCAATTGTTTCCCTGGCTTCCCGGTGCTGGAGAACCGCGCCAAGGGCGTCCAGGAGTCACTCAAAGCCGCATCCGGCCTGAACGTGCTCGGCCCATTCGACGTAAAAGTCTCGGCGGTCGACAATTATAATCGCTGGGAGCAGCTTTACGCCGCCAACCCGGATGCTGTTGCGCTCATCGGGCTCTGCGCGCCGGACGTGACCAGCCTAGGAAAGCTCAATGCGGCCAACGGCGACAAGTTCGTGGCCGGCGGATACGACCTGACCGAACTCAACCTGAAGGCGATCAAGGAGGGCCACGCCTATGTGACGATCGGCCAGAGCGCCTTCGTACAGGGCTACCTGCCGATCGCGCTCTTGGTGAACTCGATCCGCAACGGCGTCGCCCTGCAGCCCGGCTTCTACAATTCCGGGTCACAGATCGTGACGTCCGAGGGCGTCGATATGGCGAACGGCCTGCCGAAGATCACCTTCGAGGAAGCGGAAAAGCTCGCCGCCGACCCGGCGGCGACGGCCACCTATTACGCGCCATGGACAAAATCGCTGACGGCCGAACTGCTGGGTGCCGCCCCGCAGCCGATCGCGGCTGAATCGGAGTGAGGATTTTTTTCAGAAGTCGTTGGAAGGCGGTCGCAAGACCGCCTTCCGCATTATTAGTTGTCGGCTGGCGTCTCATATCGACCGCTTCATTCGGTCAACATTCCCGCCAAGCTGGGACGAGGCGTTCCGATGTCCAGTAAGGAACGCGGAAACGTGAGCGCCAGTACGTCAATACCTTTGATCTCGGTCCGTCATCTTACCAAACGCTACGGCGGCGTTGTGGCGCTGGCCGATATGAACATCGAGGTCGAGCGCGGCACCATCCATGCCGTCGTCGGGGAGAACGGCGCGGGCAAGTCGACACTGATGAAGGTCCTGGCCGGCGCGGTCCACGCCGACAGCGGCGAGATTTTTATCGAGGATGCACCGGTGACGTTGGGCAGCCCGCGCGCCGCACACCGCCAGGGCATCGGCATCGTCTATCAGGAACTCAGCCTTTTCCCCGAACGCTCGGTGCTCGCCAACCTTTTCGTAAACCGCGAGCCGACGCGCGGCGGGCTGATCTCGCTGAAGGCGATGGAGGACGAAAGCCGCGCCATGCTCGACCGGCTCGGTCTTCACGTCGACGTGCGCGCGCCGCTCAGCCGCCTGTCGATCGGCGAAAGGCAGCTGGTCGAGCTTTGCCGGGTTCTGCTTGAAGAGCCGCGCCTGCTCATCCTCGACGAACCGAACTCGGCGCTGAACCGACGCGAGACGGAACGGCTGTTCTCGGTCCTGCAGGGACTGAGAGAGCGCGGCATCACCATGCTCTATGTCTCGCATCGGCTGGAAGAGGTGTTTTCGATAACCGACCGCATCACCGTGACCCGCAACGGCCGCGACGTGATGACAAAGGACACGGCCGAATTGACCATCCCCGAAGTGATCGAGGCGATGATCGGCCGCCAGCGCGAAGCGTTGTTTCCACCGCCCCTGCCCCCAAAACCCGGCGTGGCCGAACGGCGGATCGAAGTTTCCGATCTGTCGGGAGGAAGGCTGGAGCACATTTCCTTCTCGGCGCGCTCCGGCGAAGTGGTTGGGCTTGCCGGTCTCGAAGGGTCGGGCGTCACCGACATCCTCGAAATCCTCTTCGGTTTCCATCAGGCGCGCAGCGGCAGCGTCACCTTTCCGGACGGCAGGGGTCTCCCGAAGAACACGACCGAGGCCGCGAAACGGCGTGTCTGCCTGGTCCCCGCCGACAGGCGCAAGAACGGGCTGATGCTCGACAAGTCCATACTCTTCAACATATCCAACGTCTTCGTCGGCGCGCGCGGCGATGGTCCCGTCTGGTACCTGCCGCAGGAGGCGTTCACGCGCGCGCGCCGCCAGATCGACGCGCTGCGCATCAAGGCCGGCTCGGCTTGGTCGCTCGCCAATTCGCTCTCCGGCGGCAACCAGCAGAAGGTCGTGATCGGCAAGTGGCTGGAGATCGGACCGGACGTTTTTCTGCTCGACGATCCGACCCGAGGCGTCGACGTCGGGGCCAAACGCGAGATCTACGGGCTAATCCGCGAAATGTCGGCCAACGGCGGCATCGTACTGTTCAGTTCGACCGAACTGCCCGAACTGATCGGGCTGTGCGACCGCATCCTCGTGATCTACCAGGGCAGGCTGGTCGGCGAGGTCAAGGGTGGCGAAACCGATAACCCCGCGCTTCTGCGCCTGATCAACACCGGCGACCTCAACGCCAAGAACGCCAAGGCCGCCCCATGAGCGAAACTTCCACAACGCCGGCCCGCCGCCGCTTCACCTTGCCCGACGAGATCGGCGTGATCGCAGCACTCGTCGCCATGATGGTGATCGTCGGCGTGGCGCGGCCGCGTTTTCTCAACCCGATCAACCTGTTCGCCCTGCTCGGCAACACGACGTTTTTGGGCATGCTGGCGCTGGGCATGGTGTTTCTGCTCGCGATCCGCGAGATCGACCTGTCGGTCGGCTGGATGTTCAATTTTTCCGCCGTCTTTGCCGCGATCCTCATGGTCGCCGGGCTGAACCCCTGGCTCGCGGCATTTGCCGGCGTTATCTTCGGCGCCGGCCTGGGTTTCGTGAATGGCGCGCTCGTCGTCGGCCTGCGGCTGCCCGCCGTCATCGTCACGCTCGGCACCTATTCGATGTTCCAGGGCGCCTCGCTGGTCGCCAACCAGGGCCGCGCCATCGTGCCGTCGGACACGTCGAGCAATTTCTTCAGCATCATCTCGACAAAGCTGTTCGGCGTGCTGCCGGTGGCGGCCCTCGTCTTCGTGGTGCTCGCGGTGGTCATGCATTTCGTGCTGCATCGCACGCGCTTCGGCTATCGTGTGCAGGCGGTCGGCAGCAACCCGGAGGCGGCGCGCTTCGCCGGCATTCCGACCGGCAAGGTAAGATTGCAGACGTTGGTGATGATGGGCGCGCTGTGCGGCCTGTCGGGGGTGATGTATGTCGGCTTCCGCGGGGCCATCGACCCGCAGGAAGGTTCTGATTTCGTGCTCGTGGTGATCGCGGCCGTCATCATCGGCGGCACGCCGCTGTCGGGCGGCCACGGCACAATCGTCGGAGCCGTTGTCGGCATGATGATCATCCAGGTGATTTCGAGCGGCCTGATCTTCTTCGGCATCGACGCCACCTGGTCGACCTTCGTCACCGGTGCCGTCATCGTGCTCGCCGTCACGCTCGACCAGTTCATCAAATACCAGCGCGCGCGGCGGGCCGAGCGGGCGGCTCGCGCCGATTAGTCGGCCTCAAATGACCACGAAATCCGCGGCGGTCAGCCCGAGACCGACGGCGACCGTCGCGAACTGAATCCGCGCTCCGGCGCCATTGCCATCCGCGTCGAAAAAAATCCGGCCTGTGTCGAACTCGTAGATGATCCGGTCGCTGGCATCGGCGGCGAGGCCCGTCGAGTTGGCCGCGAAGGCCGATGCTGCCAGCTTGCCGGTCGCAAGCCCGGTGAAATAAGCATTGTCGATCTGGATCGTATCGTCGGCCACGTTGAAGTCGGTGATCGTGTCGACATTGGTCGATGCGCTGAGTGCCGAGTTGAAGATGAAGATGTCGGCCCCGCTATAGCCGGTCAACGAATCGTTGCCCCCGTAACCCTTGATGATGTCGTCGCCGGCGCCGCCATTGAGCGCGTTCTTGGACGAATTGCCGAATACCGAATCATTGTAGTTCGATCCGGACAGGTATTCGATCGAAACGAAGACATCGCCGAAGGCATCGCCGGTGTTAATCGTCGGATTGGCGAGGCTGACGACCAGGCCCGCGGCGGCCGAAGCGTAGGATGCCCGGTCGCTGCCGCTGCCGCCGTTGAGTTCGTCCGCACCGGCCCCACCCATGAGTGTGTCGTTGCCGTCCTGACCGAAAAACTGATCGTCCTGCGCTCCCCCATAGACGCGATCGTTGCCGGTTCCAGCCATGACGATGCCATCGAGCGTCCCCAGCCGGCCATCATAGGTGTCGTCATTGTCGCCGAGCCATACGTCGCCGATCATCAGGCCCTTGTTGATGATGCGCTCGACCGAATCGCCGGCCGAATAGGAGTAGCTTTCCGAACCGCCGGAGATCGTGCCGTAGTTCAGCACGACCAAAGTCTCGCGGACGTCGGAGTTCTGCCGCCCGATCCCGGTGTGATCACCATAGATCAGGCCGTGATTGACGATCTTCGATTGGCCGCCGTCGGTAGACGTCGTGTACATGGTGATGCCGGTGCTGCCGCGAATCTCGCCAAAATTGGCGACGGTGTGCTCGCCGCCGCTCAGATAGACGCCGCTATGGAAGCTCGCGCTGACCGTTCCGGTTTCTCCGACGACGACATGGTTGTTGCGGCTGAGATCGTTGTTGTTGAGAATGCCCATGTAGTCGCCGAACACGTAGCCATCGATCGTATACTCATGGTCATCCGTTGTTCCGGCGATTGCCTCGTTTTCGGTAGAGCCGACAGTGATCCCGCCGGCGACATAGACATCTTCGCCGGCAAGCAGAGTCTCCTGGATGCCTGTGCCGACCCGATCCTGATAGATGATTTTGGTGGGCATTGTTGAACCTCCGACTTTTTGAAAGCTGAACCGATCGCAAGCAAGGTCTTCATCGGCAGGGTAGGCCATGCCGCAAAGACTTCCAAGCAATTCAACTTGCCGCGTCGGCAGTCACCCTCCGCCACATTTTCGGTCCGCTGGCATGCACCGACTCCCCCGTCACGTCGACGGCGACCGTCACCGGCATGTCCTTGACCTCGAATTCGTGGATCGCCTCCATGCCGAGGTCCTCGAAGGCGAGCACGCGCGCCGACTTGATCGATTGCGAGATGAGATAGGCCGCGCCGCCGACGGCGATCATGTAGGGCGCCCGGTATTTGCGGATCGCCTCGATCGCCGCCGGGCCGCGCTCCGCCTTGCCGATCATGCCGAGCAAGCCCGTCTCGCGCAAAACGAGATCGGCAAAATCGTCCATACGGGTGGAGGTCGTCGGGCCGGCCGGGCCGACCACTTCGTCGCGCACCGCTTTGACTGGCCCGACATAATAGATAACGCGGCCGTTGAGATCGACCGGCAGAGGTTCCCCACGCTCCAGCAACTGGGCGATGCGCTTGTGCGCGGCGTCGCGCCCGGTGAGCAGGCGGCCGGAAAGCAGCAGCGTCTCGCCGGCGTGCCAGGTGGCGGCCTCGTCCCGCGTCAGCGAATCGAGATCGACCCGCCGCGTCGCGCCGCCGGCTTCCTCCAGAAAAATCTCGGGCCAGTCATTGATGTCGGGCGGAGCGGCGAAGGCCGGGCCGCTGCCGTCGAGCACCAGCTTGATATGCCGGTTGGCCGCGCATTGCGGGATGAGCGCCACCGGTTTTGAGGCCGCATGGGACGGATAGGTTGCGATCTTCACGTCGACCACCGAGGTCAGACCGCCAAGGCCCTGCGCGCCGATTCCCAGGGCGTTGACCTTCTCGTAAATTTCGACGCGCATTTCCTCAAGCGCATTGGCCGGGCCGCGCCGCAGCAAATCGAGCATGTCGATCTTGTCGTTCAGAACCTCCTTGGCCAGCAGCATCGCCTTTTCGGCATCGCCGCCGACGCCGATGCCGATCATGCCAGGCGGACACCAGCCGCTGCCCAAACCTTCCATGGTCTTCACCACCCAATCGACGACAGAGGCGGCCGGATTGAGCGTGACGAAACGCGCCTTGTTTTCCGAGCCGCCGCCCTTGGCCGCGACGGTCAGTTCGATGGTCCTGCCCGGCACCAGTTCGACATGGGTGATCGCCGGCGTGTTGTCACGCGTGTTGACCCGCGAGAACAGCGGGTCGGCAACCATGGAGGGCCGCAGCGGGTTTTCCTCATCCAGATAGGCCGCGCGCACGCCCGCATTGACCAGGTCGGCGAAGCTTTCTGCGGCCTCGATGCGCACATCCATGCCGATCTTGGCGAAGACGACGACCAGCCCCGTGTCCTGGCAGATCGGCCTTTTGCCGAAGGCCGCCATGCGCGAATTGACGAGGATTTGCGCAATCGCGTTCTTCGCCGCAAGACTTTCCTCGCGCTCATAGGCGGCGGCGAGATGCCGGATGTAATCCGGCGGATGATAGCAGGAGATGTATTGCAGCGCGCCGGCGACGGTCTTGCCGATGTCGCTGCCGAGGATGGTGACGGGAAGTGCCATGAGCGTCTTGGAGTCCTGGGACGCTCACCAGATTGGAGCGTAATTGTTCCCGGTCAATCTAAGCCGGTTTGTTTCGGTTCGCCAACCGGCGCGCGGAGGTTCGGGCAACGCAACATCCCCTCCAGACCGCGAAACTTTTCGCGCTGGCCGCCGATCCCCGGCTCGTGGTGTCGGGCAAGGCTGGGGCGTCATGACGTGTCGGGGCGCTGGAGGACGTCGAAGGCGAGGCCGTGGACGTCGTTCAGCACTTCGTGAATGTCGTGGGTGGGTTTTTTGCGCCAGCCCGGCGGCCAGCCGGGTTTCAGTGGCCAGATCCGGCGGAAGCGGGCCGCCTTGCCGGCTCTCCTGGATCGCGCGTTTCCCGCCTCGCGGCGTTGCTTGTCTCGGGCAATCATGGCCTCGTTGCGCGCCCGCCAGCGGGCGAACCGTCTTGCCTGGCCCGGCAGATCGTTCAATGCGGCCGCCAGCGCCCGCAGCCGCAGGGCGAGCCGCGTCGCATCGACGGCATCGCCGGCAGGCAGGCGGCGGAACGGCACGCCCGATCCATCGGCAGCGACCGGCCATGGGCGCACACTCCACGGTTTCAGCGGATCGAACAGCGGCAGGCTGAGTTTCTGCGGCCGGGCGGCGCGGAGTTCGGCCGCCCGCCTGGCCGCCGCGGCCCGCCTGATCTGCTCACGCGACATGGTGACGGCAATTCCGAACCCGCGCAGCATCGGCTCCGGGCTTTTCGGCTTCGGCTCCCGCAAACGCGGCGGCGGCAGGACCAGCCCGCGCGCCGCGACGATGATCAGGCGCCGCGCCGCCGCCTCGGCCGGACGCAGCAGTTTCAGCACCGCGCGGTAGAGATAGCGCGGCAGGGTAAATGCCGGGGACAGTCTGCTTCTCTCCGCCAGCGCTCTTTTTCGCGCCGCAGCGCCTTTTCGTGCGAACAGAGACTGATCTTCGGCAACCGGCGTGGCCTCGACGCTCATGCCGGCCATGGCGACGAGCATGATGACGACGCGCCTCAGCGCCTCAAGGTGCCTGTCGACCGCCAGCGTCCAGTCCATCGCCACCCGCCTCCTTTCCAGCACGGGCGACGGCAATTGTCGCGCAGGCGGGACGGAGGGGGATAAGTTCCGCGAAAAATAACTCTGGCGGAAGCCGGAAGGGCGGTGTTCGCACGGCGCTTGCTGCGCGATTTTCCTTGTCGTTCCAATGGGTTGCTCTGGGCGCCTGCCCTTGACTATCGGCACCGGCCCTCATGCGCCTGCCGGCATATTCTCCCCGTCCGGAGACGAGGGCGAGCGCATATGGTGTTGATTTGACAACAATCCTCCCCGCCTCGCCTGCGGCGAGACGCGGAGGCATCACCCCCTTGTATCTGCACGAGAGTGATTTTGTGCGATTGCAGCGACTGAACCTCGAACCGGATGGCCATCCGGTTCGAGGTTCAGTCGCTGCAATCGCACAAAATCACTCTCGTGCAGATACAAGGGGGTGATGCCGAAACGAGCCGGCGAAGCCGGACCGAAGCGGATTATGCTCACATGCGATAGCCCAGGTCTGGAGACAGGGAGAAGGAGAGAAGCGGGCAGCGGCGCCGATTTCGGCGCTTGCAGGAAGATTGAATGCTGTCGGCCCTGCGCCGCCAGCGATGACTCCAGGAGTGAAATCCGACGCTAACCCACGGCGTCTGTCTCGTGCAGCGGCCCGAGCACCGCCTCATTGTCCGCGCCGAACGGCTTTCCGGCATGGCGAAGCCGGCCGGGCGTCTTCGACAGGTTCGCCAGCATGTTCTGCATGACCACGCCGTCGACCTCGGTAATCATCTTGCGCGCCTGGAAATGCGGGTCGGCAAAGATGTCGCGCATGTCGAGCACCTTGGCGATGGCCGCGTCGACACGGCGAAATTCGGCAAGCACCGCCTCGTAGGGCCGTTGGGCGATCCAAGCGCTGATCAATTCCTCCAGCGCCTCGCGGTTGGCGCTGCGCGCCTGGAACGAAGAGAACCGTTCGTCGCCGGAGAGGCCGACGAGATCGAGCACCCGCCGCGCGATGCTGTCGGACGAACTGGAGACCGCGACCCATATACCGTCGGCGCAGCGATAGGTGCCGCGCGGCACGGTATACGGGATGCCGGAGCCAAGGCGCGGCTGAAGATAGCCCATATGCGCGTAGGCCGAGACCAGCGGCCCCATGATCTGGAACATGGACTGCAAGAGGTTGACGTCCACCACCTGCCCCTCGCCCGTGCGCTCGGCATGGCGCACCGCAACCAGCGTGGCGAAGGCGCCGCCGAGCGCCGTCACCTCGTCGGTCAGCGCGATCGGCGGCAGCAGCGGCGGCCCGTCGGCCTCGCCGAGCAGGCCGGCGAAACCGGAAAGCGCCTCGGCGATGGTGGCAAAACCCGGATGCTGCGCATAGGGGCCGTCCTGGCCGAACCCGCTGACGCGCAGGATGACCAGTTTTGGGTTTTTCGCGTGCAGCGCCTCGGGCGAAAATCCCAGCGCTTCCAGCTTGCCGGGCCGCATGTTTTCGATCAGCACATTCGCGTCGGTCAGCAGCCCCCAGAGGTCGGCCTTGCCCTGCTCCGACTTGAGGTCGAGCGACACCACCTGCTTGTTGCGGTTGACCAGCTTCCAGAAATAGGCGTCCTTTTCGCCCGGGCCGGTCCAGCCCATGCGGCGCGTCGGGTCGCCGCTGGGCGACTCGACCTTGATCACCTCCGCGCCGAAATCGGCGAGGTAGCGGCCGCTGCCCGGCCCCGCCACGACCGTGGCAAGTTCGATGACTTTAATCCCGGCGAGCGGGCCTTCTGTCGCGTCCATCACGCCTCCCCGGCAGGACGCATCGGCAAAAGCACCGACCGCGTGAAGGTACAGACCTTCGTTTCGTCCTGTTTGAAACCGTCGGTGCGCACCGTCAGCACCCCCTGCCCCGGCCGCGATTTCGACGGCCTGGTGGAGAGTACTTCGGTGACGCCGTAGAGCGTGTCGCCGTGGAAGAGCGGCGCGAGATGTTTTAGTTCGTGGACGCCGAGATTGGCGATGGCGCGGCCGGATATGTCGCGCACGCTCATGCCGGCCAGCAGCGAATAGACATAGGTGCCGACGACGACGTTGCGCCCGAACGCGGTCTCGTGCTCGCCATAGTGGCGGTCGGTGTGGATGGAACTGGCGGAGTGGGTCAGCAGGCAGAACAGATGATCCTCCGCCTCCGTCACCGTGTGTCCCGGCCAGTGCCGGAACACGTCGCCAGCCTCGTATTCGTCCAGATACAGGCCGAAATGTTCTTGCCGTGCATCGTGGACTCGGGGCATGCGTCAGCCCTCCAGAACCAGCGTCGGCGCGCCGGTCGGCACCTCGTCGCCCACCTTGATCAGGATGTCGCGCACGGTGCCGGCGAAGGGAGCTGGAACTTCCAATTGCGCCTTGTCGGTCTCGACGACGAACAGGTTCTGGCCCTCGGCGACCGCGTCGCCCACCTTCACCAGCAATTCCATGATCACCACCTCGTTGGCGGCGTCGCCGACTTTCGGCATCTTCAGGGTCGAACGCATAGGCTGCCTTTCCTTTGAAACGTTTCCAGTTCCGGACGGCTGCCCGCCCTGGGGCAGCCTCGCCCCCTTCCGATAAGAGAAAAAACAGGCCGCGTCGACATCACAATGCCGCTCCGCTCGACGCATCGAACAGTCTTATGCGGTCGGGATCGGCAACCAGCGCCACCTTCTGTCCGAGCGCGGGCGCGGCGCGCGCCGAGACGCGCATCTGGATGCGTTGAACCGCGGAGCCGGCCGTTGCGTCGCTCGCCATCCCGTTCGCCGCCGGCTCATCCGCCCGCCGGACACGTGCCGCGGGATCGTCCAGCGCGATCGTCACATAGGCTTCGGGCTCGATGGTCTCGACGAGATCGACCGTCCCGGCGAGCGCGCCCGGGGTTGCTTCCTCGCGCGGCCTCCAACTCAGGTGCTCCGGCCGGACGCCGACGATCACCAGCCCGGATTGCTTGCCGGTCAACGGAGCACGCAGCCGCATTTCGGCCGAGCCGACTCGCACAAGGCCATCGGCGGCCGGCGTGCCTTCCAGAAAATTCATCGCCGGGCTGCCGATAAAGCCGGCCACGAACAGGTTTTTTGGTGCGTCGTAGAGTTTCTGCGGCGTATCGTATTGCTGCAGCGTGCCGCGCGAGAACACGGCGACGCGGCTGCCCAAAGTCATCGCCTCGACCTGGTCGTGGGTGACATGGATGGTGGTGACGCCGAGCCGCTGGTGCAGACGGCCGAGCTCGGCGCGGAGCTGCACGCGCAGTTTTGCGTCGAGGTTGGAGAGCGGTTCGTCTAGCAGGAAGGCTTGCGGGTGGCGAACGATGGCGCGGCCCATAGCGACGCGCTGGCGCTGGCCGCCGGAAAGCTGACCGGGCTTGCGGTCGAGCAGTTCTTTCAGGTCGAGGATGCGCGCCGCCTCGTTGACGCGTTCGTCGATGGCCGCCTGCGGGAATTTTCTGAGTTCGAGCGCGAAGGCGATGTTCTGGCGCACCGTCATGGTCGGATAGAGCGCGTAGTTCTGGAACACCATGGCGATGTCGCGGTTGCGCGAGGCGACCTCATTCACAACTCTGCCGTTGATCGCGACGGTGCCGCCGCTGATCTTTTCCAGCCCGGCAATCATCCTCAGCAGCGTCGATTTTCCGCAGCCGGACGGACCGACGAAGACGACGAATTCGCCGTCCTCGATCTCGAGATTGACGGATTTGACGGCGGCGATCGCGCCCCCGCCATACGTCTTGCTCAAGTCCCTGAGGCTTATCGACCCCATCCGCTCCACTGCCCGATGAATAGCCGCTCTGGCCCAACCATGAGCCGAGTCCTAGACAGCAGAATCCCTCTTGTCAATCGTTTGACTTTGCGCAATCAATCGGTTGACTAGTCGGCAGGCGGCTCGTAACGTCGCGACCAAAAGGACAATGGGGAAACGTTTCAATGGCGCAGTCGGCCATCATCAAGGACGTCCAGGTCGCGAGCATCCAGGCGCAGCTTCCGGCCCCGGTCGTCTTCGGCGACTGGGTCATGAAGATCCGCGAATTCGCCACCGTGCGCGTGCGTACGTCGACTGGGCATGAGGGCTGGGCATTCACGCTGACGCGCGACGGAGCCGTTGCCGAGCAGATCCGCAAGAGCATCGCCCCGGTCTATGTCGGCACCGACATCGCCGACCGCGAGGCGACATACAGGACGACCAAGGGACGCACCTACGGCTCGCATAGCGCCGGGGTGGGGCTTCGCGCCCTTTCCATCGTCGACCTCGCCTGCTGGGACGCCGCGGCCAAGATCGCCGACAAGTCGATCGCCGAGTTTTTGGGCGGACAGGTGAAGCCGATGCCGGCGACCTGCATCATCGGCTATCCGCCTGCGATCATGCCGCCGGAAAAGACCGGCGCGCAGACGGCGGCGTTTTATGCGAACGGCTGGCGGCGCTTCAAGGCGCCGATGGGGGCGACCTGGGAGATCTCGAAGGCGCGGCTGAAGGCGGCGCGCGACGCGGCGCCCGACGCCTGGCTCGGCACCGATCTGGTCTGGATGTTCAAGACCGTCGACGAAGCCGCGGCCTACGCCAACACGCTCGCCGAGCTCGATATGGGCTGCATCGAGGACATTTTCCCGCCCGGCAACGCCGGCAAGCTCGCCGAGCTGCGCAAGCGCGTGCCAATGCCGATCTGGTTTGGTGACGAACAGGGCGGCTCGTACTTCCCCGAGGCGCTGATCATGGCGAAGTCGGTGGATCGCGTGCGCGTCGATCTCACCTGCATGGGCGGCATCACCGGCGGTCGCGCCGTCATCGACGAATGCCTGGCGGCGGGGGTCGATTTCTGCCCGCATATGTTCCCGCACACCCACAGCCAGGTGTTCAGCGCCTGGGGTTTCGACGACAAGCCGGTCGAGTGGGGCGTGCCTTGGACGGGCGTGCATCCCTATGACGATGCGCTGGCGCAGCCGGAAATCATGCAGGACGGGAGCGGGTTGATGAAGCCCCTGCCGCAGGGGCCGGGATTCGGCAAGATGATCGACAAGGAGTGGTGCCTGAGCCAGCCGCATCAGGACCCCGACCACATTTTGCAGGACTAAAAGTTGTTAAAACGATCGATCGGAAAACCATGACGGACGAACCTTCCGTACCTGCCAACTACGCGAAAACCCTGTTCGACCTGGAGGGCCGTGTCGCGGTGGTCACCGGCGCCGGCAGCGGGCTGGGCGCGGCCATGGCGATCGGTTACGCGCAGGTCGGCGTCGACGTCGTGCTGGCCGACATCAACGTTGACGGCATGGAGGCGACGCGCGCCACGATCCTGGAACAGGGCGGCAAGGCCGAGATCGAAAAACTCGACGTGACCGACCGGGCCGCCTGCTTCGCGCTGGCCGACAAGGTCGCGGCCTCCCATGGTCACGTCGATATATTGGTGAACAGCGCCGGCTCGGCCTTCCGCAGTCCGGCGGAAGAGTTTCCGGAGGAAAAATTCAACTTCATCCTCGATCTGAACCTCAAGGGCACGTATTTCTGCTGCCAAGCCTTTGGCGGCAAAATGCTCAAGCAGGGCAAGGGCTCGATCATCAACATTGCATCGATCGGTTCCTTCACTGCATACCCATGGGCCAGCGCCTATCTGGCGTCCAAGGGGGGCGTGCTGCAGGTGACCAAGGCGCTGGCGCTGGAATGGCGCGACCGCGGCGTGCGCGTGAACGGCATCGGCCCGACGCTGATGGAATCGCCGCTGACCAAGGCGGCAGGCCAAAAAACCTCGATCACCGCCGACTGGATCAAGGCACGCATGCTGCGCCCTCGCCTCGGCCTGCCGCGCGAACTGGTCGGCACGGCAATCTTCCTCGCCAGCGATGCGTCCGAACTCGTGACCGGCCACATCGTCATGTGCGACGACGGGTACATGACGCAGTGATGATAGAGGGGCAGTCGGCAATAGGCAGTCGGCAGTAGGAAAACGAGGTCTTCGAGCTTTGCGACTGCCGACTGCCGACTGCCCCGAGAAACAGGACCACCATGGCCAAGATCACCAAGGGACACCACACCGGCTTCACGGTCACGTCGCTGGAGCGGTCAATCGCCTTCTATCGTGACCTGCTCGGGCTTGAGCTTGTCTTCAAGTGGAATCCGAAGGCCGC
Source organism: Mesorhizobium yinganensis (assembly GCF_040081985.1). Classification (NCBI taxonomy): domain Bacteria; kingdom Pseudomonadati; phylum Pseudomonadota; class Alphaproteobacteria; order Hyphomicrobiales; family Phyllobacteriaceae; genus Mesorhizobium; species Mesorhizobium yinganensis. Next base: position 399,125 of record NZ_JBEBMH010000001.1, on the reverse strand, counting down.
CTATATCGGCGAACTGGTCGGTTATCCCGATGTCGACCTGCATGGCGCCATCCTGCGCGTGCCAGGAACGGAAACGTTTCTGGAGCTTCTCGAATACCGGAACGTGCCGCAGGACCGCGTTGACATGGCAAACGCCAATATCGGCAACGGTCACATAGCCTTTACCGTCGATGATTTGGAAACGTTTCACAAACGGCTTGCCGAGGCTGGGGTAAAAAGCGTATCTCCTCCAGTGACGCCGACGATCGGTCCGAACAAGGGCGGCCGGGCGGTGTATCTGATCGATCCGGACGGCTTTAGGGTAGAGCTGATCCAGACGGCGACAGGGTTCGGAGACTACAAACCGGCCGCTTGACGCGGCCTAATCAGCCGGCCTCGACGCAGGCCGGGCCAGCAGCAGGGAGGTGTTGAAGTGGCCATGATGCGTATGCGTCAGGCGGTGATGAAGGCACTCGACGACGCGCTTCGCGAGGACCCCACCGTCATCATGATGGGCGAGGATATCGCCGCCGCCGGCGGGCCGTTCAAGGTCACCGAAGGACTTCTGGAAATCCACGGGCCGCAGCGGGTGATCGACACGCCGATCTCCGAAATGGCCTTCATGGGCGCGGCGGTGGGTGCCGCCGTGTGCGGCATGAAGCCGGTGGTCGAGATGATGTTCATCGAGTTCATCGGCGTGGCGCTCGACCAGTTGACGACGCAGGCCGCAACGATGCGCTACCTGTCGCGCGGCCGGCTGACGACGCCGCTGGTGGTGCGCGCCTCCGCCGGCGCCGGCCAGGGTTTCGGCTGCCAGCACTCGCAGATGCTCGACCACTGGTTCCGCGGCACGCCGGGCCTGAAAATCTGTGTCGCCTCGGGTTCGCGCTCGGTCTATGGCCTGCTGCGCTCGGCCATCGAGGACCCCGATCCGGTGGTCGTGCTGGAGCCGCGCATCCTCTACGGCGAGCGCGATGATTTCGACGAGGCCGACACGTTCCGCATTCCACTGGGCAAGGCCGAGGTGGTGCGACAAGGCACGGACGCGACCATCGTCGCCTGCGGCCAGATGGTGCGCGTGGCGAAGAAGGCGGCCGAGCAGGACGGGCTCGACGCCGAGGTCATCGACCTTCTGACCATATGGCCGTGGGATCGCGAGACCATCTTGAACTCGGTGCGCAAGACCGGCCGCCTCGTCACGGTCGAGGAAGCCACGGCCGGCAGCGGGTGGGGCGCCGACATCGCGGCGACCGTCTCGACCGAATTGTTCGGCGAGTTGAAGGCGCCGCCGTTGCGCATCACCCTGCCCGACGCGCCTGTCCCCTATAATGGCGAACTCGAGGCGCGCTATTTGCCCAGCCCCGACTACGTCGCCGCGCAGACGGCGTCGCTCGTTGCCAAGAACCGCATCCCGGAACCGTGGTGGAGGAAAGCATCATGAGTGCCAAGAATTCGAACACGCCGATCGCCCGCCGCGAGGCTCTGGACGACCGTGTCGAGCAGCTGAAACGCATGATGGAAATCCGCTTCGTCGAGGAGCGTATCCAGAAACTGTTCTCGGACGGTTATGTCAGAGGCTCGACCCACCTCGCCAATGGCCAGGAAGCGGTCGCGGTCGGCATCGCCCGCAGCATAGACCCCGACGACATCGTCACCTGCACCTATCGCGGCCACAGCCATGCTCTGGCGTTGGGCGCGACGCCGCAGGGCGTGCTGGGTGAAATCTGTGGCCGCACCATCGGCTGCGCCGGCGGCCTCGGGGGCTCCATGCATCTCGTCGAGCCGACGGTCGGGCTGATGCCGACGGCGGCCATCATCGGCGCCGGCCTGCCGATCGCCTGCGGCGCGGCCATCGCCGCCAAGGCACGCGGCACCGACCGCGTCGCCGTGGCGATCTTCGGCGACGGTTCGGCCAATATCGGCGCCTTCCATGAATCGCTGAATTTCGCAGCGATCCAGAAGCTGCCGGTGGTCTTCGTCTGCGAGAACAATCTCTACGGCGAATACAGCCGCATCAACCTGACGACGCCGATCGAGGACATCGCCATCCGCGCCACCAGCTACGCCATGCCAGGCGTCATCGTCGACGGCCAGGACGTCGACGCGGTCGCCGAAGCAATGGAAACGGCTGTTGCCCGCGCGCGGGCCGGCGAAGGGCCGTCACTGATCGAGATGAAGACCTACCGCTACTCCGGCCATTCGCGCTCCGATCCGGCGACATACCGCCTGCCGGGCGAACTCGACAAATGGCTGAAGCGCGATCCGATCAACCTTTTCGCCGACAAACTGGTCGGCGAAGGCGCGCTGGATGCGGGCGGTGTCGATGCGCTGCGCACACAGATGAAAGCCGAGGTCGAGGGCGCGACGGAAGAGGTACTCGCAGCGCCGCAGCCCGAGATGATCGAGATCCTGTCGCATGTCAGCGCGGCGGGCCCAGGCGGTGACCGCCGCATGACCTTCTGGGACGACCGCGCCGGCAAGCACGCGCACTGAATTGACTTCCCCAGGACGCGCCGGGTCGACCATCTCGTTCGATCCGGCGCGCTTTGCCCTGCGGCTCGGGCTGCTCACCGACAAAACTCTCGATCGGCCGCCTTTGCAGAAATTCCGGTGCTATGTCGCTGAAATCCAACGATTTTGGTGGGCCCGGAGGGACTCGAACCCCCAACCAAGCGGTTATGAGAGGCTTCATTAAGAGACACCGTGCGACTCGTCAACACAGCGTTGGACATTGAAACCATTGAAAATTAAGTTCCTTTGCCATTCGCAGAGTTGCAGCACGTCGCAATGAGTATCGACAAAGCGCAAGGTATGGCGTACCTATTTCCGTACCTATTATCGAATGCTCGGATGTCAAATTCATGCCGACTGTCGAACTTACCGACAAGTTTTGCGCCGCTGTAAAGTCGGCAGACGGATCGCAAAAAGATTATTTCGACACCATCGTGAGGGGTCTGTCGCTAAGGGTCTCGCCCGCAGGTACCAAGGCCTTTAATCTCAATTACACAAAACCGATTGACGGGAAGCGGGCAAGGATGAAGCTCGGGCGCTATCCCGAAATGAAGCTAGCCAAGGCGCGCGAGAAGGCCCGGTTGGCACGGGGAAATTTGGGTGAAGGCCAAGATCCTATCGCTGGAAAGCGGGCGCTTCTGGCGTCGCAAACCGTCGCTGAGCTCGTCGAGAACTATATCGATCGACACGCTTCAACTAAGCGGTCTGGAAAAGCTATAGCGCGGCGGCTCCGGAGGAATGTCAAGGAACTGATTGGCTCCATTAAGCTCGCGGACCTACATCGCCGCGACCTTACACGTTGCATTGACGCGGCGAAGGATCGAGGTGCGCATGTCGAGGCCAACCGAATTTTCGAAGACATGCGCTCCATGATTAAGTGGGCACGCGCTCGCGGCGACCTGGATCAAAATCTAACTGAGGGAATGAGGAAGCCGACTGAGACAGTTGAGCGTGATCGAGTTTTGACCGCGAATGAAATAAGGACTATGTGGCCTGAACTGGATACCGCAGGATTCTGGCGTTCGACTGGCCGGGCGATCAAGCTTTGCCTCGTCACGGGTCAGAGAGTAGGTGAAGTGTCCGGCATGACCCTCGACGAGATCTCCTTGGACAAGGCTGTTTGGACGATCCCCGCGAACCGAGCAAAGAACGGTCGCGAGCATGTCGTACCGCTCTCAGCAATGGCCTTAGGAATAATTCGAGAGCAATTGGCGGCAGCGGACGCACTAACCGACCGAAAACGGCGTACAAGGTCGCCTTACGTTTTTCCTGGAGTGCGCACACTAGGCTCTTTAACGCCGGCCGCGGTGGCGCAGGCCATCGGAAAGCGCAAGGTGGGCGCGGCGGGAAGCGAAACCGTACTGGGCATAGCGCGCTGGACATGCCACGACCTCCGCCGTTCCGCGGCGACACACATGGAGGAGTTAGGGGTCTCGCCCTTCGTCATCGGTCATGTCCTGAATCATGCCACGGTGACCAAAGGCAGCATCACCAGTCGCGTATACGCTCGATATACCTACGACAAAGAAAAGAGAGCTGCGTTAGACCTTTGGGCCGCTCGGTTGATGGCGATTATCGAGGGGAAAGACAACGTCATGCGTTTACGTGCAGCTCGCGCTTGAATGTGCGCAACTGCACACAGCCTCCTGCGACACTCGAGACATTCAAAAGGGCCGACCGCTTCATGTCGGACCCGCGGGAAACAACGCATCTCGCATGCCTTTCAATTCTCTAGACTACGAATGGAAGAAGAAGTTCGAATCTTCGGGTGCGCCATTTATTTCAATGCTTAAGCATTGCGCCTAGCGACCTGTGCCACGTTTGGTTTGCAAACTTTGTGCTCTTTGCGTTCTCGAACGGACTGACAGCCTCGCTGGCCAGGACGCGCGTGCGTGCGAGATACTTGTCGAGGATCGTCGTCACCGTCTTTAGTGAGTGATCGGTGATCGCTGCGATTTGTGGCGTGGTGCATCCGGCTGTTGATTTCCGTTAGGAGGTGACCCGGCATTTTCACCAAGAATTTGGCCCCATCAGCCCCGACATCGGGCGCTCGATCAAGATAGTGCATGCGAATTCTCCTGCCGAGCCGGCGCTTTCTGTACAGGTCATGGCTTCTTCACATATCATATTGTTTTTCCATAAAAATGTCGTCCTCTCAGCGGATACCCGCCCCACGATCATGACGAAATCAACTATTGCATACGAATGCAGATTTCGATACCCTTCATCTCCAGCAGGCTTATTGAGATATCAATCGTGAAGGGGACCATGGGTGGAGACGGTCGACCGGCTGGTAAAACAGGTGTCATCGCTGTTCGCGCGGCTTGGAGGCGCGATGGTCGTGCTGATCGCCATCGGCATTTCGATCGATGTCGTGACGCGCAACCTCTCCGGCCAGACCGTGCTCAATTCCTACGAGTTCAGCACATACCTCTTTGCCATTTCCATCAGTCTCGGCCTGTCCTACACCGCGCTGTCCGGCGCCCACATCCGCGTCGACATCATGCTGACGGTCTTCCCGCCGGCATTGCGGCGCCTGCTCGACTTCGTCGCCTTCCTTTCGCTTGCCGCGCTCGCCGTGCTGCTCGCCTATCTGTCGATCCGCCTCGCGCTGACCAGCTTCTCGCGCCATACCATGTCGAGTTCGGCCCTCGCCTTTCCGCTTGGACCGCCGCAAATGGCCTGGGCTATCGGTTTTGCCGTCTTCGCCCTGACCTGCGTGCTGCTCACGGTCCAGCACGGCCTGCATCTCCTGAACGGCCGCAGCGCCGAGGCGGATCGTATCGGCCGCTTCGGCCAGGACGAGGAAGTCGCAGAGGCGGTCGCCGAAGCGCGGCATCGGGAGGCCTGAAATGATACCGACGCTCGTACTCGTCCTTTTCATTCTGATCGCGCTCGGCCTGCCGGTCGCGGCGGTGCTCGTCATCGTCACACTCATCCTCGACCATTTCTTCTCCTTCTTCCCCGTGCTCCCGGCGAGCGGCGAGATGCTGTGGGGCGGATCGACCAGTTTCGCGCTCGTGGCGGTGCCGCTGTTCATCCTGACCGGCGAACTGTTGCTCAATTCCGGCATCGCCGCCGGCATGTTCAACGCCATCGACCGCTGGGTGCGCGTCGTGCCCGGCGGTCTTCTGCACACGATCATTGGGTCGAGCGCCCTCTTCTCGGCGACATCGGGGTCTTCGGTGGCGACCGCGGCGACGATCGGAACCGTCGCCATCCCGCAGATGAAGACCGGAGGCTATTCGCCGCCGCTGTTCCTGGGATCCATCGCGGCGGGCGGCACGCTCGGCATCCTCATCCCGCCGTCGATCAACATGATCATCTACGGGGTGCTCGCAGACGTGTCGATCGGGCGCCTCTATCTGGCCGGACTGATCCCGGGCCTCGTCCTCGCCGGCCTGTTCTCGCTGCTCATTTTGGGCATATGCCTCTGGGAGCCGGCGGCGGGCGGCCGCATCGAAGACAAGCCGACGTGGCGCGAGCGGTTCGAGGCGCTGCCGGGGTTGCTGCCGCCGCTTTTCCTGTTCCTGCTCATGGTCGGCTCGATTTATCTCGGCATCGCCACGCCAACTGAAGCAGCGGCGCTCGGCTTCATCGCCGCGCTGGCGATGACCGCGATGCGCGGCAAGCTGACATTCGCGCTGCTAATGAAGGCCTTCGAGCGGACGATGCGAACCACCTGCATGGTCATGCTGATCGTGCTTGCGGCTCAGTTGCTCAATTTCGTGATGGTGTCCGTCGGGCTGGCCGAACAGATAAAGACGGCGGTCGGCGCGATCGACGCTCCGCCCGTCGTCATCCTCACGGCGATCGTCATCATCTATCTGGTGCTGGGCTGTTTCATGGAGACGCTCTCGCTGATGATCGCCACCACGCCCATCGTCGTGCCGATCATAACGGCCATCGGCTACGATCCGCTCTGGTTCGGCGTCATCTTCATGATCCTGATCGAAATGGCCCTGATCACGCCGCCGATCGGCATGAACCTCTTCGTGGTGCAGTCCGTCCGGGGCGAAGGCAGTTTCCGCGACGTGGCGAGCGGATCGCTGCCTTTCGTAATCGTCATGCTCGTGATGGTCGCCATCCTCACCGCCTTCCCTGCCATGGCCACCTGGCTCCCCACATTCATGCGCGGCTGAGCGCGGCGGGCAGAAACTTGACGACAGAAATTCAACCAAGGGGAATGTCATGAAGAAAACGCTTTCACTCAGTGCCCTTTTTGTCGCCGGAGCGCTCACGGGTGCATCCGCTCAGGAGCTGCCCGAGACCCAGATCAACGTCGTGGGCAATCTCGGCACGACCACCCAGAGCAAGCTACTGGAGACGCCTTTCTGGACGCAGAAGATCACCGAGCTGTCCGACGGCAAGATCACCACGCGCTTCCGTCCGATGAACGAGCTCGGGCTCAAGGGTCCGGAAATGCTGGGCATGCTGTCGGACGGCGTGATGAACATCACAACGGCGCAGCTGGGCCACCACTCCGGCCACGATCCGATCAACGATGGCAACGACCTCGCTGGCATGTCGTCGAACTACGACGAGTTCGAGGCGGCGTCCAAGGCGTTCTTCCCGGTGCTCGCGCAATACTACAAGGAAAAGCTCGGCATCCATCTGATGTCGCTGCAGTCCTATCAGAGCCAAGTGACGTATTGCCGGGTTCCCGTCGAGCGTCTCGCCGACCTGAAGGGCAAGCGCGTCCGCACCTCGGGTGCATCGCAGTCGGACTTCATCGCCTATCTCGGCGGCGCACCGGTCAACATGCCGTTCGGCGAGGTTCAGCAGGCGCTCGAGCAGGGCGTCATCGACTGCGCCATCACCAGCACGGTCGGCGGTTACACGGCGCGCTGGTACGAAGGCTCCAAATACGTGTTCGACATGCCTATCAACTTCGGCGCGGGGGCGACGGCCGCAAATCAGGCATGGTGGGACGGCCTCGACCCGAAGGTGCAAGAATTCCTGACCAAGGAGGTGACCGCTCTCTCCGCCGAAATGTGGGCGCAGAACCGCCGCGAGGACCGCGAGGGCATCGCCTGCAATGGCGCCGGCCCCTGTTCTCTGGGTGAACCGGCAAACCAGACCATCGTCACGCCGAACGAGGCGGACTTGTCGCTTCAGAAGGAGGCGTTCGAGAAAGCAGTGGTTCCCGGGTGGCTCAGCCGCTGCGGCGACGTCTGCAAGGTCGCCTACGAGAAGATGACGGCCAAGTAGTCCGATGGAAAGGCCAACGGTCGCCCTGAACGGCGACCGTTGCAATGCCGGTCGCTGTCCGGGTTACAGCGCAGCCCGATAGATCGCCAGAGCGTCGTCCTGCGTGACATCGCGCGGATTGTTCACCAGCAGGCGCTGCTGCTTCATCGCATTCGCCGCGAGGTCGGCCAGGTCGGCCTCACGTATGTTCACCTCGCGCAGGGTGGTCTGCATCCCCAGGCGCTTGGACAGGTCGGCGAGTGCATCGACGAATGCTGCGGCGCGCGTCTCGGCATCTGTCTCGCTTGCCAGTGACGGGAACGCGTCCGCCGCGATCTCGGCATAAAGCATCGAAGCGCGCGGCGCATTGAACCGCAATACGTGCGGTAGCACGAGCGCATTCGATAGCCCGTGCGGGACGTGGAAGAATCCGCCGAGCGGATAGGCGAGCGCATGGACGGCCGCGACGGGCGAGTTGGCGAAGGCCTGTCCTGCCAGCATCGAGCCGAGCAGCATCGCACCGCGGGCTTCGATGTCGCTGCCCTCGAACACGGCCTTCTCGATGTTGGCGCCAAGCAGCCGCAGCGCTTCCCGGGCCAGCATTTTCGACAACGGGTTGTTGTTCGCGTTCTTCGAGGCATAGGCCTCGATTGCGTGCACCATCGCGTCGACGCCGGTCGCGGCCGTGATATGGGCAGGCAGGCCCAATGTCAGTTCCGCGTCGAGCACGGCGATGTCGGGGAGGATCACTGGGCTGGAGACACCACGCTTCTCGTCTCCGCCCACCGTGATGATGGACACGGGCGTCACCTCGGAACCGGTTCCGGCGGTCGTCGGCACCAGGACGAGCGGCAGGCGCGGCCCTTTCGCCTGGGCGACGCCCCAGGCGCCGTCGAGATCCTCGCCGGAGCCGAGAAGGAGCGCGGCGAGTTTGGCGACATCGAGCGACGAGCCGCCGCCGAATCCGATCACTCCGGTAGCGCCCAGCGACCGGCCCGCATCGACCGCATTCATCAGCGTCGTTCGGGACGGGTCGGCTTCCACGGCGTCGAAGACGAGGATTTCCGCGCCGGTTGCCTGCAGGGAAGCGATCGCCTTTTCGGCGAGGCCGAGCTTTCGGATGCCGGGATCGGTGACCAGCAGCGTCCTGCCGCCGAGGACCGCACCGGCCCTGGCGCCCAGTTCCGCGGAGGTTCCGGGTCCGAAGAGAATCGACTTGGTCGTATTGAATGCAAAAGGTGTCATGAGAGTCCCCCGGCGCTGAGGCGTGTCCTGGCGAGTGTGCGTACCTGCTGGAGCGGCTAGCGGGCGTCCGCCAGGATCAAGTCTGATCCCTTCTCGCCGATCGCCATGCTGATGGCGTTCAGGTTGCCGCTCGGTATCTGCGGTATAATCGAGCTGTCCACAACGCGCAGACGCTCCATTCCATGGACCCGCAGCTGCGGATCGACCACCGCCATTGGATCGACCCCCATCTTGCAGGTTCCGCAGGCGTGGTAGACGTGCCCGGCGACATCGCGCGTGTAGGCGGCCAGCTGTTCGTCGGTCTCCAGTTCCGGGCCCGGCGCGAACTCACGGACGAGATACGGGGCGAAAGCCTTCGTCGCCAGCGCGCGCCGCGCGATGCGCGTACCGGCCACCAATGTTTCGACGTCGTGCGGATCGCTGAGCATGTTCATCTGGATCAGCGGCGCGGTCGCGGCGTCGCTGGAACGCAGCTTCATGTAGCCGCGGCTGCGGGTGCGGTTGACGTTCGGCTGCAGCGTCACGCCCGGAACGTCGAGCATGCGGAAACCGTCCGGCGTCAGTTCGTAGGCGTAGGCGCCGAAATGGAACTGGATGTCGGGGTATTCCAGTTCCGGCCGCGACTTCACGAAGGCGACGCCCGACTGCAGGAAGGTCGCCGGACCGGACAGCGTGGTGAGGAATTTCAGGCCGTGCTTCAGCCGTCCGAGGAAGTTGAAATCCTGGTTCGTCGTGCGCTGGTTGACCAGCGCCTTGACGTAGGTCGCGGGATGGTCGTGCAGGTTCTTCCCGACGCCGGGGAGGTCGTGGACGACAGGTATGTCCAGTTCCTGCAGCTCAGAGGCCGCCCCAATGCCCGACAGCATCAGCAGCTTGGGCGAATTGAAGACGCTGGCGCTGACGATGACCTCGCCGTCGCAGCGTTCCGTCTTCACTGCGCCCTTGTGCTCGAACTCCACGCCGACGGCGCGCTTGCCCTCGAAGAGGACGCGGCGCGCGTTGGCGCCCGTCAGGATCGTCAGGTTCTTGCGGTCACGGATCGGGTGTAAATATCCGCGTGCGGCGCTCCAGCGAATGCCCATATGATGCGTCGCATGGGCGATCGAGGCGCCGTCCGTCGGCTCGGCATTGTGCGAGGGATTGCGCGGGTAGCCGATCTCGGCCATGGCATCCACGAAGACGCGGGTCATCAGCGGCACACCGCGCAGCTGGCTGACAACGACCGGGCCGTCCTTGCCGTAGACGTCGGTGGTGCCGTCGCGGTTCTGCTCGATCTTGCGGAAATAGTCGAGCATCGTGTCGTAGTCCCAGCCGCGATTGCCGAGCTGGGCCCAGTGGTCGTAGTCGCCGCGGTTGCCGCGAACGTAGATGATGCCGTTGATGGAGCTGGAGCCGCCAAGCACCTTGCCGCGGGACAGCATGTCCTGCTTGCCGTTGCGGGTCGGGTCGGGCTCGGACTTGAACATCCAGTCCGCTTGCGGATTCCCCATGCAGGAAGCACAGAGCGCCGGAAGCTTGTAACGGATGTGGTTGTCCGAACCTCCCGCTTCGAGCAGCAGCACCTTGTGTTTCGGATTCGTGCTCAGGCGATTGGCGAGCACCGAACCGGACGAGCCGGAGCCGATGATGATGTAGTCCCGACTCATGTCTTCCACCCTTCGTCCCGGCCGACTGTGCCGGGCAAACCACCTGCGGGAGCCTACAGCGCCTCGGCTGTCACGGCCCCTCCCAGCGCGCAGCAGCCTCATCCTGAACCCGGCGCGTCGCGAGGATGTTCTCGTCGCGCCACGCCTGACGCCGCGTGAGCATCGACATGGCGACCCGCCCCGCGATCTGCTCGTGGATCCCTTCGGCCATCTCGTCCGTCCAGGGATAGTCGGTGCGGGCGCCGCGGCCCATCTCCCGCATCATGTCGCCGAGATGGTGGACGAATCCGGAGAAACCTTCCGGCGAATTGAGGTGCGCGACCTCGAACGGTCCGATCGTCGACCAGCGCATGGCCAGCCCATCGCGCACCACGCTGTCGATGTCCTCGGCGGTGCAATAGCCCTCGCCTACGAGGTGCATGGCTTCGGCAACGAGCGTGTATTGTAAGCGATTGAGCAGGAACCCTTCGATCTCCTTGCGCAGGACAACGGGTTTCATTCCGACCGACCGCATCAGCTCGACCGTGCGGTCCACAGTTGCCTGCGACGTCGCAGGCGTCCCGCAGATTTCCACCAGCGGGATCAAGGATGGCGGGTTGACCGGATGCACCACCAACGCGCGCTCCGGGGATGCCACGTCGAGAAACCGCGAACCCATGATCGCCGACGTGGAGGAAGCGAGCACCGCATCCGCCGGCGCATGCTCGGCGATCTCGGCGAAGATCGATTGCTTTACCGCAACGTCCTCCTTCACCGACTCCTGGACATGGACGACGCCCGCCACTGCCTCCGGCAGCGTCGCCGTGAAGGTGACGCGCCGGCGGATCGTCTCGGCCGGCTCGCGAAGAAAGCCGTTCCGGTCAAGGATTTCGAGCGTACGGGCAACCGCCTGGAGACCGCGCTCCTCGGCGCCGCCGCCGGCGCTGTCGAAGACGGACACGTCGTGGCCGCCCCGCGCGAACACCGTCGCCCAGGCGCTGCCGACCAGACCTGCACCGATGCACGCTATCCTGGCCATTATTCAGCCGCCTTGATCTCGTCGCGAGCCCATTTTCGTTCGAAATCCCATACTTCGGGGAAGCCGATCAGCTCGTTGAATTCCTTGAACGGGAAAAGCTGGATGTTCGGAGACTTCGACGAGCCTTCCGCCTTCAGCACGGTCAGCGCATTGAACGCCGCATGCGCTGCGGCGAGGCCGGTGATCGACGGGAAGATCGCCATGGCGTAGCCGAGTTCCTGCAGCTCCTTGGCCGACTTGATAGGCGTCAGGCCGCCATCCGCCATGTTGGCGAAGGTCGGCTTGTTCAAGCGGCGGTTGCCTTCGCGCATCTCGTCGTCGCTCTCAAGCGCCTCGAGGAAGAGGATGTCCGCCCCGGCTTCGCTATAGGCCTGCATGCGCGTGACCGCGCCTTCAAAACCTTCGACCTGGCGCGCGTCGGTGCGCGCGATGATCAGCGTGTCGGGACTGCGGCGCGCCTCGACCGCGACCTTGATCTTCTCGACCATGTCGATCGTCGGAACGACGCGCTTGAAGGGAGTGTGTCCGCACTTCTTCGGAAACTCCTGATCCTCGATCTGGATGGCGACCACGCCGGCTTCTTCGTAGCCGCGCACCGTATGATGGACGTTGAGCAGGCCGCCATAGCCGGTGTCAGCATCGGCGATGACGCCGGCATTGACCTTGGAGCAGAGCGTACGGACGCGGTCCACCATCTGCGTGTAGGTGGCGATGCCGGCATCCGGAATTCCGTGGGTGGAAGCCGTCATCCAGTAGCCGGACGCGTACACGAAATCGAAGCCGACGGAATTCGACACGACCGCCGTAATCATGTCGTGGATGCCGGGTGCGGCGACGAATTGGCCCGATGCGAGGACGGACTTGAGATTAGCCTTGGCCATTATCAACTTTCCAGTTTCTGCAGGTATGAAATGACTTCGGCCTCGCTGACGACATCGCCATATTTGGCGTCCATGTCGAACAGGTTGGCCTCGTGCGGCGCCTGGTGGCGGTCGCCGACCGCTTCGCGGACGATGATCGGAATGAAACCGTACGAGCAGCTGTCGACGCATGTGGCGCGCACGCAGCCGCTGGTCGAGACGCCGGTATGGATAAGCGTATCGACACCGATCGTCGTCAGCGTAGAGGCGAGCGACGTGCCGAAAAAGGCGCTCGGATACTGCTTGGAGATGACCAGTTCATCGTCGGCCGGCACCAGGCCCTTCGCCCATGCGCCCATCGGGTTGCCTTCGATGAAGTTATGGAGCGTCATCGACTTCTGATAGAAGCGGCCTCCGTTGAGCGCGGACTTGTTGTAGACGACATTGGTATAGATGACCGGCACGCCGGCAGCGCGCGCGGCCGCCTGGAGACGCAGGGCCGAAGCCAGCGTGTCCTCGACCCCGGCGTATAGACCACAGGACGGGCTGAAATAGGCCTCGACCAGGTCGATGAGGATCAGCGCCGGCTTCTTGCCGAACCCGATGCGCTTGCCGAAGGCGCGCTTGTAGTTGTCGTCCAGGGTCTCTTCACTCAAGCGCTTTCTCCTCATCCAGATCGTCGAAGAACGACTGCTTTCGACCGTCGAGGTAAAGCCATGGGCTTCCCGCACGCTGGCGCGCCTCGAAGGCGATTATATCGTCCATGTCGTGAACATGGATGGAGCCAATTTCGTCGAGCCCCTGCAAAAGCGCGTCCTTGCGGAACGAATCGATGTCGAATGCCTGCGCCAGCCCACTTGCCGAGCTGATCGTCTGATTGACGAGATCGACCGCAATCTCCTCGCCGGCCCTGCCCGCGGCCTGGAGCTCGGCAATCTCCTCCGCCGTCCTCAGCACAGGCAGGACGCCATTCTTGAAGCAGTTGGCATAGAATATCTCGCCGAAACTCGACGCGATGATGCAGCGTATGCCGAAGTCCACAAGCGCCCAGACCGCCTGCTCGCGACTCGATCCGGTGCCGAAGTTGCGCCCGGCGATCAGAATCCTCGCCTTGTCGAACGGAGCGACGTCGAATACGAAAGGCTGGTTTGTGCCTGCCCGGGCGTGACGCCGCTCATGGAAGGCGTGCTTGCCGAGCCCCGCCTTGTCGAGCAGCAGGAGGAAGCGGGCGGGGAAGATGATGTCCGTATCGACATCGTCTTCCTCGAGGACTGCCGCTACGCTGGTGATTGAACTGAATGGAGTCACTGGGCCGCCGGGAATTCGCGTACATCGGTAAGTCTGCCCGTGAGGGCGGCGGCGGCGGCCATGGACGGGCTCATCAGGTGAGTGCGTCCGCCTTTGCCTTGCCGACCTTCGAAGTTCCGGTTGGATGTCGACGCGCAGCGCTCGCCTTCGGCAAGCCGATCGTCGTTCATCGCAACACACATCGAGCAGCCGGATTCCCGCCACTCGAAACCGGCATCGAGGAATACCTTGTCGAGACCCTCCTGCTCCGCCTGGATGCGCACCGCCGCAGACCCCGGAACGACGATGGCCGCGACATTGGGGGCGACACGGCGGCCGGCGACGATCGCTGCGGCGAGACGCAGATCCTCGATCCGGCCATTCGTGCAGGAGCCAATGAAGACGCGGTCGATCTTGATGTCCGAGAGCGGTGTACCCGGCTCAAGATCCATATAGTCGAGTCCGCGCTGCAGTTTGGCACGGCGCTTGATATCCGGTTCGGCCGCCGGATCCGGCACGCGTGACGTGATCGGCAGCGCCTCCTCGGGCGTCGTGCCCCAGGAAACGAACGGCGCGAGCGTCGTCACATCGATGACGATCTCGCGGTCGTATGCCGCACCGGCATCACTCGGCAGCGTGCGCCAATAGGCGACGGCGCGCTCCCATTCACCTCCGGACGGGGCCAGCGGCCGTCCTTTGAGGAACTCGTATGTGACTTCGTCCGGAGCCACCATGCCAACCCGGCTTCCGGCTTCGATCGACATGTTGCAGAGCGTCATGCGCTGCTCCATCGAGAGCGCACGCACCGCCGATCCGCCATACTCGATCGCATGCCCGATTCCGCCGCCGACCCCTATCCGGGCGATCATCGCGAGGATCAGGTCCTTGACCTCGACGCCGGGGGGCCTTTCGCCTTCGAATCGCACCAGCATGGTCTTCTGTTGCTTCTGGCGCAGCGTCTGCGTGGCGAAGACGCATTCGCATTCGCTCGCGCCGATGCCGAAGCCGATCGCGCCGAACGCGCCATGGGTGCAGGTATGGCTGTCCCCGCAGACCAGCACGACACCCGGCAGCGTGAAGCCGAGTTCTGGACCGATGACATGGACGATGCCGTGCCGGCGGTCGCGCATCGGGATGTACGGGATGTCGAAACGTTCGGAATTGGCGACCAGCCGAGCCACCTGCTTCCGGGCGAGCCCTTCACGCAATGTCACCTGGCGATCGCGGGTGGGAACGGCATGGTCGGCAACCGCGATATGCGCGTCGGGGCGCCGCAGTGCGCGGCCGCGCTCGATCAGTCCGGCGAATGCCTGCGGACTGGAAACCTCCTGCACGAGATGGCGATCGACATAGATCAGCGCGGCTCCGTCCTCATAGGTCTTGACCACGTGGCTCTGCCAGACCTTCTCATACAGCGTCAGCGCCTTTGCGGGTGTTCCGGTCACGCGAATTCCTATTCATAATCTGGGCGTGGGCCCGATCGCGCCGCGACCACAAACCACTTGCAGCGCGTTCAATTTTGGCCTTGCATCGTCCATTAACGAGGCACTATAGTCAATTTGCATGCGCATTCAATAACTATCAGCACCGAAAATCGCGTGCAACTCCAGATGAAGGAATGAGCGATGAGATTGGGAGTCGATGTGGGGGGTACTTTTACCGACCTGCTTCTTCACGACGAGCGCACGCAGCGCACCTACCAAGCGAAAACACCATCGACTCCGGAAGACCAGTCGATCGGCGTCGCGGCTGGTGTGAAGCTGATCTGCGAGAAGGCCGGCATCTTGCCCCAGGACATCTCGCTGGTGCTGCACGGTACCACCGTGGCGACCAATGCGGTGCTGGAAGGCAAAGGCGCGCGGGTTGGCCTGCTGGTCACCGAAGGTTTCGAATATACACTGCACCTGGCCAAGTCATGGACGCCGGGGCCGCTGTTCGGCTGGATCGTCATGGACAAGCCGGATCCGCTGGCGTCGCTCGGCGATACCCGCGGCATTCCTGAACGCATGAACGCGCGTGGCGAGGTCGTGCGCGATCTCGACATCGAAAAGGCCACCGCGCTGATCGACGACCTTTGCTCCTCGGGCATCGAGGCGCTGACCATTTCGCTCATGCATTCCTATGCAAACCCCAAGCACGAGCAGGCGCTGCGCGACATCATCAACAAGCGTTACCCGGACATCCCGGTCTCTCTGTCCTCGGACATCCTTCCGGAATTCCGTGAATATGACCGCACCATCACGACGGTGATGAACGATTACGTGCGTCCGATCATGAAGCGCTACCTCCTTCGCATCGAGGACCGCCTGAAGAAGGAAGGCGTGACCGCGCGTCTCCATATAGTGCGCTCGGACGGCGGCCTGATGAGCGCCGAGGCGGCATCCGACCGTCCCGTCCACACCGTCCTCTCCGGCCCGGCCGGCGGCGTCACCTCCACCGTGATGGTGGCGCGCCGCACCGGCCTCAGCAAACTGCTCGCCTTCGACATGGGCGGCACCTCGACCGACGTGTCGGTCATCATCGACGGCGAGCCGACCATCTCGCGCTCGACCGAGGTCGGCTACTTTCCGGCGAAGGTTCCCACCCTCGACGTCCGCTCGGTCGGCGCCGGCGGCGGCTCGATCGCCGAGGTTTCGGACCTGACCAAGTCGCTGCGCGTCGGTCCCCGCTCGGCCGGCGCCCGCCCGGGCCCGGTGTCCTACGGACGCGGTGGTACGGAGCCTGCGGTCAGCGACGCCAACGTCGTGCTAGGCTATCTGCCCGCCGTGCTGCTCGGCGGCGACATGTCGCTGGATGTCGAGGGCGCCCGCAAGGCGGTCGCCAAGATCGGCGATGCGCTGGGCCTGTCGGTCGAGGATGCCGCGAAGGGCATTCTGGACATCGCCAACGAGGTGATGCTGGGCGCGCTGCGCGTCATCACCGTCCAGCGCGGCCTCGACCCGCGCGAGTTCGGCATCGTCGCCTTCGGCGGCGCAGGCCCGCTTCACGCGAATGCCCTGGCCGAACTGCTCGGCTGCTATCCGGTGGTCGTGCCCGCAAATCCGGGCGTGCTCTCGGCGCTCGGCTTCCTCGAGGCAGAGTTCAAGAACGAGTTCGTGCAGACCTTCATCCGCACGACGCGCGACATGGACGCCAAGCAGGTCTGGACCCGTTTCGCGGGGCTGCGTGACAAGGCGATCGAATGGCTCGACGCCCAGGAAGTCGAGGAGGCGGACCGCGGCATCACCTATTCGCTCGATCTACGCTACGAGCAGCAGGGATTCGAGGTGACGGTGGACGTCTCGCCGGCGCTCATCGCCGAAGGCGGTAGCCTCGACAAGGTGCTGAACGACTTCCATGCGATCCACGAGCGCCTCTACGGCGTGCGCTTCCACGTTCCCGTCGAACTCGTCGCGCTTCGCGTGGTCGCCACCGGTGCGACACCGCCGGTCGACGAGGCGATCCCCGAGCGCGCCACGACCGACCCGGAGAAGGCCTTGATGGAAACCCAGAAGGCGTATTTCGACGGCGCCTGGGTCGACGCGCCGCATTACGACCGCAACAAGCTCGGGGTCGGAGCCAAGGTGAACGGTCCGGCGATCATCCGCCAGTACGATACCACGACGGTGCTGCTCCCGAATCACTTTGCCGTGGTGGACAGCCACGGCAACCTGCTCATCCGCCCGGTCGCAAAGGGGAACTGAGACCATGGCTGCAAAAGTCGATCCGATTACCCTCGATATCATCGAGAACGCGCTCAAGAACGCCCGCTTCGAGATGGACGGGGTCGTCGTCCGCATCTCGCTGTCGCCGGTCATCCGCGAGCAGCACGACGAATTCCCGATGATCTGCGACGCCAAGGGCCGCATGGTCGTCGGCCAGTTCGGTTCCTACATCCCGGCGATCGTCGAGAAGTTCGAAGGCGACATCAACGAAGGCGACATCTTCGTCTGGAACGACCCCTATGCCTGCAAGGGTTCGATCTCGCACAACAACGACTGGTGCGTGATGATGCCGATCTTCCACGAGAAGTTGCTGGTCGGCTTCTCCTCGATCTTCGGCCACATGGTCGACGTCGGCGGCAAGGTGCCGGGCTCGATGCCGTTCGACGCCCGCACGATCTGGGAAGAAGGCCTGCGCGTGCCTCCGGTGCGCATCTACGACAAGGGCGTGCTCAACCAGGGCGTGCTCGACATCATGCTGAACAACAGCCGCACGCCGGACATGAACCGCGCCGACCTGATGGCTCTCATCGCGGGCTGCCGCACGGCCTCGACGCGCGTCCGCGAGCTTTGCGACCGGTTCGGCCGCGAGACCTATATGTCGGCCTGCGACATGCTTCTCGACCGCACCCGCGAGGCCATGAAAGTCCTTATCGACAAGTACATCTCGGAGGAGCCTGTCAGCTTCACCGACTATGTCGACGACGACGGCCTCGGCAACGGCCCGTTCAAGATGACGCTGTCGATCTACCGCAAGGGCGACAAGGCGGTCTTCGACTGGACCGGCACGGACGACCAGGCGGAAGGCCCGATCAACTTCCACATCCATGAAGGGCTCTGCAAGCTCTTCTTCGGCGTGTACATGATCATGGCCTTCGACCCCTCCGTCCTGTTCAACGAAGGCTTTTACGACCTGTTCGAGATCGTGCTCCCCGAGGGCAGCCTGCTCAATCCGCGTTTCCCCGCGGCGCTGTCGAACCGGCTCAACACGCATACGCGCTTCTTCGACTGCCAGGCCGGCGCGCTGGGCCAGCGCGCTCCGCACCTGTCGATGGCGGCCGGCTACGGCACCAGCCCACACTTCATCTTCACGGGCCACGACAAGGACAACAAATACTTCCAGCTGATGGAGCTGCTGTTCGGCGGGGTACCGGGGCGTCCGCGCGGCGACGGTCTCGACGGCCATGCCTGGTGGCCGTTGTTCTCGGCGACGCCGATCGAGTACATCGAGAACTACTATCCCGTGCTCATCGAAGGCTACCGCCCGATCAAGGACTCCGGCGGCGCCGGCCTGCATCGCGGCGGAGCCGGCATCGAGAAGATCTATCGCGTGCTCGAGCCGGGCAAGGTGTCGATCCATGACGACCGCGAAGTGGTGCCGCCATGGGGCATCAATGGCGGCCTCTACGGCGGCACGTCGAGCAAATGGCTGCAGAAGAAGGACGCAAGCGAGGCCGAGCGCATTCCTTCTAAGATCGACAACCTCGCGGTGAATGCCGGCGATAAGGTGATCTTCCGCACGGCCGGGGCCGGCGGCTGGGGCGATCCGCTCGACCGGCCGGCAGAATTCGTGGCGCGCGACGTGCGCTATGACCTCGTGTCCGCCGAGCAGGCCGAGCGCGACTATGGTGTGATCCTGGATGGCAGCAACAATGCGGACATGCCCAGGACCGAGGCGTTGCGCGCCAACATGAAGAAGAAGCGCGGCGAGCCGGAGCCGTTCAGCTTCGGATACTTCCCGCCACTGGCGGAAGCAGCCGAATAGTAATTAGGGCTTTCGGAGCCCCTGTTCACTTCCCTGGACACCAAGAAACGGCGGGCTCAGCCCGCCGTTTGCGCATCGACGGATCGGACTGCACCTTCCGGCATGTCGCCGAGAATGGTATCGCGCCAGATGAACTCGCCGACGATCGGAGTGTCGCTCGCCATCTCTATCGGGCGCTTCGGATCGTCGAGATGCAGCAGGTCGATTGTCGCCGACACCATTCTGCGAATCGGCTGGCGAACGGTGGTCAGGCGGTAGGGAAGACGGGCGGCCTCGGGAATGTCGTCGAATCCGGCGACCATGACGTCGTCGGGAACCCGCAAATCATACTGGACTTTCAACGCATCCATGGCGCCCATCGCCATGATGTCGTTGATGCCGAAGATCGCGTCCGGCACCTTGCGGCCGTCGGCCATGAAGCGGTCGATGGCGCGCTTGGCGCCGTCATAGTTGGACTGGCCCTCGTATTCGAGTATCGCGTCACGCTTGACGCCAGACTCGAGCAGGCGCTCCTTGAACCCCCGCACGCGGTCCTGGCTCGTTGTGCCGTTGGGATCGCCGGTGATCATGAGGAAGGATTGCGCACCGGCCTTGAGGAAGGCATCGGCGATAAGGCTGCCGCCATAGACGTTGTCGCAGCGAACACCAAACGCGCCACTGTTCGGGATGTAGCGGTTGAAGAGAACAACAGGTATGCCCCGGTCGTGGCAAAGACTGATCGTGCGCGTCGACAGCTGGGCTGACGTGACGACGACGGCATCGACCTGATACTGCAGCACCTTCATTATGGCGCTGTCCGTCGACATCTCCTCGCCAAGCATAAACGTCAGTATGTGCCGATTCTGCTTCTGCAATTCCTGGCTGAATCGCTCCAGGACATGCACGTAGAACGGATTTCCTAAGTTGCCGAGAAGAACGGCAACGATGTTGGAACGATGCGTTGTGAGGCTGCTTGCAATCGAGTTCGGAACGTAGTTCAGCTTTTTCGCTGCCTCGAAAACTTTTACGCGCGTTTCTTCAGCGATGCTGGACCCGGGCGTGAACGCGCGTGACACGGCGGATTGCGACACGCCGGCCAAAGCGGCTACATCGAAGGAGGTCGTTCTGAATGAACCACGTCGCATGTTTCAACTCCCGAGTTTCGCAACCGTATGCAGCGAAGACAGAAGGATAGCAACAAGGTGTTCGGCAAGCAAACCACAATCCTTCCCCAAGTCCACAAGTTCCGCCAAAAATCGCCTTCTGAACGCCTTCGCTCCAGATACCAATTGGCGTTTGCATGCGCATGCATTCCGGGACTCTTGAGACCGTTTTGCGGCGCTCGCGTGCGTAGGAGCACTGGCAGACCCCTCAACCCGAGCGCGTGCCGATCCACGCAATACTACTGGTGGAAGCCGCGCGGCGGGTCCCTTCAAGCGGCGGTCCAGCCGCCATCCACCGCCAGGAGCTGGCCAGCCACGAAGGCTGCCTCGTCGCTGAGCAGGAACGCCGCGACGGCCGCCGTCTCCTCCGGCTTCCCGAATCTGCCCAGTGCATGACGTTCCCTCGCCTTCTCACGCGTTCCCGTTGGCGCCGCGGCGAAGGCCCGCTCCATCATCGGCGTTTCCGTGGCGCCGGGAGCGACCGCGTTGACACGCAGGTTACTGCGCGCATGGTCAACGGCGAGACTCCGGCAGAGCGCGTTGATCGCCCCCTTCGACGTTGCGTAGGCGACGCATTCGCGACCGCCGGACAGGGAAAGCTGCGAAGAGCAGAGGACGACGGACCCACGGCCACAGGCCTCCAGATCGAACAGAAACGCCTTTACGGAATACGCCTAACCGAGCACGTTGACATCAAGTACCTTGCGCCAGACGTCCTCGCCCACCTGATCGAGGCGACCAGGCGCCTCGACACCGGCGAAGGTGGCCAGGCCCTCGACGCGGCCGATCTCCGTGCTGACGCGCCGCGCTATGCCGGTGAGCTGATCGAGGCAGGTGACGTCCGCCTCGATGGCGTGCGGAGCGCCGACCGGCCGCGGGAAAGCGCGATCGATGCCGACGACAATCGCGCCCTCTGCGGCGAGGAGTTCAGCAGTCGCCCGCCCGAGCCCGCTGCCCGCCCCGGTCACGACGATGACGCGCTTGTCGAAACGTGTCGAATTCAAAGCCTATCCTTCCCCGAATGAACCTGCCGGTCCTCAGAAATCGGTCTCCTCGCGACCGCGCGCGAACTGCGAAACCGTCACCGCCAGGATCAGCGCGGCGCCATTGAAGGCACTTGTGACCCAGAGAGGAATGCCGAGCATCGTCAACCCGGTGATGCCGGTCGACAGAAAGTAGACGGCGACGACGGCGCCCCATGGATTGAACCGCCCGGGAATGATAGCCGTGGCCCCCAGGAACGCCGCCGCGAAGGCAGGCAGAAGCAAGTTGAAGCCCGAGAACGGATCCGCCGCGCCGATCAGTCCGGAATAGACGACACCCGCAAGCGATGCGAGGCAGCCAGAGGCGACGAGACAGCCGACGCGCACGCGCCCGACGTCGATTCCGGAGAGGCGCGCCACTTCGCGGCTGCGGCCTACGAACAGGATACGGCGGCCGAGCGGCGTGTACTCGAAGATCAGCCAGATGATCAGAGCGATCAGGAGCACGTAGTAGAAGGCGTAGGAGATGCCGAAAAGCCGGAAGCGGGAGACGACGTTCACCAGCGTCGGCGATATGCCGCCGATGGTCGATGAATTTGTTATCCACTGGACGATGCCGGTGATGACCGACGTCGTACCAAGCGTGACGACAAGGGATGGAATCCGGACGTAGACGATGAAGAACGCGTTCACGAGCCCGACAACGATGCCCACCAGCAGCGCTATCGGGACAACAATGCCGATCGGGATCTGGTAGATCACGTTGAGAACGCCGATCGTGACCGCCGACATGGTCAGGGTGGCCCCGACGGAGAGATCGTAGTCGCCCGCGGCCAGCGGGATGATCAGCGCGAGTGCCAGGATCGCCCCGGGCGATTGCGTGGCAAAGAGGATCGAGAAATTTGTCCATGACAGGAAAATGCCCGGCAAGGCGATGCTAAATGCAACGATGATCAACAGCCAGACGCCGATCAGGCCGAAGCGTTCCACGAAATTTCCGAGACTGAAGTTCTGCATGCCGACCGGTATGTTAAGCGGATTGGAGGCTTGTATGACCATAGCAGGCCTCGGCGATGGAATCCTTGTTTATATCGCCTCCCGTCAGTTCGGCGACCACCTTGCCGCGCGCGAAAACGAGGACACGCGTGGCAAGATCGGCGAGTTGCTCGAAGTCCGAACTCGCGCAGATGACGCCCGCGCCATCCGACGCCGCTTTCCGGATGACCTGAAACACCTGCTGGCGGGTGCCGACATCGACGCCCTGAGTGGGTTCGTCGAGCATCAGCAGGCCGGGATTGCGGATGAGCCACTTGGCGAGCAGTACCTTCTGCGCATTGCCGCCGCTGAGAGCACCGAGCCGCATGGCGGGATTGTTCGGCCGCACCTCGTAAGTGGTTGAAAGCTCGGCCGCCTTTCGTGCGATGGCGCGACGCTTCAGCCCGAGCGGCCCCATGAACCTCTCAAGATCGAGGATCAGCATGTTGTCGGCGATGCTCAAGCTGGAAACGCCGCTCGCCTTGGGCCTGTCGGCCGGCAGCAGCGCGAGCCCCCGCTTGACCGCGGTGCGCGGCGTCATTGCCGCAAGCTGCATCGTCTCGCCGTCGAACTCGAGCGTGCCGCCGCTGACCGGGGTAGCCCCGAAGACGAGGTAGGGCAATCGTTCGTAGCCCGAACCGATCAGGCCGGTCAGGCCGAGGATCTCACCGCGTCCGACGTTTATGGACGGAACGGTCAGGCCGGGTTCCGAGATATCTCTGATAACGGCCTTGGCGGCGCCGGACGTCGCCGGCGCGACCGTCACGCTGCGCGTTATGCGACGTCCGATGATGCCTTCGACGAAATCGTCATGCGACGCGTCCTTCGTCACCAATGCGCCGCTGACGACCCCGTCACGCAGGATGGTGGCGCGGTCGGTGATCTCGCGCACCTCATCGATGTCGTGCGAAATGAAAATGACGCTGTCGCCGTGCGACACCACCTGGCGCACGAGTTCGAACAGGCGTTCGACGCCTTCGCGCGGCAGAAACGGCGTCGGCTCGTCGAGAATGAGGATGCCATGCTCGTCCGGCGCGCTCGCAGCCGCCCGCAGATCGTCGGAAGCCCGTACGATGGCGAGAAGCGCACGATCGATCTGGGAGATCGCACCGACCCGCGCGTCCAGCCTCAGCTTAACGCCGAAGCGGTCAAGCGCCACCTGTGCGGCGCGGCGCTCGGCCTTCCAGTCAATGCGGGCCTTCATGGCGGTAATGGAAGCGACCCGCATGTTCTCGAGAACGGACAGCGACGGGACCAGGCCGAGGTGCTGGTGCACGAACGTCATGCGGTAGTCGCGGAATGCGCCGGGCCGCATCGGCAGCTCCATCTGCCTGCCGAACACGGCGATCGACCCGCCGGGGTCAGGCGCATGAAATCCGGACAGTACCTTTACCAGGGTCGACTTGCCCGAGCCGTTCTGTCCGAGCAGGCCGTGCACCTCTCCGGCCGTGACGATCACCTCGACGTTCTTCAGAGCGCGCGCGCCGCCGAATGTCTTAGATATGTTCGATACGTGCAGGGCGGCTTTGACGGGATCGACCATGACCGGATTATCCACGCAGCCGCCCTTGCCTGCAAATACCGGCTACTGGACTTTCCAGGTCTCGTTGTAGCCCTTGATATAGTCCTCGCCATAGCCCTTGCTCGGCTCGGCCGGGACGCCGGCACTTTCCACATTCGACTTTTCGAAGATGTAGAATGGGCTGCCGATCTCCTTCGGCATCGGAAGGCCGGCAAACTTGCGCATGTAGCCATCGATGGTGGAGCGGGCGATCCAGTCGAGGCTCTCGCCGATATTCATTTCGACCTTGCCCTCACGGACGAAGTCGAGGACGAATGGCGTGCCGTTGTACGTCGCGACCTTGACGCTGTCGGCTTTGCCGGTGAGTTCGATTGCCGGCACGACGAACTGGCTCATCGAGTCGTAGATCGGAATGACGTAGTTTACCGAAGGATTGGCGATCAGCGCCGCTTGAACCGACGGCTGGATCTTGGTACCCCATTCGGTGATGCCGGCGTTTATTTCCTGCACGATCGTGCATTTCGGACAGTTCTTCTCGAATGCATCGTGAATGCCCTTGACCAGTGGCCCGGTCGGCGGGACCTCCTCGGTCTTGACAATGACGGCGTTGGCCGCGCCTTCCGTTTGGACGATCATCCAGTTACCCAGGATGACGCCGGCATTGTAGAAGCTGACGGGCAGATCGCCCTCCAGTAGCGGGTTTGCCGGCTGCGACGGGTCATAGAAGTGCGAGGTGAAGACCTTGACGCCCGCCTCCTTGGCGGCCTGCAACTGCGGCTCGATGACGGCCGGGTTGACACCCGAAATCAGATCGACAACGTCGAACTTGTTGGCAATGGCATATTCGATGCCCTGAACCCATTGGCTCGGCTGGCCCTGATTCTCCCATTCGCGGACCTCGAGACCGATCTCCTTGCCGACCTCGATCTCGCGGGCGATGATGCCCTTGAGGAACTGGTTGGAGCTGGTGTTCGGGATTGAGAGCACCTTCTTGCCCTTCGCGACTTCGCGAATGTCGAAGGCCTCGCCGCCCGGCTTGTATTCGGGCGTCTTGCGGTAGGATTCAATGAGTTCCTTCGCGCGGGCCAGGCCGTCGCTGGCCTCGTCGGCAGCAGCCGGAACGATACCCGAAACGAGCCCCAGGGCGACTGAAAGAATGAGCGACCGTGCCGATAGCGTGGCCATGGAATTCCCCTTTATCCTTATGCCTCTATAGGTTTCGCATACGCATTCAATTTCTCACACCGGATTGTGAGGTTGTCAACACGCCGTCGAATGCGGTTCGATGATTTAATCGCAGCGCAAGAGCGACAATCACATCATACCAACGGACTGAACGCAGCTCTGCATGCGCATTCTTATTGCACCGTGCCTCGACATCGCCGCTGTCGAGGCCGCTGACCGAAGCCTTCGGTCTGCGACCGGCTCAACCTGCTTTGACAAGAGCGGCTGCGGCAGCCCCGGCGAGACGGCCAAGCGTTACGGCGGTGCAAAGCCCCGCGGCTGGAAGATAGCCGGACGGACCGGCGCCGGAGATGCCCTCCGCAGCGCCGCCGCCCGCAAACAGGTTTGGAAGCAGGCTTCCATCCGGACGCATCACCTGAGCGTTGGCGTTGACGCGCAGGCCGCCCTGCGTATGGAACAGCGCACCCGTCGTCTTGATGGCCTGGTACGGCCCCTTCATCGGCGGCCTGCCGGTGAAGTCGCGGCCGAACGGGTCCTTCGCCTCGCCCCTGGCGTAGCCCGCCACCTCGTTCAGGGTCTTCTCCAGCGCATCGACCGGCACTTTTATGGCCGCGGCGAGCTCGGCGGCGGTTGCGCCGGTGCGGATGGCGCCGAGCGCCTTCAGCTCGACATATTCCGGGTAGCTCTCGCAGGTCGCGCTGCGTATGTCGTCGAAGACGATCCAGCCGATGCCGTCGGGCTGCGGCAACACGTTGAGCGCCTGGCCCGAGATGTCAGCTACCTCGTTGGAGAAGCGCTCGCCGCGCGCATTGGCCTGGATGCCGCCGCTCAGCACGAGGTCGTAGTTAGCGATGATGCCGTACTGCTCGGCGAGTGCGCCATAGCCCTGGAACGCATCCATGCTGCCGACGGCAGCGCCGAGCTCCATACCCCACTTGATGCCCTCGCCCTCGTTTCCTTCGTGGCCGAAGTAACGGTAGTAGGGCGTGTTGCCGAAGGCCGGGATGAACTTCTTGACCATCTCGGCATTGGCGCCGAAACCGCAGGTCGTCAGCACCAGCGCCTGGCAGCCGACACGTTCCGCCGTGCCGTCGGGGCGCGTGAAGGCGACGCCGCGTACGCGGCCGTCTTCGTCGGCGTAGACGGTATCAACATGTGCGCCGGCGATGATGTCGACACCGATACCCTCGGCGGCCCGCGTCAGTGCGCCGTGAAGCTCTCCGCCGGTGCGGGTCGGCATGCCGTGTTGACGATCGGCCGAATGGCCGAAGGAGGCGCCCCATTTCGTATTTATTGTGAACGGGATTTCGAACTTCTCGATCAGCCAGTCGACCGTCGGGCCGGCGTTGTCGGCAACCGTGCGGGCGATTACCGGATCGGCGGTGTTGTGGGTCTGCGCCATGATATCGCGATAGAAGGAATCCGCATCGTCAACGATGCCCTTCGCCTTCTGCAGCTTGGTGCCCGCGGCGCAGACATTGCCCTGCGACATGCAGGTGCTGCCGCGCGGCACCAGATCGCGCTCGAGCAGGAAGACGTCGGCTCCGGCATCGCGCGCCGCGAGAGCCGCGGTCAGGCCGGACGCTCCCGCACCGACGACCACGACGGGCACCTCCATGTCGAATTCGACCGCGTCCCTTACAACTCCAGCCATCTCAGCCTTCCAGTCCGTCAAATGTTCATGCGGGCGGCGCACTGCCAGCCCTCGGAATGCGCTACCGCCGCGGCGCCCGGCCGCGGCGGTCACGTTTCTGCTGTCAGTGATATTCCTCGCCGCCCGACACATTCATCGCCTCGGCGGTGATGTAGGCGGCGCTGGGCGAGCACAGGAAAAGCGCCGCCTGTCCGATGTCCTGCGGGGTTCCGGTACGGCCCAGCGGAATGCGGCGGCGCATCTCGGCCAGATAGTCGTCGACCGTCTGTCCGCGCGACTTGGACACGAAATCGTTCTGCCATTGACCAAGTCCGGTGGTCACGTGATTGGGGCAAATGGCATTGACGGTGATGCCGTGCTCACCGAATTCCATCGCTGTCGAGCGCGTCAAGCCGATGATGCCGTGCTTGGAAGCCACATAGGAGGTGGCCAGCGCAAAGCCGGACTTGCCCGCCTGGGACGCGATGTTGATGATGCGCCCCCCATCGCCCTGTTTTATCATCTGCCGCGCGGCATGTTTTGTAGCAAGGATAGGAGCGCGAAGATTGACGCCGAGGACGGCGTCCAGATGCTCGGCCTTCAACTCCGTGGTCGGCCCGAAAAGGTAGCCGATGCCGGCATTGTTGACGAGAATGTCGAGCCGACCGAACCTCTTCACGGTGGCTGCCACGATCTTTTCGATGATCGCTTCGTCGAGAAGATCGCCCGTGACCGTGTCCGCCTCGGCGCCGCTGGCGCGGATCTCGTCGGCGACCTGCTCCAGATCCGACTTGGTGCCGACGCCATGCGATGGCGCCAGTTCACCCTCAACCGCACCACGATCGTGCAGCATCACGGCAGCGCCGGCGCCAGCCAGGGCGGTGGCTATGCCCTGCCCAAGGCCGGCCTGCCGGCCGGCTCCCGTTATGAGGGCGACCTTGCCCTCCAATACGCCGGAAGCCATGTCAGGCACCGATTTCGGTGGTGGTGACGAATGTCGGGTTGTCGGCCAGCGCCTGGAACTCGGCCGCGACCTTCTTCATCGTCGCGGTGGAGATGTCCTTGCCGAACTGATCGGTGTCGGCGACATCGACGACTTCGATGTACTGGTACGGCGGCTTCTGGTCGGACCCGAGAAGGCCGGTCGCCTTGTGCACGGTGAAGCTCTTGATGGAGCCGAGCCTGTTGACGATCGGAATATCCGTTTCCCTCGCCCATGCCTCGTATTTGGCAACATCCGTCTCTGGGCGCAGATTGAACAGAACGATTATACGCATGAAGTCCTCCTGTCTGGGCGGCCGAGGCCGCATGCGCCGCCCGGCTGAACCCGGACGACAAAGTCTGGTGGCTGGAACCTAGCTGTTGTAGCGGCGCTCCAGCGCGTCGCCGATGACGGCGAAAGCGAACACCGTCAGGGAGATCGCGATGCCCGGGAAGACCGACGTCCACCATTGGCCGAGCACGATGTCATTGGCGCCGGTGGAAATCATCAAGCCCCATTCCGGGCTGGGCGGCCGGACTCCGGCGCCGACGAATGAAAGGCCGGCTGTCAGCAGGATCGCGAAACCGATCGTCACCGAACTCTGCACCAGCGCCGGCCCCATGGAGTTGGGCAGGACATGTTTCAGCGCAATCATCATCTCGCTCTGGCCGATAGCGCGAGATGCCTCGACCATACCCCTGCTCTTCTGCGCGAGCACCTCGGTGCGCGTCAGCCGAACGTAGATCGGTGCGTACAAGAGCGACAGCGCGAGCACGACATTCAGGATCGACTGGCCACCCAGGGCGACGAGGATCATCGCTGAGATGAAGACCGGGAATGACTGCAGCACGTCCGACGCGCGCATCATGAATTCGGTGAAGGGGTTGCGGAAATAGCCCGCGACCAGACCGAACGGGATCCCAATGAGCATCGCCAGAGCGTTGGCTGCGAGCGCGATCGAGAGGTCGATGCGCGGCGCGCACAGTACGCGCGAGAAAACGTCGAAACCAGACGAGTCGGTGCCGAACCAGTTGATCGGCTCCGTCGCCGTTCGCGTCATCGTGGCCCAGAGCAAACCCGGGACGTCCGCGAGCGGCGGAGGCGGCATGCTCGGCATGAACGAGCTGTCGGTGGGGCTGTGCGGCACGACGTATTCGCCAAACGCGGCAAGGAACAGCGCTGCTCCAGCGAACACGACGGCGAACCAAAAGAGCCACGGCTTCGTCTGCTTGCGCCCGCGCCGTATCGGCATTGCCTCCGGAATCGGCGGGACCTGGGTCATGAGTACACCACCCTTGGGTCAATGACCGCGTAAAGAATATCGAGCACGAGATAAATCAGCAGCGAGATCGCCGTGATCACCAGAACGATCCCCTGGATGGAGGGATAGTCGAACGCTAGCACCGAGCGGACGGCATATTGGCCGATACCACCGAGCGCGAAGACGCTTTCGACAAGCACCGCGCCGCCGAGCATTACACCGTAGAGGATGCCGACCAGAGTGATGGTCGGTGCGATCGCAGCGCGCAGCGCATAGGCCGTAACGGTCGACCTATGCAGCCCAGCGGCATTGCCGTAGAGCACATAGTCGGAGGCTTGAGCGCGGATCATGCTCTGACGAACCATCTTGATGACCGGACCCGACAGCACGAACACCATCGTCAGGATTGGCAGCATAAGATGGTGGAATATGTCGATAAGCGCAGGGATGTCGCCGGCGAGAAGCGCGTCCAGCGTGTAGAAGCCGGTTAAGCGTGTCGGCGGCATCATGAGCGGATCAATCATGCCGAGCGGCGCCGGGGCG
This sequence comes from Mesorhizobium yinganensis, assembly GCF_040081985.1. Classification (NCBI taxonomy): domain Bacteria; kingdom Pseudomonadati; phylum Pseudomonadota; class Alphaproteobacteria; order Hyphomicrobiales; family Phyllobacteriaceae; genus Mesorhizobium; species Mesorhizobium yinganensis. Next base: position 369,637 of record NZ_JBEBMH010000001.1, on the reverse strand, counting down.
ACGCCCAAGGTCGAGAAAAAGATGAGCACGAACAGCAGGCCCCACCAGAACTCCGGCTGCGAGCCGCCGAACAGACCATAGGAAAAGACTATCTTGTCGACGAGCTTACCCGGATTCGCCGCGCTCATGATACCCACCGGCACCGAGATCAGCAGGGTGACCAGGAAGCTGTAGGTCAGTAGTTCCAGCGTGATGGGGAGCGACATCCCTATCTCGTTAAGAACAGGCGCGCTGGTGACCCAGGAGACGCCCAGGTCACCCTGCAGCAGTCCCATCCTCGAACCAAGGCCGATATAGTCGAGCAACTGCTGAAACATCGGCTTATCGAGGCCGAGGCTGCGTTGAGCCTGCGCATAGGCCTCTGGAGAAGCGTTGAGGCCAACGAGCCGCGCCACCGGGTCGGCCGGGAGCAGACGGACCAAAAAAAACACCGCCAGCGTCAGCCCCAACATCTGGACGGCGCTCGTGATAAGTCGGCGGATCAGGAAGCGTCTCAGCATTGACCGCGATCCATCAAGGCTGGGAGCGCCACTATCTGAGGAGGCGCTCCCGTTTGCATTAGTAATGCAGCTCGTTGAGCAGCAGCGAGTTGCCGGGATTCCAAGTGATGCCCTTCAGCTTGTCCGTATGAGCCCACTGGGTCTTGAACTCGACGACGGGCAGCCAGGCTAGATCCCGCATGAGAATCTTCTGCATGTCGGCAAGCGTGGCGTCGCGTTTGGCCTTGTCGGGCTCGTTGCGGGCGCTGGCCCACATGGAGTCCAGCTCGGAATTGGCATAATTCATCATGTTGTTTAGACCGCCTGCCTCTTTAGAGACGAAGAACAGCTGCATGGCGTAGCCGGTGTCGACGCCGATCGGCTTTTCCTGATCGTTGACCGCGAATGCAAGGTCCTTCTTGACGATCTGGCGATCGCCATACTGAGCTTGCGGGATCGGATCGAGGGTAACCGGTATCCCGACGCCCGTAAGGGCCGAGCGGATCTGGTTGACGACCGGACCGAGCGTCGTCTCCTTCTCGCTGACGTAGGTCAGCTTGAACTGATCAGCATACTTCTCGAGACCTTTGCCGTCGGGATAGCCAGCTTCTGCTAGCAGCGCCTTGGCCTTCTCAGGATCGTAGGTGTAGGGCGGATCCTGCTTGATAAAGCTTGGATAAGTGGACGGAACCACGCTCTCCCACTGCTTCGCCTGCCCGCCGTAACCGACCTGGATGACGCGCTCATAGGGCATGGCGTAGGCGATCGCCTGCCGCAGCTTGATGTTGTCGAAGGGCGGGGTCTTGAAGTTCATCACAATGAACAGCCCCTCGTTGCCGAGCACGCCGCTCACCTTCAGGCCAGGCATTTTACGGATGTTATCGTACTGGTTCGGTGTCATGCCCTGAATGAGCTGGGCTTGGCCCGACTGAAGGATCGAGATGCGGTTGCCGCCCTGCGGCACTTTCTTGATAATCGCGACGTCGATAGGCGCCTTGCCGCGATAGTAGTTCGGATTGGCCTTGAAACGGATTTCCGAATTCTTCGTCCAGTTGTCGAGGCAGTAAGGCCCGAACGAAGGCAGGTTGACGTTGTTGGCGTAGTCGTAGCTCCACGGATCGGCGTCAGTGGCATGCGCCTTCATCTCCTTGGAGTCGAACACGCCCTGCGATATCGTCACCGCGATGTTGACGAGATAGAGGGGGTTTGGCTTCACCTGCTCGACCTCGACCGTGTAGTCGTCGATCTTGCGGATGCCATCGCCCAGCTGCTTGGCCTTGTCGGCAATTGCCTTGTCCGAGCTGAAGACGTCGGTGGTGAAGCCCTTCACTCCCGCCATGTTCAGAAGGAACCATGCATTCGGCACGGCACCGCCGACGTTTAGTGCGCGCGCATACGTGTACATGAGATCGTCGGCGGAAAATTCATTGCCGGCGCAGCTCTTCACGCCTTTGCGCAGCTTGAGCGTCCAGGTGAGCTTGTCCGCATCGTAAGCCCAGCTCTCCAGGAGCCTTCCGACCGGCTTGGTGAAGTCCGGGACGTTTACTCCGTCGTCGTTCGGCTGCGCGGCATTCTCGTATGCAATGAGTGGTTCGAGCAGTTGGACCATGCCCAGCTGGGTCGTGGGAATGGCGATCGAGGGACCGTCGGGATCGAGACCCGATGGCACGTCTTCAGCAAGGAAGAGCAAAGAATTCTCTTGGGCTTGCGCAGCTGGAAGGATCGCCGCGCAACAAAGAAGGGCGCCGGCGGCCACCGCCAACGCATTTTTTCGAAGCTTTCCGGCCCCATTCGGCGAGCCCGCATTTGTGGTCCAAACGTTCATTTTTGTTCCCCTGACAGACACGTTGCATGCGAATTCAATCATCAGCAGCGCTTCGCCCATGTCAAGCACTTTTCGCAACCTCCAACGGTGAAAGTTTTCCAGAAAGCTCGACCTTTTTTTGCTTTACTGGTGCAAATTTGGTTGACAAAGGATTACGCATACGGCGTGAATACGAATTCAGACGGTAGCTGGTCGCGATCTCATGGGAATGTCAGAGCGCCAGTGGAAAAGGGAATCTGAATGACAGCTAGCAAGAGCGCTTCGGCAAGCGGTCACCCATTGCTAGAGGTCCGCAACCTCAGCATAGAATTTAACGGCCTTCGCGCCGTTGACGGGGTTGATTTCCAGGTCCGCCCGGGCGAGATCGTCGGTCTCCTCGGCGAAAGCGGCAGCGGCAAGTCGATCACGGCTTACGCGATGCTGGGACTAGTCAAGCCTCCGGGCAGGATCGTCGCGGGCGAGGTTCGCCTTGAAGGCCGGGATCTGCTGAACATGCCTCCCGGCGACCTCCGTGAGGTGCGGGGAGGCAATATCGGCCTGATAGTTCAGAACCCTCGTTCCGCCCTGCATCCCATGCTGAAGGTGGGGCGCCAGATAGCCGAAGTCTGGCAAGCGCATAATGACGGGTCATCAAGGGCAGCACGTGAGCGAGCGTTGGAAATGCTGCGCCTCGTCGGTATCAACGATCCGGAGCGGCGCTTGGAGGCGTTTGCACACGAACTCTCAGGCGGCATGGCGCAGCGTGTGCTCATCGCGATGGCGCTGTCCTCCATACCCAAGCTGCTCGTTGCGGACGAACCGACCAGCGGTCTCGACGTCACGATTCAAGCGCAGTTCCTCGACCAGATGTGGCAGACCGTCAGGCGCACCAATTCGTCGGTTCTCCTGGTCACACAGGAAGACGGTATCATTGCGAACTACTGTGACCGCGTTGTGGTGCTCGACAAGGGCCGTATCGTGGACGAGGCCGATACCCGAAGCTATTTCGGGCGCGCACGCAGCAATTCGAAAGGCCACGTCGCCAGGACACCCGCCAAGGAGGCCGCACAGAAAAAGGACAAGCCGGCCTCACTGTTGGAGATTTCCGGACTGACGAAATACTTTCCGATCGCTAACTCGGACAAGAAGGTTCATGCCGTCACGGATTTCGACGTGACCGTACAGGCGGGCGAGACCGTCGGCCTTGTAGGCGAAAGCGGCTCGGGCAAGTCGACCGTCGGTCGCTCCATCATCCGGCTGTTCGAGATCAATGGCGGAAAAGTGGTATTCAAAGGCAAGGACGTCCATGCTCTCAGGGCGCAGGAACTGAAAGCCATTCGCTCGCTCATGCAGATCGTCCTGCAGGACCCTTACGACGCGGTAGACTTGCGCTGGACTGTAGCAAAAATTCTTTCGGAGCCGCTCGACGTCCACACGAAAATGTCCCGTGCCGACAAGCGCAAGCGCGTTAAGGAGTTGATGGATCTCGTCGACCTCGATGAATCGATGGCGGAAATGCGGCCGCGCGGCCTCGGCGCCGGCGCGCTGCAGCGCGTCAACATAGCGCGTGCGCTTGCTACAAACCCAGAGTTCGTGATCCTCGACGAGCCGACATCGGTTCTCGCTCCGTCGGCACGCGCCAGCCTGATCGCGCTCCTGCGCCGGCTTCAACGTGAGCTGGGACTGTCGTTCCTGTTCATCTCGCATGATCTGACGACTGTAAGCGAGGTGTGCGATCGGATCGTCGTCATGTATCTCAGTCAGATCGTGGAGATCGGTAGCATCCAAGATGTTTTCGAGAATCCGAAACATCCGTACACCAAGGCGTTGATCGCGTCGCATCTGGCGCCGGACGTCACGAACCGCCGCGTCGATCGCGAAAACGAGGACACGCTTGCGGGCGAGATTCCGAGCCCGATCGATCTGCCGACCGGATGTTATCTCTACAGTCGCTGCCCCTACCGCCTTGACCGCTGCCAGATTGAGCCGCAGAAGCTCGCTCCCGATGCGGAAGGGCGGATGGTCCGCTGCTGGCGCGCCCGCGAGGAGAGCAGCCTCCAGCCGGCCGCCGACACGGTCCGAACGCCAACCTTCGCCTAGAGCAGGCTCCGTCGCTCATCGCTTTCAACGACGCGCCGCGGCCGCCGGTCCGTCGTCATCGAAAAAGGGGACCATCTTGACGCAACAGAATCCCGTTCCTTGGCTCGCGCAACGCGTGCTCTCGACGACATACGACACCCTGCCCGCGCTGGCTGTCGACAAAGCGAAGACATTCCTTCTCGATTCCTTCGGTGTCGGCGTCGCCGGCTGCGCCGGCTTCGCGGTCGACAAGGTCATTAAGGTCGCGTCGGGATGGGGCGCAGCGGACGAAGCCACCGTTTGGGTCAGCGGCGAAAGGCTGCCTGCGACCGGCGCGGCCTTCGTCAACGCCTACCAAATCCACAGCCTCGAGTTCGACTGTGTCAACGAGGACGCCGTCCTGCACCCGATGGCGACGCTGCTCTCCGCGCTCTTCGCGTATGCCGAACGCCGCTCGCGCGCCGGCAAGCCGGTAAGCGGCAAGGATTTCCTGACGGCCGCGGTCGCCGGCGTCGACCTGTCGGTATTCCTCGGAAAATCTTCCAACGGTCCGATCCGGTTCTTCAGGCCAGCCGCCGCGGGCGGCTTCGGCGCGGCAGCCGCGCTCGGGAAGCTCGAGGGCCTCGATGCGGAAAAGCTGGCCCGCATCCTCGGCAACCAGTACAGCCAGACCTGCGGCACCATGCAGTCCCATGTGGAGGGATCGCCGCTTCTCGGCATGCAGGTCGGCTTCAACGCACGCGCCGCGCTGGTGTCCTGCGACCTGGCGCGCGAAGGGCTGCTGGGGCCGAACGACGTTCTCACCGGGCAGTATGGCTATTTCCGGCTGTTCGAAGCAGATGACTTCGACGTCGAACACGGCAAGCGCGAACTCGAAGCCCATTTCCAGATCGAGCTGATGTCGCACAAGCCTTTCCCGACCGGGCGGCTGACGCACGGACCGGTAGACGGCCTGAACCGGCTGATGAAGGAGCACGGTTTTGTGCCGGACGACATCGAGGCGATCACCTGCACCGTGCCTTCGCTGGTGAAGCGGCTGGTCGGCCGTCCGGACGTACCGACGCCGCAGCCCAACTACGCCAAGCTCTGCCTGCCTTTCGTCGCGGGAACCTTCCTCAACCATGGCAAGGTCGACGTCGAGCACTTCATCGGCCCCGACATGCTGAACAACGAGAAGACCCACGGGTATGCGGCGCGGGTTACCGTCGTGCAGGATGACAATCCGAACCCGAACACGATGGTGCCGCAGACCCTCGATGTGAAACTGAAGTCCGGAAAGTCGCATGGCATCCGTCTTGGCGCTGTGTACGGCCATCCGGACGCTCCGCTCACGCGCGACGAGAACCTCGACAAGTTCCGGCGCTGCTGGAAGCGGGCCGGGCTGAAGCCCGAGACGGGCGAGACCTTTATTGGGATCGTCGACGAATTCGAGACGATCGACGATGTCGCCGGCCTGACAAAATATCTGGTGAAATGAGCTTCGATATCGGCGCGGCGTCCACGCCGCGCCGGCTCATAGACACCGGTAGAGCGCTTCCACCAGCCTGCGCGAGCGCGGCGACGACCCGAAGCCCGGCGCCATTGATGCCGTGACATAGCCGAACGAAAGACGGGGGCTCGGATCGGCGAATCCGATTGCACCACCGGCGCCCCAATGACCTACGCTCGTCGAATTCGGTCCGAAATCCAGCCATGGCGGACCGGAGAGTTCGAGTCCTTGGCCATAGCGTATCGGAATACTCATCACCGGGTCGCAGCCGTCGCTGGAGGCTTGTTCCGCCCGCGCGGCAAGCTGTCTGTCCGGTGTCAGCAGGCTGCTTCTCCCAACAAGCTGTCCAAAGATTAGCGCGATGGACTTCGCCGTCCCATGACCGCTGCCGGAGCCGATTGCTGCCGCGCGCCATTGCGGTGAATTGAAGTCCTCATCCGCCGAAAAGAAGCGCATCGAGCGCTGGAACAGGTCGTCGCTGCCGAAATCGATTCCGTCGAGCGGCTGCCGACCGGTCTCCTGAGTAATGCGGGCGGCTCGTTCGGCCTGGCCGGACGTCATGCCAAGCGCGAAATCTGCGCCAAGCGGCCCCAGCAATTCCGCGGTCAGCAGGCTCGTAAGGGAGGTGGCACTTGCAGCGCGACGCATCGTTTCGCCAAGCAGATGGCCGTAGGTCATGTTATGGTATACCGGATTGCCGCGCGGGGGGACGACGGGTTGCGATGCCGCCAGCATACCCGTCATAACATCCCAGTCATACAGGCTTCCTGGGCGCACCGGCACGCTGACGGCAGGTAGGCCGGCGCGGTGCGTCAGCACGTCGAGCACGGTGATGTCGGCCTTCCCGGCTTGCGCGAATTCAGGCCAGTAGCTCGCCACAGGCATGCCAAGCTCGAACACGCCTTTGTCGATGAGGCGATGCGCCAGGATCGACAGGACGCCCTTGGTCACCGAGAAGCAGCATGCGAGCGTGTCCGGCTGCCAATCGGCCCCCGATGCCGGGTCGGCCGCCCCGCCGGCGACATCCACGACGATCTCGCCATCGATGGCGACGGCTATGCCACCACGCTCCTCACCCGCCGCAACCATCGTCGCGAACACATCGGCCAGCCGTCCGAATTGCGGCGACCAAGTGCCTGCGACGGATCTACCCGCCATTGGTCAAGCCGCGGCGTGTTCGATGCGCGCCAGGGCCGGCTTGCCGAGGATCATGTCGGAAGCCTTCTCCGCGATCATCATCGTAGGCGCGGAAGTGTTGCCGCTCACGATCGCAGGCATGATGGAGGCGTCGGCGATCCGCAGGCCGTCGATTCCCCTGACCTTGAGTTCGGCATCCACCACCGCCTTCGGATCCGCGCCCATCCGGCATGTGCCTGTCGGATGGAAAACCGTGTTTGCCCCCTGCCGAACCCATGCGTCGACTGCCGCGTCGTTCACCGTGTCGGCTTCGACCGGCGAAATGTCCGCAGCCTTGTAGCGGGCCAGGATCGGATTCTCCCCGATCCTGCGCGCCAGCCTGAAACCGTCGCGCATCACCTGCCGGTCATATTCGGAAGCGAGGTAGGCGGGATCCATGACCGGCGCGACCATTGGGTCGGGAGACGTGATAGTGACCTGGCCGCGGCTTTCGGGGCGAAGCTGGTAATAACTGATCAGATAGCCGTGGCGGCCCTGTCCGGCCCGCGTTGTCTCGAGATTAAGGCCGGGCACGAAGGTGATGTGAATATCGGGTTCGTCGAGTTCGGGCCGCGTCTTCAGGAACCCGCCGGCTTCGAGCGGGACCGCGGTCGCCGGTCCCGTGCCGAAGAGATAGGCGCGGGTCAGCGCGGAAACCGCGCGATCGGGGCGGAAGAGTGAGTAAAGCGTGATCGGCTGATTGGCCGCATATTTGAGATACACGCCCATGTGGTCCTGGAGGTTGCGTCCGACCTCCAGCAGTTCGAAGACCGGCGCCACGCCGGCCTGCTTCAGGACTGCCGGATCGCCGATACCCGAGACCTGCAGCAGCGCCGGCGAATTGATGGCGCCGGAACTGAGAATGATCTCGCGACGCGCCATTACGGTCTGCGGCTGCCCCTCGCGTAAGACCTCGAGACCGACGGCGCGGCCATTCTCCAGCCTGATGCGGCGCGCCATGGTCTTCGTCCAGACGGTCAGGTTCTGCCGTCCCTGCGCGGGCCGCAGATAAGCCGTCGCGCTGGAAACGCGGCGGCCCCTCAGTATGTTGAAATCGTAGCAGCCCAGTCCTTCCTGGCGCGCGCCGTTGAAATCGTCGTTGCGGCGGAAACCTTCGTCGTAACCGGCGTCGAGGAACGCCTGATACAGCGGATTTGCCGCCTTCGCCTTCTCGACATGCAGCGGGCCGCCCTGACCGTGGAAGGCGTTGCCCGGCCGTTCGGGATTGTCTTCGGCGCGAATGAAATAGGGAAGCACGTCATCGTAGCCCCACCCGGTCAATCCCATCTGCCGCCAGATATCGTAGTCCGCACGCGTGCCGCGCATATACATCATGCCGTTGATGCTGGAGCAGCCGCCGAGGACTTTGCCACGCGGCCATTTCACCGAGCGGCCGTCGAGATGCTCCTGGGGCGCGGTCGAATAGTGCCAGTTGCTCGGCCGCCAGAAATAGGCCGCGCCGGCCATCAGCGGAATCGAAAAGACAGGGTTGCGATCGGACCCGCCTGCCTCGATGAGCAGCACGCTGTGGCGTCCGTCCTCCGACAGGCGGTTCGCCAAGACGCAGCCGGCCGATCCGGCACCGACGACGACGAAGTCAAAACTTTGCATACGTACTCACCCTAGAATGGGAGTTCGGCTCCGTTCATGGCGATGGCCTGACCGCTGATATACTCGGCGTCCGGCGTCGCGATCCACGATACAGCCGCCGCAACGTCGGCCGGCGTGCCGAAGCGCCCCCACGGAACCGTGTCCATGAAGCCTTTCACGATGTCGTCCGGCGACTTGCCGGTGACCCGCGAAAAGCCTTCGGAAATGTCCTTCCAGAACGGCGTCTGTATGTGGCCGGGCGTGTAGCAGTTCACGCGGATCCTGTGCTTGGCGAGTTCGATCGCCAGCGACTGCGTGAAGCCGATCGCGGCGGCTTTCGAGGCGCAGTAATGCGACAGGTTCGGAGCGCCGCGGCGACCGGCGCCCGAGGAGGCGTTGACGATCACGCCGCCCCTGCCCTGCTTGATCATCTGGCGCGCCGCCGCTCGGGCGCCGAGGAATATGCTGTGCATGTTCACCTCGGTGACACGCCGCCACTCGGCGAAATCCATCTCGACCACCGGGGTGATCGCGATCACGCCTGCATTGCAGACCATGACGTCGAGGCAGCCAAATCGCGAGACTGTATCGGCAACCGCCTTGTTGACCGCGGCCTCGTCGCAGGCATTTCCCTCAAGGGACAGGAACCGGTCCTTCGGCGCATCGATCGCGGTCGGTTTCAGGTCGAAAGAAACGACGGAGGCGCCATCGGCGAGGAACCGCTCGACGATCCCCTTGCCGATGCCGCTTGCGCCGCCCGTTACCAATGCAACCTTGCCGTCATGAACGCCCATGCGTACCTCCGAAGTTCACCCTGCACGACTTTCGGCCGATCGTTCCGGCACCTGTCGCCTGCTGGCAAATCTACATGAAATGAATGCGCATGCAATCACTTCTCGCGCCGGCCACTCAGAAGCGGGGTGGTCTCTTTTCCATGAACGCATTGTAGCCCTCGCGGAAATCGTCTCCTTCGAAACAGGCCCTGATCTTCGCTTCAACAGGCGCGAAGTCCGCTCCGTCCAAAATGGCGTTAACGGTCGCCTTGCTCGTTCGGATCGAGGCCTGGGAGAGGGTGGCGAGATGCTCGGCATACGCGAAGGTCGCCGCCTCGATGTCGTCCACTGCGACCAGACGGTCGACCAGGCCGATCGCATATGCTTCCTGCGCATCGATCAACCGGCCGGAGAACAGTATGTCCTTTGCCCGCGCAGGTCCGACCTTCTCCATCAGGCGACGCGTGTCGTCGATGCTGTAGGACAGGCCGAGCTTCGCCGGCGTTACCGCGAAGCGCGAGTGCGTCGCGGCAAATCTGAGGTCGCACGCCAGGGCCGTCGCGCACCCGCCTCCGACGCAGATGCCGTCGATCAGCGCTATCGTCGGCCGGTCGATGTCGCGGAGCGCCTTCAGCCCCACCTTGATGAGGGTATTGTACGCGTCGCAGGATTCCCGGTCCGCATAGATCGTGCTGAATTCGCTGATGTCGGCGCCCGCGCTGAACGCGTCGCCGGCGCCGCGCACCACCACCGCGCGACAGCCCGGATCGCCTTCGATCCTAGCGACCAGCTCGGGCAAGGCGCGCCACATGGCCTGCGATATGGCGTTTCGCCTGCCTGGCTGATTGAGCTGCACCACCGCCGTCGAACCTTCGCGGGACAAGCGGAGCGCTCCACCCGCTAACTGTTCCTCGTTCAGACCCATCAGTCACGCCTCACGACATTTGTCCGGACAAATCACGCATGCCCTTCCTGCACTGTCAAGTTTGCCGACGTCGATTTTTTCCTGACATGGGGATTGACTCGGCGGACACATGAGCTGAATTTGTCCGGACAAATCTACTCTCCGGACAGGTTACGCGCCCATCCGGACCGGGAGTGATCATGACTGCACCGTTTTCCTGGCCGGGGGGAGCCCGTCTCGCCATGTCGTTCGTGATCAATATCGAGGAAGGTTCCGAGATGTCGATCGCGCGCGGGGACAAGGGTCCCGAGCCCGTCGACGAGTTGGGTGTCGCGCTGAAGATTCCGATCCGGAACTATGCGAACGAAAGCAACTACCAATACGGCGTCCGTGCAGGCGGGCCGCGCGTCTTTCGCCTGTTCGAGGAGCGCGGCATCCCGGCCACCGTGACCGCCGCGGCCCAGGCGCTGGAGGCGGCGCCGGAACTCGCCGCGATGATCCGCAATGGCGGGCATGAGATCTGCAGCCATGGCTGGCGATGGATACATCAGTTCTCCTATGACGAGGCGCGCGAGCGCGAGTTTATCCGCAAGGCCGTCACCAGCATCGAATCGACGACCGGCGTGCGGCCCTATGGCTGGCTGTCGCGCTACCTCCATACCGACAGGACCCGCAGGCTGCTGGTCGAGGAAGGGTTCGTCTATCACATGGACGATTTCTCCGACGACGTGCCGCGCTGGGAAATGGTCGAGACGACGGACGGACCGAAACCGATGGTCATCGTCCCCTATGCGCTCGATACGAACGACATGAAATTCTGGACGGCTCCGGCCTATACGCCGGACCAGTGGCTCGATTACGCCGCCGCGACCTTCGACCAGCTCTACGACGAGGGCGCCGAGGCGCCCCGCATGATGTCGCTCGGTCTTCACCTGCGCATTATCGGGCGTCCCGGGCGCATCGGCGTGCTCGCCCGCTTCATCGACTACGTCAAGGCGCGTCCGCAGGTATGGTGCGCCACCCGCCTCGACATCGCCCGCCATTTCGCGGCGGCCGTCCCTGCTCCCGAAAGCGTTTCCTGATGACTTCGGCAGAACCGAACCCGGTCGAGCGCGTCGCGCGGCACATCGTCGACACGAGCTTCCAAAGCCTCCCGGCCGCCGCTGTCACCAAGACGAAGGCCTTCCTGTTGGACACGCTCGGCGTCGGCATCGCAGGTACCTCGGGCGCCGGTGTCGCTGAACTGAAGGAGGTCGCCGCGGACCTGGCGCCCGGCGCGGACGAGGCGACAGTCTGGCTGACGGGGGAACGCATGGCGGCCCAGTCGGCGGCACTGGTTAACGCCTATCAGATCCACTGCCTGGAGTTCGACTGCGTGCACGAGCGCGCCGTTCTTCATCCCATGGCGACCATCCTGTCGGCGGTCTTCGCGTGGGCGGAGCGGCGCAAAGCCCGGACCGGCGAACTGATCTCGGGGCGCGATTTCATCACGGCGCTGGCGATCGGTGTCGACATCTCGACCATGCTCGGCTCGGCCAGCAACGCACCACTTACCTTCTTCCGTCCGGCCACGGCCGGCGGGCTCGGCGCGGCTGCCGCGATCGCCAAACTCGCCGGCGCCGACGTCCTGTGGGTGAAGAACGCGCTGGGCGCGCAATACTCCCAGACCAGCGGCACCATGCAGGCGCATGTCGAGGGTTCGCCGATGCTCGGTATGCAGGTCGGGTTCAATGCACGCGCCGCCATCGCCGCCAACGATCTTGCCGCCGCGGGCTTTCGCGGGCCCCACGATCTGCTGACCGGGCGCTACGGCTACTTCGTCCTGTACGAGAAGGACGACTACGACCTGGCGCCCGAACTCGCGCGGCTCGGCAGGGAGTGGCAGATCGACGCGATGTCGCACAAGCCTTACCCGAGCGGGCGGCTGACCCACGGATCGATCGACGCGCTCGGCCAATTGATGAAGCGGGACGGTTTCAGCCCAGCAGATATCGCCAGGATCGTCTGTCGCGTGCCTCCGCTCGTGCATCGCCTCGTCGGCCGGCCGGATATCCCGAACCCGGAGCCGAATTACGCCAAGCTCTGCCTGCCATTCGTGGCCGGCGTGTTCCTGTCGCGCGGCCATGTCGACGTCCCGGATTTCCGCGGGCGCGAAATGCTGGACGACCCGGAGGCGCATCGCTTCGCATCGCTCGTGGATGTCCAGTTGGACGACAATCCCGACCCCAACGCCATGGACCCGCAGAGCGTGACGGTGTGGCTCCGGGATGGAAGCGAGCACTCCATAACGCTGCCCTATGTCTACGGCCACCCCAAGGCGGCGCTTACGCGAGAAGAGAACATCGACAAGTTCCGCCGCTGTTGCGGGTATGGCCTGCACCCGCTGCCGGAGGCGCAGGTCGACGAGATCGTCACCCTCGTCGACGCACTCGATGCCGCCCCGGACATTACCCGCCTCGTCGATCTGATGAGGGCGTCATGAGCAGGCCGGCGAGAGCCCGGCGCACCCTTCTGTTCGCGCCGGGCAATCGCGTCGAAGTTCACCCGAAGGCATTGGCAAGCGGGGCCGACGTGGTTTGCCTCGATCTCGAGGATGCCGTCCCGCCTCACGCCAAGGCAGAGGCGCGCGCCCTTGCCGTGCCGTTCCTGACCGGAGAACCGGGTCCGGAACGCGTGATCCGCATCAATTCCGTCCGGTCCGCTGAGGGGCTGAGGGACCTGCTCACCATCGTCGACGCGCGTCCGCGGCAGGGCGTGATCTTCCTGCCGAAGGTGGCGACGAAGGATGAGGTCCGGCTGGTCGCAGAGATTCTCGCCGAGGCAGGGCTGCCGCTCGACATAGCGATCCTGATCGAAAGCGTGGAGGGACTGGAGAACGTCGCGTCGATCCTCGCCGAGAGCCCGCGCATCGTGTTCGCCATGTTCGGCGGGGCCGACCTCTCGGCCGAACTGGGCGTCGCCATCTCCCACGACCCGCTGCTCTACGCGCGATCCCGGGTCGTCCACGCAGCTAGGCTCGCCGGCGTCGACGTCTTTGACGTTCCGTCGCTCGATTTCCGCGACCAGGCTGTCGTCCAGGGCGAGACCGAGACCGCGAAATGCCTCGGCTTCACCGGCAAGGGCGTCATCCATCCCTCCAATGTCGCGACCGTATCCGCCGTCTTCACACCGAAGCCGGAAGAGGTCGCCCGCGCCGAAGCGGTCGTCGCCGCCTATGAAGCGAGCCCGAACGGCCTTGCCGTGATCGACGGCAAGCTCATCGAACGCCCCGTTGTCCGCGCCATGGAGCGCATCCTGGCGCTTCGCGACGTCACCAACTGATCAACATTGGGAAACATCATGGTCACCACCATCAAGCAGGTCGGCCCGAACCGATATCGTGAGAGCTTCGGCCGTTACTTCGAGGACTTCGTCGTCGGCGACATCTACGAGCATCGCCCCGGCCGCACCATCACCGAAACGGAGAACACCTGGTTCACGCTGCTGACGATGAACACCCACCCTATGCATTTCGATGCGGAATACGCCAAGCACAGCGAGTTCGGCCGCTGCATCATCGCCTCGCCGTTCACGGTGGCGCTCGTCGTCGGCATGAGCGTCACCGATGTCAGCCAGAAGGCGATCGCCAATCTGGGTTGGACCGACATCAAGCTCACCTATCCCCTCTTCGCGGGAGATACGCTGACGGCCGAATCCGAAGTGCTGTCGAAGCGCGAGAGCAAGTCGCGCCCGAATGCAGGCCTGTGCACCGTCCGGTCGCGCGGCTTCAACCAGGACGGCAAGCTCGTCTGCGAGTTCGAGCGCACCATCCTCGTGGCGAAGCGCGGCTTCGACGTCGAGGAAAAGGCCAAGTACTGACGGAGACCCGCACGATGAGCCTCAACGCCAATCCCGCCGACCTTTCCGAAGACGACGCCGCGATCCTCGACGCGGTCGAGAAGTGGCTCGACCGCGACGTCCGGCAGCATGTGCTGAAATTCGAGCATGCGGATGAATACCCGGCAGAGATGGTCGAGCAGATGAAGGCGCTCGGCCTTTTCGGCGCGGTTATCCCGGAAGAATGTGGCGGCCTTGGACTGTCCGCGACCACATATGTGCGCATCATCGAGAAGATCGCCTCGGTCTGGATGTCGCTGACCGGCGTTCTCAATTCGCATCTCATCATGTCCGCCTGCGTAAACCGCAACGGCACGCCGGAACAGAAGCGGAAGTATCTCCCCAAATTCGCGACGGGCGAGATCCGCGGCGGCCTGGCGCTCACCGAGCCGGATGCCGGGACCGACCTCCAGGCGATCCGGACGCGCGCGGTGCGGGACGGCGACAGCTATGTGGTCAACGGCACCAAGACCTGGATCACCAACGGCATCCACGGCTCTTGCTTCGCCCTTCTCGTAAAGACCAATCCCGACGCCACCCCGCGTCACAAGGGCATGTCGATGTTCATCGCCGAGAAGGGCGAAGGCTTCACGGTATCGCGCAAGCTCGAGAAAATGGGTTACAAGGGCGTCGACAGCGCTGAACTGGTGTTCAACGACTATCGCATTCCTGCGGAAAATCTCATAGGCGGCGAGGAAGGCCGCGGCATGCAGGCCGCTCTCGGCGGGCTGGAGCTCGGCCGCATCAACATCGCGGGGCGCGGTTGCGGCCTTGCCGGCGCGGCGCTGGCCGACAGCGTGAAATACGCGCAGATCCGCAAGACCTTCGGCAAGCCGATCGGCGAACATCAGGCGATCCAGCTGAAGCTCGGCGAGATGGCGACCCGGCTTCAGGCCGCACGCCTGCTGACCTATGACGCGGCCCGCGCCTACGACCGCGGCGAACGCTGCGACATGGAAGCCGGAATGGCGAAGTATTTCGCCTCGGAGGCGGCCGTCGAAAATGCCCTCGAAGCCATGCGCATCCACGGCGGCTATGGATATTCGAAGGAGTATCACATCGAACGCTATTTCCGCGACGCGCCGCTGATGTGCATCGGAGAAGGCACGAACGAAATCCAGCGCATCATCATCGCGAAACAGCTGATCGAAAGAAACCCGGCGTGATGGCGCAGGAGGCCGCGGGGACGGATGACAAGCGGGACCTGCCGCTCGCGGGCATCCGCATCCTCGCGGTCGAGCAGTACGGCGCCGGCCCGTTCGCCAGCCTCTATCTTTCCGACATGGGAGCCGAGGTCATAAAGATCGAGGCGCCTGCGGACGGCCCGAACCCGGGCGGGGATTCGTCGCGCCAGTCCGGGCCGCACTTCCTCGGACAGAACGACAGCTACTTCTTTCAGACGTTCAATCTCGGCAAAAAAAGCCTCACACTCGACATGCGCAAGCCAGAAGGGCGCGAGGTCTTCCTTCGCCTGGTGTTGACTGCCGATGCGGTGATGAACAATTTGCGCGGCGACCAGCCCGAGAAGCTGGGATTGACGCACACCGCGCTCGCCGGAACGAAACCGTCGATCGTCTGCGCGCATCTTTCGGGCTATGGCCGGACCGGCCACCGGAAGTCCTGGCCGGCCTACGACTACCTCATGCAGGCGGAGGCCGGGTTCCTGTCGCTGACGGGCGAGCCGGACGGCCCGGCGACGCGCATGGGCCTGTCGATCGTCGACTATCTGAGCGGCATCACCATGGCATTGGCACTGACGGCCGCCCTCCTTGGTGCAGCGCGCACGGGGCGCGGCCGCGATGTCGACGTGACCCTGTTCGACGTTGCGGTGCATCAGTTGACCTACCCTGCAGCATGGTACCTGAATGCCGGCGACGTGGTCGAGCGCCGGCCGCGCTCCGGCCATCCGGCGGTCGTTCCCTGCGAGACGTTCCCGACCAGGGACGGCAGCATTTTTGTGATGTGCATCCTGCCGAAATTCTGGATTTCGCTCTGCCGAGAACTCGGCCTGCCCGAACTCGTCGACGATCCCCGCTTCGCCGAGCCTGCGGGACGCTTCGCCAACAGGGATGCGCTGGCCGCGCTCCTAGACAGCGCCTTCGCCGGACGCTCGACCGCCGAATGGGTGCAGGTCCTTGCGGGCAAGGTGCCGGTCGCGCCGGTCTTCACCCTGCCCAAGGCGCTCGACAGTTCCTACCTGTCCGAAACAGGCATGATCCAGAGCTTCGACCATCCCCAACACCCCAACTATCGCGTGCTTTCGAATCCGATCCGGGTCGACGGTGCCCGCCTCGAGGCGTCGCGTGCGCCGGCGCTCGGCGAACATTCCGACGCGGTGTTGCGGGAGGCGGGACTTACTGCCGGCCAGATTGCGGCGCTGCGTGCCGCCAATGTCATCTAGACGGTTTGGAGAAGGACCGACGGCATGAAGATGGAGGGTTTCCGCGTTCTCGACCTGTCGCTCTTCTTGCCAGGCCCGATGCTGACGCAGACGCTCGCCGACCATGGCGCGGAAGTGATCAAGATCGAACCGCCCATTGGCGGCGAGCCCGTCCGCAACGTCGGCTACCGCGCCGGCGGGCAAAGCGTCTGGTTCCGCAACACGCATCGCGGCAAGAAGAGCGTCGTGCTCGACTTAAAAAAGCCGGACGACGTGGCGCTCTTCCTCGAACTGGCGAAAACCGCCGATGTCGTCGTCGAGGCGTTCCGGCCGGGCGTCGTCGACCGGCTCGGAGTCGGCTACAAGGCCGTATCCGCGGTCAATCCCCGGATCGTCTATGTCTCGATTTCGGCTTTCGGCCAGAGCGGTCCGGAGGTGCGCCGGCCAGCCCACGACCTTGCTATCGAAGCCCTGTCCGGTGTGGTGAGCCTGAACCTCGGGGCCGACGGGAAGCCTACCAATCCGCACATGCCCGTGGCGGATATGGCGGGATCGCTTGTCGCGCTCTCAGGCGTCCTGATGGCCTTGCTGCGGCGTGAGAAGACCGGGCGGGGCGATTACATCGACATCTCGATGCAGGACGCCACCATGAGTTGGCTGCCCAATGTGACGGGCCCCGTCTTCGCCGAGGACCGCGCCCCGAAGGTGAAGGAGGAACGTTCCTTCGGCGGCAACGCGCTCTTCTCGATCTACGAGACCTCGGACGGCAGGCATATCGCGCTTGGCGGCGTCGAGCACAAATTCGCGGAGAACCTGCTCAACGCGCTCGGCCGCCCCGACCTGATCGATTTGGCGACGCGCGGACCCGGCTCGCATCAGCAGCCGGTCAAGGATTTCCTTGCGTCCGAATTCGTCCGGAAATCGCGCGACGAATGGGAAACGTGGTTTGCCGACAAGGACGTCTGTTTCGCACCGGTACTCGACCTGCACGAGGCCTTCCATCGGCCTCAGGTGGCAGCGCGCGAGATGCTGGTGACGGACGCACAGGGCAACAGGCACATCGGCATCCCGATAAAATACGCGGACGAACCTGGCAGACTCGATCCCCGCCTGCCCACCCTTGGCGAGCATACCCGGCAGGTGCGGGACAAGATCGGCTCACGCGGCTAGAACTATACTCCGCTCCAGCCCCGGCTGCCCTCGCGGCGAAGATGCATGGTGTAGGAGAAGCGGTCGCCGGGATGATCGTTGATCGAGATGAGGAGCACCTTGCCGTCGGCCGACAGGTAACGGCGGATGACCCTCACAGCCCAGATCCGCGATGACGTCGCCAGCCGGGCCGCCGCCACGCGGGTGATGGGAGCGGCGCTGATCTCTTGCACGACATCGGCGACCGCGACCCCGTATCTCTGCTCGATCAGGCTGTAGATGGCGCCCTCGTGCTGTTCGAGACTGTCGGCGACGTTGGCGAAGGCCGGATGGATCAGCACCGTCGAATGGCAAATAGGAGCTTCGCCTTCATGCCCGAGGCGGACGCCCGAAACCTGCAGCCAGGGTTTGTCGCCCTCTTCTCCGACATATGCCGCCAGTTCCGCGTCGAGATGATGCGTGTCATGCGCGTATATGCGGAAAACCGTATCGGCCGCATACTGGAAAAGCTCGCTCAGCGACCGCATCGAATGAACGTAGTTGCCCTGGACCTGCGACGCGACCACCTGCGTTCCAGAGCCCTGCCGCCTCTTGACCAGGCCGGCATTAATCAGTTGGCGCAGCGCCTCGCGAACCGTGTAGCGGCTGACGCTGAATTCGCTGCAGAGCTCGTTCTCGGTCGGCAAAAAATCCCCGACCGCATAGACGCCGTCGACGATCTTGCGCCGCAGGAGATCACCGAGCTGCTGGTATCGTGGTGACTTCGAAGTTGCGTCGCCCTGGCTCATCCAGCCCTTCCATGCTGGTTCGTCTTGTGCCTGCCGTGCCAGGCAGTTGCAAGCCTGTCGCGGAACTGCGGCGCGGCAATCGAGATGAGCGCTTCGGCGCGGCCCTCGGTTCCCATATTGCGGAGATTGACGATGCCGTGTTCGGTCGCGACGAGATCGATGTCGGAACGCGCTACCGAAATCGGGTTCGTCGATGACAACGAAGGCACGATGCGGCTGACGCTTCCGTCCCGCGCGGCAGACGGAAGCGCGAGGATCGATCGCCCTCCCGCCGATGCGCGTGCGCCACGCACGAAATCCACCATGCCGCCATGGCCGCTCACCTGGATATCCCCCATGAATTCCGCATTGGCCTGGCCGTACAGGTCGATCTCGAGCACGGAGTTGATCGACACCAGATTTGGGATGTTCGCCAGAACGCCCGCCGCATGCGTAAAGCTCACCGGCCGGAACCTTACATTGGGCTGCCTCGCGACCTCGGCCAGGAAATCCGCATGTCCGAGCGCCACCCCGGACGTCACTCCCAGCTCGAAGGCTCCCGACCGATTCGCCTCGATGAACGCGCCCGAGAGCATCCCGCCATGGAAGCCTAGCCCACGCATGCCCTCGAGCCGCCGCAGGACCGCCGTCTGCAGCTTGCCCAGACCGAGCTGGATCGTGTCGCCCGCGCCGATCTGCGCGCGGATGAGTTCGGCGATGGCTTCGGTCGGCGCATCAGGCTCGCCTGCGTCGTAGCCGACCATCGCGGCGCCGGATTCGACGAATGCCTCGAAGCGATCGAGCGGATATCTCGGCCCGTCCGGGACATCCGGCAGGTTGGTGTTGATGATCCCGACGGCACCTGCCCCGCCGGCCAGCACCGACGGCGTGAAATCGGCGGAAGGCCCGAGCCCGACCGTTCCGTCGCCACGCGGTTTCGTGACGTTGAAGTAGGCGATGTCGATCGTGCCCGCCGAGCGGACCCATGCTTCGTAGGTCGAGTAGTGCAGCGGCATCAACTCGACGCGCCCCGAAGATCGCCGCGGCCGCAGGCCGGCTGTCGCGAAGATCGTCTCGACTGTCGTCCGCCGGCCGATCGCCGAGAGATCGCGTTCGTTGACGCCCGGAACGTGAACACCGGTGATGCGCATGTCCTGCCACAGGTCCGGGTCGGCCGACGCAACATCGAGAACAGCCGAAGGTTCGCCGAGGCAGCCGGCTACGTAGATGCGCGAACCTCGGCAGGCGAGGCGGACGGCGCTTTCGGCACTGACCTTATGTCCATTTTGCAACGCAGATTCGTCCAATTGGGCTTGCGATTACCGAATGTACGGATAAATTGTCCGGACAAATTTTGATGCAGCATGCGTCAAATGCCTCGATGGAGCAAGCCCACAGTCGATGAATGTACCGGCCCCGAGCATAACGGAGTCCCTGGTCGAGTTGCTGTCGCGGCCGCGCTCCGACGCCGACAGAGCCTGCGCTGCCTTGCACCTAGTGGACTGGCTCGGCTGCGCGGCGATCGGCCATGTGAGCACGGTCGGCGGCCTTCTGTCGCCCGGCAATGCCGACGGGGCGGCGCTGCCGCTCGCGGTGTCATCGGACGATCCCGCGGCCACGGCGTTCGCGCTCGGCGGTCTCGGCAGTGTCCTCGAGATGGATGACATCCACCGTACCGCGATCCTGCACCCCGGCCCTGTCGTCATGCCCGCCGCTCTGGCGTTTGCGCGCGACATCCAGACCGCGACCCTGCTGGACGCGATCGTAGCGGGCTACGAGGCGATGGTGCGCATAGCCGGCGCGGTCGGCGCGGCGCACTACGCGGTGTTCCACAACACGGCAACATGCGGCGGTTTCGGCGCGGCCGCCGCCGCCGCTCATGCGCTCGGCCTCGACAAGGCGGCGACCGTTTCCGCGCTCGGCAATGCCGGGACCGTCGCGTCAGGCCTCTGGCAGTGCCGGAACGAGCCCGTGATGACCAAGACCTTCCATGTCGCCGAGGCCGCGCGCCGGGGCGTCGCAGCCGCTGTTCTCGCACAGCGCGGCGTCACCGGTCCGCGGTACATACTGGAAGGCCCGCAGGGCTTCTTTGCCGCCATGGCCCCGGATGGCACGCCGCAGGCGATCGCGGCGAGACCCGACGCGCGTCTCGCGATCTACGATACGAGCTTCAAGCCATGGCCGGCCTGCCGGCACGCGCACCCCGCCATCGATGCCGCATTGCTGATCCGCGAGGCGCTCGACGACGTGCACTCCGACGACATAGCGTCGATCCATGTGGACAGCTATTCCGACGCGATCACCTTCTGCGACCGCGTCGAGCCGACGACGACGGCCGGCGCGAAGTTCAGCCTGCAGCATGTCGTAGCGCTCGCCCTCTTGCGCGGCGGCCCGAAGCTCGAGGATTTCGAGCCGGACCGGCTGCGCGGCAATGCCCCGTCCGAACTGCGCCGCAAGGTGACGGTGGCCGCGTCTCCGGCCTTCACCGACGTCTATCCGGCTCATTTCGGCGCATCGGTCCGCGTCACCATGAAGGACGGCCGCGTCGTCGAGCGTCGCATCGACGATGCCTGGGGTGATTCCGAGAACCCGATGAGCGACGCGGAGGTCTTCCACAAGGCGCGCACGCTGCTCGCAGCCGCGGGCGTGACGCCCGAACGCGCGCAAGCCCTCATCGACGGCGCCGCCGCTCTCGCCGAGGGCGCTCCCTTCTCCGCAATCGCCGACGACATCATCGCTCGACGCCCTTCATTCCAGTAGCGCTTAACCTTCCGAGGCCGCCATGAACTATTTCGACGCAATGGACTATCCGCGCATGATCGCGGAGTATGGCCGGCCGGAAAACTTCCTCGCCACCTTCTCCAGGCTGAGCCGCGACGAGCTACGGTCGATCCAGGAACGCCGCTTCAAGTCCACCCTCGAATTCGCCTGGAAGGTGCCCTTCTACCAGCGCCACTGGGGTGCCGCAGGCATCGAGCGCGGCGACATACGCGGCCTTGACGACATCGTGAAGCTGCCGGCCTATTCGAAGGGCGACCTGATGAAATCGGTCGAGGCGCATCCCCCTATCGGCGACTTCCACGGCCTTGACACCTATGCACCCGAGCAGCGCCCGCCGCTGATCTTCCAGACGACGAGCGGCACCACCGGACGCCCGCAACCCCTGCTCTTCGGACCCAAGAGCCGCGAGATCCAGAACCTGCTGCTGGCGCGGTTCTATGCGCTGCAGGGCATCAACAGCGGCGACGTGGTGCACTCCGTCTACGGCCACGGCATGGTCAATGGCGGCCATTATGTGCGCGAGACGATCCTGCACTGGATCGGCGCTCAAATGCTCACCGGCGGAACGGGCGTGGAGACCCGGTCGGCCAACCAGGTGAACCTGATGAAGGATCTCGGTGCGACCGTCATCATAGGCTTCGGCGACTACATCAAACATTTGTCGCAGCTCGCCCGCGAGATGGGGCTGGAGCCCGGGAAAGACATCCCGATCCGCATCATCGCCGGCCACCTCGGCGCGGAAAGCCACGAGACGATGTCGGCCGCCTGGGGCGGAGCCAAGGTGTATGACTGGTATGGCGTGGGCGACACGGGTGCCATCGCCGGCGAAGGTCCCGACGTCGCGGGCATGTATGTCCAGGAGGACGCGCAATACCTGGAAATCCTCGACATCGCGACCGGGCAGCCGGTCGCCGACGGCCAGTCGGGCGACATGGTCTGCACGTGCCTCTACAAGGACGACGTCTTCCCGATCATCCGCTTCAACACGCATGACGTATCGGCATTCCACACCAACGAGTCGCCGCTCGGGCTGAAGCTGCGCCGCCTCGTCGGCTTCCTGGGCCGCAGTGATAACATGGTGAAGCTGCGCGGCATCAACATCTATCCCACGGGCATCGGCGCCATCCTCACCGAGAACCATCCGGAACTGCTGTCGGAGTATATCTGCAAGGTCGAGCGCGCGGATGGACGTGACGCCATGACCGTCCATGTCGAGACGCGGGGCGACCGGCATGGCGACGTCGCCGCCTACGAGACCTTGCTGCGCGCCCGTCTCGGCGTCGAGATCGGCGTGCAATTGGAGGCACCGGGCGCCCTCGCCTCGCTGACCCAGATCGAGAGCCGGCAGAAGCCCATCCGGCTGATCGACAATCGCAAGGCCGAGGCATGACCGTTGCGGCACCAGGGCGATCGGCGATGGATCGGCTGGGCGCAGGCGAGGCGACGGCGCGCGCGCTTCTGGAAGAGACGCTTGCCGCGATCTCAGCGACCAATGGCGATTGGCATGTCTTCACCTCGATCGCCGCGGATGCGGCGCGGCTCGCGGCGGATGCGAGCGACGAGCGACGCAGAGCCGGCAGCTTGCTCGGACCGCTGGACGGCGTGCCGGTCGCGATCAAGGACAATATCGACGTCGCGGGTCTGGTGACCACCAACGGTGCCAGCTTCAGGACAGAGCCGGCATCGACGGATGCGGTCGTCGTGCGGCGGTTGCGCCAGGCAGGCGCCGTCATCGTCGGCAAGCTCAATATGCACGAGGGCGCGCTTGGCGCGACGACCGACAATCCGTTCTGGGGCCGCTGCGAGAACCCGCGGGTTCCCGGGCACACGCCAGGCGGATCGAGCGGCGGGTCGGGCGCAGCCATCGCAGGCGGGCTGGTGCCGATAACGCTCGGCACGGACACGATGGGCTCGGTCCGCATTCCGGCCGCCTATTGCGGCGCCTGGGGATTGAAGCCAACGCGTGGGCTTGTGCCGACGGGCGGCCTCTCCCTGCTGTCATGGACCCTCGATTCGATCGGCCCGCTGGCTGGCAACGCGGACGACCTCGCACAGGCATTCTCGGCGATGGCGGGGCGTGATCCGATGGACCCGGACGGCTTCTGCGCCCCGGATCGGATCGACCCGGGCTTGCCGGCGATCGATTTGACAGGTGTCACTCTCGGCGTGTCGTCCGCTGTCGACGAGGTCGCGTGCGAACCGGAAGTCAAGGTGGCCTACCTCTCCATGCTGGATGCGGCGAGCAACGCCGGCGCGACCGTCAGGCCGGTCGACGTAGCGGGCTGGCGTCCGACCGAGGCGCGCCGCGCCGGGCTGCTGGTCTCGGAAGCGGAGGGCGGTTTCGTCCACGGCAGGGAGATAGACGCCGGCGGCGACGCCTTCTCGTCCCCGTTCAGGGCCATGATCGAATACGGCCGCCGCGCGCCCGGCGAGCGTCTCGCCGCTGCCTACCACCGGCTCCGCGACCTGCGCGCCGCGACCCTGCGCGCCGTTCTGCAGGTCGACGTCCTGCTCCTTCCGACCGCGCCGCAGCGCGCCTTTCCGCACGGCGCACCGGCACCGGTCAATCAGGCGGATCTGACCGCCGTCGCGAACATTGCCGGGTGCCCGGCCGTCGCGTTTCCACGCGAAGCGGCGGACGGCGGTGCGCCGTGCTCGATCCAGCTGATCGGCAGGCCTTGGTCGGACATGCAGCTGATCGCGATCGCCCGCGAGATGGACAGGTTGAAATGAGCCAACCCGGTCACGATCCTTCCGCTGCAGGTTCGGCGATCACGCTCGTCTGCGAAGCCGGCGCCCGCATTTGCGCGGCAGACGGCCCCGAGACCGTTGTCAACAGGGCTGCCTCCGTGGTCTTCGCCGGCCTTGGCGACCGGCATGCGCACGAATTGCCCGATGCGCTGCGCCCGGGGCAAACCCAGTTCTTCGTCGCGGGCTGCTTCTTCGTGACACCCGGCCGCCAGCATCAGATGCTGATCGGCAATATCGGATTTCCTCCCGAACAACGCCGCCTCCTGATCCCGATCGACGGCGGCAATCCCGGCCAGGTCATCGCCAGCGGCATGCCGCTGCTGCTCGCCGACACCGAGGCCGCCCCGGATTTCAGGCAGTATCTCAAAACTTCCCGCATGGGCTCGGCGATCTACGCGCCCCTGATCTGGCAAGGAGACACGATCGGTCTCTTCATCATGGCGGCACAGGCGAGGTGGACGATGCGTCAGGCCGATCTCGAGATCCTTCGGGCCATCGCGCCGACCATCACAGCCGCATGGATGGCGCATGGCGGCCCCGAATGGTTGCGCAGCGAGTACATGGAGGCGATCCGAAACAAATAACGGCTTGGCTTCAAGAAAATAGACTAGGAAACCGTCAGGAATATTCCTGCTGGATATATTCTCTTTTTTCATAAAGTTCCATCAGCGAAATTATTCATTATTATTCATTTGTTTTATTGTTGACCTCAAATCCTTGTCGCATCAATATTGAATACGCATGCAAGAACAACATGCGACAAATGGGAAAACGAGATGAACATGATGCACCTGCGTCGGACGGCGCTGATCGCGATATGCGCGACCACCCTCACCGCATTGACGGGACTGTCGAACGCCGAAGACCTGCGCCTCGGCTCCAATTTCGGCGACACACATTCCAGCACCCGCGCCCTGAAGGAAGTCTTCGCACCGAAGGTCGAGGAATTGACGCAGGGCCGGCATACGGCCTCCGTGTTCGCCAACAGCGAGCTCGGCCAGACCTCGGAAATGGTCAACCAGGCGCAGAGCGGGATAAACTTCGGCGTCTACGTCTCCACCGCTTTCTACAATTCCCAGGTCCCGGCGCTCGGCGTGACGAACCTGCCCTTTGTGTTCTCGGACCGGGAGACCGCCTTCAAGGTCATCGACGGCAAGTTCGGCGAACAGTTGAAGCCGCAATTCGAGGAAAAGGGCCTCGTCATCCTCGGCTTCATGGAACTCGGCTTCCGCCATATCACCAACTCGAAACATCCGATCGTCGAGCCCAAGGGTGTGGCAGGCCTGAAAATCCGGCTGCAGAGCAATCCGGTTCATATCGCCACGTTCGAACTGCTGGGAGCGAGCCCGGTCGCGCTTGACGGCACGGAGATTTTTTCAGGCCTGAGCCAGGGCGTGGTCGACGGCCAGGAAAACCCCTACTCCGTCATCAATAACCTGCGCCTCTACGACGCCAAGCAGAAATACGTGTCGGAGACCGGGCATTTCTTCGACATCATCGTCTTCGCCGGCTCCAAGGCCGTGCTCGACCGGATGACCCCCGAGGATCGCGCCGCGGTCATTGAAGCGGGCCGCCTTGCCACGATCGAGCAACGCCGGATTGCAGCGGAAGACGAAGCGGCTAACCGGAAGGTGGTGGCCGAGAAGGGCGTCGAGATCACCGTCCTTACTCCGGAGCAGCGCGAGGCGTTCCGGGCGGCGACGGCGCCCGTCTACGATCAGGTCCGGGGAACGCTCGGAAAGGAACTGGTCGACAGCTTCCTGGCTGAGGTTGCGGCGAACGAGTGAAATCGGATGCGGCGCGCGCGCCGCACGCCCCGCAGCTCTCGGATTCCCGGATTCTCCACAGTTCGAAGCTTGACAAGACGGCGCAGGCCTTACAAAGTGCATGCGTATTCAATGGTTCGCGGCAGCTGCGGGAACGGCTGCCCGAAGAATGGGGAAGTCAAGACATGTCCATCTTTCAGCATGGCTTCAAGGCCATTGCATGCGCTATCACCCTGGCGGCGGCGAGCATCACCGTCCATGCCGAGGAGCTGCGGCTCGGCTCGGGCTTCGGCGACAATCATTCCTCGACCCGCGCCATGCGCGACATCTTCATGCCGAAGGTCGAGGAACTGACGCAGGGCCGCTATACGGCGTCGGTTTTCGCCAACAGCGAGCTCGGACAGGCGCCCGAGATGATCAACCAGGCGCAGTCCGCAATCAATTTCGGCGTCTTCGTCTCCTCGGCTTTCTACAATTCCCAGGTGCCGGAAATCGGCGTCACGAACATGCCTTTCACCTTCCAGAACCGTGAAATGGCGTTCAAGGTCTTCGACGGCCCGTTCGGCGAGAGCCTGAAGCCCTTGTTCGAGGCCAAGGGCCTCGTCGTCCTCGGCTTCATGGAACTCGGCTTTCGCAACATCACCAATTCGGTGCGGCCGATCTCGAAGCCGGATGACCTGAAGGGCCTGAAGATCCGGCTGCAGAACAACCCGGTTCATATCGCGACGTTCAATCTGCTCGGCGCCAGCCCGACCTCGATCGACGCGAGCGAGATGTTCGCGGCGCTGAGCCAGGGCGTCGTCGACGGTCAGGAGAATCCCTACGCCGTCATCAACAGCTTCCGCCTCTACGACGCCAAACAGAAATACCTGACCGATAGCGGTCATTTCTTCGACGTCATCGTCTTCGCGGCCAGCAAGAGCGCGCTCGACGCGATGACGCCCGAGGACCGCGCCGCGGTGATCGAGGCCGGCCGTCTGGCCACGCTCGAGCAGCGCAAATACGCGGCGGCCGACGAGGCGACGAACCTCGAGACGGTCCTGTCGCACGGCGTCGAGTTCACCAAGCTGACTCCAGAACAGCGCGAGGCCTTCCGGACGGCTACCCTGCCGGTTGTCGACGAAGTCAAGGGACGTCTCGGCGACAAGCTCGTCAACGACTTCATCGCCGCGGTCGAGGCTGTGAAGTAACTGCGATGACGCGTGTTCTCGATGCCGTCGACCGCGCCCTGATGGTTGCGGTCACGCTGCTGATCGCCATCCTCGTGGTCGTCATCGCCGCCGACGTCGTCGGTCGATACGGCTTCGGCAAATCGCTTCTCTTCGCGAACGAGCTCAGTCGCATGGCGTTCATCTGGATGACCTTCCTGACAATGCCGCTCGGCATCTCGCGCGGCCTCCACGTCGCCGTCACGACCGTGCCCGACGCCCTGCCGGAAGCTTACCGGCCATGGCTCTACCGGATCGGCGTGGCCGCGGTGTTCGTCCTGATGTGCGTGGTGTGCTGGGGGTCTGTTGTCAGCATCAAGGCGCGATCGTTCGAGATGCTGAACACCCTGCCGATCAGCGCGGCCTGGTACTACTACCCGCTCGCCGCGGGTTCGGCATGGTCGGCGGTCCATCTCGTCGCACGCCTAATCGCCGGCAAGCCGGTCGAACGTACGGACAACGGGCTGACGGAGCAGGCGGTATCATGAGTTCCGTTGTCGCAATCGTATTCTTCGTTACCTGCATCCTCGGCCTCTCGATAGCCTTTGCCTTCGGGCTGGCCGGTCTCGTCGGCCTCTGGATGAGCGGCCTTCCGGTCGAGATGCTGGCCTCGAAGATGATGTTCGCGGTGAATTCCTTTCCGCTGTTGGCCATCCCCTTCTTCATGCTCGCCGGAGAGCTCATGGTCCGCGGCGGCATCGTCGCGGTTGCCATCGAATTCGCCAACACCCTGATCGGCCGTGTGCGCGGCAGTCTCGGCCACGTGACCATCCTGTCGGGCCTCGGCCTCGCCTCGGTTTCGGGGACCGCGGTCGCCGATGCGGCGGCATTGGGCGGCGCGCTGATGAAGCCGCTCGGCAACAGTTACGGCCGTCCCTTCGGCGCGGCACTGATCGCGGCGACCGGTAATCTCGGTCCGATCCTGCCGCCGTCGACGGCGATGATCGTCTACGCCACCATCGTCGGCCCCGAGCTGTCGTTGCCGGCGCTGTTCATCGCCGGCGTGTTGCCCGCCGTGCTCATTGCCGGGCTGATGATCTTCTATGTCTACTTCGCCGCCCGCTGGCGCGGCTTTCCGCTGCTGGGAAATCCGTTCAGCTTCGGCGAGTTCGCGCGTGTCGGCTTCCGTTCCCTGCCGGTGCTGATGCTTCCGGTCATCGTCATCGGCGGGATCATGGGCGGCGTGTTCACGGCGACGGAGGGTGGCGCGATCGCCGCAGTGTTCTCGCTGCTGCTCGGCCTCTTCTACACGCGGCAGCTGAAGCTCTCGGACATCCCGGTCTGCCTGCTCCATGCGGGACTGGCGACGGGCGTCGTCACCGTGATCATCGCATTCGCCTCCACGGTCACCTTCATATTCTCAATCGATCACCTGCCGCTGCTGCTGCGCACCACGATCGAGAGCATGACCAGCGATCCGACCATGTTCCTGATCCTCATCTTCCTGATGCTGGTGGTGATCGGAATGTTCATGGAATCGACGGCGGCCTATGTGATGCTCGTGCCGATCTTCGCGCCGATGGCCCTCGCCTATGGCATCGAGCCGCTCCACTTCGCGCTCGTCTTCATCCTGACCCTGATCGTCGGCATGCTGACGCCGCCCGTCGGCGTGCTGCTCTTCGTCATGGTGGGCATATCGGGATTGAAGATCTCCCAGATCGTCAAAGAGGTATGGCCGTATATCCTCATCCAATTCGGCGTGACGCTGGGCGCTCTCTTCTTCCCGAGCATCTTCCTCTTCCTGCCAAAGCTGGCGGGCTATTGAAGAAGGCAAGGGTCGCAAGGACGGGGTTCGTCGGCGGTATGGGTCTGTCTGCGGGCTTCGTATCGGCAAGCCAATACGAAGCTGACGAGACGGCCGATCTGTTCAGCGGCAACCGGGATGGCATCGTGGCATTCCCGGCAGACTGGCGGCCCGGATCTCGCGCCTGAGTTTCACCGGCTTGCCAGCAGCGCCATCAACCGATCATGGCGCCACTTCCCCGAACATCGGTCTGATTTGACGAGAGCCGCCGATGCCGGCAGTCGGCCCATTTTCCTCCTGGGTCAGACAGCGGTCCAGCCGCCATCGACCCTTAGCGCCGAGCCGGTGACCAGACCGGAGGCGTCGCTGGCCAGGTAGATCACCGCGCCGACGACGTCATCGAGCTGGCCGAGCCGGCCGAGCGGGATTTTCGCCAGCGTCGTCTCGCGAAACACCGGATCGGCGAAAAAGGGTTTTGTCATCGGCGTCTCGATGAAAGTCGGGCAGACCGTGTTCACCCGGATGCCGTGTGGCGCCAGATCGAGCGCCATGGCCTTGGTGAAGCCTTCCATCGCATGCTTGGTCGCGCAGTAGACCGTGCGCTTCTGTCCCCCGACATGGCCCATCTGCGACGACATGTTGATGATGGAGCCAGGCTTGCCGGCTGCGACAAGGCCCCTTGCCACGGCCTGGGCGACGAAGAAGGCCGACCTTACGTTGAGGTCGGTCACGGCGTCGTAGTCTTCCGGCGTCACGTCGAGGAAGTTTGCCGGACGGTTGGATCCGGCATTGTTGACGAGAACGTCGAACGGCCCGGCTGTCGCGATCGCATCCGTCGCGGCAAGCACGTCGAGGACGTCCAGGCGCAGCGCTTTGGCGCGATAGCCGCCGGCCCGCAGCCGGGCGGCCTCGCCTTCAATATCATCGGCCGTCCGTGCCGCGAGCGTAACGTCCGCGCCGGCCTGCGCCAGCGCTTCGGCAACGGCCAGCCCGATCCCGCGCC
Organism: Mesorhizobium yinganensis; assembly: GCF_040081985.1. NCBI lineage: Bacteria > Pseudomonadati > Pseudomonadota > Alphaproteobacteria > Hyphomicrobiales > Phyllobacteriaceae > Mesorhizobium > Mesorhizobium yinganensis. The sequence goes on along the minus strand of NZ_JBEBMH010000001.1, from coordinate 339,918 downwards.
CGGCGCCGCTGACCAAGGCCGTCTTGCCGTCGAGCCGAAAACGGTCGCTCATTCTGCGATCCCGGCGTAAGGAATGTTACGGCCGCCATAGCGGCGCACGCGGATATTGGCCTGCTCGCCATGGCCGGCAAAGCCTTCCAGCGCGCAGAGGCGCGAGCAGTACTCGCCGATGAGCGCCGAGGCGCTGTCGCTCTCGATCCGCTGGTAGGTGCAGGTCTTGAGGAACTTGCCGACCCAGAGACCGCCGGTGTAGCGGCCGGCCTTCTTCGTCGGCAGCGTGTGATTGGTGCCGATCACTTTGTCGCCATAGGCGACGTTGGTGCGTGGCCCGAGGAACAACGCGCCGTAGTTGGTCATATTGTCCAGGAAGTAGCTCGGATCCCTGGTCATGACCTGCACATGCTCGGACGCGATACGGTCGGCCTCGGCGACCAACTCCTCGTAGCTGTCGCAGACGATCACCTCGCCAAAGCCTTCCCACGCCTTGCGGGCGATCTCGGCGGTCGGGAGGATCTCCAGCAGGCGCTCGATCTCCCGGATGGTCTCGCGGGCGAGCTTTTCCGAGTTGGTGAGCAGTATGGCGGGCGAGTCCGGGCCGTGTTCGGCCTGGCCGAGAAGGTCTGTCGCGCAGAGTTCGCTGTCGACGGTGTCGTCGGCGATGACAAGGGTCTCCGTCGGGCCGGCAAACAGGTCGATGCCGACCCGGCCGAACAGCTGGCGCTTGGCTTCCGCGACGAAGGCATTGCCCGGACCGACGAGCATGTCAACCGGTGCGATCGTCGCCGTGCCGACCGCCATCGCCGCGACCGCCTGGACGCCGCCAAGGCAGTAGATCTCGTCGGCGCCGGCCAGGTGCTGCGCGGCGACGATCGCCGGAGCGGGTTCGCCCTTGAAGGGCGGTGCGGCGGTGATGATGCGCGGCACGCCCGCCACCTTGGCGGTGATCACCGACATATGGGCCGATGCGAGAAGCGGATACTTGCCACCTGGAACGTAGCAGCCGACCGAGTTCACCGGGATGTTCTTGTGCCCGAGGAAGACGCCCGGCAGCGTCTCGACCTCGATGTCCTTCATCGACGCGCGCTGATGTTCCGCGAAATTGCGGATCTGGGCCTGCGCGAAGCGGATGTCGTCGAGGTTGCGCTTTGTGAGTTGCGACAGGCAGGCCTCGATTTCCGTCTCGGTCAGGCGGTAGTCCTCACGATCCCAGCCGTCGAACTTGACGGAGAGCTGGCGGATCGCCTCGTCGCCGCGCGTTTCCACATCCTGGAGAATCGCCTCGACGGTGTCGCGAACGCGGCGATCCTGAACCGCCTTGTCGGAAACCGATCCACGCTTCAACCAAACTGCCATGACAAGTCTCCGATTATGCTGTGCATCCGGATGCATACCGTTGCCAAGGAGCGATTGCAATGGGAACAAGTATACATATATGCAGGATTCGATTGACGAATGTCGCCCGATGCACTCGGATGCACAAACGTTGCACGAGAAAGAAGCCCATGAAGCGCGCTCTCCCCGTCACATCCCGCGATATCGCCCGATTCCTCGGCGTCTCGCAGTCCATGGTGTCGCGCGCGTTCGACCCTGCCGGCAAGGTATCCCCTGCGAACCGGGCACGCATCATGGAGGCGGCCGAGAAGCTCGGCTACCGTCCCAATGCCATCGCCAGAAGCCTGTCGACGCGCCGCAGCGGCATCGTCGCCATCGTCATGGGCGGCATGGAAAACCCGTTCTATTCGGAAGTGCTGGACAAGCTCGCGGCCGCCCTCGATCTCGCGGGTTTCCGTTCGCTGCTGTTCCGGGCCCCTCCAGGCCAGGACGTCGACGGGCAGTTGCCCGCGCTTCGCCAGTACAATGTCGACGCCCTCATCGTCGCCTCGGCATCCATCTCATCGCGCATCGCCGAGGAGTGGCGGCGCGATTCGCGCCGCATCGTGCTCTTCAACCGAACGATTTCCGACGCCGACGTGCCGAGCGTATCCTGTGACAATTTCGGCGGCGCCCGCGATGTGGCGAACATGCTCGCCGATAGAGGTCACAGGCGCGTTGCCTATGTCGCAGGTCCGCGGCAGACTTCGACCAACAGGGAGCGCGAGGCAGGCTTTCTTGCGGGCCTCATGGGGGCCGGCAGTTCGCTCGTCGGACGCGTCGATACGGCGAGCTACTCGTTCGCCGAGGGTTTCAGGGCCGCCGAGGCTGCAATCGCGACAAAGCCCGACGCGATCTTCTTCGCCAACGACATTCTGGCGCTGGGCGGAATGGACTATCTTCGAGGCACGGCTGGCCTCTCGATTCCTCGGGACGTTTCAGTCGTGGGCTTCGACGATATCGCAATGGCCGCTTGGCCTTCCTACCTGCTTACGACTGTACGCCAACCTCTGGATCGGATGGTCGAACTGACAATCGCAAGCCTTGAGCGGGATTCGGCCACGAAAGAAATGAATAACATTCCGATCGAGATTGTATTGAGGAACACCATTTCTTAGACTATCCGGTATAATTGATCCATTGGGCGCCGGAACAAGATCTGTTTTCCTACATATGCTACGCTTGCACGGAGCATGAACATCATGCAGCAAGAAGCCGCGTTGCCGGCAGTCTGGGCGACCGGAAGCCTTCTGGCGTTTGATGCTCGGTGTTCGAAGAGTAGATGCCGGTCAGGTTTTCAGATAGAGGGTATTCCAATACACGATCGCGCTGCCGACAAGACCGAGTCGGAGGCTTACCGAACACCTGACTCTCGAATGAGCGCTCACGGATTTCGCCTCGCTCTTGGAAGAAGACCGCGCGTTTGAGTTTGTGCGCTGCCTCCCTTTTGTTGATACCTGCTTGGCAGCGCCGAGGCTATGCAGACTCGAATACCGCTCGATCCTCCATCAACATGAAGAGAACCCGCAGGCTTTACAATGAGTTAGGGCTGCAGCTCAGGAACAAGGCTCCGAAGCGACGCGTGAAGGCGAAGCTCCGGGAAGACCGAACCGAGGCGACAAGATGCAACCAGACCTGGGCGATGGATTTCGTCCACGATCAACTGGCGACCGGCAGGAAGCTGCGCGTTCTCACCATCGTCGACACCTGGTCGCGCTTCTCGCCGGTGGTCGATCCTCGCTTCAGCTATCGCGGCGAAGATGTCGTCGCCACGCTCGAACGGGTGTGCCGCCAGCACGGCTATCCGAGCACGATCCGCGTCAACCAGGGTTCCGAGTTCATCTCGCGCGACCTCGACCTGTGGGCTTATCAGAAGGATGTCGTTCTCGACTTCTCGTGGCCAGGCAAGGCGACCGACAACTCGTTCATCTTGCGTCGGGGCATTTGATCCACCGGATCAATTGCTGATCCCTCCTCACATTCAACGGCAAGTTCCGGGCGGAGTGCCTGAACACCCACTGGTTCCTGACGCTTGACGACGCCCGTCAGAAAATGGAGCATTGGCGTCGAGACTACAACGAAGTTTGTCCTCACAGCGCCATCGGCAACAAGGTGCCGATATCGCTCATGAACGGCTCCGGCGCATCCCATCCGCCATGAGCCTTGGCCCGGAAAATCCTCCAGCCGGGCGGTCCAAAATTGGGGAGCACGTCAAGACCCGCCGAGGCTCTAATTGCTGCTGGATGAAAACTCGGAGGCAGATCACAGGTCATACACCACTCAATGGGACACGATCTGACCGGTTTGCCTTTGGGCGACGCTTCCGGGCGCTAAATATCGTCGATGACGTGACCAGGAATGACTTGCAGCCATCCAGATTAGCGTCGCAATTTGCGACTCTTGCGCTCGTAACTTAGCCGCTCTGCCAGTCCGAACTCTGGCGTTCCTGGAATCAAGTCGTGCTCGTAGTAAGCGATAAGCAGGTCTCTCTCAGCGTTGGTCTCAAAACTTCCTATTTTCATCTGCTTGAAAATCTCGCTGGCACGTCTGTCCGTCATTTTTGCATAATTCAGCTCTGTGGTGCTTTCTCGTTCATGCCCGAGGTTGTGGGACCATGCTCGCCGCTCTTCCGGAGTTCTGCAAAACATGTCACGTACGGACCTTAGAAAGTGCCTCGCAGAGTGTGGATTGAAGTAGGGTAACCCAGCGGCCGCACATCCGCGGCGGAAGGCTCGCCTTACCGCAGCGTCCGTACTCCAAGGTTCAATTGGCATATGATTGGAATCCCTTAGAAGCATTTTGTGTGTGGTAAGAAGTTGGTCCGATGGAAAAAGCGCGTCATTCCCTACGAAGCCAAGATCAATCATTTCTTTTATCCAGGCGCTGAGAATCTCGGCCAATGGCCCGCCAATCGGAAACCAGGCTGTGATTTGGCTCTTGCCATTTTTGATGCGCATCAGAGTAGGATCTTGAGACACGGTTTGTTTGGGAACGTCGACCAATCCAACGCGCAACGAGGCCGTCGCTTCGCTACGGGTTCCAAACAAAAACGAGGCAACCACTATCGCCCGATCCCGGCGCTGTAAAAGCGTGTGATGAGGCATGGCCAGGACCATGCGGAAAACCTCCTCCATAGTCGGAAACGGCCGAGGTTCCGTCGCCTCCTTGGATTCGAAACGCCGAGGAAGTAGAAAACCCTCTGCGAAAGTCTCGCCAATTTGTTGGTAGCCTTCCTGTTTCCCGAGCCACCCAAAGATACGCGACAGGAACGACATCTGATGGCGGATGGTGGATCGCGAGAAATGTCGAGCGCCAAGAACGTAACCCCTATATGCCGCGGCATCCTCGGGTTTCATTTTCGAGAAGGGCTTACCTCCGTGAAACTTCTCGAAGGCTCGTACTGCTGCGATATGCGCATCAAGCGTCTTGGCGTCATAGCGTCCCCCATAGCTCTGGTAGGCGTAAATGCAGCGCTCGTTTTCGGGAGTCCATGTCAGGTCAGCCCGGGCTGCTTCCTTCCCAACATCAACCTCAGTTGCGCCGACACATTCGTCTATCGATCCGAGCTTGGTATTGGAATCGATACACGCGTGCACCTTGTCGCAAACTGTCGCGCTGAACAGTTTCTTCACAGGTCGATCGCAGAACGGGCAGTGGCCGCGCACCATCCACCTGCCGCTTATCGTTAATCCGACCGTCAGCGTGTTCACTTCAGGTTCCACCCGAATTTTACATTTGAGACACCTGAACTTGCTGAGGGGACACGGCTCGGGGCTGTCGATCGCTATTTTCTTGAGATAGCGAGTAATTTCAGCGCCACGAAACAGCTTAGGCTTAGCATCATCGATGGGCCGCAGATCGTCAGCTTGAAAGCGGATCAGCGTGCTGTTGGAGATATCCAAACGAAAAAGCAAAAAAGCTTCGCTATATACCAGGTCGCCCTTTAGCCGTATGTTCCGATAGGAGCGGGTCATTTGGCCCCTCCTAGGTGCGCAAAGCCACCCACCTGAAATTCGGATGTTTGCGCCTCAAATTCGAGCAGCTCCGAAAGCCGCCATCGAGTGGTCCCAGCGGAAATCTTATAGGGTAGAGGAAAGTTTGAACTTCTAGCGCACAACCGCCAAACTGTTGCTCGCGACACGTTGAAGGTCCGTGCCACCTGAGCGTCCCGAAGAAATCGTTCTGCGGCTGGGTCTACATCTACCGTCGTTATTGCAGTCGCGATGCTCGCAGAGCGGCGGCATCTTGGCTCAGTCGGGTGTTCAGAATGCGCGACGCCTGATCTCTGGAACTGAGGAATTCGAGCCTCAAATTCCAGCAGCTCCGACAATCGCCATCGTGTGGTGCCCGCAAAAATCTTGCGCGGAACGGGGAAGCAAGGATTGTCTGCACAAAATCGCCAGATTGTAGCTCTTGAAACGCCGTAACGGGTCGCAACCGCTACATCGGTCAGCCATACTTCCAGGTGACATTGATTTTCTGCAGCTGCGTCACCGCCCGCCTTCGCCGCAAACGCTACGGCCTCGCTAGGATCGCTGTCCTTTGGAGCACGAGCTACGGGCTCGCTATCAATTCTAGTGGGATTGCTGTCCTTTGCAGTTGCGTCTGGGCGCGGGCTCTCAATGCGCCGGGGTAAATGGCCGGCATCAAAAAAAAGGTCAAGTTGCAGGTGATTTGGACAGCGAAGCGCAGACACTCTTCCCTCCCGGGTAGAGCGCGTCCTACGCTTTTATGTTTCGCAATAAGTCCAGCTATGAAGCAATGAGACTAAGCACGAACATTGCCGCGATTCGCCAGATGGCGCAACTAAAAAAGGCATATTGCTGAAATTGGATTTTTTGATACAACTCTAAATAGAATGGCATCGCATCGCATCGGTGTAGATTGTCTAAAGAGGCTCATGTCGGGCTGGCGAGCAATGCAGACCCGGAACGCGGCTTTATGGCGACATCACGCCCACTAGGCCGTGTGGACGGATTTGACCAAGATGAAAGCGGCGGTCAAGGCGACGATTGAGAAGAAGTTTCGTTTGGTTTTCTCGCATCGCAGTGCGACCCGCTTGAAGCGTTTGAGTTTGCCGACGGTCTGTTCGATGCGCGCTCGTCCCTTGTAGAGCAGCTTGGGGAAGAAGGCAGGCTGGGCCTTTTCGTTGGCTTTTGCGGGAATGACCGGGATGATGCCGCGTTTGCGCGCGGCTGCCCGATTGGCCTTGCTGGCATAGCCCTTGTCGCCGACGCCAGCGCGTGGATCGGTATCGGGACCGAGACCAAGCAAGACCTTGAAGTGAGGCGCATCGCCCTTCTCGCCGCCGGTGAGGTCGAAGGCGATGGGATGACCGTCGAAGTCTGTTTTCAAATGGATTTTCGTCGAGAAGCCGCCGCGCGAGCGGCCAAGCGCCTGGCCTTGCTGCCCCCTTTTGCGCCGGCCGCCGACACATGCGCGCGAACTACGGTTGAGTCGAACATCTGAACCAGGTGCGCCGAAGACGACAGCGCCGCAAGATGATCGAAGAAGGTTTCGAACACGCCCGCCTTGCTCAGCCGGTCGAAGCGTTTCCAGACGCTGTTCCAGTTGCCGAAGCGCTCGGGCAGCGCCCGCCATTTGATGTTGTGTTCCGAGAAATAGTGCATGGCTTCCAGGAACAGCCGATCGTCCCGACCCTTGGCGCCACGTCGCGGCAGCGCCGCCCGGAACACCTCCAACGCAACGGCCCAATCCGCTTCAGCCATCCGTGTCGACATCGCCAACCTCCAAATCAGTCGGCGGTCCATGAATCACATTGAATTCGTTCCCGGAATCCTCAAACCTATACTTGAGTCAATTCGTCCACACGGCCTAGAACAACTGCCTGACACTTTCCAGCGACGTTATACGACACTGAGATCACTCTCAGCGGGTTCTCGGGCCTCAGGTACGCATAGCTTGAGGCCATTTCGTACCTATGCCGTACCTATTGAAAAATAGCACAAACCACTCAAAGCTCAGAAAAGCTGCTAAGTATTTGGAATATTTGGTGGGCCCGGAGGGACTCGAACCCCCAACCAAGCGGTTATGAGCCGCCGGCTCTAACCATTGAGCTACAGGCCCCACCCGGCGCTGGATTAGTCGGTTACGGGCCGGCGCACAAGTCTTTCCGCGCAGGCGGCTCTTCATCGCATTCAGGGGCGTCCCGCCGGGCGAGGGTTTGTCGCAATCAACACACAATCGCTACATACGAACGCGGGTGTCGACGGAAAACAAAACGAGGGTCGACGTGACAACGATAACGGAGAATCCTTCCATGATGCCCCGCCTCCTGCCGCTGGCGTTAGCCGCCTGCCTTCTCGCGCCGGTCCCGGCTGCGTTCGCCCAGCAGGCACAGCCGCCGCGAATCGTCGTGATCGGCGAAGGCGAGAGTGCAATGGCGCCGGATCTCGCCATCCTGTCGCTCTCGGTGATGCGCGAGGCCAGGACCGCCCGGGAGGCGATGGACGCCAGCAACGCGGCCATGACCGCGGTGATCGCGTCAATCAAGGCCGCGGGCGTCGCCGACCGCGACCTGCAGACCGGCGGCCTGCAGATCAACCCGCGCTACAACTTCGTGAACAAACCGGACGGCACCCAGGACGGCGAACTCGTAGCCTATCAGGTGAGCAACACGCTTTCGATCCGCGTGCGCGATCTCGCCAAGACCGGCGAGATCATCGACAAGGCGGTCGAACTCGGCGTCAACCAGGGCGGCGGCGTTTCCTTCGCCAATGACGATCCCTCCAAAGCGCTGACCGAGGCACGCAAGAGCGCCGTCAAGGACGCGATGGGCAAGGCGCACACGCTGGCCGAGGCGGCCGGCGTCAGCCTTGGCAGGGTCCTGGAAATCACCGACCAGACATTTACCGCGCCGCCGATGCCGATCACGGCGAAAGCGTTCGACCGGGCGGGAGCCGCCGAGGCGGTGCCGATCGAGGCCGGCGAAAACTCCTACAGGGCGCAGGTCACGATGACATTCGAGCTGAGATAGCCAGCCGGAAGGATTGGCGAAGGCCCGGGAGGTCGCCCTCCCGGGCCTTTGCTGTTCAGGCGAATGCTTGTGCCGTCAGCGGATGACCGGGCAGCCCGGAACCCGCGCAAAGGTCAGCACGACGCGGTCGCCATAGCGGCGCCCCGCGACATCGATGGTGCGGCGGTCTACGTCGACGACGCGCGCCCGATGCAGTCCCATGCGCCCCGCTTTGTCGAGCGCCCGGCCCGGCGAGCAGTCGCGCCCGCGATACCAGCCGCCCCGATTCCAGCCCTCGCGATCCCAGCGATCCCATTCCCAGCGGCGGTGGTCGCGGCGATCCCGGTCCCACCGCTGTTCCACGCGGCGGGGACCATCGTCGCCGGCATAGACGCCGACCCGTGTGTCGGCCCTGTCCCCGAAATTGAGATAAAGGCCGTCGGCTTGGGCGGTGGCGGCCATGCCCGTCAGCGCGGTCAGGCCGACCACGGCCGACAGGATGGCGGTTCTGATCGTCTTCAACATTGCCTTCTCCTTGCGATGGTCTTCGGTCCGTTTCGCCGAAGCGATGGACGCGAAAATCGCATGCCGATCCTGAACGGCCGCGGAACCGGCCGTTCAGGCGGCGTTCAGCCGGCGGGCGTATGCCTATCGCCCGAAAGCGAGATTGAAGATGTCGATTGATTGGGAAAGGGAACAGGCCGGCGCGGGACTAGGGCTCCGCCCCGACGACATGGTCGAAAAAGTCGTCGTCTTCGGACAGGTCGCTGTCGAAGGCAGTAATGCGGCCGCGAATCGATATGCCCGCGTCGTGCACGGTCTCGCGGCTGCCGCTGACCAGATGGTGCCACCAATAGAGGTCGTGGCCTTCTGCGACCAGCCTGTAAGCGCAGGTCGAGGGCAGCCAATCAATGGATCGCACGGTGGAGGGCGTCAGCCGCACGCAATCGGGAACGATCGCCTTGCGATTGTCGTAGTCCTTGCAGCGGCAGCTTTCCGAATCGAGCAGGCGACAGGCGACCGTCGTCCAATAGATCTCGCCGCTATCCTCGTCCTCGAGCTTGGACAGGCAACACTTTCCGCAGCCGTCGCACAGCGACTCCCACTGCGCCGGCGACATCGCCTCGAGCGAAAGGCGCTTCCAGAAGGGTGTTTCCATGCGGCGGCATTTGGTCCTTGGAAGCCGCGCCGTCAAGCGGTTCCAAAGCGACGCAGACTCATGACAATCGGCAATCACGAGGCCGTGACCCGGCTTTCGACACGATTCCCTGCCAGGGTGCTTCGGAACGATGATCATCCGAAAGCGTTTCCGTGGCGGGGACCATTGGAGATTTTTATATGAAATTCTGTCCCACCATGCTCGCAGGCACCGCTTTGGCCCTGTGCCTTGCCGGCACGGCCACTGCCATCGGAGCGTCGCCGCTTTCCATGCCTGACCTGGCCAGGCATGAGGCGCCGCGCGGCAATCTGATGCTGGCGCAGGCCGACGAGGGCGCGTCGCAAGCCGAACCGGATGCGGAACAGCCGCGCAAGAAGAAGCGTTCGGCCGAGGAAAAAGCCAAAGCCAAGGAACAGGTCCAGCGGAAAGCGCAGGCGGCCGACAAACCGGCTCAGGCCGAGGAGCAGCCGCGCAAGAAACGACGTGCGGAGCAGCCCACTGCAGATCAACCGGTCCAGGCCGAAGAACAGCCACGCAAAAAACGCCGCGCCGAGGCGTCCGAAGCCGGCCGACCGACCCAAGCCGAGGAACAACCGCGCAAGAAGCGCCGGGCCGAGCAGGAGAAGGCCGCGCGCGCCGAGGCGTCCGAAGCCGACCAGCCGGCCCAGGCCGAGGAGCAGCCGCGCAAGAAACGCCGCGCCGAGCAGGAAAAGCCCACACGCGCCGAGGCGTCCGAAGCCGACCGGCCTGACCAGGCCGAGGAGCAGCCCCGCAAGAAGCGCCGCGCCGAGCAGGAAAAGCCGGCCCGCGCGGGGGCGCCGGAAGCCGACCAACCGGCCCAGGCGGAGGAACAGCCCCGCAAGAAACGCCGCGCCGAGCAGGAGAAGCCAGCCCGCGCCGACGCGCCAGCGGTCGACCAGCCGGCCCAGGCCGAAGATCAGCCACGCAAGAAACGCGACGTTCAGAAGGAGCAGCCGGCCGAAGCCGAATCTCCGTCCGTGGAAGAGCCGAAGCAGGCCGACCAGACGCCGGGCCGGAAGCCGCGCAGCGACCAGCAGCCCGCGGAGGCCACCGCACCGGACGCGCCCGCTGGGGCCGAGAGCGAACAGCAACGCAAGAAGCGCCGCGCGGAACAGCAGCAGCCAGGCACCGCTGAAACGCCGAACGCAGACGAGCCGGCACAGGCCGGCGAGGAGCAGCCAAGGAAGCGTGCCGATCGCCGGCAACCGGACGATGCCGAACAGCCTGCCCGTACCGAAGACGGCCAAGCTGCTCCGGCCGATGCGTCCAACGCCCAGGATCGCGCCGAGGAGCGGAAGCGGCGTGAGAACCGCCGGCCGCGAGACGGCAGCAAGGCGCCGGTCCTCGACAGCGCCAAGGAAGAACCGGCGGACGCCGAACGTCCGCGGCGAACCGAGGCCGCGGCCCCGCCGCCGGCGGACGACCGGTCGGCACAGGTGGAACGCATCGATCGCAGGAAGCTCGAAAGGGCCGACAGCGAGAAAGGGCAGCGGATCGACCGGGAAAAGGCGCGCGAACGTCGCCGCGAACGGCCGGAAGGCTCGGGTGTGGTGCGGGAAATCGGCGACCGGGTGGTCATCCAGCTCGGTGACCAGATCATGGTCGAGGACAGGGACCGCGGACGCCGCATCCGCCGCGAGGCCCGCGACGTCTACTACGAGGAATTGCCGCGCGGCCGGCAGCGCGAGATCGTCGAGCGCCGCGACGGCACCCGAATCGTCACCATCCGCGACCAGTACGGCGACGTCATCCGCCGCTCACGCTTCGAACCGGACGGCAACGAGATCATCCTGGCCTATGTCGACGAGGACGCCTTCTATCGTGACGACTATGACGGCCGCTGGCGCGATCCAGGCCTGGATCTCCCGCCGCTGGTACTGGGTATACCGGCGGAGGAATATATCCTCGACGCCGAACGTGCACCTGATACTGAAACCTACTACGAGTTCCTCGACCAGCCGCCGGTGGAGAAGGTTCAGCGCTATTATTCGGTCGACGAGGTGAAGCGCTCGGCCCGCATCCGCGACACGGTCCGGCGGGTTGACCTCGACACCATCACCTTCGGGTTTGGCTCGGCCGACATCGCGGAGAACGAGGTGGAAAAACTCGCCAACGTCGCCGAAGCGATGGAAAAGCTGCTGAAGCAGAACCCGGCGGAGACCTTCCTCATCGAAGGCCATACCGACGCCGTCGGCTCGGAAGTGGCCAACCTGGCGCTGTCGGACCGGCGCGCCGAGGCCGTGGCGCAGGCATTCACCGACATGTTCGAGATTCCGCCGGAGAACCTGGAAACGCAGGGATATGGCGAGGAATATCTGAAGGTGAACACCGACGGGCCGGAGCGCGAGAACCGGCGTGTCTCCATCCGCCGGATCACTCCGCTGGTGGCGCCGGTGGCATCGGCCGAATAACGCAAAGTCCCCTGCCCCGTCTTCTCCTCCAGCGGGACCGGGGCAACGCCCGGCCGGCTCCTGCCGGCCGGGCCGTTTTTTGGCGCGGCATTCCGGACCCTTGCAAACGCCCCCGTTGTCGCTGAAAACGGGCCTGATCCATCCACCGGACCGACCGCATGAAACGCCTCGAACTTGCCATCGAATCGATCATCCTCGCCTCGCGCTGGCTGCTCGTGGTCTTCTATCTCGGCCTGGGCCTTGCCCTGGCCGTCTATGCCGTGTCCTTCGCCAAGAAGCTGTTCGAGTTCATCACGCAGGTGATGGTGCTGAACGACACGGATACTATTTTGAAGATGCTCGGCCTGATCGACGCGGCGCTGGTGGCGAGCCTGGTGGTCATGGTCATCATCTCCGGTTACGAGAATTTCGTCAGCCGCTTCGACGAGCACGAGGGCGAGGTGCAGTGGCTGGGCACGATCGACGTCGGCTCGCTGAAGGTGAAGGTCGCCTCCACGATCGTCGCCATCTCGTCGATCCACCTGCTGCAGGTGTTTTTGAACAGCGCCACTTATACGAGCATCCAGCTTATGTGGCTGACGCTGATGCACATGGCCTTCGTGGCCTCGGCGCTGCTGCTCGCCTATATCGACCGGCTGGCCAAGAACAAGGGCGACAAACCCAAGGGCCCCGACCTCTGACGCAGCGGCGTAAGGCGGCATCTCAGCGGAATGTCCGCGCCACCTTCGTCGGCACCCGCGCAAACACCTCGTCGGGCACGAAGAAATCGCCGGCCAGCTTTCCGCCCGCGCCCGGAGCGTATTTCTCGAAATCGGTCACGCCCGCGGCGCGCATCACCTCCTCGTCGATGAAAAAATTGCCGGTCGTCTCGCGCGACGGCCGGTTGAAGATCGCATGGGCGGCATCCGCCATGATCTCCGGCGAGCGGCTGATGGCGGCGACCTGCTCGCCGCCGAGCAGGTTGCGCACCGCCGCTGTGTCGATCGCCGTCAGCGGCCACAGCGAATTGACGGCGATGCCGGCCGACGCGAACTCGGCTGACATGCCCAGCGTGCACATCGACATGCCGAATTTTGCCATCGTGTAGGCGACATGGCCCTTGAACCATTTTTCTTTCATGTCGAGCGGCGGCGCCAGATTCAAGATGTGAGGGTTCTTTGCCAACTTCATGTGCGGAATACACATTTTCGAGACGAGGAAGGTTCCGCGCGTGTTGATCTGATGCATCAGGTCGAACCGCTTCATGTCGGTCTCCAGCGTGCCGGTGAGCTGGATGGCGCTGGCATTGTTGACGCAGATGTCGATGCCGCCGAATTTTTGCACCGTCTTCGCCACCGCCTCGGCGACCTGGCTTTCGTCGCGTATGTCGCAGAGCGCGGCGAGCGCGCTCCCCCCGGCCGCCTCGATCTCGGCGGCGGCGGTATGGATCGTGCCCGGCAGCTTCGGATGCGGCGTGTCGGTCTTGGCGGCGATGGTGACGTTGGCGCCGTCGCGCGCGGCGCGCAAGGCGATGGCGAGACCGATGCCGCGCGACCCGCCGGAAATGAACAGCGTCTTGCCCTTCAGCGACATTTTTCAGCACCTCCCCATTGACCTGCCCCCGTTGTGACGGCGAATGCGGGCGGCGGCAAGGGGCGCCGGGGGTTGCCTTGCGAAAGCCGGCCGGGCCACAATGGGCTGCAACCTTTCGGAGAATCTTTTTCGATGCGCCTCGCCTTCGCCGCCCTCGCCGCCTGCCTTCTCTTCCCCGCCGCAGCCTCCGCCCAGGACTGCGCCAACGCGGCCGATCAGGCGAAGCTGAACGAATGCGCCGCGAAAGCCCTTCATGAGGCCGACACCCAGCTCAACGCCGATTTCAAGGAAATCGAGACGCGGCTGGCCGACGATGCCGACGCCAAGAAACTGTTCGTCGAGGCGCAACGCGCCTGGATCGCCTTCCGCGACGCCGAATGCGGTTTCCAGTCGTCCGGCGTGGCCGGAGGCACTGCCTATCCGATGATAAACGCGAACTGCCAGGCCGGGCTGACCAACCAGCGGCTGATGGATTTCAAGAATTACCTCGCCTGCGAGGAAGGCGACATGAGCTGTCCGGTGCCGGCGGCCGAGTAGGCAAGCGCCCGGGGACAGTTTACTTTTATCCCCTCGGGCCAACCTGTCCCGAGTCGAGCCTTTCGGGGGATAAAAGTAAACTGTCCCCTGCATCCAGCCGTCCTCGTCGCCACGCTGCGGAAAGCCGCCCTGGCCGTTGAACTCTTTGTTTGCCCATTATCCGCTGTCCGACCTAGTTTCGCCGTCGGGCGTCATGGGTTCGGGAAGACGGGCGGCCGCAAGCTCGCTCATCTAACTATTTATCTGCGACCTTCCGGCCGCCCATCCGGTGATCTCCGCCGCTTCATTCCCCACAGCATGGGATCTTGTACACATCCCGGCGCGATGCCGGTGATATCCCGTTCATGCCGGCTCCCGGCCATACCAGAGCCTTGTACCCGCTACCAGGGCGGGACTTCCGGAACTCCGAAGCAGCGCCGGCCCTCGCGGCCACGTTAGCCGCTACCCTCCGGACACCGATCCCTCCCCGCAAATCACCGTCATGACCGGCGTTCCCGCGGGAGAAACTGCGCTAAGTATGAAGCAGGTTTTGGGGGTGGGGGATGAGACCGCCGGCAAAAACGAACCCAGCACTGTCGCAGTTCGTAGCCGTCAAGCGTCAACCGCCGGGAAATACGCGCTTTTCGATTTTCGGAAAATCGCAGGCACAAAAAAATCTTCGCCAAACCATCCCCCTCCCGAGCCTCCCGACGACATCGCGCGACAGCAAACATCGCCGTTTCGGGCGGGTGGCGAACGCGCTATCGTGGCTTCATGCCACTCGCCTTTTTCGTCCTTGCCGCCACATTGGCGCTACCGGCCCTGTCGCCGGACGATCCGGCTGTGCTCGTCTGCGAGATGATGGTGAAGGCCAGCCTGCGCACGCCCCGGAGTTTTGCGCGCACGGCGGAGCCGGTCGTGGACAAAGCCACGGTGACGCTAGCCTTCACGGCATTCGATGCGCATGGCCGGAACGAGCTTCAGACGCGGACCTGCCGTTTCCGTCTGGCCGGCGACGGGTTTTTTCATCTGGAGCCGTTCCGCCGCGCCTATCTGGAAGCGCGTCTCGATGCCGCCAAGGCAAAACTCCGGCAGGCGGCCCCCGGCAACGACCTGATGCTCGCCCGCTCGCAGATCCTCGACATCGGCCGCGAAATGTACGTGAACAACGACCGCATGCTCAAGGCCGAGCGGCAGGCGGCCAAGGCCGGTCTTTATCCGATCGCGCCGGGTTTGACGAAGCTCGCGCAGTGATGGGCTGGTTGTCACATCATCCTCCACGCCTCACCTTTGGTGAGACGCGGAGGCATCACCCCCTCTCCGTCTCGCTTCGCTCGCCACCTCTCCCCCTGCCCGGGGGAGAGGATACGCAGCGTCCAAGATGGGCGCTGACCTTGCGGCCGGCTATCCTCTCCCCCGGGCAGGGGGAGAGGTGGCGAGCGAAGCGAGACGGAGAGGGGGTGATGCCGAGCCGAACCGGCGAAGCCGGATCGGAGAGGATGGTTTCCATATACGATTGCCCAGCTCCGCGGGAGCATGCGCAGCATCAACAAGGAAATTCCTGATGAAAAAACAAATCGTCGAAGTGCCGGTGCTGTCGCCGCTGATGCGCGAGCTGGGCATTCCCTGTTCGTCGGTGACCAAGGCCAACGGTTTTGTCTTCGTCGCCGCCACCCCGCCGATCGACATGGTGAGCGGAAAGATCGTGCGCGGCGACATCGAGACCCAGACCGAGGCCTCGCTGAACGCCGTAAAACTCTGCCTGGAGGCGGCGGGCACGAATTTCGACAATGTGGTGATGGTACGCATCTACGCCGCCAATGCCGGCTTCTACAACGCCATCAACCGGGTCTACATCAGGCATTTTCCCGACAATTTTCCGTCGCGGAGCTTTGTGCCGGTGTCGGGGTGGTTTATGGAGTTTGATATTGAGATTGAGGTGCAGGCGGTGGGGTAGAGAAGGCTTAGCGCGAAATCACCATGCACTTCGTCACTGGCGGACATCATATTGATTATTGCCCATTGTTAGGTCAAATAGGGTCCGTTGAATGCTGGAAGATTGCGGGCAGATGGCCGACGAACAAATCTCTGTAAAGTCAGTTTTATCACGCCTGAAGATTGGGCGATCAGTCGCCGAATTTGATGACGACTTAGAAGAATACTTTGTTGAAACGGATACATTTCAATCGATAGTGGAGGGCGGTCATGACATTGTTGCTGGTGACAAAGGCACTGGCAAGACCGCAATTTACAGGATGATTTCAAAAAACTATAGATCGTATTCGATTCTCGACGACACAGAACTTCTTGCCGCCTTTAACCCTCAAGGAAACCCGATTTTTCAACGCCTAGGACAGATTCCTGAGCAATCAGAAGGGCAATATCGAACCCTATGGAAGGCATACTTTTTTTCCCTAGCTGGCAACTGGGTGCTGGACATATTTGGAGAAGACTATAACGAAGAGGTAAAAAGCCTGGCAGGTATTCTGGAAAAGACTGGATTGCGAAACCTCGACCCAAATCCGTCTTTGGTTTTTGAGACAATTGTTGGAATATTTACAAAGTTAAAGAATTTTTCTGCCGCAGAGGTAACTGGATCAGTAACAGAATATGGGTTGCCAATAATTACAAGTCGAGCGGAATTTAACAGTGAAAACAAAGATATATCTGTAGTATACTCGGATGTATTCCTTAAATCCCTGAACGACGCACTGCGCGCCTGTGATATCAAATTGTGGATACTTTTGGATCGCCTAGACGAAGCGTTTCAAGGATATCAATCCGTCGAAATTCCCGCCCTCCGCGCACTGTTCAGAACTTATCTTGATATGACGGAGCTTGATTTTGTTCGATTGAAGCTTTTTGTGAGAAAGGACTTATTTCGGAAAATTACGCAAGGCGGATTTGTTAATCTGACCCACATCAATGCCAAGAAGGTTGAAATTGTATGGGAAGAGGAAGATCTGCTAAATATGCTTTGTCGGAGAATCAGAAAAAACGACAGCTTTCTTACGGCAATTGCTGCAAGCGAAGAAGCAAGCGACAAAGAAATATTCTACAGTCTTTTCCCGGAACAGGTTGATAGTGGAACAAGGAAACCAGACACTCTCACTTGGATCATGGCCAGAATACGTGATGGGAACAGTATAAGGCCACCTCGAAACCTAATTGATTTAATGCTAAATGCCATGCAAGCTCAATTTCGCCGAGAGGAGCGCGACGGGCGAGTATTTAGCCGCGAGGACCCTCTGATAGAATCAGACTCTCTTCGTAAGGCACAAAAGCAGTTAAGTGCAGATCGGGTACAAGACACCTTGTTTGCTGAAGCGGCAGGCGATTTGGTTCCCTACCTGGAGCTATTTCGCGACCAGAAGGCAGAGCACAATAAACAAACTATCGCTGCATTATTTGGGCAGAGCGAGAATGAGGCCATGCCGACCATTCGCCGACTGATCGAACTCGGCTTTTTGGAAGAAATTGGAGCGAGTTATAAAATTCCTATGCTTTACCGTGAAGGACTAAATATAACACAAGGAAAGGCTTTTTAGGTCACTTGCGCCGTAGTCTAGACACACTCCCTACTCCCACACCACCTCACTTGCAAACTCCGGATCGGCCTTGGCCTCTCCAGCCTGGGCGCAGGCCGCACTCACGTCGTCGGCCATGGCTGCGAGCTCGCCGCCGACCAGGATGCCGTAGATCACCAGAAGGTGCTGGTCGTGGTAGCTTTTCTGCGCGTCGGTCATTTTCGCGGCGTCGACCGGCGCTAGTTTTTCGAACGCTTTTCCGACCTTCGCGCCGTCGAGCGTGAAGCCGTCGCAGGCGGCGGCGATGGCCGCCTGGTAGGCGACGAGCTGCAGCGTGGTGGTCTGCTCGGGCGTCAGCGCGCCTTCCAGAAGGTCGACCGCGTGCGCGCGCACGAAGATGGAATCGGGCTCGTCGTCGGCGAGCGCGGGCTGGGCGGCGATGAGCGCGGCGGTTAGGCCGAGAGCGAGCGAAAGTCTCATGTTGAAAAATCCCTTCCCGGCCGGATCAGAATATGCGGTTGGTCCATTTCGCCGAGAAATAGCCGGCATTGTCGTAACAGGCGAACTGGCGGGGATAGCAGATGATGCCCTTCGCCGGGCTGAACGGCGCCGAGGGTCGGTAGGCAGGCGGCGGCGGGATGTACTGGTCCTGGTAATAATGGTCGTGCGAGGCGGCCGAGGCCGCGATGCCGCCGATCGCCAGCCCGGTGATGAGGGCGGCCGTGTCGCCGGAGTTCCAGTGCCGGGCCAGCGTCGGCGTCGCCACGGTCGCGGCGAG
Source organism: Mesorhizobium yinganensis (assembly GCF_040081985.1). Classification (NCBI taxonomy): domain Bacteria; kingdom Pseudomonadati; phylum Pseudomonadota; class Alphaproteobacteria; order Hyphomicrobiales; family Phyllobacteriaceae; genus Mesorhizobium; species Mesorhizobium yinganensis. The sequence goes on along the minus strand of NZ_JBEBMH010000001.1, from coordinate 321,587 downwards.
CGCGCCCGCCAAGGCCAGTTTCATCAACGTCCCGCGCATCGGCGCCCCCTGCATGGTGTGAAGATTTTTTTCAGACTATGCCGAGGCCGGGCCGGGTGGCAAGACGCAACGTAAGGCTGTGCACACGGGCGATGCGGAGGCGCTTGCGCGGGCGGGGCGGATGGGCTTTGGTCGCCGCGCAACAGGAGGCCGGAAAAATGCTGCCGAAACTGCCGCTGAATGGATCGTGCCGCTGCGGCCGGGTCGAAATCCGCGTCACGAAGGCGCCGATCGCCACTGCCGCCTGCCATTGCCGGGGCTGCCAGAAGATGGCGTCGTCAGCCTATTCGCTGACCGCCATGATCCCCGCCGACGGCTTCGGGGTGGCGAAGGGCGAGCCGGTGATCGGCGGCATGCACGGGCCGGACCTCGATCACTATTTCTGCGGTTTTTGCATGACGTGGATGTTCACGCGGCCGAAAGGCATGGATTTCGTCAATGTGCGCCCGACCATGCTGGACGACACATCCTGGTTCCGGCCCTATCTGGAGACCTATGCCAGCACGAAACTGCCCTTCGCCGAGACCGGCGCGGTGCGCAGCTTTGCGGAGTTTCCGGCGATGGAGGATTTTTCGGGGCTGCTGGAGGGGTATGCGGCCTGGGCGGCGGAGGATTGAGCTGGGCCGCTGACAAGGTTAGCCGATTTTCGAAGATCAGGCTGCCTGCGGGAGTTGCTCCGTAGGCGCGACCGCCGCCACGACCGCGTCGCTCGACCAGTCGAGGAATTCGCGATTGCTACGCAATTCATCCAGCGTGCGCGGCGCGGGCCGCTCGCCCTGCCAGTCCTCGAAGGCGAACCCCAAGGCGATTCCTGCCTCGTGCAGCGCCTCGTCGAGCGTATCGGCGACCGCGGTGACGCCCGGCACGTCGGGAAAAGAGACGCCATAACCGCTGTCGGGCTCCTTGTGGATCAGCGCGATGTAGTGGGTCATCTTTCTCAATCCTTGCGCCAGCCGGCCTGCTGATAGATCGAATGCGCCGTGCCCGGCGGTATGTCCTTGCGCGGGTGCGTGACGATCACGACACGACCGCTGGCCGGCTGCCTGAATTTGTGATGCGAGCCGCGCACCGACACCAGTTCAAAACCATCCGACTTCAGTCTGCGGATGATATCGCGGCTGTCCTTCAGCATCAAACCCTGCCGGATTACTCCTCACGCATCAAAAATACGACTGCAGCGGCCGCACTTCCAGATTGCCGGCCTTCAGCGCGGCGATGGCTTCCGCCACGGCGGCCATGCCGGACAGCGTGGTGTAATACGGCACCTTCTGCATCAGCGTGGCGCGGCGTAGCGATTTGGAATCCGACACCGCCTTCTGGCCGTCCGTGGTGTTGAAGACGATCTGCACCTGGCGGTTGCGGATGGCGTCCTCGATGTGCGGGCGGCCTTCCAGCACCTTGTTGATCTTTTCCGCCGCCACGCCGTTTTCGGCGAGGAAGCGCTGTGTCCCGCCGGTCGCGAGCACGCGAAAACCGAGATCGGCCAGCCGCTTCACGGCGGACAGAATGCCCTGCTTGTCCTCGTCGCGCACCGACACGAACACGGTGCCCGAGCGCGGCAGGTCGATGTTCGCCCCAAGCTGGCTTTTTGCGAAGGCCATGGCGAAATCGCGGTCGAGGCCCATCACCTCGCCCGTCGACTTCATCTCAGGCCCGAGCAGGATGTCGACGCCGGGAAAACGCGCGAACGGGAACACGGCTTCCTTGACCGCGATGTGGCCAGGGTTTCGCGCATCGGGCTTTTCGCCGTAGTGGGCGAAGGCGGCGTCAAGGTTCTCGCCAGCCATGATGCGCGCCGCAATCTTGGCGACCGGCTTGCCGATGGTCTTTGCCACGAACGGCACGGTGCGGCTGGCGCGCGGATTGACCTCCAGCACGAAGATGGTGCCGTCCTTGACGGCGTACTGCACGTTCATCAGCCCGCCGACATTGAGCGCTTTTGCGAGTGCGGCGGTCTGGCGCTCGAGCTCGTCGACGAGTTCGGTCGACAGCGAATGCACCGGCAGCGAGCAGGCAGAATCGCCGGAATGGATGCCGGCCTCCTCGATATGCTCCATGATGCCGGAGACATAGGTGTTCTTGCCGTCGCACAGGCAGTCGACGTCGACCTCGATGGCGCCCGACAGGTAGGTGTCGAACAGCAGCGGGTTTTTTCCCAAGAGCGTGTTGATCTGGCCGGTCTTGTCGTTGGGGTATTTCTGCTTGATGTCCTCGGGCACCAGGCCGGGCACGGTGTCGAGCAAATAGCTTTGCAGCATGCCCTCGTCGTGGATGATCTGCATGGCGCGGCCACCGAGCACATAGGACGGGCGCACCACCAGCGGAAAACCGAGCTCGCCGGCCACCGTGCGCGCCTGCTCGACCGAATAGGCGATACCGTTCTTCGGTTGGGTAAGGTCAAGCTTACGCAGCAGCTTCTGGAAGCGGTCGCGGTCTTCGGCAAGGTCGATCATGTCCGGCGAGGTACCGAGGATCGGGATGCCGGCCTTTTCCAGCGCATCGGCGAGTTTCAGCGGCGTCTGGCCGCCGAACTGTACGATGACGCCGACGAGTTCGCCCGACGCCTGCTCGGCGCGCAGGATCTCCAGCACGTCCTCTGCGGTCAGCGGCTCGAAATACAGGCGGTCGGAGGTGTCGTAGTCGGTCGACACCGTCTCCGGGTTGCAGTTGACCATGATCGCCTCGAAGCCCGCGTCGCGCAGCGCGAAGGCCGCATGGCAGCAGCAATAGTCGAACTCGATGCCCTGCCCGATCCGGTTGGGACCCCCGCCGAGGATGACGACCTTTTTCCGCGCGCTGACCTGTGCCTCGGAGCGGGTCTCGCCGGCGAAGGGCACCTCGTAGGTCGAATACATATAGGGCGTCGGCGAGGCGAATTCGGCGGCGCATGTGTCGATGCGCTTGTAGACCGGACGCACGTCGAGCTTTTCGCGCAGCTTTGCGACCTCGACCGCGTCGCGTTTCGCCAGCGAGGCGAGGCGGGCGTCGGAAAAGCCCATGCTCTTCAGCATGCGCAGGTTGTCCGCGTCCTGCGGCAGGCCGTGCTCGCGCACGCGCTCCTCCATCCGGATGATGCCGTCGATCTGCTCCAAGAACCACGGATCGATGCGGCACATCTGGTGGACTTCCTCCAGCGAAGTGCCCGTGCGGATCGCCTGTGCCACCATGCGCAGCCGGTCGGGCGTCGGCGTGCCGAGCGCGGCGCGAATGGCGTTCTTCGCCTCCGAACCGTCGGCGCCGGGGATTTCGATCTCGTCCAGTCCGGTCAGGCCGGTCTCCAGCCCGCGCAGCGCCTTCTGCAGCGATTCCTGGAAGGTGCGGCCGATCGCCATGACCTCGCCGACCGACTTCATTGCGGTGGTTAGCACCGGAGACGCGCCGGGGAACTTTTCGAAGGCGAAGCGTGGGATTTTCGTCACAACATAGTCGATCGACGGTTCGAACGAGGCCGGCGTGGCGCCGCCGGTGATGTCGTTGTCGAGTTCGTCCAGCGTATAGCCGACGGCAAGCTTCGCCGCGATCTTGGCGATCGGGAAGCCGGTCGCTTTCGAGGCAAGTGCGGAAGAACGCGACACGCGCGGGTTCATCTCGATGACGACGAGCCGGCCGTCGGCCGGATTGACTGCGAATTGCACATTGGAGCCGCCGGTTTCCACCCCGATCTCGCGCAGCACCGCGATCGAGGCGTTGCGCATCATCTGGTATTCCTTGTCGGTCAGCGTCAGCGCCGGGGCGACGGTGATCGAATCGCCGGTATGCACGCCCATCGGGTCAATGTTCTCGATCGAGCAGACGATGATGCAATTGTCCGCGCGGTCGCGGACGACCTCCATCTCATATTCCTTCCAGCCGAGCACGCTTTCCTCGATCAGCACCTCGGTGGTCGGCGAGGCGTCGAGACCGGACTGGACGATGTCAAAGAACTCGGCGCGGTTGTAGGCGATGCCGCCGCCGGTGCCACCCATGGTGAAGGACGGGCGGATGATGGCGGGCAGGCCGACATGATCCAGCGCCTGCGCGGCGATCGCCATGGCGTGGCTGATGTAACGCTGCTTGCGGTCGCCCTCGCCAAGGTTCCAGCGGGTTTCGAGCGCATCGAGCGCCGCGTCGAGGTCGGCCGGCTGCTCGGCCTTGAGCGCTGCGCGCTCGGCCTCGTGCGTCTTGCGGTCGGCATCCTTGACGGCCGACGCATTGGCCAGCATCGACTTCGGCGTCTCCAGCCCGATCTTCGCCATCGCCTCGCGGAACAGCGAACGGTCCTCGGCCTTGTCGATGGCATGCGCATCGGCGCCGATCATCTCGACTCCGTAGCGTTCCAGCACGCCCATGCGGCGCAGCGACAGAGCGGTGTTGAGCGCCGTCTGGCCGCCCATGGTGGGCAGCAGCGCGTCCGGCCGTTCCTTGGCGATGATTTTTGCCACCACTTCCGGCGTGATCGGCTCGATATAGGTGGCGTCGGCCAGTTCCGGATCGGTCATGATGGTGGCCGGGTTGGAATTGACCAGGATGACCCTAAAACCCTCGGCCTTCAGCGCCTTGCAGGCCTGAGTACCGGAATAGTCGAATTCGCACGCCTGACCGATGACGATGGGGCCGGCCCCGATGATCAGGATCGACTTGATGTCGGTTCTTTTCGGCATGTTTTCTCGGGTCCGTCGGCTGCGTGCGCGGAAAACCCGGCGGGCGGTCCCGGCCGGGCGGCAGCGCTTACTGATGTCAGGCTAGGCGGGCCTTATAGGGGAGAGTTTTTGCCGATGTAACCCCGAAAATGCGTCATACACCCTGCCTCTCGCTTGGCTGCCGTCTCAGCGGCTGGCCGACAGGTTCGATACGGCAAGGCTCGTGCGCGGCACCGGCCCACTCACCCCCCGAACGGCAGCGCGTCGGGAATCTCGAAGCGTTCGGCCTTGCCGATGCGGATCATGTTGAGATCGGCCTCGCGGGTATAGGTGAGCGGATCGGGCGAGTCGGAATTGTCGGCGCGGCCGTTGGTGAACAGGATGACCCGCTGGCCGCCATCGGGCCAGGTGACGGTAACGGTCGCCTCCCCGTCCTCGCGACGTCTCACGGCCGCCGAACAATGGGTCATCGGCTGGCCGTAGTAGCGGGCGCAGGGAATGTCTCCGATGGCGTCGAAACCCTCGGGCGGAGCGGCGGCCACTTGCGTGCCGGCATCCGCGGGAGCGCCCTCGCCTGGCGGCGTGCCCGGTCCCTCCGGCAGCCCGTCGGCGGCAGGCGGTTCGGGCATGTCCTCGACGGCCGTCGCAAAGAGATAACGCGCAGCGACCCAGCCCCTGACCTTGACATCCTCCAGCGATTCGATGTCGCACCAATTGGCGCCGTTGTTTTCCTTGCAGCCGTGGTTGCGCAGCGCCGTGCCATTGGGCAGGCGGCCCACCAGCTTGCCCCCGGCCGACGGCGTGGCACGGACATTCAGCAAATCGTTGAAGGCAATGCCTTCCACCACGAAGAACTCGGCGTTGCCGTCGAACGGCGGCGGCGGCACGGGCGCGACCTCAGCCGCGGGATCGGGCTCGGCGGTGGATTCGGTCTGGGCAACCGAAGCGCCGGTTGGAAGCAGGAGCACAAGACCGGCGAGGGCCGAGAAAAATCCGGAGCGCATGGCAGTCCCGTTGCAGAGCGGCGACAGATTTGGCCATGGCACCAATTTAAGTCAACTCTTCGGCATCGTGCGGCGAATGGCTGGCGACACCGTCACGGCCACCTAGCCGTTCGTCCCGCCAGTGACGACGTGCTCCCCAGCGGCGCGTCAACCCGCAGCCGAGACGCCTCAGGCGGCCCGGCGCTCGGAGGTTGCGGTGGCCGATCGGCTTTCCCTGGCAATCCTATAGACGGCGGCCGGCGGGATGTTGCGCAACGCCAGGCCGATGCGCACGGCCTTCAATCCCAGCCGGTCGAGGATCGCAGGCGGGATGGGACAGCGCGGCCCATAGGTGAACTGATAGAACCCGCCATCCGGCCGCAACGCGGCGAACGCGCCGGCGACGATGGCCGCAACCTTGTCCTGCGGCATGGAAAGCAGCGGCAGGCCGCTCACCACGGCGCCGACCGAGCCCGACTGGAAAAGCCCGGCCTCGACGATCCGCGCCGCATCCAGCGACACCACCCTCGCCTGCGGAAAACGCGCTGTCAGCAGGCGAGCGAACTCCGGACCGAATTCGATCAGTGTGAGATCGCTCTCCGGCACGCCCTTCGCCAGCAGAGCGCGCGTGAACACGCCAGTGCCCGGCCCAAGTTCCAGCACGGGTCCGACTTCCGGCTTTATCTCGCTCGTGATCAGCCGCGCCAACACCGGTCCAGACGGGGCGACGGCGGCGACGCGCATCGGCGCCGAAACCCAGGACCGAAAGAAGTGGAGAAAGTCGGATTGGGCGCGGTTGGCGGTCATGAAATCCCTCAAGTCGAAGCCCGGCTGACGCGGCGGAACCATCCTCAATCCGTGGCTGGATTAGGGCGAAGGAACACAACTCCGGCGAACAAATCGGAGCGTATCGCTATTGCAGGCTGAAGATTTCGGCTTTGTGACAGCCGCAGGCGAGGTTGCCCAGGCTCAGGCGTCCATAGCCTCGATCCCCTTGAAGGCAAGGGGAAAATCCTTGGCGCCGGCGATGACCGAATCGAGCAGTCCGGGAAAGCGGGCATCGAGATCGTCGCGCCTGAGCGTGATCAGGCGGCTGGTGCCCAACACTTCGGCGTGCGTGATGCCGGCCTCGCGGAGCTTCGCCAGGTGATAGCTGAGATTGGTCTTCGAACCGAGGTCGAGGAACTGGCTGCAATTCATCGGCATGCCCTCGCGCCGGGCCAGATAGGCGACGATACCGAGACGGGTCGGATCGCCCAGCACCGAGAGCACGGTCGCGAGGCTGATCTGATCGGCCGTGGGATGCGGCAGCAACATGGACCCTTGGCGAACTGAACCGAAGCCGGACAAGCGGCGAATGCTCCCGACGATAGTGTGTCAGCAGCCTTGCTCCAACCTCATTGACATAAGGGCGAACGAAGTTCAATAGTTCAATAACCTTTGAATTAAGGACACGTCATGGACAGACGTTTGATGTGGCTCGCCGTCGGTGCTTTCGCCACGAGCACGGTCGCCTTCGTTTTCGCCGGCCTGCTTCCGCTCATCTCGGAATCGGCGGGCATTACAGTTTCGGATGCCGGACATCTGGTGACCGCCTATTCGCTGGCTTATGCGATCGGCACCCCGGTGCTGTCGGCCATCGCCGGTGCGGCGGACCGGCGCCGCGTCATCGCATTGGCGCTGCTGTGCTTCATGGGCGGCAACGCGGTCGCCGCCGCCAGCGATTCGTTCGTGACATTGCTTGCCGCCCAGGTCGTCATGGGCATGTCGGCCGGTCTGTTCGCGGCCACCGCCCAGGCCACCGCCGTCGCCCTTGCCGGGCCAGAGCACCGCGCCAGGGCTGTCGCCACCGTTCTCGGCGGCACCACCTTCGCGGTCGCGCTCGGCGCGCCGCTCGCTTCGCTGGTCGGCAACCTCGCCGGCTGGCGCGCGACCTTCCTCGTCGTCGCCGGTCTCGCCTTCATCTGCCTCGTCGTCCTATGGACCCAGTTGCCGCGCGGTCTGCCGGGCCTGAAGCTTTCGCTGTCCGAAAGGATCGCCGCGATAGGGCGTCCGGGCATATTGCCATCGCTGGCGGTGACGCTGCTTTATCTGACAGGCGGCTTCATCATCATCGCCTACATGGCACCGCTTGCCCTGGCTGCGGGGCTGCCCGTTGCCGTGCTGCCGGGAATGCTGCTCGCCTTCGGTATCGGCGCGGTCGCGGGCAACTATGCCAGCGGGGTGCTGGCCGACCGGCTGGGGCCGACGCGCATGATCATCACGGCGCTGCTGGCCTCCGCGACCATCTGCATAACAATGTCAGCGATCCTCGAATTCCTGCCGCCGACACTGGCCGGGCCGCTGCTGGTCGGCATCATGCTGCCCTGGGGTTTCATCGGCTGGACCTTTCCGCCGGCCCAGGCGAGCCGGTTGGTCGGCCATGCGCCGGAACTCGCCAACCTCACTTTGCCGCTCAACGTCTCAGCCATGTATTTCGGCATCGCGGCGGGCAGCTTCATCGGCGGCCGCCTTCTCGAGATCGCGCCCGCCGCGGAACTTGGACTGGCGGCCGCGCCCTTCCCGCTCGCGGCCCTGGTCATCACCGCCCTGACCCGCAAGAGCCGAACCGCCGTTCCGGTTGGCTGAAGGCCGCCGGCGCCGGAACTTCACGTCTTCCACGGTGTTTCATCGCTGGCGGCATCCCGCCGCCGGCCAAGGAGATGATGATGGGCGACTACAAGGCATCGGCGGCAAAAGCTGACGCATCGGCGAAAAGCCTGATGACGGAGACCAGAAAAGAGGAGCGCAACGTCGAGGCCAAAACCGGCCGCGACCTGAAGAAAGGTGCCGATCGTGTCGAGGAGCGCGCGCGCAGCGCCGACGCTGCATCCACGGCTCGAAAATCCGATTGAGTGCCGGTTTTCCGATTTTTTGCGACATAGTTAAAGTCCTGCTTAAAGTTTGCATGCCATTTATGCTGGTCCGCCGGTTTTGACCGGCTGCCTAGAGTAGCGAGCATTGACCAGGTTCAGTCTCGGCAGAGTTCGGCGAGCGTTGTTTTCGCCCAGCAACGCCCCGGCCGCGTTGGCGGCGGGCGTGATAGCCATGCTCGGCATATTCGCGGATTATCAGAACCGCGTCGTTCACGAGCAGGCGACCCGCGCCGAGGTGTTGGCAAAAGTCAATCTGATCCGCGCTAAGCTTGAAGGCAGCATCAACGGCAACATGCAGTTGGTACGCGGGCTGGTCGCGATGATCGCCGCCGACCCGGATATCGGCCAGCAGCGATTTGGAGAGCTCTCCAGCACACTGTTTTCCAGGGACAACCAATTGCGCAACGTCGCGGTGGCGCCCAACTTCGTCGTGACGATGGTCTACCCGCTCGACGGAAACCGCGAGGCACTCGGGCTGGACTATCTGAAAAACGCCAAACAGTCGGCTTCCGCGCTGCGCGCCCGCAATACGGGCGAACTGGTGCTCACGGGACCGGTATCACTTGTCCAGGGCGGCCAGGGATTGGTCGGCCGCTTCCCGGTATTCATCGGAAACGATCAGAACAGACAATTTTGGGGACTGGTATCGGCTGTCGTGGACGTCGACCGCCTCTACCGCGACAGCGGGCTTCTCGACGACATCGGCATCGACATGGCGCTTGTCAGCCAGGATTCGCCCGAAGAGACAAGCCTGCAGTTTTTCGGACGGGCCGGCATCCTGGCGGAACGACCGGTGTCGGCGGCGGTAACCCTGCCGTCGGGTTCCATCTGGCAGATCGCCGCGGTTCCGAAGCAGGGATGGAACGTCACGCCCGACAATGCCTGGCTTTTGCGCGGGCTGATCTTCATCGCCGGAGTTCTGGTCGTCGTTCCGGTCTGGTTTGCCGGCCGCTTCTACGCGGAGCGGCAGAAGAATTATCTGGCGCTCCACAGCAGCGAAGCTCAGTTGCGCAAACTGTCGCAGCGCCTCGAATTGGCCCTCGACGCCTCGCGCATCGGCGTCTGGGAACTCGACCTCGCCACCAACGACGTGATCTGGGATGACCGGCTCTACGAGATCTACGGCACCCAGAGGAAGAAGGGGCCTCGGACCTTTCAGGACTGGTCGGGCGCGATCCATCCCGATGACCTGAAGACGGCAGAGAACGATTTCAACGAGGCCGTGAAGGAAGACAGAGCGTACTCCTCCGACTACCGCATCATCCGGCCCAACGGCCAGATCCGCAACATCCGCACCCACGCGACGATCTTCCGCGATCCGGCGGAGACGCCGAAGATGATCGGCGCGGAATGGGACGTCACAGCCGACGTTGCGCTTAACAAGGATCTCGAAAAGGCGAAGATCCTGGCGGAAACGCGGGCCGCCGAACTGGAATCGGTAAGGGCCCGCATCGAGCACAATTCGCTCCATGATTCGCTGACCGGCCTGCCCAATCGGAGGTATCTCGACACGGAACTGGAAAAGCTGGCCGCAAGCGGTTCCAGCAAAGGGCGCGACATCGCCCTGCTGCATATCGACCTCGACCGCTTCAAGCAGATCAACGACACGCTCGGTCACTCCGCCGGCGACGCCATGCTCGTGCATGCCGCGCAGGTGCTGCGGCAGAACGTGCGTAAGGACGATTTCGTCGCCCGCATCGGCGGCGACGAGTTCGTTGTCGTCTGCCTGGTCGACCCTGAAGACCACCACCTCGACGAGATCGCCGACCGGATCATCCGCCAGATGCGGCATCCCGTCGTCTACCAGGGCCACCAGTGTCGCTTCGGCGTCAGCATTGGCATCGCCGTCGAAAGCGCCGGACGCCTGGATTCGGGACAAATTCTGATCAATGCCGACATCGCGCTCTATCGCGCCAAGAGCCGTGGCCGCAGCCGGCATGAATTCTTCACCGAATCGCTGCAGGCGGAGATCGTCCGCAACAAGAAGGTTGCCGACGACATTCTGGGCGGTCTGGAACGCAATGAGTTCGTCGCCTATTACCAACCACAGTTCGACGCCCATACGCTGGAAGTGGCTGGTGTCGAGGCGCTGGTGCGCTGGGCGCACCCGACGGAGGGCTTGCTGACGCCGGATGCCTTCCTGTCGACCGCCGAGGAACTTAACGTCGTCTCGACCATCGACCGGCTGGTGCTGGAACAAACGCTCGCCAATTTCGAGCGGTGGAACAAGACTCGGCAGCTCGTTCCGAGGATTTCCGTCAATGTGTCCGCCCGCCGGCTGCGCGACGAGGAACTGATCGAAAGTCTGCGCCGCCTCAAGATAAAACCCGGCATCCTGTCCTTCGAATTGCTGGAATCGATCTTCCTCGACAACACCGACGAGATCGTCACCTGGAATGTCGATCGCATCAAGGACTTCGGCATCGACATCGAGATCGACGATTTCGGCACCGGTTACGCCTCCATCGTCAGCCTTCTCAAGCTGCAGCCGCGCCGTCTCAAAATCGACAGGCAACTGATCCTTCCCATCGTGAAATCCGTCAGGCAGCGGCATCTCGTCGAATCCATCATCGAGATCGGAAAGACCTTGGGCATCGAAGTCGTGGCGGAAGGCGTCGAAACGATGGAACACGCCCGCATCCTGAAGAAGCTCGGCTGCGACAAGCTGCAGGGCTACGCCTTCGGCCCGGCGATCGGCGCCGCGGCGCTCGAGGATTTCATCCGCGGCGAGCGCTGGCGCGTCGCATCCTGAAGGCGAGTTCCGCCTAGGCGGAGGCCGCTCCGGCGCATGCCCTCTGAAAGTCTGTGACTTGCCGCAACGCTTCGGCTAGTTTCCAGTTTATGGACTGGCCGGCATCGATCCGCCTGCCCTGGAACATAGCTGGAGCGCAACATGCTTTGGAAAGGCCGCAGGCAGAGTCAGAATGTCGAGGACGCACGTGACGGCGGCTTCGGCGGACAGCAGGGAGGGCCGTTCGGCCGGCCGGGCGGTGGCGGCATGCGTATCCCCATTGGCCGGGGTGGCGCCGGCGGCGGCCTGTCGACGATCGTCATCCTCGTCGTCCTGTTTTTCGTGCTGAGGGCCTGCGGCATCGACCCGCTGGAATTGCTGTCGGAAGGCGGCCCGTCCGTTCCGGGCGGCGGCGGCCAGGTCACCGAGCAGAACGCTCCCGCCAGTGACGAGATGAAGCAGTTTGTCTCGACCATCCTCGCCGAGACCGAGGACGTCTGGAGCGGCATCTTCAAGGCCGAAGGCGAGACGTATCAAGAACCGAAGCTGGTGCTGTTTTCCGGCGGCATCGCGTCGGCCTGCGGCTATGCGCAGTCAGCCTCCGGGCCGTTCTATTGCCCCGGCGACCGCAAGGTCTATCTCGACACCGCCTTCTTCGACCAGCTCGCCCGCCAGTTCGACGCCGCCGGCGACTTTGCCGAGGCCTATGTGATCGCTCACGAGGTCGGCCATCACGTCCAGAACCTGATCGGCGTCCTGCCAAAATTCAACCAGATGCGGCAGTCGATGTCGGAGGGAGACGCCAACCATATGTCGATGCAGGTGGAACTCCAGGCCGACTGTTTCGCCGGCGTCTGGGGCCATTTCACCGAGCAGAAGGGCATTCTGGAAAAAGGCGATCTGGAGGAGGCGCTGAACGCCGCCGCGCAGATCGGTGACGACACGCTGCAACGCCGCACCCAAGGCTATGTCGTGCCCGAAAGCTTCAACCACGGCACCAGCGCACAGCGGCAGAAATGGTTCGCGGCCGGCTTCAAGAGCGGCAAGCTGCAGGATTGCGATACGTTCAACAACCCGATCTGAGCAGCCGCCTCACGGAATTAGCGACGGCGGCCTGAAGGCTCGCCGTCCCATTATCGCCGAGAACGGATCACCATGCCCGCTCGGCGATCGCCGGCTCGCCCTTGCGGGCGCGGATCAGGTTGACGAACCGGCGGAACAGATAGTGCGAATCCTGCGGACCGGGCGAAGCCTCGGGATGGTGCTGAACCGAGAACACCGGTTTGCCGGCTAGCGCGATGCCGCAGTTCGAACCGTCGAACAGCGACACATGCGTCTCCTCGACGCTGTCTGGCAGGCTCTTTGAATCTACCGCGAAGCCGTGGTTCATCGACACGATCTCGACCTTACCGGTCGTATAGTCCTTGACCGGATGATTGGCGCCATGATGGCCCTGATGCATCTTCACCGTTGTGCCGCCTACGGCCAGCGCCAGCATCTGGTGACCGAGGCAGATGCCGAACATCGGGATGCCCGTTTCGAGCAGGCCGCGGATCACCGGCACGGCATACTCGCCGGTGGCGGCCGGATCGCCGGGGCCATTGGAGAGGAAAATGCCGTCCGGCTTCATCGCAAGGATGTCTTCGGCGCTGGTCTGCGCCGGCACCACCGTAACCTTGCCGCCAAGGCCGGTGATGAGCCGCAAGATGTTGCGCTTGACGCCGTAGTCGATTGCCACGACGTGGAAGGTCGGCGCGTCCTGCCGCCCGAACCCTTGGTTCCAGACCCACGGCTCCTCGGTCCACACCGACGACTGGCCGGAGGTGACGTCCTTGGCCAGATCGAGGCCTACAAGGCCGGACCAGGCTGCCGCCTGCCGCTTGAGATCGTCGTTGTCGAAGCGACCGTCCGGCGCATGGGCGATGACGGCGTTCGGCATGCCCTTTTCGCGGATCAGCGCCGTCAGCGCCCGCGTGTCGATGCCGCTCATGGCGACGATGCCGCGCCGCTTCAGCCAGCGGTCTAGATGCTCGGCGGAGCGATAGTTAGAAGGGTTGGTGACGTCGGCCTTGAACACCGCGCCGACCGCCCCTGCCCTGGCGGCCGGGTTCAGGTCCTCGATGTCTTCCTCGTTGACGCCGATATTGCCGATATGCGGAAAGGTAAAGGCGACGATCTGGCGCGCATAGGAGGGATCGGTCAGGATCTCCTGATAGCCGGTCAGCGCCGTGTTGAAGCACACTTCCGCCACCGCGCTGCCGGTCGCGCCCAGCCCTCGCCCGCGGATCACCGTACCATCGGCCAGCACCAGGGCGGCGGTCAGCAGTTCGGCTCCCCAGGGGGCGGTGGATGCGGTCATGGCGGGCTCCATCAAAAGGTCCGCCGCTTGCGAACAAGCGGCCGAAAGGCCATATAGCGCTGCGAGACACGGTCCCTCGGCGCAAACGCCAGGACCGGAAACCAAGTCGCAATCTATGCAAGGCACGCACATAGGCGATGCCTCCCGGTGGGTCAACAATCGCGGCCCGGCCCGACGCCATTTATCTTCCACGGGGAAGGTGCGGGACGGCTGGATTTTGCACGGCCGGGCGGCTAGCGCTATTGTGCGCCCGCGAAAAGGAGAACCGAAATGCGCACGGCCATCGCCGAAGCCCTGAAAACCTCCCTCAAGGCCCAGGACAAGCGCCGCACCTCGACGCTGCGGCTGATCAACGCCGCCATCCAGGACCGCGACATCGCCAATCGCGGCAATGGCAAGGATCCCGTCAACAGCGAGGAGATCCTGCAGATCCTGGCCAAGATGGTGAAGCAGCGCGAGGAATCGGCCTCCGCCTTCGAGCAGGGCAACCGGCTGGAACTGGCCGAGCAGGAGCGCCAGGAGATCGAGATCATCCGCGAATTCCTGCCGAAGCAACTCGGCGAGGAAGAGGTGAAGCGCGCCTGCCGTCAGGTGGTCGACGAAGTCGGTGCCGAGGGCCTGCGCGACATGGGCCGTTGCATGAACGCGCTTAAGGAAAAATTTCCGGGCAAGATGGACTTCGGCAAGGCCAGCGGCATCGTCAAGTCGATGCTGCAGTAACGCCAACGTCGCTCCCCTTGAGGGGCGTCCGTAGGACGGCCGCCAACCGGCCAGGTAGGGCCGACGCGGCCAAACGCCAACGTCGCTTTGCGTCGTGCACTGCCGCGCGGACCCCTCCCCCGGCCTTCGGCCCAACCCTCCCATCAACGGGGAGGGTTGGGCGGCGCTTCACGCCATGAAGGTGACCTTGCCGGTCTCCAGATCGTTCATGGCGCCGACGATGCGCAACTGGCCTTCCTTGACCAGTCCGGCAAGAACCTCGCTCCGCTCGGTTAGCTGTGCGATGTTGCGGCGCACATTCTCCTCGGCCACCGCCTGGACGAATTTGGAGTTCTTGGAGGTGCGCTCTCCGTCCGTTTTCACCGCGTCGACGGCCGGCCGGATGTTGGCGAGCATCGCCGTGATGTTGCCGAGTTTGACGTCGTCGATCGCGCCCTTGACGGCTCCGCAGGAGGAATGCCCGAGCACGACGATGGCGCGGGCGCCCGTCACCTTGGTCGCGAATTCCAGGCTGCCTAGAACGTCCGTGTCGACAAAATTGCCGGCGATGCGGGCGCAGAACACATCGCCGATGCGCTGGTCGAAGACCAGTTCCGGCGGCACGCGCGAATCGATGCAGCCGAGGATCGCCGCGAACGGCGCCTGGCCGTGCGCGGATTCATGGACTTGTGCGAGAAGATCGCAATTGAACGAGGTGCCTGCCAGGAACCGGTCGTTGCCTTGCTTGAGGCGCTCGATCGCCTCGTCCGGGCTGAGAGCCCTCTGTCGCTCGGGCGTAAAGACCGCGCAGTCCAGGCCGACTGCGAAAGCGTTCGAGGCAACGAAAGTGGCTGCCAACGGCAGGCAGCCGCAGAACTGACGGCGTGTAAGCATCGATTCCCCCAATCATGCCGGCGCCTCGGCCATGCCGGCCGGCTGCTACTGCGATAGCAAAGCATAATTAAGTGTCAGTTTGAAGATGAGGACGAATTTTAAGGATTTAACCTGCCTTCAGTCGCGAGCCGGTCAACAAACCTGCTTCTTCCAGCACCGGATAAACCATTGAGGCCAGCAGCGAGTTGATCTGCTTCAGGTCGCGGATCGTGTCCAGATGGATCGTACTGGTCTCGACGCTCTTGGCGGCACCCTCGCGCAAACGCTCGAAATGACTCTGGCTCGACTGTTTCTCCAGCACGCGCAAACGGTCCTTCTCCTGCACCAGTTGCCGGGCCGTGGCCGGATCGCGCGACACAAGCGCATTGAACGCAAGCCGCGCATTGGTCAGCACCGAATGGTGGAAAGCCGTGAGTTCGCGCCAGCCCTCATCTGTGAAGGTGAGCCCGCGGTCGAGCTTTTTCTGCACATGCGCCAGCATGTTGCGCACGATGATGTCGCCGACCTGCTCCAGCTTCACACAGGCGCCGAGCAGTTCCTGATAGCGCAGAGCCTCGGCCTCGGAGAGCTGGCTGAGCGTGATCCTGGAGAGGTAGAGTTTTATCGCCGCGTGCTTGCGGTCGACCCGGTCGTCGAGCGCCGCAAGCTCGTCGATCTTGTCCTGATCGGCGTGGTCGTAGAGTTCGATGATGCGGGAAAGCATGATCTCGATGGTTTCGCACACCTTCACCACTTCGCGCGTCGCGTTGGCGAGCGCCAGGCTGGGCGTGCCGAGGGCACTGTCGTCCAGCGCGGAAAACTCCGTTTCGGCGAGCTTTGCCTGCTGCGTTCCCTTGCCCCCAAGGGCGACGATACGCTCCGACGCACGGTAGACCAGGCCGGCAAGCGGGATACCGGCAAGCAGGATGATGCAGTTGAACAGGATATGAGCGTTGATGATCTGGTCGCCGACACTGGCCCCGAGGAAGGCGACCGGCGGTTTCGCGGACAAGAACAGCGCCAGCATCACGATGGAGCCAGCACCGCGCATCAGAAGATTGCCGACCGGCACGACCCGAACGCCGGGCGCGGCTCCGCGCGTCAGCAGCGGGGCGATGACGGAACTGCCGAGATTGACGCCCAGCACCAGCACGATGCCGAGTTCGGGCGGGATGAACCCCCTGCCCGCCAGCGTGACCAGAAGCAGCACGGCGGCGATGCTGGAATGGAACAGCCAGGTCATGACCGCGGCCAGCAGGAACGCCGTCACCGGATCGCTGGCGAGATAGGAGATGACCACGGGAAGCAGCTTGCTCTGGCGCAACGGCTCGGAGGCTTCGCCGATCATTTCGAGCGACAGGATGAGCAGACCGACGCCGACCAGGATGCGGCCGATCTGCCGCCAGTCGCGCCTCTCCGTGGCCATGAACATCACCGTGCCGGCGGCGATGCAGACCGGCACCAGCAGGCTGAGATCGAACGACAGAAGTTTTACGACCAGCGCCGAGCCGATTTCCGCGCCGCGCACCGCGAGCTGGCCCGACATGCCGCTGACGATGCCGGCGCCGGCGAAGGAGCCGACCAGGAGTGTGACAGCGGTGGAACTCTGGAAGGCGATCGACAGGCCGGCGCCGGTCAGGACCGCCAGAACCGGATTGCGCATGGTGCCGCGCAGTTTCTGTTTCAGAACATCGCCATAGGCGCGTTCGACGCCTGTCCGCACCATGCGCGTGGCGAACAGGAGCAGCGCGATGGCGCCGGCGAGATGGATGAGGACGACCGAGCCGCTCACCGCAAGACCCCCGCTGCACCTGTCCGGACCAAGCACAAGGCACGGCGGCGGAAGACAATTATGGAGGCGGCGAACAATCGCATGACAAGGCCTTAATAGATTAGCCGAATAATAAAATCCAGCAATTGTATCAGTCCGCTCATGACCGACTATGCGTGTCGGGAACCGGATTTCCACGACCAGGCAGGAAGCCGCCGGATTTCGCCAGGATAGCGCGAGTGCCGCTGAATAAGCTGATCAATATTCCAACCCATCATGCTGTAATCATTACATAAGTTTAATCCTTCATTCAGATTGCGTTCATCCGGCCAGACCTAGGTTCCACTCGCAAACCGAAAGGAGCCCTCCCCAATGAAACGTCTCATCCTGACCGCCCTCGCCTGCTCGATGCTCGCTGTCCCGTCCGCCTATGCCGACTACAAGCCGGGTTCGCGCCACGAGGTTCACAAGGTCCAGAAATTCGACGGCCCGAACCGCACAGTGGTGCGCAAGGTCGACAAGAAGGTGTACCGGCACAACGGCAACAAGGTCGTGGTCAAGAAAGTGAACCGCACCCATTGGGTGCGTGGAAACCGGGTGCCCAACTGGAACACGCGGTACGTGGTTCGCGACTACAACCGTTACGGTCTCTACCGCCCGTCCTACGGCCAGCGCTGGATCAAGGTTGACCGCGATTACCTGCTCATCGCGGTGGCGACCGGCGTCATCGTCGGCGTGGCCGCCGCGAACTGATCACTGAAATCAAAACGCAGGGGAAGGCGGCCGGCAAGGGCCGACTTCTTCGCGTCCGACCCAAAACGATCCACGCTCAGATCGCGGCTGCGACGATCGGCGGCTTCATGCCTTTGCGCTGTTCGGCAAGGTAGGAGCAAAGCGCAACGAACGCGCCGACCAGCATGGTAAAGATGCCGAGCACCGGCAGGGCGCGGTAGCCGAAACCGCCGGTCAGCATCATGGCCCCGATGAAGGCGGCCAGGGCGATGCCCACATTGAAGCCCGCCGGGATCAGCGACGAGGCAAGGTTGGGCGCGTCCGCCGTCCAGGCGAGGATGCGGGTCTGAATCGGCGTGCCGATGGCAAAATTGACGGCGCCCCAGATGGTGACGATGACGACCATCGGCAGCGGATAGGCGCTGAAGGAATACATCGCCACCAGAATGCAGGCCTGGACGAGCATGAGCACGATGATCGACGGCATCAGTTTCCAGTCCGCCAGCCTGCCGCCGATGAACACGCCCGCCGTGGCGCCGACGCCGTTGAGCAGCAGCACCAGCGGGATATAGGCGGGGTCGAGGCCGGTGACCTCCCGCAGCGTCGGGGCGATATAGGTGAAGGGCACGAACTGGCACATCATCAGCATCAGCATGATGATCAGCGAGGTCCAGACCTGCTGGCGACCGAGCACCCTCACCTCCTTCATCAGCCCGGCAGGCCGCGCCAACGCACCCGCGGTGCGCGGCAACAGCGCCACCATCGCCGCCAGCGACACGATGCCGAGCAGGAACATCGCCCAGAAGGTGGCGCGCCAGCCGAAGACATTGCCGATGGCGCTGCCGGCCGGTACCCCGACGATGTTCGACACGGTGAGGCCGGCCAGCACCAGCGCCACCGCCATGCCGCGCTGGTCCTCACGCACCAGGCCCGTCGCCACCACCATGGCGACGCCGAAATATACGCCGTGGGCGACCGCGACCAGCACGCGGATCAGAAGCATGGAGGCGAAACCCAGCGCCATCGCGCAAGCCAGTTGCCCGGCGATGAAGATGACCGCCAACCATATTAGCAGCGACTTTCGCGCGATTCTTGCGGTTGCGACCGTCATCAGCGGCCCGCCGATGGCAATGCCCAGCGCATACCCGGAAACAAGGTAACCCGCTGTCGGCACCGAGACGTCGAGCCCCGCCGCCACCTGCGGCAGCACGCCGGCGATGACGAATTCGGTGGTGCCGAAGGCGAAGGCGGCGATGAACAGGGCAATCAGCGGAAGCGGCATGACGGACTTTGGGAATCTTGAAGGCACAGGCGAGCAATCACGGCGCGCGGCGGCAGGCAATCCAGAATTTGGCGACAAGGGTTTAGATTTTCTTATCAAGCAGGCCTCATCGCCAAGGCCATCGGGATACAGACTATTGATCGAAAGTGATGTTGGCCGTCGAACCGCGCTCGCGCGATCTTCAGAACAACCTGTGAATCGCGGGCACACGCGCCTTCCAGCATTCGCGCCACGCACTCTCCGCGCCTATATAGACGGGTCAACCGCCAGCGAGCTCAATGCGTTTTCCACCTTCCTTCCTCGACGAGATCCGTGACCGCGTGCCGATTTCCTCGGTCATCGGTTCGCGCGTGTCGTGGGACCGAAGAAAGACCAATGTGGCGCGCGGCGACTATTGGGCTTGCTGCCCCTTCCATGGCGAAAAGTCGCCTTCCTTCCACTGCGAGGACAAGAAGGGCCGCTATCACTGCTTCGGCTGCGGCGTGTCGGGCGACCATTTCCGTTTCCTGACCGAGCTTGACGGGCTTGGCTTCCCGGAGGCGGTCGAGCGCATCGCCGACATGGCCGGCGTGCCCATGCCAGCGCGCGACGAGCAGGCGGAGGCCAGGGAGCGCGAGCGCGCCAGCCTTCACGACGTGATGGAACTGGCAACCAACTTCTTCCAGCAGCAGTTGCAGTCGGCGGCCGGCGCAAAAGCCCGCGCCTACCTGCGCGACCGGGGGCTTACGCCGGCCACGCAGCAGAAATTCCGGCTGGGGTTCGCGCCGGACAGCCGCAACGCGCTGAAGGAATTTCTGGCGGGCAAGGGCGTGGCGAAAGACCAGATCGAGGCCTGCGGGCTGGTGCGCCACGGCGACGACATCCCCGTCTCCTACGACTGGTTCCGCGACCGCATCATGTTCCCGATCGAGGACCGCCGGGGCCGCGTCATCGCCTTCGGCGGGCGCGCCATGTCGCCGGAAGTGGCGGCCAAATACATGAACTCGCCCGACACCGAACTCTTCCACAAGGGCGATATGCTCTATAATTTCGCCCGCGCCCGGCAGGCGATGGACAAGGACGGCACGGTGATCGCCGTCGAAGGTTATATGGACGTGATCGGGCTGGCCCAGGCCGGCTTCGGGAACGCGGTGGCGCCGCTCGGAACCGCGCTCACCGAAAACCAGATGGAACTGCTGTGGAAGATGGCCCCGGAACCGGTGCTGTGCTTCGACGGCGACCAGGCGGGTTTGCGGGCGGCGTGGCGGGCGGCCGACATGATTCTGCCTTCCGTGGAGCCGGGCCGCACCGCGCGCTTCGCGCTGCTGCCCGAAGGCAAGGACCCGGACGATCTGGTACGCGAGGAAGGCGCGGAGGCGTTCCGCCCAATTCTGGCCGACGCCAGCCCGCTCTCGGACCTTCTATGGATGCGCGAGACGGCGGGCGGCGTGTTTGACACGCCGGAGCGCCGCGCCGAGCTCGAAAAGACGCTGCGCGAACTGACCGGCAAGATTAAGGACGAGAGCGTCCGCTTCCACTATCAACAAGATATGCGCGAGCGTGTGCAGGCGTTTTTCGGCGCGCCGCGCGGCAGACAGAACCCGCGTCCCGGCCAGCAGAACGATCGCGGTTCGTTTTTGGCGCGCGGCGGTGGGACACGGCCGGGACAGGCGGCGGGCCGGCTTGCTGTTTCGGAAAGCCTGGCACGCTCGGCGATGGTCAAGCGCGCCGCCGGCATCATGCCGCTCCGCGAGACGGCGCTGCTGGTGGCGCTGGTTAACCATCCGCAGTTGATCGACGAGAATTTCGACCGTATCGAAACGCTCGATCTGACCAACGCGGAGCTGAGGCACCTGCATTTCGCGATCATCGACGCGGTGGCGCACGGCCAAGCGAACGACCGCGACAGCCTGCGCGCGGCCATCGCCGCCGCCGGATTGGGCGAGACCTGGGAGCGCGCCGTTCTGCTCGTGCGGCGGGCGCGGCAATGGCCGGCGCTGGAGGAGGCGGCCCTCGAGGATGCGCGCGAAGCCTTTGCGCAGGCGCTGCACTTGCAGCGCAGCGCGCGCACATTACATAAGGAGCTGAAGCTGGCCGAGACGGCTCTCGCGACCGAACCGACGGACGAGAATTATCGGCACCTCATCGAAATTCAGGCGCAATTCCGTGACTTGCAGGCGACGGAAGCCTTGATCGAGGGCTTTGGCATCCCGTCGGGCCGCGCCGACAGGACGTGAGGATTGCGTGCGAAAAGTCTCAATTGATTCGCTTTTTTAAGGCGAATCATGCGAGAGGCGCTTGACCTTCCGCCTTTTTGGCGGAATCAGGACGATTCGAGACGTTGATCCATGGGATGAACCTCAGCAATCGCGGAAACGATTGGACCGGGCACTGGACGGGACACAATGTCGCTCCAGATAGTCTGGTTGACCGAAACCTGGACAGGACTGGCTGCGGCCGAGACTAGCGGTGCGATGATTTTGAAGGGCGAGACCGCCCGAAGCAATCGGAGCCCCGCGCTACAGCGCCCTTTTGGAGTAGGCAAGGAATGGCGACAAAGGAAAAGGAAGAAGTCGAGACCGAACGCGAGGGCACGACCGACGGTCCCCTGCTCGACCTTTCCGACGACGCTGTCAAGAAGATGATCAAGGCCGCGAAGAAACGCGGCTATGTCACGCTCGACGAATTGAATGCGGTGCTTCCCTCCGAGGAGACCGATCCGGATCGCATCGAGGACATCAATGCGATGCTCTCCGACATGGGCATCAACGTCGTCGAGGACGACGAGACCGGTGAGGAGGCCGAGGCCGCCGACGCCAATGCCGACGCCGAGGACGACGCCAACGAACTGGCCGAGCAGACCGGCACGGCTGTCGCCACCACGACCGCCAAGAAGGAACCGACCGACCGCACCGACGACCCGGTGCGCATGTATCTGCGCGAAATGGGCTCGGTGGAGCTGCTGTCGCGCGAGGGCGAGATCGCCATCGCCAAGCGCATCGAGGCCGGCCGCGAAACCATGATCGCCGGGCTTTGCGAAAGCCCGCTGACCTTCCAGGCCATCATCATCTGGCGCGACGAGCTCAACGAGGCAAAGATCCTGCTGCGCGAGATCATCGATCTCGAGGCGACCTATGCCGGCCCGGAGGCCAAGCAGGCGCCGACGCTGGAGCGCCAGGAAGAGCTGGAGCGGCCGAAGACGCCGGAAGACCGCAATCCTCCCCGCCGCGCCGCGCGCGAGGACGACGACATCACCAATGTCGGCGGCGAAACGCGCATGGAGGAAGAGGACGAGGACGACGACGAGGCCTCGCTGTCGCTGGCCGCGATGGAAGCCGAGCTTCGCCCGCAGGTGATGGAGACGCTGGACGTCATCGCCGATACCTACGGCAAGCTGCGCAAGCTGCAGGACCAGCAGGTGGAAAGCCGGCTGGCCTCCGCCGAGATGCTGTCGCCGGTGCAGGACAAGCGCCTGAAGGAGCTGAAGGACCAGCTCATCAAGGCGGTCAAGTCGCTGTCGCTCAACAATGCGCGCATCGAGGCGCTGGTCGAGCAACTCTACGACATCAACAAGCGGCTGGTGCAGAACGAGGGCAAGCTGCTGCGGCTCGCCGAAAGCTACGGCGTGCGCCGCGAGGAGTTTTTGCGCGAATACCAGGGCAACGAACTCGACACCAACTGGCTAGTGCGCGTCTCCACGCTGACGACGCGCGGCTGGAAGGAGTTTTCGAGGAACGAGGCCGATTCCGTCGGACTGCTGCGTTCCGAGATCCAGAGCCTCGCCACCGAGACCGCGATCTCGATCCTGGAATTCCGCAAGATCGTCAACCAGGTGCAGAAGGGCGAGCGCGAGGCTGCAATCGCCAAGAAGGAGATGGTCGAGGCCAACCTTCGCCTGGTGATTTCCATCGCGAAGAAATACACGAACCGCGGCCTGCAATTCCTTGATCTGATTCAGGAAGGCAATATCGGCCTGATGAAGGCGGTGGACAAGTTCGAGTATCGCCGCGGCTACAAGTTCTCGACCTACGCCACCTGGTGGATCAGGCAGGCGATCACCCGCTCGATCGCCGACCAGGCCCGCACCATCCGAATCCCGGTGCACATGATCGAGACGATCAACAAGATCGTGCGCACCTCGCGCCAGATGCTGCACGAGATCGGCCGCGAGCCGACGCCGGAGGAACTGGCCGAGAAGCTGGCCATGCCGCTGGAGAAGGTGCGCAAGGTCTTGAAGATCGCCAAGGAGCCGATCAGTCTCGAAACGCCGGTCGGCGACGAGGAGGATTCGCACCTCGGCGATTTCATCGAGGACAAGGGCGCGATCCTGCCGATCGACGCGGCCATCCAGGCAAATTTGCGCGAGACGACGACGCGCGTGCTGGCCTCGCTGACGCCGCGCGAAGAGCGCGTGCTGCGCATGCGTTTCGGCATCGGCATGAACACCGACCACACGCTGGAGGAAGTCGGCCAGCAGTTCTCGGTGACGCGCGAACGCATCCGGCAGATCGAGGCGAAGGCGCTCAGGAAGCTGAAGCATCCGAGCCGGTCAAGGAAGCTGAGGAGCTTCCTGGATAGCTGATGGGCAATGGCGACTGGCCGGCCTTCGCTTGTTCACTTGATGTTCAGCTTCGGCTGATATACTTTAAGGCTATGAACGCTGGTCAGGATGCGTCCGATGGCAAACTTTAAGTTCAAGCTGGCGTTGGTGGTGGCGATTGTCGTTGGAGCCGGTATAGCCTATGCGGCTCCCTCACTTGTGCTGCCTTGAGACGAGTCGCCGCGTGCAGGGCCGCGGCGGTGTGCACGCCTATTGAAGCTGATCCAGGTAGATTTGATTCGACCGGATGAGGGATGTCAGTTCGTCCCAGATTTGACGTGAGCGGTTGGAAGCCTGCGACTGAGATACTCGCTTGATGGACGTGTCTGACGCAACGTCAGGATTGCCGTATCGGTCGACAATCGAACGTGCCAGGATGAGCGCATTTTGCGCCATGCTTATGTCTGCCTCGGAAAGCTCCTTATAGCGTTGAACGACGGGCCTTCTGGCGGCAGCCAAGGCCATCCGGAATTCCGCGTACACCTGTAGATTGTCGGCTCGAATGGTGGCGACACCTTCGGCACCCGAAACTGCCTTGTTGAGACAGACCGGGTCGGCGTTAACGGCCTCCTCTGCGTATTCCTTAGCTCGAGGCAGATAGTTCTCTATGAAGCGACCGTCTCGTATGACGTTCCTTACGAACATTACCTTGGCATTCAAAAGAGCCGTGGAAATTCGCACGTCATTGTCCGTGATGTCCGATGGACAATGCGTGGACGGTTGTTTGTCATTTTGAAACGAATCCTCGACGAGATTGTAAGACGACGAATCAAATATTCTTGCGTATTTTTCTCTGACCGTGTCCGTCGACTCGAGAATCTCTATATATCTTTCAATGAGTTTAATGTACGCATCCCTTATGATCGACGGCTGGTTCGGCTCACGCCGGAACAGCGTCTCGAACAGCCAGTATTCCGTCGCATAGACGCGAATCCTATACCATGGTTCGACGATTTCAGCTTCGGCGCGATTGCGAAAAGTCCCCAGACCTGACGCACCGGCACTATCGCTTCTCAATCGTGCGTCGTTGACCCGAAGCCAATCGTCAAGCACATCGATCGCAGCCAGTTCCTGGTCGTCGATTTGAAGCAGCGCCGCGTAGAGCATTGCGATATAGGGGCGTTGCTCAAGATCCTGGGCGAAAACAGGCTCCGCGCCCTTGTCCTCCGGTGGAGCGGAACAATTGAGCATGCGAGGATCGACACGACCGACGCCGGCTGCGGCCGATCGTAGCGCCATCAGTCCGGGCTGAAGACGCGCGACATGAAGAGCAACGTCCTTGCGTAGGCCATCGACCTCCTTCTGGATGTCGTCCCGTACTTGTAGATATGCGGCCTCGGTTGCTGAATCGCGGACTGTTCGCTTCTTCAAGGAAATTTGGTGAAGTTCCTGAAGCAGCGGTTTCACTCTGCGAAGAAGTCCGCGAACATAGGTTTCGTCGCCGGAAACCGATACGGTCGATTGAAGGCAGGCAGCGAGTGTCCCGAGGTTCCTGTCATAGGCGGAGGCACTTGATTTGATTGCCTGCTGGACATCGTTTACAAGGCTGGCGGCGGATGCCTTGAAATCAGTCTCGGGAAAATCAGCCTTCCATCCAGCGGTGGATGACTTGAAGGCGGCTGCTATGTTTTCAGCATCCCTTTTCATGAACTCCGATAAATATACGAGGGTCGCCATGCCCATTTGCGACGTGATTTCGACCTTTTTGGCGGCAGGATCGCTGTCGGAGGATTTGAAGTTCAATATTCCCGGCGTGTTCTGCTTTTCTCCACCTGCGGAATTCTCGAGCTTCGCACCTGACGCCAACTGAAAGCGCAGCCCCCCGGTATCCACGGAGACCCCTCGGACTAGATCCTCAATGGAGATGGACGTAGTTCCGATAATGAATAGGAGAAACAGAGCGACGCCTTCCACTTTTGCGGTCGTCGGAAGTGTCGCCCCGGCCGGTGATCGGTACAGTCGCAACATCCACGCGGCCAGGAGAACGCCAAATATAATCCCAAGTATAGCCTGTGAAAACTGCCTACCGGTTGCCAGATCATACAGATCATATAGAAATCCGCCATCGTAGCGGACCTGCATAACAAAAACCAAAGCCAACATAATAACAAGGAAAACAAATAAAATTACCGGAAGAAATCTAGCGATAGGTCCTATAACAACGACTCTGCCTACTCGTGATATAGAGTATCGCTTATATACCTGTCCAGTTTTTGATATGTACTCCTTTCGACCAATTAAATACAAAGATGCAATTGTAAGCCACGCCATCGCTGAGAAAAAAAGGAAGACAGCCATGTGTTTGCCGCTCGTTTTCGCAAGAAGGCGATCTTAAACTATTCTCGCAATCTGTCCACAGATGCATTGGCTATCTTACACCATCCCGAGATAATCATAAGCAGTCTGCCCGGGGATAGATCACGTCTCCACATGACGTCTGCGTTCACGGTTGCGAGCTTGGAACTCGTGCCTCGACTAGCGGCGCTGCGGCTCGGCACCGGGCTTCTGTGGAGCGCAAGGCGACGGATGAGCACTTCCGAGGCGAGCTGCTCGATCGGCGACGCAAGTCACGTGCGGCGCGGAATGGTTCCAGTCATTCCATCAAGTCGCAAACTGGATTGCTTATCTGCACCTCCGACGCGCGCATGGCGTCCATGCGCGCGTCGGAGACCGCGACAGGGGCGGCGTGGCACTCGCCGCCGTTTGGACCGCTGCCTGCCGGGTCGCCGAATGCCATGGGACTCCCGTGCGGGCACGCGCAGTTTCGCTGCATCCACGACGTACAACCCGACGTTACCGGCCTCGATGTGCACGTTCCCTCACAACGTGGTGCAGTGTTGAAGATCAAGTAGTGTTCAATTGCTGCCTCATGACCTATAAGGATGCCGGTGAAGGCTGCTCGAACCGGAAGCGCCGGGATTCCGAGGAGCTTTCAACATTGCGTGTCTGCGCCGCGCCCATGGAGCGCCCAGATGACCCAGGACATCGAAACCGAGCCTAAACCCCACGCGCCATGGCCGCCGCTGGCGTCCAACGACACGCTCTACCGCTATCCCAAACCCTACCCGCTGACCAAGGGCGGCAAGGAGAACCTCGCAGGCATCGCCAGCGATCATTCGCTGGAGGCGAGCGACCTGCTCACCTACAATTTCCGCACCGGAACGCCGAAGGAGATCAACTGGTATCTCTCCAACTATATCGGCTGCACGGCGCCGAGCCCGGGGCGTGGAAGCTACACCTTCGAGGGTGTCGTCTATGATGCCAAGACGAACCGGGGCGTGGTGTTCATCCCGACCTTCGGCGACTCGGCCAAGGACTACGCCAACCGCATCGGCCAGCGGATCGTCGAGAACTACAACCAGGCGAGCAAGGCCAAAAGGGAGCCGGGCGGGAAATGCCACCGGACCTGCTATGCGCGGGTCGAGGAAGCGTCGCGGCAGACCGGCGGGCCGACCTTCCCGAAGGTGGACTGGGACGACAAGAAGTCGCTCACCGATTCGTTCGTCATACTCTGGTCGTCTTATATCGCTGCGGGCAAGGCCTGGCTCGACCTGCCGGAGAAATACCGCGGAAAGGGCGCTGCCGGCGCGCTAGCCTACAAGGGATGGGGAACGCTGGTCGAAGCAACCGACATCTGGGCCGGTAAGCTGAAACCGGGCGCGGTGGTGCAGGGCTGGGTCGACGCCGCCGACTACCCACGCGTGCGCGACGGAATAGCGCCGGAAGGCAAAGGCCATTCCTTCATCTTCCTTCACTACGTCAGATCGGGCACCTCGATCACCGGCATGGTGATCGCCGATCAGGGTGTCCAGAACGGCAAGCCGCTCGCGAAAGGCGATTACGGCTATTGGGTCGCCGCCAACATCGTCGCTCCATGAGTTGCCACTTCTCGGCCATCCGCACTCGGCCCAGCGCGGTTCAAGCCGCGGCAGGTTCGTACTCGCCATGAGGGGGCAGGAACCTTAGTTCCACGGAAATATCCGCTTCCAGTCGTTCTTCATGTCGACGACGGTCCAATGATTGACGGCGGCGGCATCGAGCGCCTTGTCGAGGCGCCCGAATTCGGTGTCGCGGTCGTAGGCGTATTCGCGTTCGGCATCGGTATGGTGGACGATCAGCCCGAAGCGGGCGCCTGGCGCCAATGTCGTCCATTGCAGCATCTCGAGGTCCCCGTCGGAATTGCCGAAGGCGGCGATCGGCCTGCGGCCGATATGCTCGTTGATGCCGACGGGCTTGCCGGCCTTGTCGTCGATGAAGTTGACCTGCGGCAGGCGAAAGAGCATCGGCGCCCCGTCCTTCATTTCGAACTGCGTCTTGATCGACGATCCAACGACCTGCTCGGGCGGGACCCCGTATACCCGCTCTGTCCAGGGCCGCATCATCTCGATACCGCCACCCGATACGATGAACGTCTTGAAGCCGTTGGCGCGCAGATAGGAAAGCAGTTCGAGCATCGGCTGATAGACGAGTTCGGTATAGAGCTTCTTGAAACGGGGATCGCGCGCCGCCGTGATCCAATCCGTGACGGTCTTCTGGAACTCGTCGACGCTCATCCCGGCATGGGTAGCCATGATCAACTCAACCAGGCCCTTTTCGCCGGACGCGGCAAGGGCCTTCATGTCGCCTTCCAGCACCGCCTTGAACGGCTGCGTGGTCTTCCACTCCGGATGGTTCGGCGCCTCGGCCTTGACCCGGTCAAGTGCGAAGGCAAGCTGGACATACATCGGATGCTCGGTCCAAAGCGTGCCATCATTGTCGAACACGGCGACGCGTTCCGGCTCAGGCACGAAGTCGGGCGTGCCGTCCGTGGTCACCTTTTTCACGAACGCGACGATCGCCGCTTTCGGCGCGGTGTCGTTCCAGGAAGGCAGCGGATCGGATTGGGCAGCCGCAAGCGACGGTGCCAGAAAGGCCATCGTACAGACGACAACTGCCAATCCGGCCAAGGATTTCAAACGATCGAACATGATCCACCTCAACGCTGGTTGCGTTCCAATCCGGCTAGTTGCTCGACGGCGGGTTCCTGAGCTTTTCCATCGCCTGCTCGACCGAGAAGGAGCCCGGCGCCTGCCGCGGCGGGAACTGCTGGAAGCTCATCAGATGCTGTCCGACGATCGCCTGCGCCGGGACGAGGACGAAAGCGTGCTCGACAAACCAACGCACATAGTCGCCCGCTTCGTGTTGAGCCCGCTCGAACGGGTCGGAGCGGAGATTGAACAGCATAGGCAGGCGAAGCTGGACCATCGGCTGCGCCCAGACGTCGAAGCCGTGCGCCTGCTGTTCCATGAAAACGGCCTTCCATTGCTGGTAGCGCAGGCCGGCAAGATTGCCGTCGTCGGTCCAGTAGAAGAACTCCTTCCGCTTGTCGGAACCCTTGCCGGAGAGAAGATCGCGCTGGTCATAACCGTCGAGATGGACTCGGAAATTCTTGCCCGCGGCCTCGTAACCCGTGAGAAGCTTGGTCTTGATGTCCGGCTCGCCGGCCGCTGCCACAAGCGTCGTCGCCCAGTCCTCCGCGGAAAAGATGTCGTTGATTTCGACGTCCGGCGGCACCAGGCCGGGCCAGCGCACCATTGCGGGCACGCGGTAGCCGCCTTCCCAGTTGGTGTTCTTCTCGCCGCGGAACGGGGTTGTGCCGCCGTCCGGCCAGGAAAACGTCTCGGCCCCGTTGTCCGTCGTGTAGATGACGATCGTATTGTTGGTGATGCCGAGTTCGTCGAGCTTGTTGAGAATCTCGCCGACCTGCCCGTCATGCTCGACCATGCCGTCCGGATAGATGCCAAGCCCGGTCTTGCCCTGCGATTCCGGCTTGAGGCGGGTCCAGATATGCATCCGGCTCGGATTGAACCAGACGAAGAACGGCTTCTTGTCCCGGTTGGCGCGATCGATGAAGTCTTTTGAAGCCGCGAGGAACTCCCCGTCGATCATCTCCATGCGCTTCTTGGTCAGCGGACCGGTGTCTTCGCATTTCTGCTTGCCCCAGGGACCGAAGCGCGGATCGTCGCCGGGGGTGTCGGTGGCGGTCGCCACGCATTTCATCACGCCGCGCGGCCCGAATTGGGCGCGGAAGGCCGGATCCTTCGGATAATCGGGATGTTCCGGCTCATCCTCGGCGTTGAGATGATAGAGGTTGCCGAAGAATTCGTCGAAGCCGTGCACGGTCGGCAGGAATTCATTGCGGTCGCCGAGATGGTTCTTGCCGAACTGGCCGGTCACATAACCCTGCGGCTTCAGCAATTCGGCGATCGTAGGATCTTTGTCCGACAGCCCTTCCTTGGCCGCCGGCAAACCCACCTTCAGCAGCCCGGTCCGCATCGGGCTCTGCCCGGTGATGAAGGCCGCCCGGCCCGCTGTGCAGGATTGCTGGCCATAGTAGTCGGTGAAAATCGCGCCCTCTTTGGCGAGGCGATCGATGTTGGGCGTACGGTATCCCATCATGCCCCGATTGTAGGCGCTGATGTTCCAGTAGCCGATGTCATCGCCCATGATCACGAGGATGTTCGGCTTGGCCTGCTCCTGCGCACCTGCGGAGGGAACCGCGGCTGCGAGGCCGACCATTGCCAATGCGGCGGCCACGCCGGTCGCTAGCAGTTTTTTCATGATCGGTCCCTCCCGTGTCGATTGCCCGCGGAATGCGAAGTCACTGGGAAAGGCGCGCAAATGCGTATGCGTGCCTTGCCAGACGCCCCGCGGTGGCGGAGCGTCCGGCACTGGATGAATCAGTCGTGGCCTGCCTTCATCTGACGGACCTGCGCCATCACCTGCTCCAGATTATAGCTGGCAGGATCCTGTAGCGGCGGGAAGTTGATGTAGGTCTCGAGGTGCTTCAGCCACAATTGCTGGCCGAGCGGCAGGATGTTCCAGTCATAGACATAGGCAGTGGACGGCGAGGCGATGGCACCGCCCATGCCGAAAAGCGTCTTGATCTGCTGTCCGACCGAAGTCTCGAACGGATCGCGCTTGATGTTGACGACCTGCGTCCACGAATAGGGCATTACCCCGTTGATGAAGCCGGCCGGATCGTCGGACACCATCGCAAAGTACATCTTCCAGTTCTTGTAGCGGACCGCCGACGGTTCCTTGCCGGAATAGTACAGGAACGAATCGCGCGCGGATGGCGCCTTGCCTTCCAGGAAGTCGCGCTGGTCGATCCCGTCGAGCGTGGTCTTAACGATCCCCGGATATTGGCCCGCTTCGATCTTCTTCTTCAGTTCGTCGCCCTTCGGACCGCCGGCGATGTTTACGAGCGTCGGCAACCAGTCGAGCGAGGCGAACATGTCGGTCTTGACCGTACCGGGTTCGATATGGCCGGGCCAGCGAACGACCAGCGGTGCCCGCATTCCACCTTCCCAGGTGCTGAGTTTGCCGCCCTTGAACGGAGTCACGCCGCCGTCGGGGAAAGTGATGGTCTCGGCGCCGTTGTCGGTGGTGAAGACCACGATGGTGTTGTCGAGTTCGCCCATCTCCTCGAGCTTCTTCAGCACGTAGCCGATGTTGTCGTCCATCTGCTTCATGCCGGCTTCGTTGACGCCCCAGTCCTTGCCGCCGGGCTCGCCCACCATGTTCAGATACTTGTCCGGCAGCACGGTGGTGATGTGCATGCGCGCCGGGTTGTACCAGACGAAGAACGGCTTCTTGGTCTTTTCCGGATCGTTGCGGTCGAGGAAGTCGATGACCTTGCCGGAAATCTCCTCGTCGATCGTCTTGGAGCGCTCAAGCGTCAGCGGCCCCTCGTCCTTGCACGACTGGTTGGCCGGCGACCCATCGACGGATGCGCAGGCGAGCATCGGGCGTGGCGGCGTCAGGCACGTCGTCGTTTTGGGATCGACCGCGGCGGGATCCTGCGCGATTCCCGGAATCGGCGTGTTTCTGCAAGGCGGTGCGATCCCCTGCTCGGTCGCCGTCTTGTTGATGTCGGGGAAACTCACGCCCTGCATGGCGTCGAGGTGATAGAGATAGCCCCAGAATTCTTGGAATCCGTGCGCGGTCGGCAGGGATTCGGTGGTGTCTCCGAGATGGTTCTTGCCGAACTCGCCCGTATTGTAGCCGAGATCATACAGGAACTTGGCGAGGTGAGGCGTGCCGGCCCTGAGGTAGGACGGGCTTCCCGGTATTTCGGGCAGGACCATGCCGACGCGCACCGGCTGCATGCCGGTGATGAAGGCGGTGCGACCAGCCGTGCAGCTCTGCTCGGCATAGTAGGTCATGAATTTCGCACCCTCTTTGCCGATGCGGTCGATGTTGGGCGTTTCGCCGACCATCAACCCCCCATGGTAGATGCTCGGCTGCATCCAGCCGATGTCATCGCCCATGATGAAGAGGATGTTGGGCTTCTGCGCTTCCTGTGCCTGCGCCGGCGCGCCCCACAGAACCGTCGCGGCGGTCAGGACCGCGATACTGCAATCAAGGACTCTACGACTCATCTTCCTCTCCTCTGGTGGTGGCGGGCAGGATTTCCTCCACGCCGATACGAATAGTTCATTCGTGCGCAAAACCCGGCGGTTGGCACGCCAGTGTTGACCCAACGGTAGTTCCGCCGAAGACTTGGTGATATTGTCCTTTGGGGAAGTCGTCCGGATGCGGATGCCGCGATGTTTGCCGATCAATTTCCCGGCTGAAGTCTGGCTGACCAGGGGACATGCCATGCCGCGCGGTTCGGATATTCGGTCGCGCCGACGCATCTGGTACGCTCTGGGGCTTCTGCTCGCTTCCGCGCTGGTTCTTTTTCCAGACCGCAACCTCGCGGCTGCCGAGATCGCCGGCAGATCCGCCCGGGTGCTGATCCTGTACCCTTACGACGAGAGATTGCCGGCGACATCCATCGCCGGAGAGACCGCGAGAACTCGGCTGCTGGAGGCGAATTCCGGCAAGATCGACCTTTTTTCAGAGTTCCTCGACCTCTCGAGGTTTCCTGAAGACGTCCACGTCGGCCGCATGGTTCGGTATCTGGCCGAGAAATATTCCGATCATCGCCCGGACGTGGTGATCGCGCTGGGGGAACCGTCAACCCGTTTCATCGTCGATCACCGCGAGGCGATAGCGCCGGACGCCAAGATCGTGTTCGTCGGCGTCGAGCGAGACAGCGCCGCCAAACTCAACCTGCCGGCCGATGTCATCGGGGCATTCAGCGATTTCGACATAGCCAAGACGCTCGAGCTTGCCCGCTCGCTTCAGCCCGCCGCCAAGCATCTTTTCGTCGTCGGCGGCTCGGCGAGTTTCGACCGTTCATGGCTCGCCAGTGCCCGAACCGACCTTGCGGCTGCGGCGAAAGACTACAACACCACCTATCTGGAAGGTCTTACGATCGACGAATTCGTGGATCGCGCCTCCCGCTTGCCTGCCGACAGCATCGTCCTTTTCCTGACAATCTTCGCGGACAGCACCGGCCGAAACTTTCTTCCAAAGGACGCCGTCGGACTTGTGGCGGCCAAGGCCAGCGCGCCGATCTACGGTCCGTATGACACCTATATCGGCCATGGCGTTGTCGGGGGGAACGCGGCCACGTTCGAATCGATGGGCACCGCGGTCGCCGGGCTGGCCCTGGATGCGCTCGCGGGAAAGCCGATCGCCGATGTCGATGTGCCGTACACCTTCTTTGCCGATGCGAGGCAGTTGAAGCGTTGGGGTCTTTCCGAAAGCGCGCTTCCTCCGGGCACCGCCCTGAGCTTCAAGGAGCCGAGCATCTGGGAAGAATACTGGCCTCTGATAACCGGCGTCCTGGTGGTCGTCGCGTTGCAGGCCATCATCATCACGGGGCTGCTTGTCGAACGGCGCCGGCGTCGCGCCGCCGAAAGCGAATCCCGGTTGCGCCTGCTCGAACTTGTCCATCTCAACCAGTCCGCGACCGCGGGTGCGCTTTCGGCATCCATCGCTCACGAACTCAACCAGCCGCTGGGCGCCATCCTCAGCAATGCCGAGGCGGCGGAGGCCATTCTTCGAAGACCCGCCCCGGACCTGGATCTCATTCAGCAGATTCTGGTGGACATCAGAAACGACGACGAACGGGCCGGCAACATCATCCGCCGCCTTCGCGGGCTGCTCAAGAAAAGGAATGCCATCGATTGGCAGGAGTTCGACCTCAACGAGGTCGTCGACAGCGCCATCACCATCCTCCATGCCGAGGCCGCGAAGAAACGGGTGGCCGTCAGCGCCGAGCAATCGAAGCGCAGGCTGCCGGTTCGCGCAGACATGGTCCATCTCCAGCAAGTCGTCCTCAACGTCGCAACCAACGCGATGGACGCCATGGTCGACGCCGCGACAGGCGACCGGAAGCTGGTTCTGCAGACTGCGCTACACGGCGAGACAAAGGTCGAGATGTCTATTTCGGACACGGGCCGGGGTATTCCGAAAGAGCGCCTCGACAGCATCTTCGACGCGTTCTACACAACCAAACCCAATGGAACAGGGCTCGGTCTCTCCATAGCGCGCGCGATCGTGGAAACCTACGGCGGGAAGATCTGGGCGGACAATCGTGCCGGCGGCGGCGCCGTGTTCCGAATAATTCTGCCGCTCGTCCAGCCGATCTGAACTCATGGAACCGTGTATCCACATCATCGATGATGACAAATCTTTTCGAACGGCGCTTGGCCGTCTTGTCGAAGCGTCCGGCTACTGGGTGAGTTGCTACGAATCCGGAGAGGCGTTTCTGGCAAGCCTGCCGGCATCCGAAGCTGGCTGCATCCTTCTCGACCTGCGGATGCCTGGGCTGAGCGGGACGGAGTTGCAGGCAAGGCTCGTGCAGGCCGCGCCGCTGCTGCCCGTGGTCTTTCTGACGGGCCAAGGCACCATCGCCGCCAGCGTCCAGGCGATGAAGGCCGGCGCCGATGATTTTCTCGAGAAACCCGTCTCCGCAAGTACCTTGCGGGACGCAATCGACCACGCGCTCGTCCAGAACGGCAAGCGACGGGCCGGGCGCGAACAGATCCAGGGACTGCGGGCCAGGGTGTCGAACCTGACGCCCAGGGAAATCCAGGTTTTTGATCTCGTCGTGCGCGGCAAGCGGAACAAGCAGGTTGCGCATGACCTGAAGACCTCTGAGCGAACGATCAAGGCGCACCGGCACAACATCATGGAAAAATTGAACGTAACCTCGCTGGCCGAGATGGTGTCCATCGCCGAGAGGCTGGGGCGCATGGAACCGGCCTACGCGGTTGTCGATCCGAGCCCGGCTTCTTCCCCAAAGGCCAATATCCCCAGCCGCTGAGGCGGCTCACAATCCGAAAGTCTTGAGGCTGCACGGCCGTCAGCTCTTTGAGGAGCGGAATGGAAAACCCGCCACGCACAGTGGCTATCGTGGAAGACGACCCGAGCATGCGAAGGAGCATCGAGCGGTTGCTGAACGCGCACGGCTATCAGACCCTGGGTTACGAATCGGCGGAAACATTTCTGGAAGCGGAGTCCACCGGCACGCTCGGCTGTCTGGTGCTCGACATTCATCTGGGCGACATGTCGGGCATCCTGTTGCGGCGGCACCTGTCGAGCGTCGGTTCCGCCTTGCCGGTCATCTTCATCACCGCCGTCGACGACGAAGCTGTCGAGGCGCAAGCCCTGGAAGCCGGTTGCCTCGCCTATCTACACAAGCCGTTCGCAGCCAAGCTTCTGCTTTCAGCCGTCGGCCTGGCCATGCCGGAACCATAGGAGATTCCCGAACCTGTATCGCTCGGGTCACATCGGGGGATAATCGGCGTGCGAAGGCAACATCCCTCCCACAATGCCAATGTCTGTCGGTCAAACCCTGAGCTAGTCTATGGCGATTCGGGCGAATGACCTGCCATGGCCCAGCGGAGGGACAGTTGCAAAAACGATTTCCGATGAAAATCCCCGCACTCTGCCTCTTTGCCAGCGCCTTGTTCGCAGTCCCGGCGCACGCCGCGGATGTCATCTCGGCAACCGCGCCGGAAGCAAAACCGGCCGTTTCCGATCGATGGACCTTCTCGGTCACCCCCTATTTCTGGGCGGCCGGCCTTTCGGGGGAAACGAGCCAATTCGGCCTTCCGGTCGTCAGCATCGACTCCGATTTCAGCGACATCCTGAAAAACCTGGATTTCGCGGCGATGGTGATCGGCGATGCCCGGTACGATCGCTTCAGCATCTTCGGCGACATCATCTACACCAAGCTGTCGGCCGGCGGGGATACGCCTCGGGGCCTGCTTGCCTCGTCCGTCGACGTCACCTCGGAAACGTTTGCCGGGCTGTTGGGGGCCGGCTATTCGCTGCTCGAAGGCCCTTCCGGACGCCTGGATGTTGTCGGCGGCATTCGGGTCTGGTCGGTGGATACCAATATTTCCTTCAACGGGGCGTTGCTGGATGGCCGGTCCTTCAATGACGGGGCGACCTGGGTTGACGGCCTCGTCGGCGTTCGCGGCAACTACTCGTTTACGCCACAATTCTATTTCACGGGTTGGGCTCTTGTCGGTGCCGGCGGCGCCGACGTCGACTGGGACGTTGCCGGCGGCCTGGGCTACCGGATCAACGACCGGTTTTCCGCTACGCTCGGCTACAGGGCTCTGGGCGTCGACTACAGCGACGACGGATTTCTGTTCGACGTCGTGGAGCAGGGTCCGATCGTGGGCCTGACGATCCGGTTCTAGCTACGGAGCCGTTAAGGCGTCTCGGGAATCTGCCTTGAGCCAGCCGCCGAATCTCGGCGACTTTCCGGCGAACTCGCCGGAGAGCATTCAATGGCATGGACAGGCGCAATCGGACGCTGTCGGCAAAAACAGTGCGGATCGTCGTGTTGGACGTCGCACCGAGGGCCAACCGACGTTGAACCTCGACAGACCTACAGCCTGTCCCCGCCGCTCCGCCCCGGCGGCGGGCCGATGTAGCGTGCGCGGGGGCGGATGAGCACTTGCGAGGCGAGCTGCTCGATGGCATGCGCGACCCAACCGGCGCAGCGCGCGATGGCGAACAGCGCACTCTCATGGCCGACTGGCAGGCCGAACATCCGCATCATTACCGCGAAGGCGAAATCGATATTCGGATAGAGGCCCGTCGCCTCGATGATCCGGGCGGGCACCTCGACGGCGAGGCGTGGATCGGCGCCGGCCACGGCAAGTGCCGCCAGCAAGCTGTCGGCGCGCGGGTCGCCGTTCTTGTAGATTGTGTGACCGAAACCCGGAATGCGGTCGCCCATCGCGATGTGCCGGCGGACTTTGGCGGCCAGGTCGCCTTCGGCCAGGTCGGCGACCATGTGGGCGGCAAGTGGCCCGGCGCCGCCATGTTTCGGGCCTTTCAGCGCGACGAGGCCGGCAATGATCGCGTCATAAAGATTGAGCCCGGTCGAAACCGCGCAGCGCACGGTGTAGGTCGAGGCGTTCAGTTCGTGGTCCGCGACCAGCACGAGGCCGCGGCGGAACAGGTCGGCGGCCGCCTTGTTACCTGGCGTCCAACTGTCGGCGATCTGCCGGTGCAGCGGCAGTACGGACGGCTCGCTGCCCAGGATGCTCGCGGCGAGCAGGCGCATGACGCGCGCGCCCACCTCCGCGCGGCCGTCGCGCGATCGGTTGAAGGCGCGAGGATCGGCATCGCCGGCCAGCGCGAGGATTGCCGCCGCGCGGGACAGCGCGGCTTCGTTCGCTGTCGCGGCCGCGACGGCGCGCATGGCGGCGCTGATCACCGGCAGGTTGGCGGCGGAAAACGGGTCCCATCCGCTGATGTCCCATAGCAGTGTCGCCGTCTGTTCGAGCGTCGCGTGCTCGGACAGCGCCACGGCATGGACGCCGCGATAGATCGAGCCCTCGTCGGTGATGGTGCAGATGGCGGAATCCAGCACAGGCGGGTCGGCCTCGCCGCCACGCGCGGCCGCGCCTGGAGTACGGCGGTTTCGCAACGCGCGCACATCGTCGGCACGGTAGCGTTTCGCACGCGAGTCCGTGGACGGCTCCGAGCGGATCAGGCCGCGGCTGACATAGGCGTAGAGGCTGGCCGCCGAGATCGACAGTTCGGACGCCGCTTCCCGCGCGGAGAGGTAAAGTGTTTCGCCGGATTTCTTCATATTGATCAAGCTAATCAAGATTGATCAATATGAAAAGTCCCCTCATGCTGTTGCGGTGCAGCAAGGAGAAAAGACGATGACGATCCATCAGACCTCCACGGCGGGGCTCGACGGAGTCGAGGCCGCGGTGACGATGCTTTCCCATGTCAATGGCGAGGCCGGCGAGTTGGTGATCGCGGGCAGCCGCGTCGGCGAGTTGGCGTCGGAAAGCAGTTTCGAGGGCGTCGTGGCCCGGCTGTGGTCGGCCGCCAGTGCCGGTGAGACTGCCGAGGCCGACGTGCGAGCCGCACTCGGACAGGCCCGGCTACGTGCCTTCCGCCGTCTGCCCGACATATTGCCGGCAACGCGCGGCCTGCCGATCATGGATGGTTTCCGCGCCGCCGTCGCCGCGATCGGGCCGGAGGACGGATTGTCGCCCGAGGTAACGCTTGTCGGCGCGCTGCCGGTGCTGGCGGCGGCGCTCGTGCGCCAGGCGGCGGGCAAAAATCCGGTTGCGCCCGACGCCACCCTCGGCGAAGCGGCCGACCTGCTCCGAATGCTGCGCGGCGAAGCGGCGTCAACCGCCGAGGCACGGGCGCTGGACGCCTATCTGGTGACGGTGAGCGACCACGGCATGAATGCCTCGACCTTCGCGGCGCGTGTCGTCGCCTCTACCCAGGCCAATCTGTTCATGTCGGTAACCGCGGCCTATTGCGCTCTGAGCGGCCCGCTGCATGGTGGCGCGCCCGGACCTGTCCTCGACATGCTGGACGCCATCGGCACGCGCGAAAACATCGCACCGTGGGTGGATGCCGCGCTCGCGCGGGGCGACCGGCTGATGGGCTTCGGCCATCGCATCTACAAGGTGCGCGATCCGCGCGCCGACGTGCTGAAGCGCGCCGTCGACAGGCTCGGTGTGTCGAAGGCCGATCTCGGCCTGGCAGCCGAGGTGGAGGACTATGCGCGCATGGCCCTGGAAAAGGCGAAACCCGGTCGGCGGCTGGACACCAATGTCGAGTTTTATACGGCGATCCTGCTCGACGCGCTCAAGATACCGCGCGACGCCTTCACACCGATCTTCGCGGCCGCCCGTGCCGCCGGCTGGACCGCGCATGCGATCGAACAGCAGCGAACCGGTCGCCTGCTGCGTCCGTCCTCGGTATATGTCGGGCCGATGCCCGCATAGGCTGGTGGTGCCGGCGAAGGCAGTCTCGCCGTCACGGAACTTTCCGTGACGCCTCCCCCGTTTCGCGGGGGAGGCGCCAAAGGTGACACATCGAGAGCAAGCCGCCTAGATGACCGTGAAATCGGCGGCGCTGAGGCTCAGGCCCGGCGTGAGCACGGCGAACTTGATCGCCGCGAAATCCGTACCCGTGCCGTCCGCGTCATAGAACAGCGAGCCGGTGCTGGAGTTGTAGATGATGCGGTCGTCCGCGTCTCTCGCGGCCAGGAAATTGTCCTTGAATGCCGAAGCGTCCAATGCTCCGAGCCCTAGTGCGCTGAAGATCGCATCGTCCAACGCAATCTGGTCGTCGACAGCGTTGAAGTCGGCGATTTTATCGACATTGCCGGCGCCGAGTGGGGTCGAGAAACGGAATGTATCCGAGCCACCCATGCCGGCCAGCACATCGTTGCCGCCTGCGCCGTCAAGCACATTGGCGCCCTCGTTGCCGCGCACCAACTGCCTGATCTCGTTGCCGGTCAGGTTGATGGCCGAGGTGCCGTTCAGGGAAGTGGTGTTGAGGTATTCGGCACTGACGCCATTGGCCAGCACATAGTCGACGCCGGCGCTGACACGGTCATTGCCGCCACCCGCGCCCTCGATGACCGTCGTGCCGGCATTGTAGACGGCATAGGTGTCGTTTCCGTCACGGCCGATCAGCGTGTCGGCCGCACCCACGCCGCCGTCGTTAAGAACGTTGTTGCCGGCATCGCCGCTCAACGAATCGGCGAACTGCGATCCGGTCAGGTTCTCGACGCCGGTAAACGTGTCGCCCACGGCGTCGCCGCCACTGGCGTTGTTGAGCTGGAGATCGACCGTGACGGCCGCGGCCGAACCGCGGTAGCTGGCCGTATCGCTGCCGGAACTGCCTTGCAGCGAATCGGCGCCCGCGCCGCCGGTCAGCACGTCATTGCCGGCGCCGCCAAGGAGGATGTCGTTGCCGCCCTCGCCGGCGATCTTGTCGTTGCCGCCCTGGCCGTTGATGGTGTTCGCCGCCACGCTTCCGGTCAGGGTGTCGCCGCCCGTGTTGGAGCCGATCAGGTTGACGATGCCCATCAGATTGTCGCCCTCGGCGTCGCCGCCGAAGCCCTGCGAGGCACCGGTCAACTGGACGTTGATGCCCAGGATCGGCAAGGTGAGGCTGACGAGCGTCGACAGGTCGATGGTCACACCGGCGGTGGACGTCGTGTAGTCGGCCGCGTCAATGCCCGAAAGCGTGACCACGCCGGCTGCGTTGAGCAGACCGCCGATAATCACGTCCGCGCCCGCCCCGCCGCGGATCACGTCGTCGCCAGACCAGCCGATTGCGATATCGTCACCGCCGAGCGCATCGACGAAATCGTTCCCGATGGCTTGTACAGGTCCGATGATGAGATCGGGCAATATTTCTGCGCTGTTGGAACCGGTGAATGTGGCCATGGAACTACTCCTTGTGGTTGTTGCCGCGGAAAGATTGGCTTGCCACGCGTGACCATCCCTGAAATGCGAAAAACCCTCTTTGGTTGTATTAGGTTGTACTTTAGCGAGTTCCCGATCGCATCGACCATAAACTGGTTCGAAACAGAGGCGGCGAGGTTCGGAAGGCAGGACAACAGATAGCCGGAACCCGCACGGCTTTGCCGCCATGCTCACCGGCTTGGAGAGAACCTTCGACCAGCCGCTAATTGCATCGATCCGCGGTCGCGTGTCATCATGCAGGAATGGCCCGGCTGACGTTTACCATCTGCATGATGCTGTCCCTGCTCCCGCTGCCGGCACAGGCGCAGGAGCGCGTGCCGGTCGATGTGCAACTGGTGCTCGGGGCGGATATCTCCGCTTCCATGACGCCGGATGAATTGAAGGTTCAGCGCGAAGGCTACGCGGCGGCACTGACGGACGACGCCGTGCTGAACGCCATCCGGTCAGGCGCCTATGGCAAGATCGCCGTCACCTATTTCGAATGGGCCGGCGTGACCTCGCAGAACGTCGTCGTACCGTGGACGGTCATCGCCGCGCCGGCGGATGCGGAGGCGGTTGCGCGAGGGATAGCCGTGCCTCCGACTTGGCAGTCGCGTCGCACGTCGATTTCCGGCGCGATGAATTTCGCGGCCGGCCTGCTGGACGCCAGTCCTTACAAGGGCATCAAGCGCGTCATCGATCTGTCGGGCGACGGTGCCAACAATGAGGGTCCGCCGCTGGTCGAGACGCGCGACGCCATCACGGCGCAAGGCATCACC
Organism: Mesorhizobium yinganensis; assembly: GCF_040081985.1. Classification (NCBI taxonomy): domain Bacteria; kingdom Pseudomonadati; phylum Pseudomonadota; class Alphaproteobacteria; order Hyphomicrobiales; family Phyllobacteriaceae; genus Mesorhizobium; species Mesorhizobium yinganensis. The sequence goes on along the minus strand of NZ_JBEBMH010000001.1, from coordinate 280,592 downwards.
ATCAACGGCCTGCCCGTAATGACCGCCGACGCCGCGCCACAACCCTACGACGTGCCGAACCTCGACAAGTATTTCAGTGAATGCGTGATCGGCGGCCCGGCCGCCTTCGTCATGCCCGTGCATGAATGGGAGCAGTTTCCCGAGGCGATCCGCCGAAAGCTGCTTCTGGAACTGGCGATCCGCCCGCAAGATCCCGGACGCAGGCCGCCGGTCATGCTGATCCAGGCCAAACCGGCCTATGACTGCCTGATCGGCGAGAAGCTGTGGCGGCAGGACGACCGCAAGCATTTTTTCAATCCCGAGAACGATTATCGCCGCCGCGGCACGCCGTGACGCTCCTCCTACGAAACCCTTGCTGGCCAAGAACGGGAGGATCATAGTGGCTGGCGGCAGGTGGCGATAAACGGGCGCCGGACCTGCCTTTTCGCTGTGTCGCGGCGCCAGAGGGAGGTGCAACGTGACCACTTACGTGCTTCTGATGAACTGGACAGAACAGGGCGTTAAGGCGGTGCGCGAGTCGCCGAAGCGGCTCGATGCCGCCAGGAAGGAGTTGGCCGACATGGGCGGCTCTTTCAAGGAGTTCTTTCTCACAATGGGCGACTACGACATGGTCGCCGTCTGCGAGGCGCCGGACGACGCCGTAATGGCGCGCTTCGCGCTGAAGACCGGCTCAGCCGGCAACGTGCGCACCCGCACGCTGAAGGCGTTTCCGGAAAGCGCCTATCGCGAGGTCATAAACTCGCTCAGCTAGGTGCGCCGGCCAGCAGGGGTTTGACGGCTTGACATTGGCCGTATCTACTGCGGCCCGCCCACGCCCGAGGCCGTCATGTCCATCGAATTCCTGCTGACCACACTGATCATCGTCGCCTCGCCGGGCACAGGCGTCGTCTATACGCTCGCCGCCGGCCTTTCGCGCGGCGGGCGCGCCAGCGTGCTGGCGGCATTCGCCTGCACGCTGGGCATCGTGCCGCATCTGGTCGCGGCGCTGAGCGGACTGGCCGCCCTGCTCCATGCCAGCGCGCTCGCCTTCGAAATCGTCAAATATCTTGGCGTCGCCTATCTGCTCTGGATGGCCTGGCAAAGCCTGCGCGAACACGGCGCGCTGAAGATCGACGCGAAGCCGGATCGACGCTCGGCCCGGCAAGTGATCGTCGACGGCATATTGCTCAACCTGCTGAACCCGAAACTGTCGATCTTCTTCGTCGCCTTCCTGCCGCAATTCATCGCGCCGGCGGAACCGCATGTGCTCATGCGGATGCTGGAATTGTCCGGCATATTCATGCTCGCCACCTTCCTCATCTTCTCGCTCTACGGCCTCTGCGCGGCGGCGGTGCGAGATAAAATCGTCGGCAGCGCGCGGGTGATGACCTGGATGCGGCGCACCTTCGCGGCGGCCTTTGTGATGCTGGGCGCGAGGCTGGCGTTGACGGAGCGGTGAGGCGGTCGCGGCTTCGCGCACATTATGGTAGTCTTCAAGCCATGAACGAACGCTTCCATCTGGACATCCCATGGCCGGCAACCACACAGGCCGCTGAAGGCATGCCGCGTCGTCCTTGGAGCGTCGCCGAGATTGAGGCCATGGTTGCGGCCGGCATTATTGACGAGAACGAAAGATTCGAGCTGATCGGTGGGGATGTCGTGCCGATGTCGCCGAAAGGCGCGCTCCATGAAATGGTCAAAGGGGATTTGAACGAGCATCTTCAGGAAGTCAGACCGCGAGACATGCGTGTCATGCAGGAAACAACGCTCAGGCTCGATGAAAACTCATTCGTGGAGCCGGACTTCTGCGTGTTCCCTCGGACGATTGCGCCAGGCGATGCGCGCGGCCATCACGTGCTTCTCGCTATCGAGATTGCCGACACCAGCCTGCGCTACGATCTCGGCCGCAAGATCGGTATCTACGCGGCTTTCGGCATTCCGGAAGTGTGGGTGATCGACGCCAAAACTTTGGTAACGCATGTCCACCGCGCCCTTGGCGTGGAGGGTTATCGCACCGTGTTCGAGGCCGAACCAGGCGACGAGATCGCGGCTGTGCGCGTGCCCAAGCTCAACGTATCCTTGTCCGCACTGGGTTTGAAGCCGCTCTGACCGAGCTTTCCCGGCAAAGCCAAGCATGCACCAGACCATCATCACCGTTTCAACACGCGGCCAAGGCCTTTACGAATTCACCGAGCGCGCCGAAACGTTCGTGCGCGAGGCGAAGATCGAGGCCGGGCTGCTGACGTTGTTCGTCCGGCATACCTCCTGCTCGCTGCTGGTGCAGGAGAACGCCGATCCGGACGTTCGCCGCGACCTCGACGCCTTCTTCAAGCGCCTCGTGCCGCCGGCCGACGACCCGTCCATGGGGTTTCTGGTGCATCGCCTGGAAGGACCGGACGACATGCCGGCGCACATCAAGGCGGCGCTGACCGCCGTCTCGCTCTCGATACCCGTCATGCGGGGAAAGCTGGCGCTCGGCACCTGGCAAGGCCTCTACCTCTTCGAGCATCGGACGAGCCCGCATCGCCGCGAGGTGGTCCTGCATCTCGCCTGATGGCCTTTGGGCAATTGCGGCGACCTTCTCGACGGCGCTCTCTTGATTGGCTACGGTGCCGGCAAATCGAGAGGATCAAAAATGTCTTTTCTGAAACGGCTGTTCGGCGGCGGTGGCGGCGGCCAGGGCAATGAAAGCGAAGGCAAGCCGGTCGGCAGCGCGCTCGACTACAATGGCTTCACCATCCGCGCCACGCCCTACAAGGCCGACGGCCAGTTCCAGACCTGCGGCGTCATCTCGAAGGAGATCGGCGGGGTGGTCAAGGAACACCGCTTCGTGCGCGCCGATCGCTTTGCCTCGCAGGACGAAGCAGCCGACATGGCGCTGAAGAAGGGGCAGCAGATCGTCAACGAACAGGGCGACCGCATGTTCTCGTGACGACCGAATACAGGACAAGCCATATCGAACCTGCGGACATTGTCCAACTGACAGACAAAGACGTTTGCCAACGTTGCAAAACTCTGCTCTCCTGTGCCGGAAACTGGATCCCGCGAGGGGATCATGGCCGATCCAGCAAATCCAACTCGCTTCTATACAGAAAATTTCGACGACGTTCGGGCCGCGGAAAACGAGGCTATTTGGCGTCGACGCCTGCAACGGCGGAAGGACGCGGCCGCCGAGGCGGCCAGGCTGAGGAACGAACAGCCGCCCAATCTTTTCGGCGTGGCACTTTCGGGCGGCGGTATCCGGTCAGCCTCGTTCTGCCTGGGGGCGCTTCAGGCGCTTGATCAGCAGGGACTGATTGCCCGAGCCGACTATCTGTCGACGGTTTCCGGCGGCGGCTACATCGGCGCCGGCATGGTCGCGGCGATGAACCGCCGCCCGGGGATTTTTCCGTTCACGGCGAGCGCCGCGGGCAGCGGCGACGTGCGCGACAGCGAACCCGTCACTCACCTGCGGGATTACAGCCGCTTCCTGGCGCCGAAAGGTACCCGTGACCTTCTGACCTCGTTGACGGTGATCCTGCGCGGACTGATGGTCAACTTCCTGCTGGTCATGTCGGTGTTCTTGGTGGTAGCGACGCTCGCCATCCTGATGAATCCGACCACGGACTATCTGGACCACAACGTCCTCTACGACATTACCATTTATCTGTGCGGCTGCGACCTGAAGGAGGGCCAGTGGCGGCAGGTGGCGGCCAGGTTGCTGCGCGACCCATTTATCGTTTCAAAGGCACTGGCGGTCTTCCTGGCCTTGTGGCTGACCGGTTGGGCTCTGTGGCGCTCGTACGTCGAGGCATATAAACGGCGCTATTCGCAGCGGATATTCGAGCCCGGCAGCAAGGGGACCCGTTTCGGCTTCGCCCTCGCCTTTGCGCTTGTCGTTTCCCTGGTGCTGGAGGCGCAACCGGTCATCATCGGCAAGATCATCGAGTTCGCGACACGCGACAGCGCCAACTATAGCAGCCTGCAGGCGCTGGGGACGGCCGCGGCCGCCGTTGTCGCAGCGACGGCCGCCTTCCGGGATCGGCTGATCAGCCTGATCCAGAAAGCGCTCGGCTCGGCGACTTTCGGCGCGCGCGTTCAGGCGGCGCTGGCGCGGACCGCGTTCCTCGCGCTCGGTCTGGCCTTGCCCATCCTTCTCTACAGCGTCCTCTTGCTGGTGGTTGTCTGGGGCCTGGACATCGTATCCCTGCCGGGCATGCCGCACGGCTATCTGTACGCGCCGCAATTCTTCGTCTCGGCCGATAGCCGGTTCCTAGCGATCGAACTGGGAATACTGGCCCTTTTCGTGGCCGTGCGCACCGTCGCGGTGGTGCGCGCCGGCCGAATGCTCGCCCTTCTTCGGGGCGGGATGGCGGTCGTCGCGGGCCTGGGGGGCTGGCGGACGTGGCTGAGAATCCTAGGCGTGATCGTCGCGATCGGCGTACTCACGACATTCCTGGTATACGCGGCCATCGCCACGCGCAAAGGCGAGCCAATCGACTCCGCGCATTGGACGGTGCTGTTCAATTATTTGGCGCTGTCGGCGCTTGTTATCACCGTCAGCTACAATTTCACCGAAAATGCGAACGGTCTGCACCGGCTCTATCGCGACCGGCTGAGCGTTGCGTTCAGGATGGGCAAGGTCGACAACGAGGAGCCGCTGCGCCTCCACGAGATCAACGACAGCGCGCCCTACCTGCTGGTCAACGCGGCGCTGAACGTACGGCGCGGGCTCGACGAGACGAAGAAACGCACACCGGACGGCCGCGCCATGCCAGTTTCGGAGGCTGCCATCGGACCCGGGGCGACGCCGAGGCCGGACCCAGCCAAGCGCGGCCGCAACGCTGAGTTCTTCCTGTTTTCACGCGACTATGTCGGCAGCGACGCTACCGGGTATGCAGGATCGAGGCTCCTGGGAAAATTCGAGCCGCAACTCGACCTGGCGACGGCTGCCGCGATCTCGGGTGCGGCCGTATCGTCCAGCATGGGTCGGATCGGCATCGGCCTGCTTGGCCCAACGCTGGCTTTGCTCAATCTGAGGCTCGGCTTCTGGCTCGTCAATCCGCGCAATCTTTCGCCGCTGCGCGAAAAACGCCGCTGGCATGAGCTGCTGCGCCTCTACCTTTTCAACGAAGCCTTCGGGCGCCTGGATGCGCAGAGCGCGCGCATCTATGTCACCGACGGCGGCCACATCGACAATATCGGGCTCTATCAGTTGCTGAAGCGGCGCTGCAAATTCATCGTCATCGTCGACGCGGAAGCCGATCCGGCGATGAATTTCGGCGCCTTTTGCGACGTCCAGCGCTTCGCCCGCATCGACGAGGGCGTACGCATTTCACTCGACTGGTGGCCAGTGCGCGATGCGGCGATCGAGCGGCAAAGGGACAAGACCAAGCAGGTCCCCAAGGACGCCGATGCACACAACCAGCATTTCGCCATAGGCCGCATCCTTTATGAAAAGGACGGCTCAGAGACCGTCGAAGGCGTGCTCGTTTACGTCAAGGCGACCGTTACCGGCGACGAGCCGGACTACATCCTCGACTACGAACGCCGCTACCCGATGTTCCCACACGAATCCACCGGCGACCAATTCTTCTCCGAAGAGCAGATGGAGGCTTACCGTGCGCTGGGTTTCCATGCGATGATGAGGGCACTGATCAACAAGCGACAACCCTTCGCCTCGCCGCTCGGCAAATCGGAAAGTGTGGTCGACCGGATGAGACGGGATCTGCTGTCCTGAACCGGCGCTAGGCTCTCGTCCTGCGGCGGGTGTAGCCCCTGCGGCAGACCGTTCAACCGCAAAGCGCCGCCAGCCCGTCGATCAACATGGCCAGCGCCGCCCGATAGGCGTCGGCATCGCCGCCAGTCTCGATGGCGAGCGCCGCACGGTCATAGGCAGAGGCAAGCAATTGCGTCATCGCCTCGATCGGCAGATCACGCGGCAACCCGCCTGCCTGCACGACGAACACGATTCCGCCGCGCAGCGAGCGGGTGCCGTGGCGGTTGTCGATCTCGTCCATGCCCGCCCGCCCGAGAACCGCCGGCCCATCGAGCAGCAGCAGCCGTGTGCGCCCCGGCTGCGCCAGCGCGGCGAGATAGGCTTCGCCGCCCTTGATCAGGGCCTCTCGCGGCCGCATGCCGTCCAGAACCGCGCCCTCGGTCTCGGCCGCCACCGCCTCGGCTTCCGCCTCGGCGACTGCCGCGAACAGCGCCTTCTTGTCCTCGAAATGGTGATAGAGCGCGCCGCGCGTCACGCCGGCCGCCGCGACGATGTCGGGCGTCGCGGTTTCGGCATAACCCCTTTCGATGAACAGTTTTCGCGCCGCGTCGATCAGAACGGCGCGCGTCGTCTCGCTGCGCTCGCGGTTCGTGCGGCGTTCGTTTTTATCTTGCATACATGCAGCCTGTATGTTAATTCACAGAAACATGCAGACTGTATGTTTTAATGCCTAGAAAGGGAAGCCATGAAAACGACCAGCTACTATCCCGTCCTGATGACCGACGACGTTACCGGCACGGCTGCCTTCTACATCAAGCATTTCAGCTTCCAGCCCCTCTTCGAAAACGAGTGGTACGTGCATCTGCAATCCGCCGAGGACAAGCGCGTCAACTTGGGCATCGTCCAGTGGGATCACGAATCGGTGCCGCCGGCGGGCCGGGCCAAGACGCAAGGGCTGCTGATCAATTTCGAGGTGCGCGACCCCGACGCCATCTATGCGCGGGTCCAGGCGGCGGGCCTGCCCATCCTGCGGACGCTGCGCGACGAGGAGTTTGGCCAGCGGCACTTCATCACCGCCGACCCGAACGGCGTCATGATCGACGTGATCAAGCCGATCCCGCCAAGCGGGGAGTTTGTCGCACAATACGCCGAAGGCGTAGCGGGTTCGTAGTGGCCGGCGCCCTGATGATCAGGATGGCAGGGCCGGCTCGACATCGGTCCTGCGAAAATCGTCACCCTTGAAGAGCAGCGGCATCTGTTCAAGCTTCGCGGTGGCGTAGGCGATGCAGTCGCCAAAATTGAGGCCGGCAGCGTGCCGGCCCTTGCCGTAGCGCAGGAACGCCTGCCGGGCGACCGCCGCATGGTCCGCGGTGAAGGGCACAGTGCGAATTTCCGCCACCGTCAGAAACTCGTCGAGCATCGTATTCGCAGCAGGTCCCACCCGCCCGACCAGAACCATGGCAGCCTCGACAACGTTCGGCGCTGCGATACCGGCGCTTGCCGACTGGTCGATGGCCGCCGCGAACGCCTGGCCGTCAGGCTCGCCCAGCAGGATCGCCACGAGAGCCGATGAATCGACGATCATCGGGTCGGCGCGCCATGTTCGTCATAGCCGAGTATCTCGTCGTCGCTCAGGTCGGAAATCCGCGGGAGCGCCGCGGCACGTTCGGCAATCTCCAGCATCCGCGCCAGACGCTCGCTCTTTTCAGGGCGCGGCAGAAGCTTTTCGCGCGCGACCTCGCGTTCGAGGCTTTGGCGGATCGCCTCGGTGATGGAGATCTTGCGGCGGCTGGCGAGATCGCGCGCCAGCCGTTCCACTTCGTCGTTCTTGATCGACAGGCCCATTCTATAAATCTCCAGCCATTCTAGAATAGGGCTCAAGACCGGCCCCTGTAAAGGCGGCGAACCCAGCGCATCAGCCGCGCGCCGTCGGCATCACCGTCTTCGTCTCCAGCCCGCGCGGCGACAGCACCGCGAAAGCGGCCTCGCGGCCGATCCTGTCGCCGTCGAGCAGGCGGATGAGATCGTCGACGCCGGTGACGGAACGCCCGTCGATCGACAGGATCACGTCGCCCTCGCGAAGACCGGCCCGCCCGGCCGGCCCGTCCTTCTCCACGGTGCGCAGGCGCACCGCCGTGTCGCGCGCCAGCCCGGCCCGCAGCGCGGTGCGGCGCGGCAGCGTGATGGTGTCGGCCGACACGCCGATGAAAGCGCGCCGCACCCGGCCGAAGCGCAGGATCTCCGAGATCACGAAATTCGCCGTGTTGGAGGCGACCGCGAAGGCGATGCCTTGCGCGCCATGGATGACGGCGGTGTTGACGCCGACGACCTCGCCCGCCGACGACACCAGTGGCCCGCCGGAATTGCCGGGATTGAGCGAGGCGTCCGTCTGGATGACGTCGTCGATCAGCCGGCCGGTGGCGGCGCGCATCGAGCGCCCGAGCGCCGAGACGACGCCCGCCGTCACCGTCCATTCGAAGCCGAGCGGGTTGCCGATGGCAATCGCGATCTGCCCGCGCCTCAGCCGCTTGCTGTCGCCCAGCGGCGCAAAGACCGGCGGGCTGAGGTCGGCCCGCACCAGCGCGATGTCGGTGTCGGGGTCGCGCCCGAGTACCCTGCCCTCGCCGGAAACCCCGTCCGGCAGGGTCACGCGCACGGCTCGCGAGTCCTCGACGACATGGTTGTTGGTGACGATCAGCCCGTCCGGCGAGATGACGAAACCCGAGCCATGGCCGCCCTGCCCGCCCACCCGCTCGATCCGCGCCACCGCCGGTCCGACACGGTCGACCGCGCCGGCGACGGTTTCGGAATAGGCGTCGAGCAGCACGGCATCGGCGCCGAGATCCTTGTCATGATAGCCCATGGGGCACCCCCTTTCGGAAAGGAATGTTTTCCGATCATGTGGGGTGTGAAGGGGCGGCGTGCGAGGGGCTGGGATACGCTGCCGCGGCGTGCTGGAAACAAAGCCGGCGGATAAAGGCCGCGCTCCTTGAGCCGGGCGAACACCGTAGCAGTCTACCGGCCGGCCGGCCGCGCGACGACCATCTACATCGAGGCGCCGGCGCGGCGCCTTACGCGGTCCTCGCCGAGCCCGGTCTCGTCGAGCAGGCCTTTTCGCTTGGCGTGGTAATAATAGCCGGATTGATAAAGCCGGTCGGCGCGGTTGTGGTCGCCGTCGGCGACCATATAGGCGCCGCGCAGGTATTTGACCGCGTATTTGAGGTTGGTCTCGGCGTCGAACAGGCCTTTCGCCGGACCCTGGTAGCCCATGCCGCGCGCCGTGGCGTGCTTGATCTGCATGAGGCCGTAGTGGCCGCGATTGAAGGCGGCCGGATTAAAATTGCTCTCGCGCTTGACCACCCGGCGGACGAGGTCGACCGGCACCTCGTAAAGCGCGGCATATTTGGCGATCAGTGTGTCGAGCGGCGTCGGGCTGTTGGGTTTCAGGTAGGAGGCGAGCGTCACCGGGACGGCGGCGTCGCCTGCGGAAGCATAGGCGACCGGCGCGGGAGCCTCGGGGAAGGCGGTCAGCGCGGCTGTCTTGGCGCGCGGCGCGGCCGGCTTCGCGGCGGCGGCCACAACCGGCGCCTTTTCGCGCTCCGCCGGTTTTGGCGCCGGCGCCGAGGCCGGGGCGGTTGCAACCTCGGCTGGCTTGGCGGCAGTCGAAGCGTGGGCCACTTCGGCGGGTTTGGCAACGGCGGCGGCGGTCGAGGTTTCAATCGGCTTCGTCGCCGCGGCCGCCTGCGCGGCACTCGCCGCTCCGCTGACCGATGCCGGCTGGACGTAATTGGCGACCGAAACCTCGCCCGATGGGCTCGGCAGCACCGCGACGGTTTCCGGCAGCACGTGGTCGGTCGGCGCGAGGTTGAAACTCGCGGAGGTCTCTGTACCGGTCGATGCGCAGCCGGCGAGCCCGACGGGCGCCAGCGCTGCGATCAGCAGAAGGAATCTCGAAATCTCGGGCAATTCGACCGCTGCTTCCTGTTGTCCCCTCCTGCCGCTTTACAAAACTTTAACGTATCGGGCAATCGCTTCGTCATGCGACGGATGGCATGGGCCGTCATTGTGGGGAAAGCCAAGCCAATGGCTTTCCCGCACGGCGAAAATTCAATTCAAAAAAGACGTGCGACCCTCACCGTCCAAACAGGAACGGATCGTCGTCGAGGTCGTAGTACTCGCATTCCAGCACCGGGCACTGGCCGGTGTCGGCAGCCGGGATGTAGCGCCATTCCGGCCGCGTGCTGGTCGGACAGAAGCGGATGTCGGCGACATAGCGGCCGTAGAGCGGCGCACCGCTGCGCGAGCGGTAGCGCATGAGCACGGCGCCCTCGTTTTCGATATGTGCCTGCACCTGGCCGCAGCTCATGCCCATCGAATTGTAGCGCGAGATCGCATAGGCGTCGCCCGCGACCATCGCGAGCGCGAGACCCAGTAGGACGGTTTTCATCACAAAACTCCGCCGGTTGGACGGGGCCGGCGCTTTCGCCGGCTTCACCGCTTGATGGAGATACGGAGGATTTCCGCATCCGGTACAGCGTCGATATGTCACTTTGCATCACGACGCCGTGAGCCGCCAGCCCGATCACCCCTTGTCTCGAAAGGAGAAGCATTTTATACGCGAGCAATTGAATTTTCGGTCGATCGGTAGCTCGCGACAGCCTCGCGTCCGCTGACGTTCATCTGCAAATTTCGATAGGGCCCGCCGGGCGCCTTAGCCCGGTCAGACAACGTAGCGACTTCAGGAGACAAGATGGCTACCGGTACCGTCAAATGGTTCAACACCACCAAGGGTTATGGCTTCATTCAGCCGGACGCCGGTGGTGCGGACGTGTTCGTTCATATCTCGGCGGTTGAGCGCGCCGGCATGACGAGCCTCGTCGAGGGCCAGAAGATCAGCTTCGAGATCGAGCAGGACCGCCGCACCGGCAAGTCCGCCGCCGGCAAGCTGGCCAAGGTCTGATCGACCGCACTTCGCAGAAAATGAAAAAGGCGGGATTTTTCCCGCCTTTTTCATTGTGGGACGATGGCTGCCGGTGTATCCGGCCGCGCGCCGTTGAGAACAGGGACCTTGGCTCCCGGCATTCTTGGATCGAGCGCCGCCGCCATCGCTCAGGCCGTAAGCGGCACCACATTCGCCGGCCCGCCGATCAGTTTCGCCAGGGCGCGCGGAGAATCGTCGAAGTCGGTGCCGGCCAGCGCCGGCGGAGCCAGAAAATCTCCCTGCATCCGGTCGGCGCCGGCGGCAATCGCGGCCCGCAATTGCGCCGCATCTTCCAGGCCCTCGATCTGCGCGGCCGCGCCACGCCCCTTCAGCGTGGCGACCAGCAACCGCAACACGCGCAGCAGATCCGCCTCGCCGACGATGCGGCGCGTCCAGGCCGCCGGGATGCGCACCACCGACGGCGCGGTCCCGACGCCCGATCCGCCGCCGAGCTTGCCCGCCGTTTCCAGGTCGAGCGCATAGGACGCTCCCATGCGCTCCAGTTCAGCGGCCAGCGGGCCGAAGGCGTCCGCCTCGGCCAGACCGCTGAGATCGAAGCAGATGCGGCCCTTGCCAAGCCCCGCCGAAGCCGCCTCCCCGAGCAGGGCATCGGCTTCCGCGCGCAATGCTTCGGCATCGCCGGAAAGACCCAGAATCAGGTCGAAATCCGGCTCCTCGCAACCGATATGGGCGAGATTGCGCACCGCGAGCCGGCGCCCGATGCGCGGCAGCAGCGCCCGTTCCTCCGGCGTCAACGTCGATAACACATCGTCCGGGGCAGGCTTGCCGCCGCTCTCGATCCTGACCGCCGCCGACATCGCGACCGGCACCAGCGTCTCGCCCAGCCGGGCAAAGATCGGCTGGTAGACGCTCTTCAGCCGGACGGCGCCGAGAATGCCGAAAGACAGGCCGATCTCGTCGACAGCGATCGCCCGCGCGATCGGAAATGTCTCTTCACGCGAACTCATTGAACGACTTTGCGGCCGAATGTCCTGGCGGACGGCCGGACGAGCGGCACGCCCGGCCGTTGCTTGGCGACGCGAACGACGGGTTGCGGGGCCGTGGCCGGCATGGGCAGCGCAACTGTCCGGAACGACGCGAAACTGATGGGTGCGAGTTCGGGCCGGGCGAGCACGTAACCCTGCACCATCGAAGCGCCCGATCTCTCGGCAAGATCGAGCTGCCAGTTCTCCTCGATGCCTTCGAAAACCGTGACGATGCCACGCCCGGCAAAGATCTCGACCATGGCGCTGAGCAGGCCGAAGCCTGGTCCCGTCTCCATCAGATGGGTGATCCAGTGCGCGTCGAACTTGACGATCTCAGGCCGCAGCGCCTTGATGCGCTCGATGTCGGAATCCTCGGCGCCATAGTCGTCGACGGCGATCTTGAAGCCATTGGCGCGCAGCGCCTGCACGAAATCATACAGCGCCTCCTGCGATCCCGACTTCTGCTCCGTCACCTCGCAGACGACACGGTGCGGGTCGATGCCGACCTCGTTCAGCGTGACGCGCATGTCGGACAGCGCCGTGTCGGCGATGATGCGGTCGATGAAGACGGAAGGGTCGAAATTCACGAAGATGGCGGTTTCCCTGGGCAGGCAGGCGGCCGCGTTGAGAAGGTGCAGCGTCCGGGTCAGGGTCTCGACGTGGAAACGGTCCATCGCCGGCAAAGCGGCGAAGAACGAACCGGGAGGAACCGATACATCGTCGTCGCGGAAGGGCCGGATCAGCCCTTCGAAAGCGGCGACGGAAAGCTTGCCGTCATGGAAGGCGAAGATCGGCTGGAACGCGCTTTTCAGGACGAACGGACCCCACACGCCCTTCGACGTGCCGTCATCGTCCTTGACGATGTGGGCGAGAACTGAACTGCGCGACACGTCTGCCTCTGCTGCGGATAGGCAGCGACCATAGGCAGGCAAGCTTTTATCGGGCGTTAACGACGCTGTTCACCAAACGAGAATTGTCCCGGTAACGATGCGGTGCTTGCACATCGCCCCACGATCGGACATTAGAGCCTCGCCCGCGGCCGGACGTCGTCCGAACGGTCGATGTCGCGCGGGCACTCAACCACGGCGCTGCGCCGGTCCGAACCTCTTGGAGACATCCAGTCATGGCATTCCTTGCCGACGCCCTTTCCCGCGTGAAGCCCTCTGCCACGATCGCGGTCACCCAGAAAGCGCGCGAGCTCAAGGCGAAAGGCCGCGACGTCATCGGTCTGGGCGCTGGCGAACCGGATTTCGATACGCCGGACAATATCAAGAACGCGGCGATCGAGGCGATCCGCCGCGGCGAGACGAAATATCCGCCGGTCTCCGGCATCGCGCCGCTGCGCGAGGCGATCGCCAAGAAATTCAAGCGCGAGAACAATCTGGACTACAAGCCCGAGCAGACCATCGTCGGCACCGGCGGCAAGCAGATCCTGTTCAACGCCTTCATGGCGACGCTGAACCCCGGCGACGAGGTGGTCATCCCGACGCCCTACTGGGTGAGCTATCCGGAGATGGTGCTGCTGTGCGGCGGCACGCCGACCTTCGCGGCGACGACCTCGGCCAACGGCTTCAAGCTGACGGCGGAGGCACTGGAGAAGGCGATCACCCCGAAGTCGAAGTGGCTGGTTCTGAACTCGCCGTCGAACCCGTCCGGCGCCGCCTATACCGAGGCGGAACTTCGCGCGCTGGCCGATGTGCTGTTGAAGCACCCGCAGGTCTGGGTGCTTACCGACGACATGTACGAGCACCTGACCTATGGCGATTTCGTCTTCAAGACCATCGCGGAGGTCGAACCGAACCTCTACGACCGCACGCTGACCATGAACGGCGTGTCGAAAGCCTATGCCATGACCGGCTGGCGCATCGGCTACGCGGCGGGTCCGGTCCAGCTTCTGAAGGCCATGGACATGATCCAGGGCCAGCAGACCTCCGGCGCCTGCACCATCGCGCAATGGGCTTCGGTGGAGGCGCTGAACGGCCCGCAGGATTTCATCGCGAAGAACAAGGCGATCTTCCAGGGCCGCCGCGATCTCGTCGTGTCGATGCTGAACCAGGCGCGCGGCATCGTCTGCCCGTCGCCGGAAGGCGCCTTCTATGTCTACCCGTCCTGCGACGCGCTGATCGGCAAGAAGGCTCCGTCGGGAAAGGTCATCGCCAATGACGAGGATTTTTGCGCCGAGCTTCTGGAAGCCGAGGGCGTGGCCGTGGTGTTCGGCACGGCATTCGGCCTCGGCCCGAACTTCCGCATCTCCTACGCCACGTCCGAGACGCTGCTGGAGCAAGCCTGCGTGCGCATCCAGCGGTTCACGGCCAGCCTGAGCTGAGCCGCCGACACGGACGCAACGGACGGACCCGGCCGCCGCGCCGGGTCTTTTCGTTTTGGGATGCTGATATTTGCTAGCCGCATCGGATACGGCTTGGGTTGCCGTACAAACGCCGCGGGTCAGAAGGAGCTAGGTTGGCTATGGACGGACTTTCGGTTCCGATCCCGGTTCTGGAAACAGTTCTCGGCACCCTCACCCTGATTGTCATCATCTTCGTGCATGGCGCGGGCATTCGCACGATCAACCAAAGGTTCAGCAAGTCCTGGATTCGGATGAACCCCGCCACCCCGCATTGGCGGCTCAACCTGCTTCTTGCTTTCACGATCGGCGCTCTTGCAACCCTGCATTTCACCGAAACCCTGCTCTGGGCAATTCCCGTTTCCGCGTTTGGCCTGATCCCCTCCATGCGCGACAGCTATTACTACGTTCTGCAGAGTTACACGACGCTCGGCGAAGGCACCGTGACCCTTCCCGAACGATGGCGTCTGATCGGGCCGATCATCGCAATGTCGGGCCTGTTCACATTCGGCTGGACCGGAAGCGTGCTGGTCAGCATCATGACGGAGTTTGGCAAACTCGACAGACTGCGCGCCAAGGGACTGAACAAGGGTCGCGCCGACGAATCCGGTTCAAGCGGCCGCTAAGCCGCTTGAGCCGACCGATCCGGCCTATGCGATTGACTATCTTCCGCCGGGCGGAGTGGGGCAAACGACGCTGAGGACCAACTTCAGTCCCGCAACCCGAACCGGACTTCGGAAGCGGTGGATCGGGCAAGCTCAGGCCGGTCGACCTCAAATCGCTGTCCAAGAGCCGAATTCGGGCAACCGCCCCCCCGATTTCCAGCACCAAAACGGGGATCAAAAATCCCCGCGAAGCGGAAAATTTTCCCGGATGGCGAGCTGCAAGGCTGCCAGGCCTTTGTTTTTGCTTGACCTGTTGTCTTTCTCCCTGCGTTCGAACTGCCGTCGCAAGCGATTATGGTCCCCTGCCCAAAGACCCGCCTCATACTTGCCATCGGTTTTCCCGCAAACACCGATCATGGCGGTGACGAAAGGCAGCGGCGATGGACGGGACAGCGGCAATCGAGCGAAACCTGGAGGCGCTGAAGCGTATCCTCGTCATGCTTGTCGCCATGGCCGGGATGGGTGTTGAGAAGCTAGGCGCTGGAATGCCGGGCGCTGGGAGCCTTGGCGCTGGAAGCCTTGGCGCTGGGGGACAGTTTTTTTTCTTTCCGCGGAAAGGCGCAGCCGCTTCAAGGCAGGTGCTGGCGGAAAAAAGTAAACTGTCCCCGGCACTTAACCCGGCACTTACCCTTCCCCGCGCTCTCTATCTCGCCATCCTGCGGCTGTTGCGTCCGGCCGAAGCCGCCGCGCGGCGGCTGATCATCGCGGCGGCGCGCGGGATCGTGGTAAAGCTTCCGCCGCTACGCCCGCGCAAACCGAAGCCCGAGATGCTGCGGGGTCCCCGGGCCTTCATGCCAAAGGGGCCGAAGAAACGTCCCAAGCCCGCCCCGCGCATCCGCTCGCTGTCGCTGCTCGACCCACTACGGCGTCCGTTCCGCGTCCGCCGCCGCCCTGTGCCCGCCCACGCCGCCCCGCGCATCCTGGGCCTCGATTTCAACGCGCCGTATCGCCCGCTGCCGCCACCGCCATCTTCCGACGATCCGATCGATGCCGTCCGTCTCGGCCAGCGCCTTGCCGCGCTCACCGCCGCACTCGACGACCTGCCGGGACAGGCAAAACGCTTCGCCCGCTGGCAGGCACGGCGCGACGCAGCGCTCGCGCAGGGCAGTTCCGGCACCAGTCGGCTCCGGCGCCTCTCGCCGCTGCGGCGCGGACGTCCGCCCGGCGGCCGGCTGTCGCGCTACGATCCCGTCGCGACCCATCCGGGAAAAATCCGCGAGGTCGACGAGATCCTTGCTCACGCGCATGCGCTGGCCGTCTACGCCCTGGATCGCCCCGACACGTCATGACGGCTACGCCCTTGCCGGACACCACAAATCCAAGGACCAACGGCCGGCGCGGATTTTTCCGCAGCCTGGGCGGGGATTTGTGCCGTCGGAAAGCACCCCGTGCGCTCGTCCGCTGCGGAACTGGCCCTATCCGTTCGGCTCCGATCTACAAAGCGGCCCACTACGGGCACTTCGAGCCATCTGCCCTGCGCCTGCGGATAGTGATACGATGCGAACATGCCTGTCATCTAATCAAGCCTCAACCAAGATTGGCGGCTCGGGATGGATACTGTGGTGATCGGTGCGGGGTGGGCCGGTCTCGGCGTCAGCTATGAACTGGCGCAGCGCGGTATCCGCCATCGCGTTTTCGAGCGCGCACGCATCGGCCAGACATGGCGGACGCAACGGTGGGACAGTTTCCGGCTGAACACGACCACCGCCGACACGCTGATGCCTGGCGAGCGTTACACCGGTCCCGACCCGGACGGGGCGCTGACGCATGGCGAGTTCATCGCCTTGCTGGAGGATTATGTGCGCCGGCACAATCTGCCTGTGGAGGAGGATCGCACGGTCACGGCATTGTCGGCCGGCCAAGAGAATGGCTTTGTCGTCGAGGTCGCCGGCGAGGCGGTGCGCGCCCGCAACGTCGTGATCGCCAGCGGCAGCCTGAACCGCCCCTTGCCGCGCCCGGCATGGGCGGCCTCCCTACCGGTGCCGCAGGTGGACGGATGCGACTACCGAAGCGCGGATGGCTTGCCGGCCGGACCTGTCCTGGTCGTCGGCTCCGGTCAATCCGGAGCCCAGATCGCCTATGACCTGGCTATTGCTGGCCGACCCGTCTACCTGTCGACCGGCAGGGTTGGCCGTCTCCTGCGCCGCTATCGGGGAAAGGATACGCTGCGCTGGCTCGACGACAGCGGCTTCATGGATGTGAAACGGGCCGACCTGATCGCCGCCGCGCCGGACGGCCGGCTGCCGGCCCGGGGGGTGATCGGCGCGACCCGCACGCTGTCTCTCCAATTCCTGTCGGCAGAGGGTGTGCGGTTGACCGGCCGGCTGACCGGATTCTCCGACAACCGGATGCTGACCTTTAGCGACGACGTCGTCGCCAACCTTCTGCTCGGCAACGAGGCATCGGCCCGCGTTAAGGACTGGATCGATTCCTATATCGACCGGTCCGGCATAGACGCGCCTCCGGCCGAAGACGACCCGGCTGAAACCGTTGCGCCACGCCTGCCCGATCCGCCAATCCTTGAACTCGACGTGTCTGGCCTTGGCTGCATCGTCTGGTGCACCGGCTTCCGTGGCGACTACAGCTATCTCGGCGTTGCCGGCGCGCTCGATGAAAAAGGCCAGCCCGTTCATGTCGACGGCGTCGGTGCCGTTCCGGGCCTGTTTTTCGCGGGCCTCGATTTCGGCACCAAACGTAAGTCGGGAACGATCCGGGCGGTCAACGAGGAGTCGGCGCTTTTCGCAACCTTGATTGCCGAAAGGCTCGCCGGTGGTTGACGTCATGCAAAGCTGCATTCAGCTCCACATGCTCGCCCTGCCGGCCACTCCCTGCCCGTCCCTACGCGCCGTATTGCTCGTCCGAAACGTGTTCCAGCCAATCAACCGACTTGCCGTCGAGCGCTTCCTGCATGGCGATATGCGTCATCGCGCTTTTCGGCCCGGCGCCGTGCCAGTGTTTTTCGCCCGGCGCGATGAACACCGTATCGCCGGCCCTGATCTCGTGAATCGGCTCGCCCCAGACCTGGACGCGGCCCGAGCCGGAGACGACGTACAGCGTCTGTCCAAGCGGATGCGTGTGCCACGCCGTGCGCGCGCCGGGCTCGAAGGCCACGGACAGGGCGCGCAGACGCGCCGGCTGCTCCGCCTCGATGATCGGTGTCTGCAACACGCGCCCGGTAAAATAACTCTCCGGCGCATGGATGGTGGCGGCGCCGCCGCAAGGAATGATCTTCATCGAAACCTGCCCATCTCTGACGATCACAAGACCGAGCGGCAGCCTACAGAAAAGCGCCGGAGAACGCCATGCTGGACAATTTCGCGGCGAAAAGCGATTATGGGACGTCCGCCTCATGGGGCAATGAGGGTTGGACGGGGCAAGAGTCGCGATCCGATCAATGTGGGATTTGACCCATGCCTCCTGCTGCCCGTCTCACAGACATGCATGTCTGCCCGATGCAGACACCCGCCGTGGTGCCGATCCCGCATGTCGGCGGCCCTATCGTTTCTCCCGGAGCGCCGACCGTGCTGATCGGCAACCTGCCGGCCGCCCGCATCACCGACATGTGCATCTGCGTCGGACCGCCCGACGTGATCGTGCGCGGTTCCGCCGGCGTGTACATATTGGGGCTGAACGCGGCGCGCATCGGCGACAACACCGCGCATGGCGGGGTCATCGTCCAGGGATGGCCGACGGTCATCATCGGCGAGATCGGCGTGGTCACGCCCTCCCTGCCCAGCATGCCGGCCCTCCCCGCGATTGCCATGCCGGATATACCGGCGATGCCGGCCATGCCCGCCCCGCCGGAAATGCCCGCAATCCCCGCGCCGGAAGCCGGCCTGCTCAACACAATGGCCAAGGCCGCGCTCGATCTTGCACCGTCGCTGCCTGCCGTGCCCGACATCCCGGGCGCCCCCGATCTCCCCTTGCCGGCGATACCCGAGCCGCCGGACCTGCCCGTGGTCATGGAGGCCGTCGCCAAGGCCGTTCCCGCGGCGGCGCAGGCGATCGAGAAGATCAAGGACCTGCCGGCGTCGCCCTTTGCCGACTACGCCGTGCCCGCACTGAATGCGCTGGACACCGCCCTGGCCGGCCTGCCGCCCGGACTGGTGCCGCCCGCGGTGCTCTCGGCGCTTGACGAGGTCAAGCAGGGCCTGGCCGAAGCCCAGAAGGCTTATGACGAGGCTGCGGCGAAGGTAGCAGACCTGGCCGCCAAGGCGCAGCAGAAGGTCGACGAGCTGAAACAGCGCTACAACGAGCTGCTGGCCGAAAAGAAGAAGCTGGAGGACCGCATCAAAGAGGCGAGAGCCCAGGCCGAGAAGAAGCTTCAGGAAGCCCGCGAGAAATACGAAGCCGCCAAGGCCAAGGTCGAGGAAGCGAAAGCGAAATACGAGGCCAAGAAGGCCGAGTTCGAGGCGAAGAAGGCCGAACTCAAGAAGCATATCGACGACGCCAAGAAACTCGGCAAGGATCTCTCGAAACAGGCAAAGGAATGGGCGAACAACAAGCCGCCGTCATTGCCGAAGATTCCTTCTCTGCGCTGAGAAGCCAAGCCCGCGAACATTTGGGCGTCCTTGGGACCAAAAGAAAACCGGCGGGCGTCGCCGCCCGCCGGTTCGCCACAGGTCGCCGCAAACCCTATTCCTTGGCGTGCAGATCGGTTCCGAGCGTATCCCTGACAAAGAGCATGCCTATGACCAGCGACATGGCCGCGATGGCAATCGGATACCAGAGGCCGAAATAGATATCGCCACGTGCCGCGCTCATGGCGAAGACGGTGGCCGGCAGCAGCCCGCCGAACCAGCCGTTGCCGATGTGATAGGGCAACGACATGCCGGTGTAGCGGATGCGGGTCGGGAACATCTCCACCAGGATCGCCGCGATCGGCCCGTAGACCATGGTCACGTACAGCACCAGGATGAACAGGATGCCGATCACCATCGGCCAGTTCACCTGATCCGCTGCCGCCACCATGGTGAAGGCGCCGGCGCCGGGAATGCTGAAGGCGGTGATCTCGGTCGCACCTGCAGCCTCCTCGGCGGTCACCAGTTTGTCCTTGATCGCCTGCTCCACCGGCACCGTCTTCTTCTCACCGGCGCGGATTGCCGCGGCGTCCAGCGTCAGTTCCGGATTGGCGGCGACGAAGGCGTCGAGCTTCTGGTCGGCAACGGTCGCCGCACCGCGAACGAGCGGGTAGCCGCCGTCGTGCAAAGCGATGTTGACGGCCTTGTTGAAGGCCGCCGTCTTGGCTGCCGCCTGATCGCCCGCCGCCACCGCATCGAACGATTCGATGGTTTCGTTGCCGATCTTCACCGTGGCCGGCGACCCGGCGGGACCCGCGACCACGTCATAGGGCACCGAGTTGCGGGTGAGGAACGACGTGGCGATATCGCAGGACGTGGTGAACTTCGCGGTGCCGACCGGGTTGAATTGGAACCTGCAGTCGCCCGGAGCGGCTGTCACCGTCGCCCGTGTGTTCTGCTGCGCCGTGGCCAGAGCCGGATTGGCGGCCCAAGTCAATGCCTTGAACAGCGGGAAGTAAGTGACGATGGCGAGCGCCAGGCCGGCCATGATGATCGGCTTGCGGCCCACCTTGTCGGAGAGCCAGCCGAACACCACGAAGAAGATGGTGCCGAGCGCCAAGGCGATGGCGATCATGATGTTGACCGACACCGCGTCGACCTTGAGCACGTTCTGCAGGAAGAACAGTGCGTAGAACTGGCCGGAATACCACACCACGGCCTGGCCGGCGGTCAGACCGAGCAGTGCGAGCAGCGCGATGCGGGCGTTCTTCCACTGGCCAAAGGCCTCGGTCAACGGCGCCTTGGAGCCCTTGCCCTCCTCCTTCATGCGCTGGAATGTCGGCGACTCGTTGAGCGAAAGCCGGATCCAGACCGAAATGCCTAGCAGGATGAACGACAGCAGGAACGGGATGCGCCAGCCCCAAGCGGCGAATGTTTCCTTCGACATCGATCCCTGGATGATGAGGATCACCACCAGCGACAGGAACAGGCCGAGCGTCGCCGTGGTCTGGATCCACGAGGTGTAGTAGCCGCGGCGGTCGTCCGGGGCGTGCTCCGCCACATAAGTGGCCGCGCCGCCATATTCGCCGCCCAGCGCAAGGCCCTGCAGCATGCGCAGGGCAATCAGGATGATCGGCGCCGCGATGCCCCAGGAGGCCGAACCGGGCAGCAGGCCGACTAGGAAGGTCGACAGGCCCATGATCAGGATGGTGACGAGGAAGGTATATTTGCGGCCGACGAGGTCGCCGATGCGGCCGAACACCAGCGCGCCGAAGGGGCGCACGAGAAAGCCGGCGGCGAAGGCGAGCAGGGCGAAGATGTTACGCGTCGCTTCCGGATAGCTTGAGAAGAAGGTCGCGCCGATGAAGGCGGCAAGCGAACCGTAGAGATAGAAATCGTACCACTCGAAGACGGTACCCAGCGACGAGGCGAAGATGACTTTCTTCTCCTCCCGCGTCATGCCGCGCGACCGGCCGCCGGCTGTTGCTGCCACTGACATCGTTGTCCTCCCATTGGCGATGCGCCGAAGCAGACAGCGAGTCGCCGCAGCCTGCGGGAGGAAAAATGACAGAAGACGCCCCCGAAAATGAGCGCGTCTTTAGGATTATGACTATGGGATTACGACTTTGGTCTCAGTCGGCGCAGCACAGAAAGCGCGCTCGGGCCGAGTTTATTGCAGCAAACTTACCCCCGTAAGGTCTGCTCCTTGAACGGCGTCGGCGTGGATCCGGGCCGACGGCTTGCGCCGGCCCGGATCGAATAGGCTCAGGCGTCCAGCATCGCGCGCAGCGCCCGCTCCGGCTTGCCGGCGAGATAACCGTTTTCGCGCAGCCACTTGGCGATGATGAGTTCGACGAGCGAGGAGACCGAACGGTGATCCTCCTTCGCCGCCGCGGTCAACGCCTGCTTGATTTCCTGCTCGATCCTGAAGCCGAGGGGATGGGTCTTGGCCATGTGTCGTTCCTTTAAGTTTCACGGCTCGCGAAGCTCCGATTGGAGATGGTTCGCCTGGCCGTGGTCATGAATATTTGCTTGAAATGATCCGGCGAACGCCAAGGCGAAACGCCGGCAGGCTGCCTTCAAACGAGCCGGAACGGGGGCGCGCGGGCTTGCGTACCGGCTGTCTCGGCTCGTTCCGAGGTTGCCGATGCGGGCGCCATGCCAAGGGCAAGGCGCGTGGAAATGCCATTCGAATAAAAGGTTGGAGGCAGGCCGAAATGGTCGCTTGCCTCGGCAAGGTCGTTGCCGGGCGTCGGACCGTCCGGATCATCCGGCGCCGAGACGCAGGCCTGGTAGGCAATCGCACCGTGGAACGGATCGGAGCCGCTTGCCGAAAGCGTCTGCTCCGCCACGTATTTGTAGGTCGAGCGGTTGGCGAACTCGGATGACGATGGCGCCTCGCCAAGAGCGATGACGGCGACAAGCCAGAGCATCGTCCTGTAGAGGGCGATCAGAAAGCGCTCGGTGGGTTGCTTGCCGCTACCTGTCATCGACCTTGGGCCGCTTCGTCCTGATTCCCTGAAAGATTCAGACCATGCCGTTCATACGCGTTGAGGGCTGTCGTGATCAACACGTCGGAGATCATACAAAGTAGGAGCATTGCTTTGCCGGCGCAAGCGGGGGTTTTTCCTTGCCCTCCCATCAAATCGGTGTGACGATGGTTTCAGGCAGGTGGCTAACGAAAAATGCCCCGCCCGCGACGGTCGCAAGGCCGGCCGCCGCTTCAAGGAAACGCTTGAGTGGAGGTCAGCCATGGGTACACGCGCCGGAGGCAGGCGTACGGGACCGAAATGCGTCGCCATTGTCGGTCCCTTCGCCAGCGGAAAGACGACCCTTCTTGAGGCCATTGTCGCGCGCGCCGGCGCGATCCCGCGCCAGAACGTTGTAGGCTCCGGAAATACCGTCGGCGACAGTTCGGCGGAGGCGCGTGCCCACGCCATGAGCGTCGAGGCCACCGTCGCGACCGTCGACTTCATGGGCGAGCAGATCACCTTCGTCGACTGCCCCGGGTCGGTCGAGTTCTCCTTCGAGGCGCAGCCGATACTTGCCGCCTGCGACGCAGCGATCGTCGTCACCGAGAACGACGAGAAGAAGATTCCCGCCCTGCAGCTCATCATGCGCAAGCTGGACGATCTCGGTCTGCCGCGCATCCTCTTCCTCAACAAGATCGACAGGTCGGCCGCCGGCGTGCGCGACACGCTGAAGCTGCTGCAGCCGGTCAGCGAGACGCCGCTGCTGCTGCGCCAGATTCCGCTGCGACGCGACGGCATCGTGGTCGGTGCGATCGATCTCGCGCTGGAGCGCGCCTATGTCTGGCGCGAGCACGCCCCGAGCGAAGTGACCGAGATTCCCGATGACGAGAAAGGCCGCGAGGTCGAGGCGCGCTTCTCCATGCTGGAGACCCTTGCCGATCATGACGACCATCTGATGGAGCAGTTGCTGGAGGAGGTCGCGCCGGCGCAGGACGAGGTGTTCGACGACCTCGCCGCCGACCTGCGCGACGGCAATGTCACGCCGGTACTGATCGGCACGGCCGAGAAGGGCAATGGGGTGCTGCGCCTGCTGAAGACCATCCGCCACGACGTCGCCGACGTGGAGGCCACCCGCAAGCGGCTGGGCGTCACGGAAAGCGCCGGCACGATCGCCCAGGTCATGAAGACCATCCACACCGCGCATGGCGGAAAGCTCTCCGTCGCCCGCATCCTGTCGGGGGCGGTCAATGACGGCAACGAACTGACGCTGCCGGATGGCGGGACGGCGCGCGTCTCCGGCATCTACCGGCTGCTCGGCAAGGACCAGGCCAAGCTTTCCTCGGCCAAGGCCGGCGACACGGTGGCGCTGGGCAAGCTGGAAGGGGCGCGGACCGGCCAGACGCTGGGTTCCGGCAAGAACGCCGCCACACAACTTGTGGAAGCGACGCCGTCGCAGCCGGTCTTCGCCATCGCGCTTCGTCCGCGAGAGCGCAAGGACGACGTAAAAATGTCGGCGGCAATCCAGCGCCTGGCGGAAGAAGACCCGTCGCTGGCGGTGGCGCATCAGGACACGGGCGAGACCATCCTGTCCGGCCATGGCGAGATGCATCTGCGCGTCACCGTCGAGCGGCTCGACGGCAAGAACCAGATTCCGGTGGAGCAGGGAACGCCCGCCGTTCCCTACCGCGAGACCATCCGCAAGGCCGCGCAGCAGCGCGGTCGCCACAAGAAGCAGTCGGGCGGCCATGGGCAGTTCGGCGACGTGGTGATCGAGATCAAGCCGCTGCCGCGCGGCTCGGGGTTCCAGTTCACCGACACGATCACCGGTGGCGTCGTGCCGAAGACCTACATCCAGTCGGTCGAGACCGGTGTCCGCGATTTTCTGAAGACCGGGCCGCTCGGTTTCCCGGTGGTCGACGTGGCTGTGAACCTGTCGGACGGCTCCTACCATTCGGTGGATTCTTCCGACATGGCGTTCCAGATGGCGGCGAAGCTCGCGATGAAGGAAGGCTTGGTCGCCTGCTCGCCGGTTCTGCTCGAACCGATCATGAAGGTGCAGATTTTTACGCCGTCCGACGCTACCGCGAAGATCACCGGCATCGTGCCGCAACGGCGCGGTCAGATTCTGGGGTATGACGCCAGGCCGGGCTGGAAGGGCTGGGACGTGGTCGAGGCGACCATGCCGCAGTCGGAGATCGGTAACCTGATCATCGAATTGCGCTCGGCGACCGCCGGCGTCGCCAGCTACCAGGCAAGCTTCGACCACATGGCGGAGCTTACCGGACGGCTGGCCGACGATGTGATGAACTCGGCGCGCGGCAAGGCGGCATAACGGACGAAGGATCGGATGCGCCGGCGCAGGCCGGCGCGTCCGACACTCAGGCGTCGCTTACCTCCAGGTGATCCTCGAACTCACCGCGCGACGCTGCCCATTTGAGCAGCGCGTCGAGCGCCGGCCAAAGCGACTGCCCTCAGCGAGCAAGATTGCTCGACGGTTGGGCAAATCAGGGAAGCGCCCAAGGAATGTTCAGCGATAACCTGCCGCAACCGCCCCGACGCTCTAACGAGGGCGGCCATCAAATGCTGCAGCGCAGCGGAAACGCGAGGATTCAAAGGCCCGAAAAACAAAAAAGCCGGATCTGCAAAGACCCGGCTGAGTTGATTGGAAGTGCCTAAAAAGGCTGAACCTCCAGAGGGGAACACTCAAGGGCGCTAATGGGAGGAGGAACGCGCCCTCAAGATGATGAATATATGAGCCTCCCTTGCCCAAGAAACAAGCATGGTGTTTGCAAGGCACCCATGCAAAAACGAGCCGTCTGTGGTCCAATTTTCCCGCAGCGTCGAATAGTACAGATTGACGTTACGGCAGGCCGGAAACTTACTCCTGGCACGGTGGATTTCGGAGACCTTGACATTGCGAAAAAGCTCGGCGGTGTTGGGAAGTGTGCTGTTCTTCCTCTTCGTCCCCTGCGTCGTCGCCGGGCTGGTGCCGTTCCTCCTGACCGACCGCTATCGTATGCCAGTCTCGCCTCATCTCATGGTTGTCTTCGCCGCGAGCATCCTTATCGCCCCCGGACTTGCCGTGCTGATGCACGCCTTCGCGCGTTTCGCGCTCGAAGGGCTGGGCACACCTGCCCCGGTAGCCCCGACTGCTCGGCTCGTGGTTGGTGGCATCTACCGCCATGTCCGCAATCCGATGTATCTCGCGGTTCTCTCGATCATCGTCGGCCAGTCGTTGCTGTTCGGCGCGACCTCGGTGGCGATCTACGGGGCCGCGGTCGCGGCTGCCTTCGTATCTTTCGTGCGCTTTTACGAGGAGCCCGTGCTTGCCCGCCGCTACGGTGCCGAATACCAAGCCTACCGCCGTGCCGTGCCCGGCTGGCTTCCGCGCTTGACGCCATGGCGGCCGTTGTAACGACACCGGGAGGCTGTCTCCAAGACAGCCCTCAGAACGACCAGTTGCGGGCTTTCGATATGACGAAATCGCGAAACACGTGCAGCTTGGCCTGGTTCTTCATCGCATCGGGATAGCAGAAATAGGTGTCGAAGGACGGCACCTCGGTCTCTGGCAGCAACTGCACAAGGCCGGACTCCTTGTCGATGAGATAGTCGGGCAGCATGGCGATGCCCGCGCCGCGCTGCACGGCGCGCTTGATCGAGATGATGTCGTTAATCTGCAGGGTGGCGATGCGCTGGCCGCCCTCGAAGTCGCCGACCGTCTCCAGCCAGTTGAGTTCGCTGAGATGGGTCGGCACCGGCAAGCCGAAGGTGACGATGCGGTGGTTCTTGAGATCGGCGATGGAGTTCGGCTTGCCATGCTTGTTGACGTAGGCGGGCGAGGCGAACAGGTGGAAATGCACGGTGAACAGCCGCCGCTGGATCAGGTCGGGCTGCTGCGGCTGGCGGAGCCGGATGGCGCAGTCGGCCTGCCGCATGGTGAGATCGAGTTCCTCATTGGCGAGGATGAGCTGCAACTGGATGTCCGGATAGAGATCGAGGAATTCCGGGACGCGCTCGGTCAGCCAGCCCGCGCCGAGGCCGACGGTCGTCGTCACACGCAACACACCCGACGGCCGGTCCTTGGCCTCGGTCAGGCGCGTCCGCACGCTTTCCAGCTTCATCAACACATCGTGCGCGGTGCGGTAGAGCAACTCGCCCTGCTCGGTCAGCACAAGCCCGCGCGCATGGCGGTGGAACAGCGGCACGCCGACATCGTGTTCCAGGGCGCTGACCTGCCGCGAGATGGCCGATTGCGATAGCCGCAGCGTCTCGGCCGCGTGGGTGAATGACCCAGCCTCCGCGGCCGCATGGAACACGCGCAGCTTGTCCCAATCCAATGACATCGTATTCCCCTGCTCCGCCGGCATTGGACTGCCGGTCTGAAATCAATCAGTATCCACGCCGGCGCGGCCCGGCAACAGGCCTTCGGCGCTTCCGGCGCTCTATGCCCGCGCACCGCGAACGGTTCTTCAAGCCATCGTCCGGCCGTGGCCTTCCGGCCGCGGCGGCCGGCGCCTATTCAGCCGCCTCGCGATGTTCCTCGAGGCTGGCGATGTATTTTTCGGCGTCCAGCGCCGCCATGCAGCCGAGCCCGGCCGCCGTCACAGCCTGGCGATAGACGTCGTCGGCGACGTCGCCCGCCGCGAACACGCCCGGCACATCGGTGTTGGTGGTACCCGGCGCCGTCCACAGATAGCCGTTCGGCTTCTGCTTGAGCTTGCCGACGAACAGTTCCGTCGCCGGCGCATGGCCGATCGCTACGAAAATGCCGTCGATCGGCAGGTGCGACACCTGGCCGCTGACGACGTTGCGCAGCTTGAGACCGTCGGCGGTGGGCGGCAGCGGCGCCTTGCCGGGCCGGCCGGTGATCTCATCGACCACCGTATCCCAGATGACGCGGACATTTTCCTTCTTCGCCAGCCGTTCGCGCAGGATGCGCTCGGCGCGGAAATCGTTGCGGCGATGAATGACCGTCACCGACTTTGCCAGATGCGAAAGATAGAGCGCTTCCTCGACCGCCGAGTTGCCGCCGCCGATCACAGCCACGTCCTTGCCCCGGTAGAAAAAGCCGTCGCAGGTGGCGCATGCGGAGACGCCGAACCCCTTGTAGGTGTCCTCGGTCGGGATCCCCAGCCATTTCGCCTGCGCGCCAGTGGCAATGATCAGCGCGTCGCACGTGAAGGTGAGGCCCGCGTCGGTCTTGACCCGGAACGGGCGCACGTCGAGATCGACATGGGTGACGATGTCGTTGACGATATCGGTGCCGACATGCTCCGCCTGCTTCAGCATCTCGCCCATCAGCCAGGGACCCTGGATCGGCTCGGCGAAGCCGGGATAGTTTTCCACGTCGGTGGTGATGGTGAGTTGCCCGCCCTGCTGCAGGCCGGCGATAAGCACCGGCCTCAGCATGGCGCGCGCCGCATAGATTGCGGCGGTGTAGCCGGCCGGGCCGGAGCCGATAATGAGAACGGGCGCGTGTTTCGCGGTCATGAACTGCCTTCTTTCGAGAACCCCTGTACCGCCCCTATGGCATTCGTATGAAGCGCGGTGAAAAGACGCACGTAATCTAGGTGTTGCCGGGCGGTGCAGCAAGGCGGCGGTCCTGCTCGTCCCCGGAAAGCTTGCGAAACACGGACAAACTGCGATTCCCGCCGAAATAGGCCGGAAGGGCCTGACGCGGCGGGCCACTTTGGTCTATGCACGCAGATCACTGCCTCATTCGGGACATTTCATGCCAATCAGGGCGGAACTCGACGCGATCGACTGGAAAATCCTCCGGGAACTGCAGAACGACGGCCGCATGACCAATGTCGAATTGTCGCGGCGGGTGGGCATTTCGGCGCCGCCCTGCCTGCGCCGCGTCAAGCGGCTGGAAGATGCCGGCGTGATCCGCGGCTACCGGGCGCTGCTCAACGGCCCGGCGCTGGGCATGGACGTCGTCGCCTTTTGCCTTGTCGGCCTGAAACATCAGTCGGACAGCGACCTCAAGGCTTTCGCGGAAAAGACACGCGCCTGGCCGATCGTGCGCGACGCCTGGATGGTGTCGGGCGAGTCCGACTTCATGCTGCATTGCGTGGCGAGCGACCTCGCCGCCTTCCAGACCTTCGTAATCGAGGAACTGACCTCCTCGCCCAATGTCGACACGGTGCGCACCGCGCTCACCATCCGCCAGGTGAAGGATGAGGGGCTGGTGGCCATTGCGTCATGAGGGCTTACGTCATCAATCTCGACCGCGACCGGGAGCGCATGGCGCATATGGAGCGGCAGGGAAAGCAGTTCGGGATCGACTGGACCCGGATTTCGGCCGCCGACAAGCTTGACCAGGAGATTGCTTCGCGTGCCGCGCGCTTGCGGCCCGGACTCCTCGGATTCGTCATCTCCGCCGGCGCCATCGGTTGTTTCGAAAGCCACCGGAAAGCCTGGAAGCTGATCGCCGATTCGGGTGACAGCCATGCCGCCGTCTTCGAGGATGATGTCGTCTGCTCGGCGGCGTTATCGGAATTTCTGGCGACCGCCGAATGGATTCCGCGGGACTGCGATGTCGTGAAGCTCGAAACCTTCGGCCGGACCACAATCGGCGCGAAACCGGCTCGCATTTTCGCGGAACGCAGGATCGTCCGGCTCCATGGCCGGCATCTCGGCTCAAGCGCCTACATCATCTCGCGCAAAGCGGCGGAACGCCTGCTGGCGCTGTCAGAGGATTTCGCGGACCCGGTCGACGAGTTCCTCTTCAACGCCCAATCGCTGCATTTTCCCCGGCTGACGCTTTACCAACTCGACCCGGCGCCCTGCATCCAGGGCTCCCATCTCGGCCTGGACGAAAATGCCGCCTATATGAAAAGCAGCAACGATCCCAACAAGAAGCCCAGGAAAGCCCGGTATACATTCCGGAAATACGCGACGCGCAAGCTATCCCGGCTGATCGAAAAGCTGTCCATCGTCGCGGGCCGCCTGGAACGGCGCAAGATCGATTTCAGGTGAAGCGGACGAACACCCACTTCTTGTCCGACGATATGTTGGAAAGGAAGCGGGCGACGTGGCCGCCGATCTGAAGGAACGGGCGCTTGATCTCGCGCCATAGCTTGCCCAGCCCCTTGAGTTTTTCCCCCGTCCGCTCGTCGTGCAAATCGCTTCCAAGCCCGATGATCATCGACGGCTCCTTGACGACGAAATCCTGGACGCAGACCGCCGGCAGCAACTGGTAGATGGCGAGCGACGCGGCCGAGGGCTGGTCCAGGTTGAAGACGAACTGGTCGGCCGGACTGGGGAACGTCCCGCTCATCTCAAGCAGTTTTTCCGCGCCCTTGCGCGTCACGACATAGCCGCCCGCGCCGGCGTGCTTGCTTCTGAGCCGATGCAGCGCCCGCCCGTCGACCGCCCCTGCGGCTGCCTTGTCGACACGCGCGTATTGAAGCTTGGTCTCGATCTTGACGACATCGGCCTCTTCGGGAACCCAGGCGCCGTCGCGCAGAAGGCGCGCCGCGTCGCCTCCGACGTGAAGGTCATCCTCGAATATCGCGGCGTAAGGAAGATCCTCATCGACAATGCGCCGCCAGCATTCCCGATGACTGAGGAAACACGCCGTCTCGCCGGCGCGCAGTTCCCGCGAACTGGCGTCCGTGCTTTGCAGGCGCCGAATCTCCTCAACCGACAGTTTCTGTCCGTCCACGGCATCGACGCGGCTGAACCGCAGCCCGAGGCCGTCGAACAGCGATTCCATGCGTTTGAGGCGCTCCGGCTGCCGATCGAGATTGATGACAAACAGCTTCATCCAGCGGTCTTTGCGAAACAGAGGCTGCCGTCGGCCACGCCGCCGCCGTTTGCACGGCCGCGTTTCGTGGCGTGCGACCCCTCAGATCGGCTTCCAGTTGGGATCGACCTTGGACGCTTCGGCTCGCCAGAGATCGCCATAGTCGACGTTCTGCCAGTCCTTGAACCAAGGGCCGCCATTGGTGAAATGAACGGCGGCCGGCGTACCGGTGGCCGGCTTCTCGTTCCAGCCCTCCAGCCAGTTCCATCGTTCCGGCAGGGCTCCGATTTCGTCGTCCGCGGCCCACTGCATGCGATGCAGGTAGGCGCCCGTCTGACTGTTGATCACCTCCGGCGTCAGCGTCTTCACGGACGGATGCTCGCAGTTGAACAGCATGAAGGACGACCAGTTCTTGCGCGGATAGTTGGTCTGCACCTTGCCGTCCATCTTGACCGTCGCCTTAGGCGTGTAGTCGTGCTTCACGCACAAGACAGCCTTAGACGGGTCCAGATATTCGGAGAGCTTGGCGATGTCGTCGAGGAACAGGAAATCGCAGTCGCAGAACAGCGCCCAACCCTTGTAGCCTGCAAGCCACGGGGTGAAGAAGCGCGAATAGGTAAATTCGGTGGAGGCCAGAGGGTCAACCTCGCGCGTATAGGCGCCCTTCGCCACCAGGTCCTGGAGCTTGATGGCGTGAACCGCGACGGGGATGCTCGCCCGTTCAAGCAGCGTCTTTTCCGCGACGTCATAGGCGATCGGCTCGCGGGAATCCCAACCGATGTAGATGTCGAATCTGTTTTCCAAGGTGCTAATCCTTCGCGGCCTGTTTGCGCTTGTATTTGGGCTTCTGGTCGTCGCCGGCCGGCCAGACATGGATATTGCGTTCCGCGACCTTGCGCTCGAGCCATGACCGTTCGTCGGCCCAGGCATGCTTTTGCCAGCCCTGCCAGCTAAAACCGGCTATCTCGACGTCCCACTGATCCGCCGGGCATTGCTCCAGCGCGTAGCGGATGCCGAAATATCCGGTACTTGGATAAGTGCGCCGTTCGACCAGCGTCGACGGCTCGAGCCCCAGTTCCCGGCACCCCGCCTCATAGTCGGTGACCGGCAATATCGCCACCATCTTGCCGGCGCCGCCGAACAGGTTGATCGACGCCCAGGTCCACTCGGTCCTCCTGCCCTTCATTTGCGCCCAGAGGCTGACCTTCGGGGCGTATTTCTCGATTGAGATCGGGTGGAAAGCGAGAATGACCAGGCCTGCCGCCTGCACGATCGGCGACGTGGGGTAATCGGGATTATCCAGCCGGCGCTTCATCGGCTTGCCCGTATTGCAGACGAAAAGCCATGTGGTCTTCGTCCCGCTCATTCCGATCGAGGCTTTCGGCTCGTTGAAACGCATGACGGCGTCGCAGGCATCGACCCGTTCCGACATGTCCTCAAGCAAAACGCCGTTGCCAACGATGAACAGTTTCTTCCTAGCCATCGGGCTCTCCAGGCGCTTGCCGCTTGCCGGGCGGTTGCGCTGTCTAAAACATTGTGCCGTTCGACCGCAAACCGAATCTCTGTCGGCTCAACAACGGCGACGGATCGAAACGCCGGAAAAACGGTCCCGGCATTTGGCGCCGGCTGTCAGCGCTTTCGGAATACGGCCAAGCGCAACGCCAACCGGTACCACGCCCGCTTGATCTCACGTGACAGCACCTCGCTGAGCGGCTTTGCCTTCTTCTGTACGATGGTGCCGCCAAGCAGGTGCCCGATCTGCCGGACCGCCGGCGGCCGCGCGGCCAGGATGCGGATGTTCACCAGCCAGCGCATCTGGATGGTCGTATCGACCGGCCGGTCGAATGTCGCGGTCAGTTTCAGAAGTTCGGCCGCCGCCTGCCGCCCGACAAGCTGCATCTGCATCCCTAGCCCGACATGCGCCGGCTCGACCAGCGCCACCTCGCCGGCTTTGGCGACCTCGGTGCCGCTGTCGGTATGACTGCGATAGGGAAACCGGATGTAGTCGCCGGCCCGGATCGTGCTCAGAGCCAGCGCCAGCGCCGGCCCGAACGATCCTTCGATGGGTTCGACATCGTCCTCGACGATCAGCCCGGCGTCGAGCCCTCCGTCGACGATCGCCTGCCAGGCCTTGCGATGCGACAGGAAACAGCCGATCTCGGCCTTGCGGAGCGCGAACGGATAGCGCGGGCCATGGAGATGGCGGCGATAGGCCGCTTCAATTTCATCGTCCCCCAGCGCCAGCCCGTCGACGGCATCGACGACATTGACCGGCAGCGGCAGTGTGGCCGTCAGCCTGTCGACCTGGACCTTCCGCGCCTCGGCGCGCCCGAGATGGATGATGAACGCTTCGGCTTTCATCCGCCCCGTGACCAGACCTGGTTGTAGACCTGCGCGATCTCGTGCGCTTCGCGGGACAGGGGAAACCGTGTCCTCGCATGCGCCAGCCCATTCTCGCCATGGGCCTTGGCCATTTCCGGATCGTCGAGATAGGAACGGATCGCCGCGGTCAGTGCCGAACCGTCGCCGGCCGGCACGACCGATCCGGTCTCGCCCTCCACGATCATCTCGGCATACGCCCCGGCGTCGCTCGCCACCACCGGCGTGGCGGACGCCATCGCCTCCAGCGGCGTCAACCCAAAACCCTCGTTGCGCGATGGCGCCACATAGAGCGAAACGCGGCGGTACCAAGCTTTTATCTCGGGAACCTCGCCGAGGAAGAGGATGCGTTTTTGCAGCCCGGCGGTGGCGATGCGGCGCTTCAATTCCTCGGCAAAACCCCGGTGCTCGGCGGTGACGCGGCCGGTGATCACCGCGGTCCAGTCCGGACGATCGGGCAGAAGCGCGATCATGGCGTCGATAAAGAGATCGGTGCCCTTCTGCGCCCGCACCCGTCCGAAGCAACCGACGGCATATTTGCCGGGCAGGCCGGAGGCGGCAAAACCGTCGTCCGCGGTCCGTGCGGGATGGAAGGCGTCGAGATCGACGCCGTGCATGATCACGGTATGCGGAACTTCGAGGAAAGAACCGGAGCGCGCGCTGGTGGCGATCACCGCCTCCATGCGCCGGATCAGCCATTTGGTGAACGGGCGATGGTCCCGCTGCGCGGCCGATGTGAAGACCAGATGCAACGGCATGCGCAGCACGCTCTTCAACACAATGCCGCCGATCATCTCGACGTTGCGGCGCGCATGCCAGATGCGCTTTCGGCCCGAAGCCGGCCGCCGCCACAGGTCCGCAAGCTGCCACCAGCGCAGTTTCGGCAGGCTGTCCGGCAAGCCGGGGCCAAGCGTAGCGATGCCGACGGTCCTGGCCTGCAGCGGCACCAATTGCACGATGGTGCTGGTCACGCCCGAAAGCCGCTGCTTGAAGTTCGGCGCGATCACCTCGACCCGTGACAGGTCAGGCGCCGCCGTTCCGTCCGGGAACGGCTGCATGGGACCGGTCATTCAGAAAGGCCGCGAGCCGGCGGTCAGACGAAGGAGAGTTTGACGATCTCGTAGCCGCGCGGGCCACCCGGCGCGTTGACCTCGACCGAATCGCCGACTTCCTTGCCGATGAGGGCGCGGGCGATCGGCGACGAAATGGAGATGCGGCCGGACTTAACGTCGGCTTCCTGGTCGCCCACGATCTGGTAGGTCTTGGTCTCCTCGGTGTCCTCGTCGACCAGTTGCACAGTTGCGCCGAACTTGATCTTGGAGCCCGACAGCTTCGAGATGTCGATCACTTCGGCGCGGGCCACCAGATCCTCGAGCTCGTTGATGCGGCCCTCGTTGAGGCTCTGCGCCTCCTTCGCCGAATGATATTCGGCATTCTCCGACAGGTCGCCATGGGCGCGCGCCTCCGAGATCGCCTCGATGATGCGCTGCCGTTCCTCCTGCTGACGCCAACGCAGCTCTTCCTTGAGCGACGTGAACCCACCCGCAGTCATCGGAACCTTGATCATTTCAACACGGCCTTTCCGTCCCCGGTCTAGTACCTGCCCCTCCGCCAGACGCGGCGGACAAGGGTACAGGCAAAAAAAGAAAACGGTCCGCAAGCCTTGGCATCGAACCGTTCTCAGCTCATTCGGGCCAATATATAACAATGTTCGGGGGATTTTCACGACAAAAAATGCCTGACCTCACAGGGCCGGGATTTGTCGGACGGCCGCATTCACCGAGTCGTGACCGCACCGACGAAGTATTCCCCGAGGGCAGCCTTGAGCGGCGGCGGTGTGCGCCTAAGTCGGATGTATGCAGACCTCTAAAAAGCTATTCATCGCTGCCTTTTCCCTCATCATGGCTGTTGCCGGTGCAATTCCGGCACGTGCGCAGGATGTCGATGCCGACGTGATAGCCGACGGCCTGCGGAATCCCTGGGGCCTCGATTTCCTGCCGGATGGTGGCGCCGTCGTCACCGAGCGGCCGGGACAGATGAGGCTGCTCGTCGACGGCAGGCTTTCGGACCCAATCAACGGTGTCCCGAAAGTCGCCGCGCGCGGCCAGGGCGGTTTGCTCGACATCGCCATTTCGCCTCGCTTCACCGAAGACAGCCTGGTTTTCTTCAGCTTCTCCGAGCCTGGCTCCGGAGGCGCGGGCACCGCGGTGGCTCGCGCAAAACTCGTTCGCGACGGCGGCGACGCACGGTTGGAGGATGTGACAACCATCTTCTCGATGAACCGCAAGACCGGCACCACCCGCCATTTCGGCTCGCGCCTGGTGTTTTCGCCCGATGGCACGCTGTTCATCACCACCGGCGACCGCGGCGACGGCAAGCGCGCGCAGAACATGCGGGACCATGCCGGCGCGGTGATCCGCATCAACACGGACGGCACCGTTCCCGCCGACAATCCCAAACCCGAAGGCTGGCTGCCCGAACTCTGGTCGAAGGGCCATCGCAACATCCAGGGCGCGGCGATCGATCCCGCGACCGGCACGCTGCTGACGGTCGAGCACGGCGCCAAGGGCGGCGACGAGATCAACCGGCCTGAAGCCGGCAAGAACTACGGCTGGCCGGTGATTTCGTATGGCATGGACTATTCCGGCGACAAGATCGGCGTCGGCACCGAGGCGCCGGGCTACGAGCAGCCCCTGCATTACTGGGACCCCTCGATCGCACCGTCCGGCATGGCGGTCTATGATGGCGGCATGTTCTCGGAATGGAAGGGCGACCTTCTGATCGGCTCGCTGAAATTCGCCTATCTCGCTCATCTCGACCGCGACGCTTCCGGCGGGATCGGCGAGGAGACGCGGCTGGTCGAGGACGAATTCGGCCGCATCCGCGACGTCAATGTCGCGCCGGACGGTTCAATCTGGCTGCTGACCGATCAGCGTCAAGGGGCGATAGTCCGCCTGTCGCGGGCAGACTAGGCGCAGGGGACAGTTTACTTTTTTCGGCCCGAGCCAGCCTTGAAACGGCAGCGCTCTGCCGAAACAAGTAAACTGTCCCCGGAGCCTAACCTATCCCTTGTAGGCGTCGATCTGCACGGCGAGTTCGTTGTACTCCACGCAGGTGGCGCCGCAGCGCTTCTCGATCTCGGCAAGCTGCTTCTTGGCCGCTGCGACATCGCCGAGCTGCAGATGAGCCTCGCCCAAATACTCGTAGACGACGTAGTAGTTCGGATCGGCCCGCAGCGCTTCCTCGTAATAGCCGAGGCCGACCAGCACCCGGCCAGCCTTGCGGTGCGAATAACCGAGATAGTTCAGGATGCGCGGGTCGTTCTTGTTCTGGGCGAGGCTGAGAACCTTGATGGCCTCGTCATAGCTGCCCTTCTGCGCAAGTTGCCGTCCAGTCCAGTAGATGGTGTCGTCGTCGACGGCGCCGCTCTTCTGGGTGACGCATTTTTTCGTCTTCTTGTCGTAGATCTTGCCCTTGGCGCATTGCGGCGTGTTTCCCCCACCGCCGCTGCCTCCGCCGCTGCCACCACTGCTGTCTCCACCGCCACCGCCCGCCCCCAGCGACGGACCGACGGCAAGCGGGGCCAGAAAAAGCGCGGAAGCGACGATCAGCGCATAACGGAATTGCATCTGCCTTCTCCTCGAAACGATTGTTGAACCTATACGCGCGTCAACGCTGCCGGGGTCCGGGTTCTTCCCGGCGTTTCGGTCGAACCTGCGGTCACGCGCGGAAGATGAAGGCCGCGCCGCCGCAGATCATCGCAAAGCCGATCACATGGTTCCAAGTGATGCTTTGGCCGAGATACAACACCGAAAACACCATGAAGACAACGAGCGTGATGACCTCCTGGATCGTCTTCAGCTCGGCCGCGGAATAGGCGGCGCTGCCCCAGCGGTTGGCCGGCACGGCCAGCCAGTATTCGAAGAAGGCGATCCCCCACGAGAACAGCACGGCCGCGTAGAGCGGTGAGGTCTTGTATTTCAGGTGCCCATACCAGGCGAACGTCATGAACACGTTCGAGGCAAGAAGCATCAGGATCGGCAGGACCTTCGGCGACAGAAGCATGCTCATCAGGGATACCGTGGTTGCGGGAGACGCGCCATTTCGGGACAACGCCCGCCCCTGTCAATGCCGCCCGCGGCGCCAACGTCTCACCGGACGTGACCTTGCGCACAATTTCTGTATCATCGTCCACGCGTTACCACGGAGATCACCGGTGCAGCGAAAACTCGAAAAGGACTGGGACCTGACCATCGGTCCGGACACCGTTCGCATTTTCATCGAGAAGGCCAAGGCGATCAGCGCCGGCGTGAACGAAGACTATGCCGACGGCCAGGACCATGAGGTCGAGTTCGACGGCGATGTCCGGGACAACCATCATCATGACGGGCTGGCGGAGGAAGAGACCGAAAACCTGATCGAGGAGGAACTGCGCGAACTGATCAACGATCTCAATGTGGACGAGGCCGCCGAGCTGGTGGCGCTGGCCTGGATCGGGCGTGGCGACTACGAGGCCGCCGAATGGTCCGAAGCGGTGACCGCGGCGCGGGAGCGCGGCAACAGGCGCACGGCGAAATATCTGATGGGCATGCCGATGCTTGGCGACTGGCTGGAGGAAGGGCTGGAGGCCATCGGCGCCTGAGCATCGAGCCCCTCGTCGCGGCAACCAAACCGGCGCATCGCCGTTGAGCGGCGATGGATTTTTGCGCCTGCCTCCTATCCCTGGCCGCCTCCGGCTTGACCGTCGCGCTTCTGGCCGGCGCGTCGGCGCAAACGCCAAGGCTTCCGGAGAAGGTGCCGGCGCCCGAAGTCCATCCTCCTCCCGCGGGCAACATCCCTCCCAAACATCTTGGCGATACCCCAGTGCCGGAGCCGCGCCCGGATGAACAGGCCTCGGGCGGCGCGACCGGAAAGACAGCAGCGCCGGAAACCTCTGTTGACGAGCACAGCAAAACGCCGCCGGAACCGGCGACGCCGGCCACGGCTCCGGTGCCTGAGGTATCCCCGCCTGCGCCGAATCGAGAAGTTCCACCCGATCCCCGCTCGGCCGAAACGCCGTCGCCACTCATGCCGCCCGCCGAAACCACATGCCGCCAGCGCCTGCGGACCCTGGGTGTCGACTTCGAAGCCCGCTCCGCCGAGAAGGACGAGGCAGGATGCTCCGTACCCTATCCGATCGCGGTCAAAAGTCTCGGCAAGGACGTTGCGCTGGAGCCCGAGGCGGTGATGAACTGCGCCATGACGGAGGCGGCAGCCCGCTTCGTGGCTGAGATTGTCGCGCCCGCCGCGAAGCGCGAATTCGGCGCAGACCTCAAATCGATCTCGCAGGCCTCGGCCTATGTCTGCCGGCCGCGCAACGGCACGACGAAGCTGTCCGAACACGCATTCGGCAACGCGCTCGATATCGCCCGCTTCAACCTGTCGGACGGCAAGGCCGTGGAGGTCGTTCCAAATCCCGAAGAGCGCGAGGCACGCTTTCTCCAGACGCTGCGCAATGCAGCCTGCGGCCCGTTCAAAACGGTGCTCGGGCCGGGCAGCGATGCCGACCATGAGAGGCATTTCCATCTCGACCTGGCGCCCCGCAAGCACGGCGGGACAGTATGCGAATAGGTGTCCGGCTGGAAATCGTGAGGTATCCATAAATCCGTTTCGAGACAGACGGATGCGGCGGCATCGTGAATCAGTTCATGAGGCTGTTCCCGCCCCTCGGCCACAATCGCGCCGCAGGCCTGAACGCCATCGCTGACCTTTCCTTTACGCTTGGCCCTTAGAGTTCGGCCTCGAGGGACCAGGGACTTCATCGATGCGCATTCTTGCCTCGCCCACGCTTCGGCGTGCCTGCGTGGCGGGCCTCCTTGCGGCGCTCGCCACCGCCTGCTCCACCGAAAGCGTGATGTCGCTTCGGCCCGATGTCGATGTCGGAACCCGCACCGCCGGGGTGCCGGCGGCAATCCCGATAACCCCGGTGCCGGCCGATCCGATAGTTTCCGTTCCAACAGATGAAACGGCGCAAACTCCGGCCGATCCGAGCCCGGCTCCAGCCGATCCGTCACTCACCGCCTATCCGCATTTCGAAATGCCCGCCGAACCGGTCGAAGTCATGCCGTCCGACGAGGTCGCCTGCCGCCGTGATCTCAAGCGGCTCGGCGTGGAATTCCGGGACCTCGACCCCATTCATGAGGGCGGCTGCGGCATAGACTGGCCGGTGCAGGTCTCGGCGATCGGCAGCGTCGAGATGAAGCCAGCCGCCACGCTGAGCTGCGCGATGGCCGCAACCTTCTCCCGCTGGACCAGGAAGGAACTCGTTCCGGCCGCGCGCTGGCGCTACCTGTCCGGCGTCAAGGCGATCCACCAGGGATCGAGCTATTCCTGCCGCAACATTCGCGGCTCGCGCGGCACGCCCTCGCAGCATTCGCGCGGCAACGCGCTGGACGTGATGCGCATCGAGCTGAACAACGGCCGGGATATCGACGTGCGCAAGCCCGGCTGGTTCGCCTTCCGTCAGCGCGGTTTTTTGAACACGGTGCGGCAGGACGGCTGCGATTATTTCACCACCGTGCTCGGCCCCGGCTACAATGCCGACCACGCCGACCATTTTCACTTCGACATCATGCAGCGCCGGAACGGCTACGTCGCCTGCAGATAGGCCAGTCCGATCCGCGTGACGATGCCGGTTGGCAGCAGCCGGCATGGAATGGGCTTGGAGGCGAGCGCCGGACGATTTACAAAGCAGTCCCGCAAGGCGCTCGCGCGAATGGCAGACAAACAAATCCAACGCCGGCTCGCCGCAATCCTGGCCGCCGATGTCGTCGGCTACAGCCGGCTGATGGAGCGCGACGAGACCGCCACGCACACGCAGCTCACTGCACGCTGGCGTGAGGTGCTGGATCCCCTTGTCGAAAAACATCTGGGCCGCATCTTCAAGCGCACCGGCGACGGTGTCTTCATCGAGTTCGGCAGCGCCGTCAACGCGGTCGAATGCGCCGCCGCCTTGCAGCGCGCCATGGCCTCCGCGAATGAGGGTGCGCCGGAGGGCCGCGCGATCGTGCTGCGCGTCGGCGTCAATCTCGGCGACGTGCTGGTCGAGGGCAGCGACCTGTTCGGCGACGGCGTCAACCTCGCGGCCCGGATCGAGACCTTGGCCACGCCCGGCGGCGTCGCCATCTCGGACAATGTCCACCAATATGTGCATGGTCGGGTCGGTGTCGATTTCGCCGACAGCGGCCATCACGAGGTCAAGAACATCGAGCGGCCGGTGCATATCTGGAGCTGGTCGCCGGACGGAGCCGTGGTGGCCGCTCCCTCACCTTCGCCGGAGCCGCCTCCGGCAATGCCCGACCGGCCGTCGATCGCCGTGCTGCCCTTCGACAACATGTCCGGCGACCCGGAGCAGGGCTATTTCGCCGACGGCATCACCGAGGACATCATCACCGATCTGTCGAAGGTCTCGGGCCTGTTCGTCATCGCCCGCAATTCGTCCTTCGCCTACAAGGGCCAGAGCCCGGATGTACGCCGGGTCAGCCGCGAACTCGGCGTCCGCTATGTGCTGGAAGGCAGCGTGCGGCGCGCCGCCAACCGCATCCGCATCAACGCCCAGATGATCGACGGCACCACAGGCGGCCATGTGTGGGCCGACCGCTTCGACCGCCAGGTCGAGGACATCTTCGAGGTGCAGGACGAGGTGACGCGCACCATCGTCACCGCCTTGAAGGTGAAGCTGACCGATGGCGAGGAGGCGCGGCGCGAAAGCCGTGCCAAGATCGAGCCGGAAGCCTATGACCTGCTCGTGCGCTCCCGGCAGGTGGTGATGCAACTCTCGCCCAAGACGGCCGTTGAGGCGCGCGCCATGCTCGAGCATGCGCTGGAGATCAATCCCGGCCTGGCGCTCGCTTATGCTCGGCTGTCGATGATCGCCTTCGCCGACTACGCCAACCAGTGGAACGGGGCCACACCGGCTAACCTGGACCGCGCGCTGGAACTGGCGCGCAAGGCAATCGAAACCGACGAGAGCGAGCCGCAGGGCCATATCGCGCTGGCGCTGGCATTGTCCTGGATGAAGCGGCTCGACGAGGCCGAACCCGCGGCCGAACGCGCCATCGCGCTCAGCCCCAATC
Source organism: Mesorhizobium yinganensis (assembly GCF_040081985.1). Lineage (NCBI taxonomy): Bacteria > Pseudomonadati > Pseudomonadota > Alphaproteobacteria > Hyphomicrobiales > Phyllobacteriaceae > Mesorhizobium > Mesorhizobium yinganensis. The sequence continues at coordinate 240,204 of NZ_JBEBMH010000001.1, read as the reverse complement.
TCGCCGACGCCTATACCGGCCTCGGCAATATTCGCGATTTCCAGGGCCGCTTCGAGGACGCCGTGGCGCTCTATACACGCGCCCACCGGCTCGATCCGCAATTCGACATGGCGCTGAATTTCCTGGGCCGTGCACTGCTGGCGCTCGGACGCTACGGCGAAGCCGAGATAGCCTTCAAGCGCCGCCTGCTGCTGGCGCCGCGCTCCGACATGACGCGCTTCTATCTCGCCTGCCTCCATGGCTTGACGGGACGGTACGACGAGGCGCGGCGCTACTGGAGCGAGCTGCTGGAGGTCAATCCCGGTTTTTCCGTCGAACACCTCAGGAGCGCCCTGCCCTACCGCGATCCGCGTCAGATCGACCGCTGGGTGGAGGGGCTGAAACGGGCGGGAGTAGAGACTTGAGGAAAACCCCCTTTCCGGCCGAACGGTTGTGAGCCGGCTTCCGAACATCGCATCTCCTCGCTATTCTGCTTCGCGCATGAGGGGACGGGAACAATGCGGCGGAAGAAGATTTCAGCGGCGCTTTCAGCGCTGCTCGTGATTGGCATAGCCTATGGCGCGGTTGCCTATTTCGCGCTGCCCGAATTCTGGACGGTGCATGACCGACACCTCGCCGACCGGATCAGCAATTTCCTGACGACGACGCCGCAAGGCATTCCGGGCGACCCCATCAATGTCGGCCTCATCGGCACGAAGGAAGAAATGCTGCGCGGCTTCCACAAGGCAGGATGGAGTGCCGCCGATCCCATTACCTTGCGCAGTTCGATCGACATCGGGCTTAGCGTCGCGCTCGACCGGCCTGATGACGACGCGCCGGTCAGCACCCTGCTCTACGAGGGCAGGCGGCAGGATTTAGCTTTCGAAAAGCTGGCCGGCGAAAGCGCCGATAGACGCCATCACGTCCGCTTCTGGAAGACCTCGGTGCTCGACGATGACGGCCGGCCGCTCTGGCTGGGTTCCGCGAGCTTCGACCGCGGCGTCGGTTTCAGCCACGACACCGGCCAGATCACGCATCACATCGCACCTGACATCGACGCCGAGCGCAACAATGTGATCGACAGCTTGCTGGAAGCGCATGTGATTTCCTCCGTCGACGAGGCAGTCGGCATCGGCAAGACCACCGACGGCCACAATGGCGGGGGCGACCCTTATTTCACGGACGGCATGATCAAGATCGGCGTGCTGGTTCCGGAATCCGAAAGCCCGCCCAAGCCTGTCCAAAACAGCGCATCCCCCAACTGAGCCTTTTCGAGAACGCCTGACGGATGCTAAGCAGCGTCCATGCTATACGTTGAAATCGGTATCGTGGTCGTCCTCATCTGTGTGAACGGCCTGCTGGCAATGTCCGAGCTTGCCGTCGTCTCCTCGCGCCCGGCTCGGCTGAAAGCAATGGTCGACCGCAATGTCACAGGCGCCGCCCGCGCGCTGAAGCTCGGCGCCAACCCCGGCAAGTTCCTATCGTCGGTGCAGATCGGCATCACGCTGGTCGGCGTTCTCTCCGGCGCGTTTTCGGGAGCGACGCTGGGTGAACGCCTGTCGGACGCCCTCGAAGCCGCCGGGGTCCCGGACCGTATGGCCGCGTGGCTGGGTGTCGGCATTGTCGTCGCCGTCATCACCTACGCATCGCTGATCATCGGCGAACTGGTGCCGAAACAGATCGCGTTGCGCAATCCGGAAAGCATCGCGGCGCGTGTCGCTCCGGCCATGTCGCTGCTGGCGATCATTGCAGCGCCGCTGGTGTTCCTGCTGGATATTTCCGGTCGCGCCGTCCTGTGGCTGCTCGGCCAGAAGGGCGAATCGGAGGAGAAGGTCACGGACGAGGAGATCAAGATGCTGGTCGCCGAGGCCGAGCATCACGGCACCATCGAATCGGACGAGCGGCGCATGATCGCCGGCGTGATGCGGCTTGGCGACCGCGCCGTGCGCGCCGTGATGACGCCGCGCACCGACGTCGACTGGATCAACCTCGCCTGGGACGAGGCGGCCATCCGCAAGGCGATCACCGAGACCGAACATTCGCGCCTGCCGGTGGCCGAAGGCTCGGTCGACACCATGGTCGGCGTCGTCCAGACACGCGAGGTCCTTGCCTCATTGCTGGCCGGCAACAGGCTCGACATGCAACGTCACATCCGCACCGCGCCGATCGTCCACGACCAGGCGGATGCTCTAGACGTGCTGGCGACGCTGAAGGAATCGGAGGTGCCGGTGGCGCTCGTCCACGACGAGTACGGCCACTTCGAGGGCATCGTCACCCCCGCCGACATTCTTGAGGCGATCACCGGTGTGTTCCGTTCCGACCTGCAAGCCGAGGAGGAACCGTCGGCGGTGCAGCGCGAGGACGGCTCCTGGCTGCTCGCCGGCTATATGCCCGCCGACGAGATGCGCGATCACCTAGGCATAGACATCCCCGAGAACCGCGACTACGAGACCGTCGCCGGCTACATCCTGTCGCAACTGCATCACCTGCCCGCCACCGGCGAGTGCGTTAATGCGAATGGCTGGCGCTTCGAGGTCGTCGACCTCGACGGCCGCCGCATCGACAAGGTCATCGCCTCCAAGCTCCCCGGCGTGCATCGCCAAGCGGGCTAAGTCCCAAGAGAGTCTGAAACCAACGGCTTGCGCTTGGCCGATGATTCAAGCCGGCGGCATGTTGAATCGGAATGTCAGCGGCTTCATCCACCGCGCGAACATGGCGCTCTCTCCATTCGACGCACGAAAGATGGGACGGATCACGTGTCTTGATTTGCCGCCTTGATTTGAACGCAGTCCATCCCTAACTAAGGTCATCGGCTGCCTCATCCGGGTCGAATGTTCTTCGGGATACGAGGTCAAGGTTCCTCGGCAGGGCGGCTGAATTGATCCGATCGACGATTCGCCGACCATGAATGTACCGGCGGCGTCTCAAGTCTCGGAAACGAGGGAAGCGGGCTTTTCGGCCCGCTTTTTTGTTGCGTGCTGTCCCGCCCCGATGGCCGGTTGCCCCCTGGGATCTTCCCTTGGGTAACTGCGACTTTGGCACAAACAGCCGCCAATTAAGCCAATTTTCACCATAGGGCACCATTGTCGGCAGCCTGCGGTCATGTATTGAGTACCGTGGTGCTTCGGCACCCAGGCAACAGCCCGTCGTCCCGCGAGGGTCGACGGGTTTTTCGTTTGATGGCCTGTGGTGACGCCCAAAAACAAGGGCGACCCGAAGGCCGCCCTGCGTATCCGGAAAAGTACAGGCGGATCAGGCCGCCCTGGCTTCCTCGGCCCGGGCATCGGCATCGCGGGCCGTCTTCAGGGCCTTCGACCACCACGACATGTCGTTCAGCAGACCCTTGGCCGCCTGGTTCAGGTGCTCGAACTCTTCCAGCTTCTTGCTGCCGTTCATGACCTGCGCCATGTCCGCCCAGACGATGTGGACGGCATTTCGCACCGGTGCCATCTGCAGTTCCACCGCGTGCAGGCGAAGCTGCTCGATCGCGCGCGCACCGCCGACGCCGCCGTAACCGACGAAACCGACCGGCTTCTTGTTCCATTCGCTGTAGGCGTAATCGAGCGCGTTCTTCAGCACGCCGGTTGGGCCGCGGCTGTATTCGGCGGCGGTGAAGATGAAGCCGTCGAAACTCGCGACCTTCTTCTGCCAGCGCTGCGCGACCTCGCTCTTGGAAGGCACGTAGAGCGACGAAGAGACCTCATCGAAGAAGGGCAGCGGGAAGTCGCGCAGGTCGACGACCTCGATTTCGATGTCGGAATTTTCCTTGGCGAGCTTGGCGAACCATTCGGCGGGCTTGTCGGCGAAGCGGTTGGCGCGCGTGGAGCCTATCACAAGGGCGATTTTAGGTTTAGACATTGGAAGTGACCTCTTGAAAGCTGGTATCTGGAGGATACCGACACTATTTAGGATACTGACAAGGACTGCCGCAAGGAGGCACTTTTTTGAAACCAAGGCACTTGCACCTCAGCGAGGATTGCCGCGCCGTCAGCGGCGTCCTGAATCGCGTCGGCGACAAGTGGACCGTGCTGGTGGTGACCAAGCTCGGTCCCGGACGCATGCGCTTCAGCGAATTGCGCGAGGCAGTCGGCGGCATATCGCAGAAGATGCTGACTGCGACCCTGCGCGGATTGGAGCGCGACGGCTTCGTCGTGCGCGAACAGTTCCCGACCATCCCGCCGCGCGTCGAATACGAGCTGACCGATCTCGGCCGCGAGTTGCTGGAGCCGGTTACGGCGCTGGCCGAATGGGCGCGCAGGAACGGCGAGCGGGTAGCCCGTGCCCGAGAGCGATTCGACAGGATCGCGGGCAACAGTTCGTGGGAAATGGATGAGGAATCGGAGGGCAGTAGGGCAGTAGGGCAGTAGGGCAGTAGGGCAGTAGGGCAGTAGGGCAGTAGGGCAGTAGGGCAGTAGGGCAGTAGGAAGGAAACGCGAATACGCGAGGCGGTCAATATGGCTGCGGCTGCCGCGTTCTATTTTTGCGCCGGCTTCAGGGAAGATGCCGGGAACGAATATCCCTACTGCCCTACTGCCCTACTCCGCCGGCACCGGCTTCGGTTTGCCCTCGCCGTCCAGCGCCACCATGATGAAATCCGCGTCGGTGACCTTCTCCATCAGATCGGTGAGATAGCGTTGCGCCCAGGCCTCGACCTTCAGGATCATCGAGGTGCGGCCGACCCGCGTGATATGCGTATAGATGCACAGCGTGTCGCCGATCTTCATTGGCTTGGCGAAGGACATCTCCTTGACCGCGGCGGTCACCACGCGGCCCTTGGCGCGCTCGGCGGCGCGGATGCCGCAGGCAAGGTCCATCTGCGCCATTACCCAGCCGCCAAAAATGTCCATCGCCGCATTGGCGTCGGATGGCATGGCCAGCGTGCGCAACGTAAGTTCCCCGGTGGGTTCCTGCCCGTTCGCGTAGTGAACCATCGCGTTTACTCTCCTCTCACCCTCCGCCTGCCCTAACCGTGGCGAGGAAAACGGTCAACGCGGTCCTGCGCTGCCACCCCGGTCGCTTTTCTCACAACCGATGCCGGAAGCCCCGCCTGCCGGCCGCCTGGCGTCCCGTTAAGCTGCCGATGTAGCCGCCCACCGGGATTTTCGCGCCTTCATGCAGACCTACGACTTCGTCATCGTCGGCTCCGGCTCCGCCGGATGCGTGCTGGCCGAGCGGCTGTCAGCGAGCGGCCGCTTTTCCGTGCTGGTGCTGGAGGCCGGCGGCACCGACCGGCGCTTTTTCGTGCAGATGCCGCTGGGCTACGGCAAGACCTTCTACGATCCCGCGGTCAACTGGAACTACAAGACCGAACCCGATCCGGGGCTGGCCGGCAACGCCGACCATTGGCCGCGCGGCAAGGTTTTGGGGGGGTCGAGCTCGATCAACGCCATGGTCTGGATTCGCGGCGATCAGGCCGACTACGATTCCTGGCGTGACCAGGGCAATCCGGGCTGGGGTTTCGACGACCTGCTGCCGGCCTTCAAGGCGATCGAGGACAACGAGGCGGGCGCCAGCCGCCTGCGCGGCAAGGGCGGGCCAGTCCACGTCACCGACTGCGCGAAGCTGGTCCACCCGCTCACCCAGCGCTATCTCAAGGCCGCCGAACAGGCCGGGCTTCCGCGAAATCCCGATTTCAACGGCGATATCCAGGAAGGCGCCGGCATCTACCAGATCACAACGCAAGACGGACGTCGGATGTCGGCGGCGCGCGCTTTTTTGCGGCCGGCGATGAAGCGCAGGAATGTCCGCGTCGAGACCAATGCTCTGGCGACCAGGATCATTTTCGAGGGCAAACGGGCCGTCGGCATCGAGTATGAACGGAACGGCGCAAAGCACACGGTCCGCGCCGGCCGCGAAGTGATCCTGTCGGCCGGTTCGATCAACTCGCCGCAGCTTCTGCAATTGTCGGGTGTCGGCCCGGCCGACCATCTGAAAAGCCTCGGCATCGCAATTGTGCACGCCAACGAGAATGTCGGCCGCAATCTCGAAGACCATGTCGGCATCAACTACACTTACCGAGGCCGTGAGGCGACGCTCAACCAGATATTGCGGCCGTGGTGGGGCAAGCTCCTGGTCGGCATGCAATACCTGCTGCTGCGCACCGGGCCGCTGTCGCTGTCGATGAATGCCGCCGGCGGCTTCTTTCGCACGGACCCGACGTTGCCCCGCCCCAACATGCAGCTCTATTTCCAGGCCTTTTCCACGGTGAAGCCGAAGGTGGGCGAGCGGCCGATCCTGACGCCGGACGACTGGCCGGGCTTTTCAATCGGCCTTTCCAACTGCCGGCCGACCAGCCGCGGCGAGATCATGATCCGCTCGAAAAACCCGCGCGATTATCCAAAGATTGTCGCCAACGCCTATTCGACCGAGGAGGACGTCGCCGAAATGCTGGCCGCGGTGAAATTCGTCCGCAAGATCGCGGCGCAGCCGGCCATGGCCGAAGTGATCGTCGAGGAAGTCTTGCCCGGTCCGTCGATCACTTCCGACGAGGATATGATTCTGGATTTCCGAAAACGCTCCGGCACGGTCTACCATCCCGTTTCCACTTGCCGCATGGGTCCCGATCCGGCGAAAGCGGTGGTCGATCCGCGGCTGAAGGTGCATGGGCTGGAGGGTCTGCGCGTCATCGACGCCTCGATCTTCCCCGACAACATTTCCGGCAACACCAACGCCCCGTCGATCATGACCGGCTGGAAGGGCGCGGAACTGGTGCTGGAGGATTGGAGATGAGGGCTGTCAGGCTCGCCCCCTCCACCACGCTTCGCGTGGTCCCCCTCCCCCGCTTCGCAGGCGAGGGTCCAAGGTTGCGGCCGGCAGCGACGTTGATCCTCCCCCGTTTACGGGGGAGGTGGCCCGAAGGGCCGGAGGGGGCACAAACAGAGGTCAGGATATGAAAATCACCGACGTAAAAACCTGGGTCGTCGGTAATCCGCCGCCCGGCATTGGCGGCCGCTATTTCATCTTCGTCAAGTTGACCACCGACTCCAATGTCGTTGGATACGGCGAGGCCTACAGCGCCACCTTCGGCCCGCATGTCACCGCCCGCATGATCGAGGATCTGGCCGGCCGCTACCTCGTCGGACGCGACCCGCACGACATCGAGACCTTTTTCCGCCGCGCCTATTCGTCCGGCTTCTCGCAGCGGCCGGATATTTCGGTGATGGGCTGCGTCTCGGCGCTGGAGATCGCCTGCTGGGACATCATCGGCAAGGAGGCGGGCAAGCCGGTCTACAAGCTGCTCGGCGGACAGGTGCACGAGACGCTGCGCAGCTATACCTATCTTTATCCGAATTCGGGCAGCGTCGTGCCGGTCGAGGCCGGGCCGGTCAATGTCTACAACGATCCCGACCTCGCCGCGGCCTGCGCGCTGGAATATGTGCGCCAGGGTTTCAATGCGGTGAAACTCGATCCCGCCGGACCCTATACGGTCTATGACGGTCACCAGCCGCGCCTCTGCGACATCGACCTGTCGGCCCGCATGATGAAGGCCATCCGGGAAGCGGTGGGTACGAAGGCCGACATTCTGTTCGGCACGCACGGCCAGTTCACCGCGTCCGGCGCACTGCGCATGGCCGCGGCAATCGAGCCCTACGACCCGCTGTGGTTCGAGGAACCGGTGCCGCCCGACATGCCGGAAGTCATGGCCGAAGTGGCGTGCGGCACAAAGATCCCGATTGCCACGGGGGAGCGGCTGACCACGAAATTCGAATTCGCCCGCGTCATCGAACAGCGCGCCGCGACGATCCTGCAGCCCGACCTCGGCCGTTCCGGCGGCATATTGGAGACCAAGAAGATCGCCGCCATGGCTGAGGCCTATCACATCCAGATCGCACCGCACTGCTATTGCGGGCCGGTGGTCGGCGCCGCCAACATCCAGTTGGCAGTGACCCTGCCCAACTTCCTCATCCTCGAATCCCTGAAGCAGTGGGACGGTTTCCACGAGACGCTGCTGAAGAAGAAGATCGAATGGCAGGACGGCCGCGTCATTCCGTCGAAGGAGCCCGGCATCGGTGTCGAACTGGACGAGGCGGTGTGCGACGCGCATCCTTATGACGGCGCTCTGCTGCACCTCGAAATGACCCAGGAAGCCCTCTTTCCCTGAGCCTCCCGACGGACCATCGACCCGGCGTCCGAACCCGCGTCGCTCGATGCCGCGGGATTGTCCAATCCCATCAACGGGGTAGAGGATGGCTGTTTTTCACTCCGGCCCCACCGGCAGCCATTTCTTGACGGGAAGGTATACGGCAAGAATTATCACGAATTCCGCGAAAATATTCAGCTGGATATTCTGTTGAGACAAGCACTCGGCCTTGGCCCTCAAACGCCCCGCAAATGGCCGTTTACTATACGAAAACTCCTCCCAAAGGGGCTATTCCCATGACCCTCAAACGCGCTATGCTTTCTTAACAATATGTAAATGATCGCAGTGCGTTCGCGTATCGAAGTATCAGGGGGTAGTAGCCATGAATCTCGCAAACATCCTGACCCGGCGGGATCCTTTGAAGCGAGCGTTCGTGACGCTCGAAGACGGCATGTCCAACGTGCTCAACGAGGAATTCCTGCTGCCGATCGACGAAGCGGATGATGCGCCCAGGCAAGAGCTTGTCGAAAGTCTTGAACCGGTTACGGAAGAACAGGTGAATCTGCCTGCGGTGGAACAACCTGTGATCGAACACAGCGACCGGATCAGCGCCCACACACAGGGCCGGCTCGCCGGGTACTCCGCTTTCGAGGAGGCGCGGGCCCGCACGCAGGACGATCTCAACCGCATCGCCGAAGCCTTGGCGAGCATCCTCGCGGCGCAGCACATGAGCCGCGACTTCGTCAACGATGTCTACGCCGACATCCATCGCGGCAACGATCTCGAGAACGGCAATGCCGCCTACGCCACGGAGAATCGTCGCCTGCTGGAGCGCGTCGACAAGTTGGAGCGGCTGCGCGCCCGCTACGACCAGTTGGTCGAGGTGCTGAAGCGCCGGGAAGCAAAACTGCTCGGCGAGGCCGAGGCGATGCGGGAGACCATCGGCGGCCTGCGGCTCGACGTGGTCGAGGCGCGCAACGCCATCGTGCGCTGTGAATCGCTTTACGGCGAACTCCAGACCACGCACGCCGCGCGCACCAACGAGGCGGAGCGCTACATGCGCGAGTCCGAGATGCTGCGCGAGAAGAATGTCGGTCTTTCCGTCGAACTGGACCTCGCGCAGAAGCGGCAGGCCGAATTCCGCCGCCGGGTCGAGGAACTGTCGGGCATGCACGCCAGCGATTCCGCGCGGCTCGCGGAGATCATGTCCCGGCTTGTCGCCGAGGAAGCGGATGGCACGCGGCTGCAGAAACTCAATGATGCGCTCGAAGCAAAGCTGATCGAGGCGAACGAGAACACGTCGCGCTTCGCCGCCGAGCTGGCCGAACGCGACAAGCGTTTTCAGAGCGAGAACCAGGCATTGCGCGGCGAAATCCAGACTCTCAACGTCCGCCTGCAGAGTGGTGCCAACGAATACCGCGACGCTGTTTCGACCATGACGACGCTGCGCGCCAAGCTGAACGACATGGAGGCCGACCGTCACGTGCTGGAGAAGCGGCTCGCGGGATTGAGCGGCGAGTTCGACGACCAGCGCGGGACCCAATCCGAGGTGGAGGTTGCTGAAGAAACCACCGATGTGGAGCAGGCCAGCAGCGAGGCGGACTATATGCGCAACCAGATAGCCGAACTGCAGGACACCGTTGCGCAACTGAAGCAATATGAGAGCCTGTACGCGGCGACCAAGGCGCGGAAGGGCAAGGCCGAGGCGACTGGCGGCTTCCCCGTCGAAAGCGGCAAGGCAGTTCCGGACTTCGCCCAGATGAAACAGGCCGGGCGGGCATGACGGCCGCTGGGCGGGCTGTGCCCGCATAGAATTTTCTGACCGGTCGGCCCCGAAGCTTCAGGCGTCGGGCGCCGCCTGCTCGTCGGCGCTGCCGACTTTTCGCACCAGCGCCGCCGTGGCGATCAGCGAGGCCATGTCGGCGATGATCGGCTCGATATGCGTCTTGTAGTCGAGCGCCACCGACGCGGGTGGCAGTTCGAAGAAATTCTTCGGCGTCGGCAGCAGCAGAAAACCGTCATTGCCGCGCAACGCCACGCGCGCCGGCTCGCCTGGCCAGGCCTCTCCTAGCCATTGCAGCGCCTGCGCCAGCCGCCCCTTCACCAGCGGCTGCGCCGCCTCGGCATTGTCAGTGCGAAAATCATATTTCTCGTCGATGGCCGGAATGCCGCTCTCGATCTGATCGACGGATGCGCCGAAGAGACCGCGGAAGAAGGAGACGACATGGTTCTCCTTGCGCGTCGCCACCAGCAGGCCCGGAAACGGCTGCTCCATTTCGAAGGCCATGACCACGCCGTGAAACAGCGTGGTTTCGGCCTTGCCGACCTTGTCCTTCAGCGTCGCCTCGTAGAGTTCGAAACTGAAGCCGCGATAGGTGCCGGCGACCACGTCGTCGAATGTCTGTCGATCGAAATCGCCCACGGTCTCCGGCGGCAGCCGGTCGAACGATTCCGGCCTTGTCCCCTTGCCGTAGCGCAGATTGTCGATGAAGCCGAAGACCATCGGCAGCAGCTTCGCGCGGAACGATTGCTGCAGGTCCGCGGCCGGCTTGCGCGCCCGCCAATAGAGGACGAAGGCGAGGATGACGCCGACGACGTAAAGGAAGACATGCGGGGTCGACGTCCATTGCTCGAACGGATCGGCGAACCGGTTGAACAGCCAGGCGAGAAGCAGGACAGCGGCGGCCAGCAGCGCGAGGTAGAGCGGCACCCGCCAAAGCACCTTGCGGCGGGCCGATACCCTCTCCCGTTCGTAACCGGCGATGTCCTGCCTGATCGAGGCGATGACCTTCTCGTCCGGCAGGAATTCCTGTGCGTCCATGATTGCGCTCCGTCGCTGGCCGGCATCTTTTGGCGATCACGGCGGGCTTTGCAAGCGGGTCGGACGGCCGCGACAACGCGCGCCGCTGCCCGAAATGCTGACACCCTACTGTCAGGAACACGGGTTCGGTAAGCGTTGGGGCGACGCCTGCTCTTCCCATTCACACGGACTCCGCCCATATTTAGGCCCATGGCCAGATCACCTGACAAGAAGCCGCCGGCGGCGAAGGACGACGGTTACCGCAAGCGTGGCAACCCGCTGACCGATTATCACGACGCATCCGAGCCCCTGCATCGCGGCGGCTTCGAGGAAGCGCCGCAGGCGGAGTTTTCCGGCGCCCCGCTGAGCGGCTCGGTTTCCGAATGGGCCGAGCAGATTTCGAGAGAGGCGGAGCGGGACGGAAGGCAGGCGGCGTCGAGCACTGCCGAGGCGACCTCCACCGCCGCCTTCGGCGGCACCTCCCCCTCAAGGGGGGAAGGAAAGGGAGGCGCTAAGAAAATCCCAGAACGCTCCTCGGCGCCCACCAAGACCGCGCGCGGCACGTCGATGGGCGGCGCGGCGAGCGCCCGCGAGCGCGCGGCGGCCGGCCTCAATCCCATTCCCGGCCTCGACATCAGCCTGGAAGACGCCGAGGCGCTGCCGAAGTCCGGCGTGACCGCCACGGTGGAAGCGTTGTCGGCTCTGATCGAGAGCGGCAACCCGTTGCACAAGAACGGCCAGATCTGGACACCGCACCGCCCTGCCCGCCCCGACAAGTCGGAAGGCGGCATCGCCATCAAGATGGTGTCGGACTTCGAGCCGGCCGGCGACCAGCCGACGGCGATCAAGGATCTGGTCGAAGGCGTCGACAATGCCGACCGCACGCAGGTGCTGCTCGGCGTCACCGGCTCCGGCAAGACGTTCACCATGGCCAAGGTGATCGAGGAGACTCAGCGCCCCGCCCTGATTCTGGCGCCCAACAAGACGCTGGCGGCACAGCTTTACTCCGAGTTCAAGAAATTCTTCCCCGACAACGCGGTCGAGTATTTCGTCTCCTACTACGACTATTATCAGCCGGAGGCCTACGTCCCGCGCACCGACACCTATATCGAGAAGGAATCGTCGATCAACGAGCAGATCGACCGCATGCGCCACTCGGCCACGCGCTCGCTGCTGGAGCGAGACGACGTCATCATCGTCGCCTCGGTGTCCTGCATCTACGGTATCGGCTCGGTCGAGACCTATACGGCGATGACGTTCCAGATGACGGTCGGCGACCGCATCGACCAGCGGCAATTGCTCGCCGACCTCGTTGCCCAGCAATACAAGCGCCAGGACATCAATTTCGTGCGCGGCTCGTTCCGGGTGCGCGGCGACACGATCGAACTGTTCCCCGCCCACCTCGAGGACCGCGCCTGGCGTGTCACTTTGTTCGGCGACGAGATCGAGTCGATCACCGAGTTCGACCCGCTGACCGGCGGCAAGACGGGCGATCTGAAGAGCGTGAAGATCTACGCCAACTCGCACTACGTCACGCCGCGCCCGACGTTGAATCAAGCCATCAAGTCGATCAAGGAAGAATTGCAGCACCGGCTGCAAGAGCTTGAAAAGGCTGGACGCCTGCTGGAGGCGCAACGGCTGGAGCAGCGCTGCCGCTTCGACCTGGAAATGCTGGAGGCGACCGGTTCCTGCGCCGGCATCGAGAACTATTCGCGCTATCTCACCGGCCGGATGCCCGGCGATCCGCCGCCGACCCTGTTCGAATATGTGCCCGACAACGCGCTGATCTTCATCGACGAGAGCCACGTCACCGTGCCGCAGATCGGCGGCATGTATCGCGGCGACTTCCGCCGCAAGGCGACACTGGCGGAGTACGGGTTCCGCCTGCCCTCCTGCATGGACAACCGGCCGCTGCGCTTCGAGGAATGGGACGCCATGCGTCCGCTCTCCGTCGCCGTCTCGGCGACCCCGGGCGGCTGGGAGATGGAACAATCCGGCGGCGTCTTCGCCGAGCAGGTCATCCGCCCGACCGGCCTGATCGACCCGCCGGTCGAGGTGCGCCCGGCCAAGACCCAGGTCGACGACGTGGTCGGCGAGATTCAGGAGACAACGGCCAAGGGCTATCGCACCCTGGTCACCGTGCTGACCAAGCGCATGGCCGAGGACCTGACCGAATATCTGCATGAGCGCGGGGTGCGCGTCCGCTACATGCACTCCGACATCGACACGCTGGAGCGCATCGAGATTCTGCGCGACTTGCGCCTCGGCGCCTTTGACGTGCTGGTCGGCATCAACCTGCTGCGCGAGGGTCTGGACATTCCCGAATGCGGCTTCGTCGCCATCCTCGATGCCGACAAGGAAGGGTTTCTGCGCTCGGAGACATCGCTGATCCAGACGATCGGCCGCGCGGCGCGCAACGTCGACGGCAAGGTGATCCTCTACGCCGACAATGTCACCGGCTCGATGGAGCGGGCGATGGCCGAGACCAACCGCCGCCGCGAGAAGCAGATGGCCTGGAACGAGGCCAACGGCATCACGCCGGAGAGCGTCAAGTCGCGCATCTCGGACATTCTGGACTCGGTCTACGAGAAGGATCACGTGCGCCCCGACATCTCCGGCTTCGCCGACAGCGGCGCGATGATGGGCAACAATCTGCAGGCGCATCTCGAACATCTGGAGAAGGAGATGCGCAACGCCGCGGCCGATCTCGATTTCGAGCGCGCCGCCCGCCTGCGCGACGAGATCAAGCGCCTGCGCGAGACCGAACTCGCCATCGCCGACGACCCGCTGGCGCGCGAGGCCGAGGGTCTCAGCCCTGTCTCGGGGCGCCAGAAAGGCAAGCACAACAAGGGCGTCGCCAAACACCGCACAGCGGAGGAGCAGGAACGGTTCCGAAAACTCGATGCGGCACGCGCCGCCGAGGCTGCGGAAAAGGCCGCGCGTCCCAACCTGTTCCGCAAGCCGGACCTCGACGAGATGGGCCGCGCCGGCGACTACGCCACGCCGGCCAAGGGCAAGTCGCTGTTCGCAAAGCCGTCGATCGACGACATGGGGCCGGGCACCGACATGCCGACGCCTGCCGGCGCCGTCTCGCGGTCTCTGTTCAAGAAGCAGAGCGCGAGCGAGGCGCATGGCGCCGACTACGGCACTCCCGACGACGGCGGCAAATCGCTGTTCCGCAAGAACACGCTGGACGAAATGACGGTGCGCCGGACGGAAAAGCCGGTCGAAGGCGTCAAGCCGGTCAAGCGCGAGAAGATCGGGATAGGATCATATGAAGACCCGGCGGAAGAACGCGCGCGCGGAATACGGTCGAAGAAGAGCGGCCGGCCGGGGCATTGACGACGCCGGGCAGGTCACTTCGTCACGATGACCAGCAACATTCGCGCGCGTATCGGCAGATGCAGACCTATGCCCCTACCGCGTCCAATCCGGCACTGACGAGGTTCAGCGGCAGCCGCCGCCCGTTGCGCCAGGTCGAGGTTATGCCGGAGGCGATGCGTGCCCGGCGTTCGTCGCGGATCGCGTCAAAGCCGAGTTCCCAGCAAACGGCTTCGATGGCGCGTTCGATTTCCGCGCGCTCCGTCGGGTCGAGCACCATGTCCCGCTCGATCGAATCGGCGTCGAGGCTCTTCGGTGTAGTCGGATAACGGATCATGGCCGAGCCTCCTTCCGCTTGTTCGGCGTCGCGTTTCCTCCCGGCGGCTGTGATTGCCCGCCTTCCCCATAGGGAACCCTGTGATTCGGGATTCAGGAAGGCCTTTAAAATCACTTTTTGTTACAATGCAGTTTCTGATAGCAAAAGGCACGGAAGGGTTGTCCGCCGCTCAGAGTCCTCTCTGATTGGGGTCTCTGAGGTCAAGGGGAGGAGCACCTCGAACGTTAGAGACACCAATCAGAGGAAACTCTTAGAACTCCACTTCGAGTTCCACGATCTCATCGGGTTCGGCAAGCGCGCCCTCTGTCCATTCACGCAGGAGCGGCCACTCGAAAATCTGCTCGCAATAGGCGGAAAGCGCCGGGTCGAGGTCGACGGCATAGGTGCGGAAACGGGTGCAGACCGGCGCATACATGGCGTCCGCCACCGACAGCGCGCCGAATAGATAAGGGCCGCCATAGGCGGAAAGGCACTCGCTCCAGATCGCCTTGATCCGCTCGACGTCCGGACGCGCACCGGAAAAGATCTTGAACGCCTTGTGCCGGGCTTTCAAATTCATCGGCAGGGCCGAGCGCAGATTGTGGAAACCCGAATGCATCTCGCCCGAGACGGCGCGGCAATGCGCGCGAGCCACGCGGTCGGCCGGCAGCAATCCTGCGTCGGGCGCGATCTCGGCCAGATATTCGGCGATCGCCAAAGTGTCCCACACCGTCACGTCGCCATGCGTCAAACGCGGCACCAGCACCGAGGGCGACAGCAGCAGCAATTCCTGACGCGCTTCGAGATCGTCGAGATCGACCCGCTGCTCCTCGAAATCGAGGCCTGCCATGCGGCACAGCAGCCAGCCGCGCAGCGACCAGGAGGAATAGTTTTTCGACGAGATGGTGAGCGTCGCTTCTGTCATGACTTGCCTGCCGATGCGGTCGGTGGATGCGTTCCACAATCCTCTCGCAATGCAGCAAAATTTGCACTAGCTTTTTTGCACTGCAATAGAACCTTCTGCAGGGAGGGGCGGAAAATGCTCTACCAGACCTACCAGATGCAGGACGACCTGATCGCGCCGATCCGGTCGCTGGCCAACACCATGCGTTCCTTGGCTGGCCCGGGCTTCTGGGGTCTTGGCGATTGCCTCGGCGCCCGGTTCGCGGCAGCGCTGGAGATGATTTCCCGATACCAGCTGACGCATATCAGGCCGGATTTCGCCATTGCCACGGTGCGGGTCGGCAACCGCGACGTGCCGGTCAGGATCGAGACGGCGCTCGACCTGCCCTTCGGCAAGCTGCTGCATTTTTCCAAGGATATCGATACACCGCAACCGCGCGTGCTGGTGGTGGCACCGCTTTCCGGCCACTTCGCCACGCTGCTGCGCGGCACCGTGGAGACGCTGCTGCGCGACCACGACGTCTATATCACCGACTGGGCCAACGCCCGCGACGTGCCGGTCGAGGCCGGCAGTTTCGGCGTCGAGGATTATATCGACTACATTGTCCGTTTCCTCGAACACATCGGCCCCGGCGCCCATATCCTTGCGGTGTGTCAGCCTTGCGTGCAGGCGCTGGCTGCCGTGGCGATCATGTCGCAGGACAAGCATCCGGCGACGCCGCTGTCGATGACTCTCATGGCCGGGCCGATCGACCCGCGCGAGAGCCCGACGGAAGTCAACGAATTCGCGGTGGCGAAATCGCTCGCCTGGTTCCAGCGCTCGGTGATCGCCCGCGTGCCGGCGCGTTATGCCGGCGGCGGACGCCGCGTCTATCCGGGTTTCCTGCAGCTCACAGCCTTCGTGGCGATGAATCTCGACCGCCACCGCACCGCGCACAAGAAGCTTTTCGAGCACTTAACGAAGGGCGAGACGGCAGAGGCCGAGAAAATCAAAACCTTCTACGACGAATATTTCGCGGTGCTGGACCTCACCGAAGAATTCTACATCGAGACCATCGACCGCATCTTCCACAAGGCCGAACTCGCGACGGGCGATTTCACCTATCGCGGCCGCAAGGTCGATCCGGGTGCGATCCGTCATACCGCGCTGTTGACGGTCGAGGGCGGCCGGGACGACATATGCGCGCTCGGCCAGACCTCGGCGGCACATGATCTCTGCCGAACGTTGCGCCCGCATCTCAAACGCCATCACTTGCAGGCCAATGTCGGCCACTACGGCGTGTTCAGCGGCAAACGCTGGGAACGCGAGATCTATCCGGTGGTGCGGAACATGATTTTGGCGATGGAATGATTGGCGTTTAACCCTCCCCCTTGCGGGGAGGCTCGCCGAGCAACCCGCTCGGCACGAGCGGGTTGCTCGGCGGGGTGGAGTCAGTGCGGCAGTGCTCCATCCTGAGAGTATCTCTCCCGTCTCGCGGTTTCCCTTTCGCTCCCACCGTTCGCTCGGGGCGAGCCACGGGTTTCGCCGTCCTTCGGACCCCGCAAGGGGGAGGGTAAGGGCGCGTCACCCAAGCGGCGGCTCGACCACCTTTCTGTAGAGATGCCAGGTCGCGTGGGCGAGCACCGGGATGACGATGATCAGACCGGCGAAGACCGGTATCGAGCCGATGGCGAGCAGCACGGCGACGATCAGGCCCCAGCCGGCCATGGCGACCGGATTGGCGGCGACTGCCCTGACCGAGGTTGCCATCGCCTCATAGGCACCGACGTCACGGTCGAGCAGCAGGGGGAAGGCGATGACCGTGGTGCACAGCACCACGACCGCGAACACGAAGCCGACCAGACCGCCGAAAATTATGAGCTGCCAGCCTTGCGACGTCGTCAGCACATCGGAGACGAATGTCGTCAGCGAGGCCGGCGCCACGTCGCCATAGATCGAGATATAGATGGCGCGCGCCGCCAGCAGCCAGGCGATGAATACGGCGAACAGGAAGAAGCCGACGGCAATAATGGCCGGCACGGCGGGCGAGAGGCGCACGTCGAAGGCATGATGCCATGACGTGTCGAGCCCGGCCTCCCGGCGCCGGCTGATCTCGTAGAGACCGATTCCGGCGAACGGGCCGATGAGCGCGAAGCCTGACATCAGCGGGAACAGCATCTGCAGCGCGCCGCCACCCGAGGTCCACGCCGCCAGCACGACACCGACCAGCGGATAGACGATGCAGATGAACATGATATGCGACGGCTTCGCCATGAAATCGTCGAAGCCGCGCCGCAGCGCGTCGGTGAGGTCGGCAAAGCCGATTTTCCGGATGCCGGGACGGACGATCCTGTCGTCCGCGCCCGCGATGACATGAAAACTCGCCATGACCGTTCCTCCTGTCAGGTTCGGATCGGTCGCGTCACGGCGGGCCGTGCAGAGGTCGGTCGGCCACATCGAACGCGACCTATGATGGATACTATAGCGCGATTGCCGGAATTTTCGCAGCCATTTGTGGAGGGGTCCCTCACGAATGCGGGAGCTTGGCGGCACAAGGCGGTACGGCAAGCCGGGCCAAACCTCATCGGCGCCACGCTGCCTTTCGGCCCTGGCCATTGAAGAGAGTCGGGAAGCGGGGCGCGAGGCCGAGCCTCTGGAATAAAATGGAACTACGTGGCGCGGTTGTCTCGCGCCCCGCCGGTTTCTGCGCCGCTTTCGGCCGGTCATACGGTCTCGCAGTGAGTCGGGTCCCGATGGTAAGACCTGCTGTTCGCCTCAGAGCTGTCCGCGCGGTTTTCCGCATCCAGGCCGAACATTCGCGTTCGCCCCGGAACTCCGGCCTGCCGGGCGCCCAAGGCCGCCGGGCTACCACACCCAACCGCCAAGGCACCGCCGCCCTCCCGTGCCTCCGGTTCTAGACCCGGTTCCCGCAAGGACGATGACCGCATTATGCAGGAGCCGGAACGAGCGGGGATGAGATTGCAGGAGGAAAAGCGAACGGAAAATGGCCTCTTCTCACAAAGTATATATATTTCAATGACTTGATAGGAAATCCGGAATCGGATTGTAAAAAATTAAGCGCGGTTTCATCCCCTTTTCCGGGAACGGCTATTCATGCCCGAACGGTCGCACGGAAACGCCACGCGGCAGGATCGCCAAAACCTTGAACAGGTCGCCCATCTGGTCCGGGCCGGCAAGGCGCTCCACAGCGGCGCGGATCTCGTCGCGTTCCGCTTCGCCGGCATTGGCACCCAGCGCCCCTGCCCGTTCGAGCAGGCCGAGGGCGAGCAGGAACGCGCCTTGCGTCGTCAGATGCGCGTCCAGCCCCGCGACCCGGGCGGTCTCGGCAAGCGCGGAAAAGTCCACATGCGAGGTGAGGTCCGCCTCGCCCGGATTTTCCAGCACGTCCTCCGGCCGGTGTTTGCGGACCGCCTGCAGCGTATCGCCAAGGCCCGGCGAAAGATGGCCGTAGTCGATGAACAGTCCCGCCCCGCCGTTTTCGGCGATGCGCTCGGCGACGATATGCATCAGGGCCGTGCGCGCCGGCGCGGCCTCGAAGATCGTGCCGTCCCCGGCCGCGCCGGCGCCTGGGGGCAGCAGCGACGGGTCGAGCGAACCGGCGCCGGCCACGAATTCGAGCCGATCGGCCATGTCCAGCCCGATCATCCGCTCGCGCCAGGCGCCGCCGGCCCTGACATATTGCCGCGTGGGTATGGCATCGAAGAGTTCGTTGCCGACGATGAGCAGCGGCCCGTCCGGCAGGTGCTCGACGCCCCTCACCCAGCCGAAACGGCTGCCGGCGCCTTCCAGCGTTCTTTCTTGCACCGCAACGAGTTTCGGGCTGGTTTCGACCAGATTGAAACGGGCGGCGTCACACAAGCCCGGTTCAAGCTTGGCCAGCGTGCGAAAGATGTCCTTGGCGAGCGTGCCGCGCCCCGGCCCGATCTCGGCGACAATCGGGTGGTCCGGCCGTCCGAGCGCCCGCCATGCCGTCGCCAGCCACACGCCGATCAGCTCGCCGAAGATCTGGCTGATTTCCGGCGCGGTGGTGAAGTCGCCGTCGCGCCCGAACGGGTCGCGCGTCATGTAATAGCCGTGTGCCGGGTCGGAGAGGCAGAGCGAAAAATATTCCGCGACGCTGATCGGCCCAAGCGTCCGGATGAGGCCGGCGATGCGCTCCTTCAGCGCCGTCATGCCGGCTGCGGCGCATCGGTCCGCCGCGCCGTCGCCATCGCCCAGGCGCCGGCAAGCACCATCGGCACCGAAAGCACCATGCCCATGGTGAGCCAGCCGCCGACGAGGTAGCCGAGCTGGGCGTCCGGCTCGCGGAAGAACTCGACGAAGATGCGGGCGCATCCATAGAAGGCCACGAAGGCGCCGGCCACGAAGCCTGGGCTTTTCAGCTTGAGGAAGACATGCGTGAGGATGCGCAGCAGGATGAACAGCACGAGCCCTTCCAGCAGGGCTTCGTAGAGCTGGCTCGGATGGCGTGGTTCCGCACCGCCGTTCGGGAAGACGATCGCCCACGGCACGTCGGTCGGCCTGCCCCACAGTTCCGAATTGATGAAATTGGTGACGCGCACCAGGCCGAGCGCAACCGGCACGCCGGCGGCGATCACGTCGAACATCGTCCAGACACGGATGCCGCGCGAGCGCGCGAACAGGATCATCGCCAGCGTCGTGCCGGCAAAACCGCCGTGGAACGACATGCCGCCCTGCCAGACGGCAAATACGTCCAGCGGGTTCTGCAGGTAGCGGGCGAAATCGTAGAACAGCACGTAGCCGATGCGGCCGCCGAGCACGATGCCGATGGCGGCCCAGACGAGGAAATCGTCGATGTCCTCGGGACGCATCGGGCGCTGGCCCCCGGCCCACAGCCACTCGTCGGAAACCAGCCGCTTCGAATACCACCAGCCGAACAGGATGCCGACGATGTAGGCGACGCCGTACCAGTGAATCGCCAGCGGCCCGAGGCGGACAATGACCGGGTCGATGTTGGGAAACGGCAGCGCCGCGAGCGGCAGGAGAAGGAAATCGGCCAAGATGGTCTCGCGGCTGGTTCGGAATGGCGCGGACCATGATGCAGGGTTGGGGCACGGTCAAGGCAGGCGGTGGCATCGCTTGGGAGATATGCCATAATGGCGAAATGCGTATGGAAAGCGACCTGGAAAATTGGCTCCGATGGCACTTCTACAGAAAGCGAAAGCACTCCAAGAGGCATGCCGCGATTTACCAATTTCGCCAATACCTCCGGACACTGCCCAAAGGGTCGGTTTGCATTGATTGCGGGGCGAATGTCGGCGACACCACCGATTTGATACGGCGCAAAGGGTTCCGCGTCATCGCCTTCGAGCCTGACTCCATTGCTATCAAGATACTAAGGGACCGCTTCGCCGGCGATCCAGGCGTGACGATCGTCGAAAAGGCCGTCGGGGCAAGCAACCGAAAGGCGAAGTTCTACCAGCGGCCTGGCGCGGGCGGAGACATCCGGAGAACGGAGGGCTCGTCCCTGGTCAAAAAGCCGGCCCACTCGGACGGGCTTGTGACCGAGATGGAGGTGGTCGACCTGCCCGCGTTCATTGCGAACCTCGGCGAACCCGTGGCGCTGCTCAAGGTCGACATCGAGGGTGCCGAAGCCGAACTTCTGGAAGCGCTGCTGGATAGCGGAATTCATCGAAGCATAGGCCAGATCTTCGTCGAGACGCATGAACGCTTCTCACCGGAACTGGCCAGCCGCATCGAAGCGATCCGCAGCCGGATCCAGGCCAATAACATCGCCAACATCAACCTCGACTGGATGTGAGACCCGAAACGCTCGGTCTCCCGTAGCAATCTTGCATTCGTGCCTGTGCATCATTACGTCGAACGAAACGGAGGTTTTTCGCCATGTCGACCGGACCGAACCGCATCCTCGACGAGTTCGCCAAGCTGATGACCGACGCCGCTGGCGCCGCGCAAGGCGTCCGCCGCGAGGTCGAGACGGCTTTCCGCGGCCAGGCGGAAAAGATCTTGAACACCATGGACGTGGTGCAGCGCGAGGAGTTCGAGGCGGCGCGCGATATGGCGGTCAAGGCCCGCGCCGAAAACAAGAAGCTGGCGGCCCGGATCGACGCGCTGGAGGCGAGGCTTGCGATTTTGGAGGCCGACGCCGGCAAAATCCCCGGCGAGGAGCCGCTGGACGAACCGAAGGGCCGGACAAGACGCTCCGCCAAGACCGATCCCCAAAAATAATTCGTTAAAATTTTCCACAGCCGACTCGTCAAAAAAGCGCTTTCGCCTGAATCGCTTATGCGGATTGCGTGAATCTTTTTCGCGGCCGCTTTCCACAGGCTACCCGCCCTCCTCCAAAAAAGGGACTGGTCACGGGACTCGTGATCAATACACTGAATTTACTGCATGATTCGGGACGGGGTCATGCGCCGGCAGAAAGGGCACGGCGTCGGTCAAATTGCGCCGGCGTATCATTCCGGACTGTTCAGGGACGAAGATCGCCCGCATCCAGCCGTTGCCGGACTCCCGGCGCGCGGGGAACGACAGGATTGGCCTTATGGAACTGGTCGAACTCGACATCGCACGCGACATCCACCCGGTCGATGTGATCGAGCAGGTCGCGCACAACAACGACTGGGCCTTCGAGCGCACCGGCGACGACGAGATCGCGATCTCGGTCGTCGGAAGCTGGACCGACTATCATGTCTCCTTCTCCTGGATGGAGGATTTCGAGGCGCTGCATCTCGCCTGCGCCTTCGACATCAAGGTGCCGGAGGCGCGCACGCTGGAGGTCATGCGGCTGCTGTCGCTGATCAACGAGCAGCTTCTGTTCGGCCATTTCGATCTGTGGGAGCAGGAAGGCGCCATCATGTTCCGCCAGTCGCTGCTGCTCGCCGGCGGCGTCGAGCCGTCCAGCCAGCAGGTCGAGGTGCTGCTTTCCAGCGCGCTGGAAGCCTGCGAGTGTTATTTCCAGGCGTTCCAGTTCGTCGTCTGGTCAGGAACCTCGGCCAAGGACGCGCTGGCCGGCGTGCTGTTCGAGACGCAAGGCAACGCCTGAGACATGCATGAATTGGGACCGGTGAAGCCGGAGATTTCCTTCGCGGATTTCGACAAGGTCGACATTCGCGCCGGCACCATCGTCGAAGCGGAACCCTATCCGGAAGCGCGAAAACCGGCGATCAAACTGAAGATCGATTTTGGACCCGGCATCGGGGTGAAACGTTCCTCGGCGCAGATCACCAAATATTATGCGCCCGAGACGCTTGTCGGCCGGCAGATCTTCGCGGTGGTGAACTTTCCGCCGCGCCAGATCGGCAAGTTCATGTCGGAAGTGCTGACGCTGGGCTTTCCGGATGAGGAAGGCGCGGTCGTGCTCGGCGCCATCGAGCGAAAAGTGCCGGACGGCGGCCGGCTTTTCTGAGGGCCGGCAGACTGTGCGGGCAGCTTTTGGGTTGTCTGTACCGGCTGAAAACTCAGATATCGGGCGCGTTGCCGATCTTCTTTTTCAACTCCAGCGCCCACGCCCTGCCCTCATCGCCGCCCCATAGCAGCCAGGCGATGTAGCCGGCGGATGGATTGGCGTCGTTGCCGAAATTCTTGGCCCGCTTGTCGACCTCGTGGCGGGCGAAGTAGCTGACCATGCGGCGGATCACCGAGGGCGCCACGGCACGCCGCGCGACAAGTTCGCGCGCCCGGCCGACCCCGATCTCGGTGCCGCCCCGGCCGAATTTCTCGCGGTAGGCAAGGCCGCGCGCCGCATTGTCGGCCACCGCCTGCGGACAGACCAGGTCGATTTCGTCGTCGGCGTCGGGCATGAGCTTTCTCGCGAACCTTCACGGGCGATATACGCAAGGCGCGGGAAGCCGGATGCGTGCCGAATGGGCCAATGCCGCGGCCAGCGGTCAGCCTCGCGGAACAACTTTCATGCACGGCGATTTGTTGTCCACCCAGGATATGCAGGGAGCAGTCATGTTGAAGCGGGTGGAGGAAGGCTTGTGGCCCGAGCCGGCGGACGCGGCAAAAGAGGCCTCGCTGGTCTATGTAAGCGACGAGCAACCGGGCATAGTGCGGCGGCGTGCCGGAAAAGGCTTTTCCTACCGGGATGCCAGGGGCGGGACGGTGTCGGACGCGAAAACGCTCGACCGCATCAAATATCTGGCGATCCCTCCTGCGTGGACCGATGTCTGGATCGCTCCAAGCGGGAAAGGCCACATCCAGGCGACCGGGCGCGACGCCAAGGGCCGCAAGCAATACCGCTACCACGAGCGCTGGTCGCTGTGCCGCGACGAGGCGAAATTCTCCAGCCTCTTCGCCTTCGCCGATGCGCTGCCGGAACTGCGCGCCCAAGTCGATGCGGATCTGCGCCGTCACAACCTGCCGCGCGAAAAGGTCATCGCCTCGATCGTCTGGCTGCTCGACAACACCATGATCCGGGTCGGCAACGCGGCCTATGCCCGCGACAACAAGAGTTTCGGGCTGACCACCTTGAAGAACCGTCATGTGGCGGTGGAGGGCTCGCGGCTGCGCTTCGCGTTCAAGGGCAAGTCGAACAAGGAATGGCGCATCCAGTTGGTCGACCGCCGCATGGCGAAGATCATAAGGCTTGTGCAGGAACTGCCGGGCCAGCAACTGTTCCAGTATGTGGATGCCGACGGCGAACGCCGGAAGCTGGGTTCGCAGGACATCAACGACTATATCCGCGCGGCCTGCGGCCAGGATTTCACCTCCAAACATTTCCGCACATGGGGCGGCACCATCCACGCCGCCTCGCTGTTTTCCGAAACGCCGGTGCCGGAGGCAAAGGCGACGCGCAAGCGCATCATGAACAGCGTGATCGACGTGGTGGCGGCACGGCTCGGCAACACACGCGCCGTCTGCCGCGCCTGCTACATCCATCCCCGCGTGCTGGTGAGTTGGGAGGAAGGGCGGCTGGCAGAAGAACTGGCGCAAGCGCGCCGCTCCCGCCGCAAGGTGCCGGAAGGTCTGGACGAGGAGGAGGCGATGGTGCGGGCTTGGCTCGCGGCGGGATAGCTTGGCTCCGCCCGCACCCTGCCCTGCCGACCCATTCATACCGGTGTCTTGACCGTTTGAGGCGCGGACGGTCAAGGCAAATGACCCTTGGTATCAAACGAGGGACCAGCCGGCGCATCCGCATTGCTTCCCGGCTAAAAATGCCCGATATGCGCTGAAAATCGCGCTTGGGGGCAAGTATGAGCGATTCGTTCCGGGAAGTGACGTCCACCTCGTGGTTCGGCCGCATCGGCCGCTCGATCGGCGGCGTGCTGATCGGCTTGTTGCTGGTCATCGGGATGATCATCCTGCTGTTCTGGAACGAAGGCCGCGCGGTGACGACGGCCAAGGCTTTGGCCGAGGGTGCCGGCCTCGTCGTCTCGATCCAGCCCGATGCGGCCGATCGGGGCAATGACGGAAAACTCGTGCATGTCGGCGGCAAGGTTGCGACGGACACGACGCCGGCCGATCCCGACTTCGGCATTTCCGCGCCTGGCCTGCGGCTGGAGCGTTCCGCCGAAATGTACCAATGGAAGCAGGATTCGAAGTCCGAGACCAAGACCAAGCTGGGCGGCGGCGAAGAGACGGTCACCACCTATACCTATGCCAAGGACTGGTCGGACCGGCCGATCGATTCGTCCGGTTTCAAGCAGCCCTCCGGACATTCGAACCCGTCGATGGAAATTCGCGACCGCAGCTATCAGGTGCCGCAAGCCACGCTCGGCGCCTTCACGCTCGATCGGCCGGTGCTCGATCTCGTCGGCGGCGACGAGAGATTGACGCTCAGGCCCGACCAGCTTTCGGCCGTCCAGTCGGCCTTCCAGGGAACGGCCAAGGTCGGCATCGTCGACGGCCGCATCTATCTCGGCCGCAATCCCGCCTCGCCCGCGGTCGGCGACTACCGCATCAGTTACACCGTCGTACCCGCCGGCGACCTCAGCATCATCGGCAAGCAGGTGGGCAGCCGCTTCGAACCCTATGCGACGAAGGCCGGCCGCGACCTGCTGATGGTCGATGCCGGTCTGGTGCCTGCCGAAAAAATGTTCGCCGAGGCGGTGACGGAAAACACCATCCTGACCTGGATCGCGCGCGCCGTCGGCCTTGTCGTGATGTTCATCGGCTTCGCGCTCCTGCTCGGACCGCTGGGCGTGATCGCCGACGTAATACCGTTCCTCGGCAGCATCGTGCGGCTGGGCACAGGCGTGCTCGCCTTCGTCGCTGCCCTGCTCGTGGGCGTCGCGACGATCGCCGTCGCCTGGTTCTGGTATCGGCCGCTGCTGTCGATCGTGCTGGTCGCGATCGCGTTCGGCGTTGCCTATCTCCTGTCGCGCCTGGGGAGAGCCAAGGGACCGGCGCCTGCCCCGGCGCCCGCGGCGGCTCAGTAGGAAGGCGCGGCCTCGCCGGCGGGCAGCGCGGTCGGCTGCTCGACATGGGCGGCGCGCACATGCCGCATGAACATCGCCGCGCAGGCCGCCCAGCTGTAGGTCGTGGCCTTCTGGCGCGCGGCGTCGCGGTCGATGTTCAGAGCCGCCATGGCCGCTTCGCGGAGATCCTGGGACAGCGCGCCGCCGACACCGTCGGCGAAGACGTCCGCCGGCCCGGTGACGTCGTAGGCCGCGACCGGCAGGCCGCTGGCCAGCGCCTCCAGAAGCACGATGCCGAATGTATCGGTGCGGCTGGGGAAGACGAACACGTCGCACGAGGCATAGATGTGGGCCAGCGCTTTGCCGGTATGCATGCCGAGGAAATGCGCCTCCGGATACCGCTCCCGCAGCGAAGCCAGCGCCGGCCCGTCGCCGACCACGACCTTGCTGCCCGGCAGGTCGAGGTCGAGGAAAGCCGGCAGGTTCTTCTCCACGGCGACGCGCCCGACGGAAAGGAAGATCGGTCGCGGCAGGTCGAGCACCGGCTTGCGATCCGGCCGGTAGAAATCCGTGTCGACGCCGCGCGTCCACAGCCGTACGTGCTCGAAACCGCGCTCGGTCAACTCCCTAGCCAGCGACGGCGTCGCCACGAGCGTGCCCGCGCCCGAATTGTGAAAACGCCGCAGCCGCCGATAGATCCAGCTTTCCGGGATCGGCACGCGCGCCCTGACATATTCGGGGAAGCGCGTGTGATAGCTGGTGGTGAAGACGTAGCCGCGCTTCAGGCAATGGCGCCGGGCAAGCAGGCCGAGCGGTCCCTCGGTGGAGATATGGACGTGATCAGGCTGGAACGCCTCGATCCTTTTCGCCACCTGCCAAGGCATGGCAAGCGCCAGCCTGATGTCGGGATAGGACGGCATGGGGATGGTGCGGAATTCCTGCGGGGTGAGGAATTCCACCGTCTGTCCCATCGCGACGAGATTGTCGCCGAGATGCTGCAAGGTGCGCACCACGCCGTTGACCTGCGGATGCCAGGCGTCGGTGACGATGAGGATGCGGCTGTAGCCGGGACCGATATCCTCCATCGGCTCCGTCCCGGCATTGGCATCATGCACAGCAGGCGATCGCATGCCGGCCATATGTGCGGATTCGATGACAGCCGGATGACGGGCCGAGACGTCGACTGAGGCTCTCCCGTAAGAGCTCTCTATGCTCGATATCCCTTGTACGGAAATAATCCGTACGCTATGTTTGTGGCAGGAGAATTAGCATGACCCGCGCCCTTAGCGATACATCAAGCCGTATCGAACTACGCATTCCACCCGAGCAGAAGGCGATTATCGCCCGAGCTGCCGCGCTCGAACATCTTGACCTGACAGGGTTCATCTTGCGGACCGTGTTGCCGGAAGCTCAGGCCGTTGTCGAGCGCGCCGAGCGTGTCGTGCTTTCCGAACGCGATATGTTACGTGTCCTTGATCTTCTGGAAAATCCGCCTGCCCCGACGGAGCACCTTATCCGCGCCGCCAAGGCCGGCAATACACTCAAGTGACGCCCATCGCATGGAACGAGAGTCCGATCAGCCGCGAGCATGATCGAGCGGGCTTCGACTGCGGAGACGATGAACTCGACTCCTGGCTTGCCCGCTACGCCCGTCAGAGTCATGAAAGCGGCGGCGCGAAGACATTTGTTGCCGCGACTGCCGAAGCTCCCAAAGACGTGCTGGGCTTCTATTCGCTTAGTCCCGCCTCACTTGCTTACGACCGCGCACCGGCTACAGCGAAGCGTGGCCTCGGCCGCTACGAGGTTCCCGTCTACCGCCTGGGGCGTCTGGCCGTCGACCGCTCGGTGCAAGGTCGCGGTCTCGGTGGCAGATTGCTGCTGGCCGCAGGAAAGCGTTGTATGGCCGTCGCTGTGGAAGTAGGCGGCGTCGCACTCCTCATCGACGCCAAGGACGAGAGGGCTGCCCACTGGTATGAACGCTACGGGGCAACCCGCCTCGATGATGCACCACTCTCGCTCGTACTGCCCTTCGCCACGCTCAGGCTGCTTCTGACGAAATAATCCCACATCCGTCAGGGCGCGGAAAAGCGTCTCCTCACGCCGGCACCCGCAGGATGACGCGCAGCCCTCCGAGCGGGCTGTCTTCCAGCCAGATGTCGCCGCCGTGGCCGCGGGCGATGTCGCGGGCGATCGACAGGCCGAGCCCCGTGCCGCTGGAATCGAGGTTGCGGGCATTGTCCAGCCGCACGAAGGGCTTGAACACCTCCTCGCGCTTGTCGGCGGGTATGCCCGGGCCGTCGTCGTCGATGACCACGCGCAGCATGCCGCGCGTATGCGTCGACTTGACGTCGATGTTCTTGGCGTAGCGGAAGGCGTTGCCGGTCAGGTTGGAGAGCAGCCGCCCGAAGGCGTTGGGCCGGACATGGATGTCGGTCGCTCCCGCCAGCGTCGTCGTCAGCTTGCGCTTGCGCAGTTTGGCCTCGTCGCCGAGTTTGTCGAAATAGGCGGCGAGGTCGAAGCGGCCGGGATCCTCCAGCGCCTCGCCGCGCGCGAAGGACAGATAGCCTTCGAGCATCGCCTGCATGTCGTTGACGTCCTGGTTCAGCGCCTCCACGTCCGCCTTGCGGCCGCTCAGCGCCAGTTGCAGCTTGAAGCGCGTGAGGATGGTCCTGAGATCGTGGCTGACGCCGGTGAGCATTGCCGTGCGCTGCTCGATCTGCCGCTCAATGCGCTCGCGCATCTGGATGAAGGCGTGGCCGGCGCGCCGCACCTCTTCCGCGCCGCGCGGCCGGAAATCCGGCGGCATCGGCCGTCCCTTGCCGAAACTCTCGGCGGCCTCCGCGAGCTGGGTGATCGGCTTGACCTGGTTGCGCAGGAACGGAATGGCGATGCCGAGCAAAAGCAGCGACGTGCCGACCATCCAGACCAGGAAGATATGCGAGTTGGAGGCATAGGCCTGGTTGCGGCGCACGAAGACGCGCAGCACGTTGTGGTCAAGCTGGATGCGCACCTCGACGATCTTCGAATCGCCCACGGTGTCGATCCAGAACGGCCGGTTGATCTGGTCCTTGATCTCTTCCGAGAGCGCCTGGTCGAGGATCGAGAAGAACGGCTTCGGCCCGGGCGGCGGCAGCGGCTCGGGCGGCAATATGTCGATCTTCATATCCAGCCGGTCCTGCGCGATGCGGGAGAGCTGCGAATAGTCGCCGCCGGATTGCGGCAAGGTCTCGGTCAGGTCGATGATGGCGGCGATGTCGCGCACCACCGCCGTCGACAGGCGCTGCGTCACCATCTGCCAGTGGCGTTCCATGAACACCAGCGTGACCACCGACTGCAAGATGATCATCGGCGCGATGACGATGATCAGCGAACGCGAATAGAGACGCTTCGGCAGGTAGCGCGAGATCGGCCGCCACACCAGGCATTCCCAATGATGGCGCACGCGGCCATAGAGGCGCCCGGCGCGAAAGCGCCAGCCAGCAAGAACCGTCCGTTCGGCCTCCGAAGTCGCCATCGCCTCGTTTCCGCGCGCCGGCTGACTGCCGGCCTGCTTCTATTTTAGTGCGGATGGCTATGGGAGGGAACCGCCTTGCGTCGAACAGGCGGAATCGTCGAAGTCACGCCGTCACGATCGACCGCCGCTCGGCCGTTTCCTTGCGCAATTCGCCCTGCACCGCCTCGAAGAAACGCAGCACCTCGCGGCGCGCCGTTTCCATGTCGCGTCCCTGTTCGACGAGGTCCTGCAACAGTGTGCGCGCCCTCGTCCGCCAGTAACCGTTCGCGGCCTCGCCGTTCAGCCCCGACAGCTCCGCCGCCGTGCGGCGCACCAGCGCCACGCGCCGGTCGATCGGAAAGCCGAGCAGCCGCGCCGATTGATCATGCATGAAAAATCCCCACTCCCCTACGCGCGGCGAATCACGACCGGCCGCGGCGCAAGACTGATTGGTGGGTTCAAACAAATGCTTAATGGCGCGGCTTGCCGTACCGGACGAGCCTATTCGACGCTCAGCCGGTAGCCGACGCCGCGCACCGTCTGCAGCCAGATCGGATTGGCCGGATCGCGCTCGATCTTGCGGCGTAGGCGGTTGATCTGCACGTCGATCGTCCGTTCGCTGACATCGGCCTCGCCTGCCACCAGTTCATGGCGCGGGATGGTCTCGCCGGCGCGTGAGGCGAAGATCGCCAGGATCTCCTGCTCGCGGTCGGTGAGCTTCAGTGGCTCGCCACCCTTCTTGAGTTCGCGCCGGGCGATCTGGAACGTGTAAGGGCCGAACACCAGTTGCTCGAGCTTGGGCGTGGCGGCGGGAGCGCCGCGGCGCAGGATGTTGTTGATGCGCAGGATCAATTCGCGCGGGTCGAACGGTTTCGGCAGATAGTCGTCGGCGCCGGCTTCCAGCCCGGCTATGCGGCTGTCGGTTTCCGACAGCGCCGTCAGCATGAGGATGGGTACGGTCTTTTCCGCCCGCAGCGACCTGGTGAGGTCGACGCCGGTCTCGCCGGGCATCATCACGTCGAGGATGAGCAGGTCGAAGTCGAGCCCCTTCAACTGCCGCCGCGCCTCGTCGGCATTGCCGGCCACCGTGATGCGGAAGCCGTTCTCGGTGAGGTATTGCTTGAGCAGGTTGCGGATACGGGTGTCGTCGTCGATCACCAGAAGGTGCGGCGCGTCGTCGTCCGGTGCGGAAGAAATATCGGCCATCTCAGCCCTCGTTGTCGCCCTGTCGCCGTGTGGCCAATTGATCGATCTGCGGCCTGAGCTCGGCGTTGACCATGGCCTTCAAGAAACCCTCGACGGTCCGCCGCTCGCCCGCGCTTATCGCCTTCAATGCGGCATCGATGCGGCGCGACTGTGGCCGTGCGAGGTCCAGCGCGAGCTGTCGGCCCTTTTGCGTCGGATAGAGTTCGCGCTGCCTGCGGTCGCGCGGCCCCGGCACCTGGATAATGTAGCCGGCGTCGATCAGTTGCTTCAGCACCCGCGCCAGGCTTTGCTTGGTGATCTGCAGCACGTCGAGCAGTTCCGCGACCGTAAGCCCCGGCTTGCGGTTGACGAAATGCAGCACCCGGTGGTGCGCCCGTCCGAAGCCATAGGTCTCCAGGATTTGGTCGGGATCGGAGGTGAAGTCGCGATAAGCGAAGAAGAAAAGCTCGATAATCGAGAGGTCGATGCCGTCCTCGCCGGAAAGCGGGGTACGGATCGGTTTGGCGGCCGGTTGGGTTCGATCTGGCATACGTGTCCTGACTTGATCGGAAATTTATGTCAGCCTTATTGACATATTTTTCGCGTGCTGGTAATTTTTGCCAAGCTTTTCGGTCGATTGCGAACGAAAAGGAAAGCCGGCGCGGAAATATCCGACGTTTTGTGAGTTTGCCTCGGCAGACCCATGGGCATATTCTTTCCATTCAAGGACGACCGCCGCGAAGGCGCCGATCCTGACGAAAAACAACACGGACTCCGGTCCGAGGGAGGCAGAAATGGCATCCGTTCCTTTCGATCAACTCGAAGGCTTTATCTGGATGAATGGCGAATTCGTCAAATGGGCGGACGCCAAGATCCACGTGCTCACGCACGGCCTGCATTATGCGAGCGCGGTGTTCGAAGGCGAGCGCGCCTATGGCGGCGAGATCTTCAAGCTGACCCAGCATACCGAGCGCCTGCATGAATCGGCGCGCATCCTGGGCTTCACCATCCCCTACAGCGTCGCGGAGATCGACGACGCCTGCCGCGAACTGCTGAAGAAGCAGGGTTTCGCCGACGCCTATGTCCGGCCGATCGCCTGGCGCGGCAGCGAGCAGATGGGCGTCTCGGCCCAGAACAACAAGATCAATTGCGCGGTCGCCATCTGGCAGTGGCCGAGCTATTTCGATCCGGCGCAGAAGATGAAGGGCATCCGCCTCGACGTTGCCGAATGGCGCCGTCCCGACCCGCGCACCATCCCGTCGAAGGCGAAGGCCGCCGGCCTCTACATGATCTGCACGCTGTCCAAGCACGCGGCCGAGGCCAAGGGGTATGCCGACGCCATGATGTTCGACTACCGCGGCTATGTCGCCGAGGCCACCGGCGCCAACATCTTCTTCGTCAAGGACGGCAAGATCCATACGCCGGTGCCCGACTGCTTCCTGAACGGCATCACCCGCCAGACCGTCATCGACCTGGCCCGCCAGCGCGGCTTCGAGGTCAATGAGCGGATCATCAAGGCGGAAGAACTCGAAGGTTTCGAACAGTGCTTCCTGACCGGTTCGGCCGCCGAGGTGACCCCCGTCGCCGAGATCGGCCCCTATAATTTCCAGCCGGGCGAGATCACCAGGACGCTGATGAACGACTATTCGGCCGCGGTGCTGCCGAAGCGGGCAATCGCGGCAGAGTAGTTTTCCAGGCCCAGAACCGGCTTTTCAGCACCATTTTGCGACAAAACTGGTGGACGGCAGGCGCCGTCCGCCTTGTATTGTCATGAATAGAATTGACGCAACGTCAATCCAGTGTCTCTCTTTAGGCGCCGGCACATGCCGGAGGTCCGAGGAGGGAATTGGACATGGAAGCACTTCTCCCTATCATCATCCAGGCAGTAGCCGGTGCGATTGGCGGGCTCGGTGTCAGCGCGGCGATGAAGCAGGCTGCGATGAGCGCGGCGACCAAGGTCATCTCCGGCGTCATCGGCGGCGTGGCCGGCGGCCAGATCCTGACCAATGTGCTCAGCGATCCGGCAGTGCAGGGCGCGATGTCGGGCGTGCTCGGCGATGGGGTTGGCGGCCTCGTCGGCGGCGGCGTGCTGACGGCCATCGTCGGCATGGTGATGAAGTCGATGAACAAGGCTTGAGGTCACAACCCTTGCCAGGGCAAGGCGCCCGCGCCTTGCCCACTTCCGCGACAGATTTTGCACCAAGGCCATCGGCTTCAGAGCACCCTCGTTTTCGAACAGGAGCTTGTGCGGTTCCGCCAGCAGGCTTCTCCGCAAAGCTTCCCATTCGCCCCGCTCCGTTGCATAGGAACGGTTGAACCAAGATCGGTTCGCCACACGAGGAGCAGCATGGGCAATCTGAACGCCGGGATCGTTCCCGTCACCCCTTTCGCGCAGAACTGCACGATCCTCTTCGATGACGAAACAAAGGAAGGCGTGGTCGTCGATCCGGGCGGGGACGTCGACCGCATCCTCGCGGCCATCCGCGACAATGGCTTCGACATCAAGGCGATCTGGATCACCCATGGCCATATCGACCACGCGGGCGGCGCCATGGATCTGAAGGACACGCTGGGCGTCGAGATCGTCGGCCCGCATGAGGCAGACCGCTCGCTGCTTTCCAATCTAGAGCAGCAGGCGGTGCGCTTCGGCCTGTCGGGCAATGTGCGAAACTGCGTTCCCGACCGCTACCTCACGGAGGGCGAAACGGTGTCCTTCGGCGATCATGTCTTCGAGGTGCTGCACTGTCCGGGCCACGCGCCGGGGCATGTCGTCTATTTCGACCGCGCCGCGAAATTCGCGCATGTCGGCGACGTGCTGTTCCACGGTTCGGTCGGCCGCACCGACCTGCCGGGCGGCAACCATGCCATGCTGATTTCCTCGATCAAGGACAAGCTCCTGCCGCTCGGCGACGATATCGGCTTCATCTGCGGCCACGGGCCGGGCGGCCGGTTTGGCGACGAACGGCGGAGCAATCCGTTTCTGGTAGGGCAGTAGGGCAGTAGGGCAGTAGGGCAGTAGGGCAGTAGGGCAGTAGGGCAGTAGGGCAGTAGGGCAGTAGGGCAGTAGGGCAGTAGGGCAGTAGGGCAGTAGGGCAGTAGAAAGGAAACGCGAGTACGCAACGCGGTCAATAGACCGCTGAATTGTTTTGTGCGAATTTCGAATGCCCCACCCGGAAGAGGTATCCTTACTGCCTTACTGCCTTACTGCCTTACTGCCTTACTGCCTTACTGCCTTACTGCCTTACTGCCTTACTGCCTTACTGCCTTACTGCCTTACTGCCTTACTGCCTTACTGCCTTACTGCCTTACTGCCTTACTGCCTTACTGTCTTACTGCCTTACTGCCTTACTG
The DNA here is from genome assembly GCF_040081985.1 of Mesorhizobium yinganensis. NCBI lineage: Bacteria > Pseudomonadati > Pseudomonadota > Alphaproteobacteria > Hyphomicrobiales > Phyllobacteriaceae > Mesorhizobium > Mesorhizobium yinganensis. The sequence goes on along the minus strand of NZ_JBEBMH010000001.1, from coordinate 206,432 downwards.
CCTTACTGCCTCCTCGACCGAAAAACCTCCACCGCCGCAGCGACCAGCGCCGCATTTCCTGAAGCGATACTCCCGTCGGGAAGGTAGCTGCCGTCCTCCAGTCCGACCCGCGTCGACCAGTGCCGTTCGGCGGCGCGTTCCACGAAGGGCCAGACGGTGGCGTCCTGGCCATGCAGGAGGATCGGCTTGCGCAGGCAGGCCCGCTGCAGCACAGCATGGATGCCATGGGCGACCTCGCTGGCTTCGGCAAAATCCTGTTCGGATATCTCGATGAGGACGCGGAATAGTCTGCCGCCGCTGTCGAGCCCGATGAGACGCTCGGCATCCGCCACCGACGCCAATCCCGCCTCGATGCCGACGCCGCGCGCCCGCAGCCGCTCCATCACCGCCGGCGCGTCAGGCTCCGAGAGGTTGACGGACGCATAATCCGGCAATTCGCGCCAGCCGTCGATGAGCGCGCGCGTCCGCGCTTCATCATCCTCGATCCAGGCGCCGGTCGACACGCCGACCAGCGTGCCCGGACAGGCCTTTCGCACCAGCGGGATGGTTGCGTCGATGGCGGCAAGGCTTTCCCGCTCGCCCGGTTCCCTGGGATGGATATGCAACTCGGCCGCGCCCGCCAGGACGCAGGCGGCGGCGTCCCGCGCCATGGCTTCCGCCGTCAGCGGCAGTCCCGGATGGAAGCTGGCGGAGCGCGCGCCGTTGATGCAGGCCTGAACGATCATTTGTCGCGCCGGGTTGAAGATCAGCCGAGCTTAGCCGAAGCGGATGCGGCAGGGTAGGAGCGCGCGCGTTGCACCGGACATCAGGCCGTCAGGAAGAGGCCGCCTCGCATGGCCGGCGGGTCCAGGCAGCAACGCAAAAGGCGCCGCCCCTCGGCGGCGCCTTTTGACGGACCAGTTCGACGAGCCGGCGATCAGTTTGCCTGGCAGAAATGCTGGAGCCCGTCATAACCCGTAAAGGTGCCGGTGCGCGGATTGAACGAGCGGTAGCGGCCCGCGCAATAGTCGTACCAATCAGGCGACCACGGCTCGAGCCCGCCCGTGGCGTAAACGACCTCAGGTTCGTCGGCGTAATATCCGCGATAGGGCGCAGGACGCGGCTCCCGGTAGACGCGAACAGGCTCGCGGTAGGCCGGCTCGACGTAGACCGGCTCCGGCTCGTAATATCGCGGGGCAGTCGCCACGCCGGCGGCGAGCGCGCCGACCGCCAGTCCCAGCACACCGGCGGCGACGAGGTCGCCGGACGAGTTGTAATTGTAGTGGTTATAGTGATTGTGCCGCCAGCCGTCGCCGGCTTGCGCGGCCGGCAGCGCGGACAAGGTGGCGGCCGAGACAGCAAGGCCGAGCACGGCCGACTTGAGCAAACGGTTCATTTCGATCTCCTTCGACCGGCGGCGGCAACCAGCGTCGCCCTATATCGGATGAGCAATGGACCGGCGCACCTGAACGCAAGCTGAACGAACCGTCGGGCGGAATGATGGCCACCCGTAACCAACCGGTGATCGGCAGTGATTTGCCGCACGGCACATGCCGCGACGAAACGGAGCCGCACCTTCGCGGCGACGGGACACTTCGACACTGGCCTGCCTGTCGAACCGGACAGGGCCTCGTGAGTCAGCCGATGGTCAGGTTGACCGCCTTGGGACCCTTGCCGCGCTTGTCCGGTTCGGTATCGAAGCTCACCTTCTGGCCGTCTTCGAGGCCTGGCAGGCCGGAAGCCTGGACCGCAGAAATATGGACGAATACGTCCTTGGCGCCATCGTCGGGCGTGATGAAACCGAAGCCCTTTGCATGGTTGAAGAACTTGACGGTGCCGTGCTGCGGCATGGGTAACTCCTTGTAACGCCATAGAAAGAAGCCCGGCGGGGTTCCTGCCCACACGGCTCCCGGTCATTCGGCAAGGAGAAGAAATTGCCTGGTCGCGCTGGGGGGCCTGGCCGATGCCCTCTATTCTTTGTTGCCGCGCTTCGTCGGCGCTTCCGCAAGCAACCGCCGCATGCCATTCCCGTCTCCGGGCCTGCAAAATGCCCGAGAACGAAATTAGTCCTTCATTTTTGCGAAAGGGGCAAGCGAAAATCTTCCCCGCCCGCACCGTTGCGCGACGAAGTTGCCTGGAAAACCAAGGTGCAGCGGTCTGACAAGCCGGAGGAACCGGTTTAGGCACCGCAGGGATGTTTCAGATACAAAATCGGCGCGGCGGTCAAACCGCCACGCCGCGCTTGTCGTTGGGCCACTTCAGGACAGGCGCGGTCTCAGGATGCGCGCAGGTTGACGGCCTTCGGTCCCTTGCCCATGCGGTCCGGCTCGACGTCGAAGGAAACCTTCTGGCCGTCGACCAGCGTGCGCAGGCCTGACTTCTCGATCGCCGAGATATGCACGAAGACGTCCTTGGCGCCGCCGTCCGGCGTGATGAAGCCGAAACCTTTGGTAGCGTTGAAGAACTTGACGGTTCCCGTCTGGGACATGGGGGAAAGCTCCTTCACCCGTTGCGGTTGTCCCGGCGCGTATCACGGGATGCCCCGGAGACCCGACACCGGCGTAAGCTTGGCGACCATGCAATCCGCCCCCGCCAACAAGGGGCCGTCAGATATTCACAGTATCGGGGAAAGGTTTCGTCCAAAAACGGTCCAGTCTCCGGGTAAGCAAATGCCCGAACACGAAATGTATCGCATGGAAATGTGCCTTTCGCAAGCCGCAAGCCAGTCTTTGCAAGGCTTTGCGCATTAGTCGGCTCCGCAAGGCCATGGTCTCGGTCGGCCCAGACGGCCCCATGCAACCGTCGCCGCCTGTATGGGGATTGCATTCGCACTCGAAATGCCGATCATCCCGGCCACATCCGGCTGCGTCGGAGCCGAGGGAGGACGAGCATGCGTTTGCTGTCGAGGATCAAACTGCGCGACGCGGTGCTCGCCCTGGCGCTTGTCGTCCTTGCGGCGTGTACGGTCGCGGTCGAGGATTCCGGCCCAAGGCCCCGCCCGATCCCCGACGGCGGCTTCTGCACCCGCGAATTCGACCCGGTCTGCGGGCGGCGCGGCGGCGACCAGCGGACGTTCGCCAACGCCTGCCTCGCCGACAATGCCGGTTTCCGGATCGTGCGGCGCGGCGAATGCCGCCGCAGCGACGATCGCGACCAGCCTCGCGCCTGCACCCGCGAATACGATCCGGTCTGCGCGCGGCGCGGCGGCGACCGCCAGACCTTCTCCAACGCCTGCGTCGCCGAAGCCGCCGGCTACCGCGTGATCGACCGCGGCGAATGCCGTCGTGGCGGTGGCGGTGGCGGTGGCGGTGGCGGTGGCGGTGAAGAGCCTCGTTTCTGCACGCGCGAATACAAGCCGGTGTGCGCGCGGCGCGGTGGCGATGTCCGCACCTTCCCCAACGCCTGCGAGGCCGAATCCGCCCGCTACCGGATCGTCAGCGACGAACCCTGCTGACCTTCACGTGCGGATCGTCCAGCGCGTCGGCGCGGTGGGTTCTATGCCCGCCGCGCCTTGTCGCTCGGACAAATCAGTTGCTGTGGCTGACGACACGCACCGCGCAGTCAGGCCCGACATGGCGGTGCCAGACCGGCACGCCGCCGATGCGGTGCAAGCGCACGTCGCGGTGGCAGTCGCGGACGACCGGGCCGCCGCCGGCGCGGATCGGCGCACAGTCGCGCTTGTGAAAATGCGTGACCGTCCGGCCGTATTCGGGCACGTAGTGGCGGCGTACATCGGCATGACAACCGCCAGCCTGCACTACGACCGGTCCGCGCATTCCCGGCGCGGACGGCATTGCCGCACCGGCACTGGCTGCACCGGCGAAGGACGGCAGCAGCATCACGGCGGCAACGGCCAAAAATCTGTTCATGTCCGATCCCGGATAACGACATGCCGCCGACACAGTGCAAAGCGCCACCTATGATACAGTCGGTTATTAACAATCCTTTGATCCGCGTGCCCCGTGCCGAGTCGCTAGCGGGAACGCCGGTTGACTCGGTGCGTGGCGTGGCCCAACTTCCCGCGCCGAGGGATCGGCGCGAAAGAATTTCGCCTTGACGGTCCCCATGCTCACGGACGACAAGGCGGCGGATGACAGACCAGCACAAGCCCGACCCGCTGCGCTCGCCCCTGCTCGACGAAGCGCGTCCACGCGGCATCCGCCATGGCTTTTTCACCCGCAAGGGCGGCGTTTCCGAGGGCATCTATCGCGGCCTCAACATCGGCAACGGTTCCGCCGACGACGCGCATAGGGTCGCGGAAAACCGTCGCCGCGTGGCGCAATGGATGGGCGTGGCGCCGGATGCGCTGCTTTCGGCCTACCAGGTCCACTCCCCCGACGTCATCGTGGCGACCGGCCCGCTTCCCTCTCCCCGACCGCAGGCCGACGCCCTCGTGACCGACCGGCCCGGTCTGGCGCTTGGTGCGACCTCCGCCGATTGCGGACCCGTCCTCTTCGCCGACGCCGGTGCAAGGGTGATCGGCGCGGCCCATGCCGGCTGGAAAGGCGCCTTCACGGGGGTTTTGGAAAACACCGTCGCGGCCATGGAGAAGCTAGGCGCGACGCGAAAAAATATCCTGGCCGTGCTTGGCCCGTCGATCGGTCCCGCGAATTACGAGGTCGGCCCGGAATTCGTCGACCGCTTCGTGGAGGCCGACGCCGGCAACGCCGCCTATTTTGTGCCGTCCGAAAAACCCGGCCATGCCTTGTTCGACCTCAACCGCTACACCGTCGACCGGCTGCGCAAGACCGGCGTCACGGCGGATGCGCTGAACCGCTGCACCTATGCCGAGGAAGACCTGTTCTTCTCCTATCGCCGCACGACGCACCGCAAGGAAGCGGATTACGGCCGGCTGATCTCGGCCATCGTCTTGGAGGAAATCTGATGGCCCTGCATTTCGAGCGCTCCGAATTCGACGCCCGGCGCGACCGCCTGGTCATCGAGATGGCGGAAAAGAAGATAGACGCCATGCTGCTGTTCGCGCAGGAAAGCATGTACTGGCTGACCGGCTACGACACATTCGGCTTCTGCTTCTTCCAATGCCTGGTGCTGAAGGCCGACGGCTCCATGGTGCTGCTCACCCGGTCCGCCGATTTGAGGCAGGCCAAGCACACCTCGACCATCGACAACGTCGTCGTCTGGCTCGACCGCGAGAAGGCCAATCCGGCGCTCGACCTGCGCAATCTGCTCAACGACCTCGGTCTGCTCGGCGCCCGCATCGGCGTCGAATACGACACGCATGGGCTCACCGCCTATAACGGCCGGCGGCTCGACGAGCAGCTTTCGACCTTCGGCCAGATTGTCGACGCCTCGGGCATTGTCCCCCGGCTGCGCCAGTTCAAGAGCCCGGCGGAGATCGTGAAGGCCGAGCGCGCCGCAGCGCTTTCCGACGAGGCCCTGGATGCGGCGCTGCCGCTCATTGTCCAGGGCGGCGACGAGGGCGCGATCCTGGCTGCCATGCAGGGCGCGATTTTTGCCGGCGGCGGCGACTATCCCGCCAACGAATTCATCATCGGCTCGGGCGCCGACGCCCTGCTCTGCCGCTACAAGGCCGGCCGGCGCAAACTCACCAAGAACGACCAGCTGACCCTGGAATGGGCCGGCGTGTTCCACCACTACCATGCGCCGATGATGCGCACGGTGCTGACCGGCAAGGCATCGAAACGGCATCAGGAACTGTTCGAGGCTGCCCGCGACGCACTGGCGGCGGTGGAAAAGGCGATGGCGCCCGGCAACACGTTCGGCGACGTGTTCGACGCCCATTCCCGCACGATCGAGGCGCACGGTCTCACCCGGCACAGGCTGAACGCCTGCGGCTATTCGGTCGGCGCCCGCTTCACGCCGAGGTGGATGGACACGCCGATGTTCTATCAGGGCAACACGGAACCCATCGCCCCCAACATGACGCTGTTCGCCCATATGATCATCATGGATTCCGAGACCGAAACGGCAATGACGCTGGGCCGCACATACCTGACCACCGAAACGCAGCCCAAGCCGCTCTCCCGCCATGATCTCGACTTGATCGTGAAGTGAATCGTCGGTCGACTAAAGGGTTTTCGTATTGAAACCATGGCTTGAGGGCAAAAGGCGCATGATGCCGGCCGCGGCGCTGCTGCTCGCCGCAGCCTCTCTTGCGGCCTGTTCCAGTACACAGGACGTGCTGGAACCTTCGGCGATAACGCCGACCACCGCTTCCACCACACCCGACCCGTCGGCGCCTCCCTCGCAGACGGCGGCTGGCCAGCCTTCGGCCATTCCGCCAAGGGCGGCCGCGGCGACTCCAGCGCAAACGGCCGCCGTTGCGAGCGCGCGCGTCCAGATCGCTCCCATCGTCGGCACCTCGGTCGAAGCCGCGACCTCCCTGTCCGAGCGCCTGGCGGCGGCGGCCCGGCAACGCGGCATCCGCATGGTGGGCAGCGCCGACCCGGCCGCCACCCTGCAGCTCAAGGGCTACTTCACGCCGCTGGTCGAGGGCAAGGAAACGACCGTCATCTATGTGTGGGACGTCTACGATCCGACCGGCAACCGCGTCCACCGCATATCGGGCCAGCAGAAATCGGCCTCGGCGGGCGGCGCGGGCTGGGCGGCGGTGCCCGCGGCCTCCATGCAGGCGATCGGCGACGCCACCATCGAACAACTCGCCACCTGGCTCGGCAGCCGCTCCGGGTGAGCCAGAGGCCCGAAACAGCGTATTTGTCGGGACAACCTGCCGCGTTGCGCTTGCAATGGCGCGGCGGGCGGTTAAAAGCCCGCTGATCCATCCCTTCGGAAACGGCACATGAAACTTTTTGCGGGCAACTCCAACAGGACCCTGGCAGAGGGAGTAGCCCGCTACCTGAATATACCGATCGGCAAGGCGACGGTCCGGCGCTTCGCCGACCAGGAGATTTTTGTCGAGATCCAGGAGAACGTGCGCGGCGAGGACGTCTTCATCCTGCAGTCGACGTCTTTCCCGACCAACGATCACCTGATGGAACTGCTGATCATGATCGACGCCTTCATGCGGTCGTCGGCGCGGCGCATCACGGCGGTCATCCCCTATTTCGGCTATGCGCGCCAGGACCGCCGAGCCTCGGGCCGCACGCCGATCTCGGCAAAGCTGGTCGCCAACATGATCGCGCGCGCCGGCGCTAACCGCGTGCTGACGCTTGACCTGCATGCCGGCCAGATTCAGGGTTTCTTCGACATCCCCACGGACAACCTGTTCTCGGTGCCGGTCATGGCCCGCGACGTGAAGTCGAAATACAAGCAGCTTGCCAACGTCGTCGTGGTGTCGCCCGACGTCGGCGGCGTGGTCCGCGCCCGCGCGCTCGCCAAGCGCGTCGACGCGCAGCTTGCCATCGTCGACAAGCGCCGCGAGCGGCCGGGCGAGTCGGAAGTCATGAACATCATTGGCGACGTGAAAGGCAGGGACTGCCTGCTGTTCGACGATATCGTCGATTCCGGCGGCACTCTGTGCAACGCCGCCGACGCGCTGCTGGAAAAAGGTGCCAGCAGCGTGACGGCCTACATCACCCATGGCGTGCTGTCGGGCGGCGCGGTGGCGCGCATCACCGGCTCGAAACTGCAGGAACTGGTGATCACCGATTCGATCCAGCCGACGCAGGCCGTCGGCGACGCCCACAACATCCGCGTCGTTTCCATCGGCGACCTGATCGGCGAGGCGATCTCACGCACCGCGACGGAGGAATCCGTCTCCAGCCTGTTCGATTGAAATGACAAACGGGCCGAAACGGTTCTGGCTGATCGCAGGCCCGAATGGTGTCGGCAAGACCACCTATGCTTTCCGCAACGTGCCCGCCGTCAGCGGCTCCACCAACTTCGTCAATCTCGACGAGATTGCCCGCGGCCTGTCTCCGCTCGAACCGCGCAAGGCGGAGCGCGAAGCCGCGCGGATCGTACTCGCCCGTGCCCGGGACTTCATCGGCCGTCGGGAAGTCTTCACCGTGGAGACGACGATGTCCGGCCAAACGCATCTGGCCTTGATGCGGGAGGCAAAGGCAGCGGGATTATCGCCGACCTTGCTGTATTTCAGCGTCCGAGATCCCGATATCTGCCTGCAGCGCATCGCACGCCGTGTCGCCGAAGGCGGGCACGACGTGCCGGAGCCGATCGTGCTGCGGCGTTTTCAGCGGAGCCACGAAAACCTTCCCGCCTATTGCGCCGCCGCCGATCTTTGGCGCATCTATGAGGCTTCCGGCGTTCGGCCTTGCCTTGCCGCCGAAGGTCAAGGCAGCACCGTGGTCCACCGCGACGCCGACAGTTTGGCAGGCGCCAACGACTATGTGCGCGGCTTCGTCGGGCAGGCGGGCGGATTGGCCTCCGGCAATCTTCAAGATTGAGGCCGGTCATCGCGGGCTTCGACAGCCACGTCCGAACGACCCCGGCCCGGCGGCGCCGGGCTTTAGAGGCCGCCCAGCATCCCCGCCACCGCCGCCAATGCCAGCACCAGGATCATGTTGGCCTTCAGCCGCAGCAGTGCGACCGCGGCGGCGAGCGCAATCAGCGCGGCCAGCCAGTCGAAGCTGGAAAAGTCAGGCAGCGGCACCGCAAATGGCCCGGCGGCGATTTCGTCGACCTTGCCGAACAGCACATGCAGGCCGAACCAGACTGCAAGATTGGCAATGATGCCGACCACCGCCGCCGTCACGGCGGCGAGGGCTGCCGCCAGCCAGCGCACACGGCGCACCGTCTCGACATAGGGCGCACCGACGAAAATCCACAGGAAGCAGGGCACGAAGGTGAACCATAAGGTCACCGCCGCCCCCGCCAGCCCACCCGACAGCGGGTCGAGCCCGGAAAGCCTGGCGCCCCCCAGGAAAGCGACGAAGACCAGCACAAGGATCAGCGGTCCGGGCGTGGTCTCGGCCAGCCCCAGCCCGGTCAGCATTTCGTCCGGTTTCAGCCAGCCATAGACCTCGACGGCCTGCTGCGCGACATAGGCCAGCACCGCATAGGCGCCGCCGAAGGTGACCATCGCCATTTTCGAGAAGAACCCGGCTTCGGCGGCGAACACGTGGCTGCCGCCAAAAGCGCTATAAAGCGCCGCCAGCGGCACCAGCCAGATCGCCAGCCAGATGGCGAGTGTGGAGGCAAAACGCCGCCAGCTTGGCCGCGCCCATTCCGGCACGCCGTTGTCCGGCGCGGTCCCCGCCGAAGTCCCCTTCGCCTCTCCTGTGAGCAGGTGCCGCACCGCGCCAATAGCCGCCGCAACGAGAATGATCAGCGGGAACGGCAGCTTCAGGAACGCGATGGCGACGAAGGCAGCGATGGCGATAAGCACCGCCGGCAGGTCGAGCAGCGCCCGCCGCGACACTTTTACCAGCGCCTCCAGTACCACGGCCAGCACCGCAGCCTTCAGTCCGAACAGGAAACCCTGAACGAGCGTCACATGGCCGACGAGCAGGTAGATCGCCGACAGCGCGATGATGATCGCGGCGCCAGGCAAGACGAACAGCAGCCCGGCGATCAGCCCGCCGCGCACGCCATGCAGCAGCCAGCCGGAATAGGTGGCGAGCTGCATCGCTTCCGGGCCAGGCAGCAGCATGCAGTAGTTCAGCGCATGCAGGAAACGCGGTTCGTCCAACCAGCGTTTTTCGTCGACCAGGATGCGATGCATCAGCGCGATCTGCCCGGCCGGGCCGCCAAAGGACAGCAGGCCGATCTTGCCGAAAACCCGCGTCGCCTCGCCAAGGCTCGGCTGCGCGTTCAAGGCAATCGAGGTCGTTTCCGGTTCGTCCGACATGCGGTCCATCTACGCCGCCCTCGCCGGCCAGTTGTGCGTCTCGCCGGTGGCATGGCGGCACCAGCCGTAAAGGGCGTCGTAAAGGACCATTCCTTTTTCCAGTTGCGCGAGGTCATCCGGTTCCGTGGCCGACAGGCCGAGCGAGATGGCAAGCAGCCCCGCCGCCTGCGGTTCGAGATCCAGGCGCGCGGTGTCGGCGCCGCGGACGATCCTCGCCAGATGCAGGAGCGCCGGATCGGCAAGGCCGAACTCGGCGATCAGCGTGTCGAAGGTGCAGTCGTCGCCGCGATGCGAATAAAACACGTCCTTGACGTCGAACGGTATCCAGCCGGTCTCCCCGGCGATGTCGGCCACCCATTCGGCGGCGACGAAATGGAACACCGCGAACGGATCGATGAACCGGCGTATCAGCCAGGGGCAGGCGATACGGTCGATCTTCGGCCGCTCCCTCGTCACCCAGACGCTCGGTTCGGGAAGATTGGCATCGATGCCATGCGCCTCGCGCGCGGCGGTCTGGCCTTTTGCCGCAATCCAGGCATCAAGCCCGCCTTCGAGCACAGCCGCATCGACGCCGGCGGCAATCAGATTCGCCACCGCTATCTCGCTGACATTGTGACCATGCGCGCAATAGACCACGATCGGTTGTCGATCCGGTGACAAAGGCGGGGATTCGCCGGCCTTCATGTGGTCGCGCCAGATGGCGCCGGCGATGCGAAGCGGGGACGCGGCGAGGGCCGCCGGCCTTCGCACATCGACGAACAAGGGCGACCGGCTGGTGCCGACGAGCGGAATAAGGTCAGAGGGCGAGAGATAGCGAGGCATGGATTTCCTCCGCATAGGTTGCGAAGGCGGAACTTGGGCAAAAGCCTCACGGGGAGTCCACCATGCCCCCGATCAGGCAAGCATAGCTCTTGCCGTGCCCTTGTTCAACGCAAAATCCCGTGCAGAACCGGCAGGCCGGCGTGCGCCGCGGCGCCGATCAGCATCGCCATCCCGGCACGTCGCCTTGATCGCTGTGCCGAGCGGAATACGCCGCGCGCGTTTGGCCTTAGGGCGATCCAGCGACGGCGGCGGCCGAACGTTCAAATTCACATCGGCGGCGCGACGCCATTGTTGCCGACGACCACGCGGCTCGCCGTCAGTGCGCCGCCCGCGCCGCGTTCGGCAAAGGCGAACACGGCGACGCCCGGTTTCAGGTCGGCCTCCGTCGCCGGCGCGAAGGTGACGATCGGCACGTTGGCCGGGATCGAGATTTTTCGCTGCTGGCCGCTATAGGAAAGCGTCACGGTGCGGCCGTCGACATCCGACACGGCTTCGTCGACCGTGCCATTGGTCATGCTGCTGTTGGGCTGCAGGTCCCAGGGACGGCTCCCCTCGCCGGCGCCCTTCATGGCGGCGGGAAAGATCACCACTTCCAGCGCGCCCGCGGTTCCGTCCGCCTTTGGCGCGGAGGCGATGCCGAGGAAATCGCCCGTCTTGATGTCACTGAGCGAGGCGCCCTTGACGCCGGAAATCTTCCAGCCGTCCGCCAGCGTGATCGCCGCCGTGTCGCCCTCGCGCGTCTTCACCGTGAGCGCGGATCCCTCGACGCCGGCGACGGTGCCGCGGATGCGGACATTGTCCGCCGCCAGGCTTGCGGAAACTCCGGCCATGATCAATCCCATGGTGACCGTCAGCCGGATCGACAGCTTTTTCGTGAGCATTTCGGCAATCTCCGTCTGGAGGAAGATGAGCTTCGCACGGATTGCGCCCGAACCCGCGTCAAATGAACTTGATCGGCATTTGACAAACGAAGCGGGCGCCCGCTGTCTTCCCGGAGGGTGCGGTTTGAATGTCTCCTTCCGACCCCATTGCGGACATTGGTGTCAGCCGCAATCCTGACAAGCTGTGCCGCTCGCTGACCTCTGTTCCGCCGAGACTCGGCTCAGAGTGGCCAAGCTCTGACAAGGGAGACATGACTATAAAGGTCGGGTTCATCGGCTTGGGTACGATGGGACGCAACGCTGCGATCAATGTTGCCCGGAAGGGCTTTGACATGGTCGTCTACGACGTACGTCCGGAGGCCGTGAAGCCGCTCGTGGAGCAAGGTGCAAAAGCAGGAAACAGCCCCGCCGACGTGCTCGAACGGGTCGATGTTGTGGTTACGATGGTTTTCGGCCCGAAGGAGATCGAAGCGGTCGTCCGTGGTGACGCTGGCTTCCTCACGGCTGACGCAAAGGGAAAATACTGGATTGACCTCACAACCAGCAGCCCCAACCTCATGCGCTCGCTTGGGGCGGAGTTCCGTGCCAAGGGCGGGCATCCGGTAGACGCACCCGTTACGGGATCGGTCGATGCTGCAATCCGTGGCGACATGCCTATGTTTGTCGGCGGGGATGATGCCGACGTTGAACACGTCCGCCCCGTCATCGAGGCGATGGGAGAGGTGCGCAAGGTTGGAAAACACGGCAATGGCTATGTGGCCAAACTCGTGAACAACCAGCTTTGGAAAATCCATGCCGCAGCGATCGGCGAGGCGATGGTCACGGCGAAGCTCGCCGGGCTCGAACCGGACGTATGGTGGAACGTCATGAAGGGCGGAGCGGCGGACAGCTTTGTCATGCAGCATGACGTCCCCTCGATATTCGCGGGACACTATGATCCTTCATTCCCGATTGCACTGTGCCTGAAGGATTTGAGCCTGATCGAGGAACTGATGACGGAGACAGGGACCCGCAATGAACTGACCCGCGCCACCCACGATCGCTTCAAAGAGGCGGGAGCGCGCTACGGGATGGGTGCCGGCGAAATGACGGTCTGTAAAATCATCGAGGACGACGCGAACATCGACCTTCGCGTGGCTGGAGATTGGATAGCACCTTGGGAAGTGAAAGCTCCGACTGCGTAAGTGCGCTTGCGACCCACCGGAAACGCGACCGAACCCCATCTCCCCCGACCTTGCGCTGTCCCGCCCTCTCCGCTATAGGACCGCCACCCGCGTAGACACCCTTGGAGGCAACGCGGGCGATCGCCGCCGTCTTCGCATGGTCCTGCTCCGGCTTCCGGAACGGACTTCTTGCGCCGAAGGCGGCTTTCGACGTTTCCGGCACAGCCCGTCAGGGAAACCGGAGGCGCTCCAATAACGCGAAAGGAAAAGCCATGAGCGAAACATACGAGCTCAAGGCCGACGCGCGCGAACAGGTCGGTAAGGGGTCCGCCCGTGCAGTTCGCCGCGAAGGTAAAGTGCCCGCAGTCATCTACGGAGACAAGCAGCCTCCCCTGGCGATCGCTCTCTCCTACAAGGACGTCTACTACAAGATCCACGGCGGCGGTTTTCTGACCACGGTCGCCACGATCGACGTCGGCGGCCAGAAGATCCAGGTCCTCCCCAAGGACTACCAGCTTGACCCGGTCAAGGACACGCCGATGCATGTCGACTTCCTGCGGGTCGGCAAGGACACCGAGGTCAATGTCGAGGTGCCCGTGCACTTCGTCAACGAGGACAAGTCGCCCGGCATCAAGCGCGGCGGCGTGCTCAACATCGTACGCCACGAGATCGAGTTCCACTGCCCGGCCAACGCCATCCCGGAATTCATCACCGTCGATCTCACCGGTGCCGACATTGGCGATTCCATCCACATCTCGTCGGTGAAGCTGCCGGCAGGCGTGCGCCCGGTCATCCATGAGCGCGACTTCACCATCGCCACCATCGCCGGCTCGTCGGCGATGAAGCCCGAGACCGAGGCAACCGACGCCGCTGCCCCGGCCGCCCCGGCGGCGGCCGCCACGGAGTAAGCCTCACGCGCCCGGGAACGACGCCATGCTTGTCTTCGCTGGCCTCGGCAACCCGGGCGCGCAATATGCCAACAACCGGCACAATGTCGGCTTCATGGCGGCGGACGCGATCGCCCGCCGCCATGGTTTTTCGCCCTGGTCGAAGAAATTCCAGGGCCTGATCGCCGACGGCACGGTCGACGGCGAGAAGGTGCTGCTGATCAAGCCGCAGACTTTTATGAACCTGTCCGGCCAGTCGGTCGGCGAGGCGCTGCGCTTCTACAAGCTGCCGGCTTCGGCGCTCACCGTGCTTTATGACGAGATCGAGCTCGCCGCCGGCAAGGTGCGGGTCAAGACCGGCGGCGGCGCTGCCGGCCACAACGGCATCCGCTCGCTCGACCAGCATGTCGGCAAGGATTTTCGCCGCGTGCGCATCGGCGTCGGCCATCCCGGCGTCAAGGAACTCGTGCACGGCCATGTGCTCGGCGATTTTTCCAAGGCCGACGGCGAATGGCTCGAGCCGCTGCTGGACGCGATTGCCGGCAATGCCGGACTGCTGGCCAAGGGCAACGACAACGAATTCATGAACCGCGTCACGCTGGCGCTGCGCGACGCGCTGCCGCCTACCGGCGAGCACGACCGGCCGCCGCCCAAGGCGCCGAAGCCGCAGAGCCACATCCGCCAGGCGCGGCCACAACAGCCGACCGTACAGGTGCCGGAATCCGGGCCGATGGCGGCGATGTTGAAGAAGCTGTTCGGCAATAAGGGGTGAGGCGCGCTACGCCGCCTTGCCCCTCTTTGTCGCCCCCTTCCCGCGCGAAATCCCTTCCTTTTCCAGGCTCTTGCGCAGCACGTCGGCAAGGTTGACGACGTTCTCCTTCGGCTTCGGAGCAGGTTTCGGCGGCGCCTTGCCCTGCTGCTTGGCCTTGATCATCTCGATCAGGGCGTTCTCGTAAGTGTCCTCGAATTTCGACGGATCGAACTTCGTTTTCTTCTTGTCGATCAGGAGTTCGGCGATCTCGATCATCTCCGGGTCGGTCTTCACCTTTTTCAGCCCGTCGAACACGCTGCCGGCCTCGATCATCTCATTGTGGTTGCGCAGCGTCGTCATCAGCAGCGCGTCGCCCTCGGGCTGGATCAGCACCTCGCGCCCGCGCTGGTAAAGCACGATGCAGGATCGCGCCGCCGCCTTCTTCCGCCGCAGCGCCTCGCGGATCACCGCGAAAGGCTCGCGCGCCGCCGGGTCGGCCGGCACGACGTGATAGGGCTTATCGAGATAACGCTGGTCGACCGCGTCGAGATCGACGAAATTTTCCGCCTCCAGCGTGTGCTCGGAACTCAGCTTCAGCGCCTTGATCTCGTCTGGCTCCAACAGCAGGAACTCGCCATTGTCGAGTTCAAAACCCTTCACCTGGTCGCCGGTCTCCACCACCTTGTCCGTGCCCTCGTCGAGGTAGGCGCTTTTCACCGGTTCGCGGGTTTTGCGGCTGAGGATGCGGAAATGGATTTTTTCGGACTCAGACGTCGCACCGACCAGCTTGATCGCGCATGCGACCGAACCGAATTTCAAAAAACCCTTCCAGACCGCGCGCGGAGCAACCATCGCCTTCTTCCGTTCTGACCCAATTCCCTCGAACGGAAGGTGGAAAGATTCGTTCCGACGCGCCTTCACAAAGCCATTTGCGGAGCGGTTCGCCAACGGTTATGTTACACGAGCTTCGTGTTTTCGTGAGATCGTGAAATGAAGAACGTTACCATTTCAATGGATGACGAGTTGGCACGGCTTACCCGCATTGCGGCCGCGCGAGCCGGCCAGAGTGTATCCAAATATCTCGCCGAAGCAGCGAGGGAAAAAATGAAAGCCGACGACGACGTAACCGAGACGCAGCGACGCAATATACAACTTGAAGCGCTCGAACGCATATGGGCAGGTCCCAAGTGGGATGTGACGGAAAACGGCCGGATGCCGACCGCCGAGGAGCGCAATGCCAGGCGTTAAGGTCTTCGTCGACACGAACGTCTTGCTCTATTCGCACGACAAAAGGGATCCCAAGAAGCTGGAGACGGCGCGGGAATGGTTGCGGCAACTTACGATCGGCCAAGCGGCTGCCGTGAACCTGCAAGTTCTCAACGAGTTGACGGACGTGCTCCTCAGGAAGAAATGGCTTGCCGATCCCGAGACCGTCTTCTCGATGATCGGGCAACTTTCGAAGCTGGGCGACAGCCCCTTGACGCAACGCGAGGTGGCGGCGGCACGCGCGCTCCACATCGCCCACCGCTACTCCTGGTGGGATTGCCTGCTGCTCGCCTCTGCACTGGAACTCGGCTGCACGCACTTCCTGTCGGAGGATTTGCAGGACGGCCAGACGATCCGAGGCTTGACGATCGTCGATCCTTTCGCCCATAGCCCTGATCAAATTCTGATCTCCCGGTAGGACCAAGACTATGGGTTTCAAATGCGGCATCGTTGGGCTGCCCAACGTTGGCAAGTCGACGCTGTTCAACGCGCTGACGCGCACCGCCGCGGCGCAGGCCGCGAACTATCCGTTCTGCACCATCGAGCCGAACACCGGCGAGGTGGCGGTGCCCGATCCGCGCCTGCAGAAGATCGCGGCGGTGGCGAAATCGAAGGAGATCATTCCGACCCGCATCTCCTTCGTCGACATTGCCGGCCTGGTGCGCGGCGCATCGAAGGGCGAAGGATTGGGCAACCAGTTCCTCGCCAACATCCGCGAGGTCGACGCCATCGTGCATGTGCTGCGCTGCTTCGAGGACGACGACATCACCCATGTCGAGGGCCGCATCAATCCGGTGGCCGACGCCGAGACCGTCGAGACCGAGCTCATGCTCGCCGACCTGGAAAGCCTCGAGCGCCGCATCGTTCAGTTCCGCAAGCGCGCCCAGAGCAAGGACAAGGAAGCGCTGACGGTGCTGCCGGTCATGGAGAAGGCGCTGGAACTGCTGCAGGAAGGCAAGCCGGCGCGGGTTATGCTTTCCGGCATCGCCGCCGAGGACCTGCGCACGCTCCAGGGCCTGAATCTTCTGACGGCGCATCCGGTGCTTTACGTCTGCAACGTCGCCGAGGCCGACGCCGCCACCGGCAACGAACACACCAAGGCGGTTGAAAAAATGGCCGAGGCGCAGGGCGCCCGCACCGTCGTCATTTCGGCGGCGATCGAAGCCGAGGTCGCCCAGCTTCCCGACGACGAGGAACTCGAATTCCTGGCCTCGATGGGGCTTGAGGAGCCGGGCTTGGACAAGCTGATCCGTGCCGGCTACGACCTCCTGCACCTGATCACCTATTTTACCGCCGGCCCGAAGGAGACCCGCGCCTGGACGATTTTGAAGGGCACAAAGGCGCCGCAGGCCGCCGGCGTCATCCACACCGATTTCGAGCGCGGTTTCATCCGCGCCCAGACCATCGCCTATGACGACTTCATCGGCCTCGGCGGCGAGGTCGCGGCCAAGGAAGCGGGAAAAGCCCGCGACGAAGGCAAGGAATACGTCGTGCAGGACGGTGACGTGCTGCTGTTCAAGTTCAACACGTAAGTGCCTGGGACAGTTTACTTAATCCCGCTCGTGCCAGCCTTGAAGCGGAGCATCTCTGTGCGGAATGAAGTAAACTGTCCCCTGTGCCCTTCTCCAACCGCCGACCTCGTGTGGACCGATTTCGGGTTGTCAGATAGACCGGGCAAAACTGTCCCCGGCATTCAACGTCGCCCCCATGACAAAACACCTGCGTACCCTGCACCCCACCGAAGGCATCCTTGCCTTCTATGATGGCCGCGTGGACGGCTACCGGTTTGCGCCGGAGTCGAACTGGGTGGATGACGGTGCCCTATCGTTGGGCATCGCCAGCTACGCAATCGTCGATGGCGATGAAGCGCTGGTCTACGACACGCACATCTCCATCGATCACGCGCGCACCATTCGCGCCACGCTGGAAGCGCTGGGCGTGTCGAAATTCACCGTCGTGCTCAGCCACTGGCATCTCGACCACGTCGCCGGCACCGACGCTTTCGCCGATTGCGAGATCATCGCAAACGGTCGCACAGCCGCGCATCTGGCAAGCCGCAAGGCGGCCATCGAGGCCGGCACGCTGGAAGGCCCTCCGGCGATCGATCCGCTGATCCTGCCGACACGATTGTTCGACGGCCACCTGTCGCTGAAGATCGGCAATCGCGTGGTCGAGCTGATCGAGTTGAACATCCACAGCGACGACGCGACCGTGCTCTGGCTGCCGAAGCAGCGGCTGCTGCTTGCCGGCGATACGCTGGAGGACACAGTCACCTATGTCGGCGAGCCGGAGAATTTCGACCGGCATCTCGCGGACCTGCAAAGGCTGGCGGCGCTCGACCCGGCTTCGATCCTGCCGAACCATGGGGATTCCGACATCATCGCGGGCGGCGGCTATGCCAACACGCTGATCGCGGCGACCGAGCAGTATATCAGGGCACTACAACGCGCCGCGCGCGAGCCGGACATGCGAAAGCTCGCGCTCAAGGAATTCGTCGCGCCGCAACTCGAAGCGGGCTGGATCCGCTATTTCGCTCCGTATGAGGACGTCCATCGCAACAATGTGATGGCCGCGCTTCGGGCGGCGCAAGAGGCGTAACAAACCCAGCTCAGGACGGTGTCCTGCCATTCAAGTCAAGCCTCTCCCGCGCCGGCGATATGCCGTCGGCGCGGGAGAAATGACGTCAAGCGGTCGCCTTGCTCGCCGTGCCGGCGAGCGCGCCGCCGACCTTTTCGGAGACGAAGCCGAACAGCGCCCCGATCACCATCGACACGACGATGTTGATCAGTGCGTTGTCGACGACCGAGACCGTCAGCAGCGTTCCCAGCTTGCCGGCAAGCAGGGTGTAGCCGGCGACGCAGGCGAAGCCGTAGACGGAAGACGGTATGCTACCCAATGCCTGCACATTCGCGCCGATCACCAGGACCGCTGCGCCGATCCCGACCAGTATGCCGGCGGCGATAGGGACGCCGAGCGACGGCGCCAGCGAACCGAGCAGGATCAGCACGACCCACGCGACGACGGCGCCAAAAATATGCGCCGGAATGTTAGTCCTGAGCGCGGCCTGCGTGCCGCCCGAATGATAATAGGCGGCCCAGGCGATAAAGCCCGCCCATATCTGCAGGCCCGCCATCCCCAGCGGCCCCACATACAGCCAGGTGGCGATCCCACCCAGCACACCAATGCTTATTGCAAGTGCAGTCAGTAGTGGCATGCGCTTCCTCCCGAAGTATTTGAAGCCGGCGGCAAGTTGGCAATGCCAGGTTGCAGGCCGACTCGGTATTCGGTGCCCTCGAAGCAATCTCATTTTTTGCGATGCCTGATCTTTGTGCAATCGTACTTTCGGTCGGATTGCCGGCGGTCCAGCTGATCGACCGGACGGATGACGGCCGGCTTGACGGCGTAGGTTCCCGGGTTTATCCGGCCCGTGCGCCCGGCCAGGCCCGGCGTCGCGCATCCTCTCGGCTCAAATCAGGGAATCCGGCGATGATCAGAGCCTTCGTCACGGACAAGGACCGGCTGCGTCAGGTGCCCGACCTGTTCGACATGCATGAGAAAATTGTGTGGGCCGATCTCATGCAGCCCACCAAGGAAGAAGAGGCGGCGATCGAGAAATGGATCGGCGTCGACGTGCCGACGCGCGAGGAGATGGAAGAGATCGAGATCTCGTCGCGCCTCTATTCCGAGGATGGCGCCTATTTCATGACCGCGACGCTGCCTGCCCATGCCGATGGCGAGACCCACGTCATGGGCCCGGTGACTTTCGTGCTGGCCAAGGGCAAGCTGATCACCGTGCGCTACCACGAGCCCCGCGCCTTCAAGACCTTTCCGATGCGCGCCGAGAATGCAAACCTGAACTGCATGGACGGCCAGTCGATCCTGATTGCCCTTCTGGAGGCGATCGTCGACCGGCTGGCCGACCTTTTGGAGCGTGCCAGCAGCGACGTCATCGACATTTCGCACCGCATCTTCCATCCCACCGAGAAGAAGGCGTCGAAGCGCGATCAGGGTTTCCAGATCATCCTGCGCCAGATCGGCCGGGAGGAACTGTTCATCTCCAACATCCAGGACAGCCTCGTCAGCCTGCAGCGCGTCACCGGCTTCCTCGGCAACATCACCATTGCCGATCCCCATGAGAAGGAACTGCGGGCGCGGGTGAAGACACTATCGCGCGACATCCTTTCACTGACGGCGCATGCCGAGTCGCTGTCCCAGAAGATCATCTTCCTGCTCGACGCGACGCTCGGCATGATCAACATCGAGCAGAACGCCATCATCAAGATCGTCTCGGTCGCCGCCGTCGTGTTCCTGCCGCCGACGCTGGTCGCCTCCATCTACGGCATGAATTTCGATCTCATGCCCGAACTGAAATGGGAATACGGCTATCCGCTCGCCGTCGGCGTCATGGTGCTCGCAGCCGTGCTGCCCTTCTGGTGGTTCAAGCGGCGCGGCTGGCTATGACACTGGCCAGCGCGGCCTTCCTCTGCTAGGGCCTGTTGAGATTCAGGCCAGAGCGGGCTGCAAATGGTGTTTTTCTGCGCTTCCGGTGCTCACGTACTTTAAGTACGCTCCGCTCCGGTTCTCGAAACCCCCCATTTTCGCCTCGCCCTGACCAGAATCTCAACAGGCCCTGTGCGGCCACGCAGTTCGCGAGAGGGCGCCGCATGACGGACAAGCGTTGGGCCTATGAGGATTTCGAGGTGGGCGCCTCGATTCCGCTCGGCAGCAAGCTGGTGACAGCCGATGAGATCGTCGAGTTCGCAAGCGAATTCGACCCGCAACCCATGCATCTCGACGAAGAGGCCGGCAGGGCGAGCATCCTCGGCGGTCTGTCGGCGTCCGGCTGGCATAGCTGTGCGATGCTGATGCGCATGATCTGCGACGCCTACCTGCTGGATTCGACCTGCCAAGGATCACCCGGCGTGGACTTTGCGAAATGGCGCCGCCCGGTGCTGGCGGGCGACACGCTGAGCGGCAACAGCACCATAACCACCAAGCGGCTCTCCCAGTCGCGCCCGAAACTCGGCTTCGTCACTTTCAGATACGAATTGTTCAACCAGGACGGCGAAGCCGTGTTCGAATTGCAGAACACCGCGATGTTCCTGCGCAGTGAGCCGTCATGACCCTCGACGACTATCTTCAGATCGGGGTCACCGTGCCGATCGGCAGCTACAGCTTCACCGCCGAGCGGATAAAGGCCTTCGCCGCCAAATACGACCCGCAGCGCTTCCATATGGACGAGAACGAGGCCGAGCATTCGGTGTTCGGACGCCTGTGCGCCTCCGGCTGGCAGACGGCCGCCGCCTGGATGAAATGCAACCTCGCCACGCCAGTCAATAATGGCCGGCCGTGGCAGGGTGAAGGCCCCGCGCCGGAGTTCGGCCCCTCCCCCGGCTTTTCCAACATGAAGTGGCTGAAGCCGGTCTATGCCGGCGAAACGGTCTCCTACACCCGGACCGTGCTCAGCCACCGCCCGATGGCGAGCCGCCCCGGCTGGCGCCTGGTGTCACTGCGATCGGAAGGATTTGACACGGCTGGCGACAAGGTGATCGCGTTCGACAGCGCGGTGCTGGTTAAGGTGGATTGAAAACGCAAGGGCCTGCCTCGTTTTCGGAAGCAATCCTGATCCCTCTTCGTCTAACGGCAGGACATCGGCCTTTGACGCGGTGAACGTGGTTCGAACCACGGGAGGGAGCCAGCCTGGCCACGTCTCCGCGGCCAGGCGTGCCTTTCAGGCAAAGTTTCAGATGATCAGGAAGTCGGCGTTGGTTAGCGTCGGATTGCCGTCCAGCCTGGCGAAAAGCACATAGGTGCCGCCGCTCGCGCTGCCGTTGCTGTCGTAATAGAGTTCTCCCGTATCGGTCTCGTAGATGATGCGCTGGCTTGTGCCGGTCGCCAAACCGGTGGTGTTGGCGGTGAACTGCGCAGCGCTCAGCGTCGTCATCTCCGCCCCGGTGAGCTGGGTGAAAATGGCGTTTTCGAGCCAGATCGTGTCATTGCCGCTTTTGTTCATGTCCGTGATGCGGTCGACATTGGTTGTGCCGTTGAGCGCGGAACTGAAGACGAAGCGATCGTCGCCCAAGCCACCTGTCAGAAGATCGTTGCCGCCGTAACCCTTGATGGTGTCGTTGCCGGCGCTGCCGTCGATCCTGTTCGCGCCGTTGTCGCCGTTCAGCGCATCCGCATGGCCGGAGCCGAAGATGTTCTCGACCGAGGTGAAGGTGTCACCGGCCGCGTCTCCCTTGTTAACCGCGGGATTTGCGAAGCTCACGGTCACGCCCGCTGAAGCGCCGGCGTAGGACGCCGTATCGCTGCCCAGCCCCCCGCTTAGCCGGTCGGCGCCCTTGCCGCCGATGAGAGTGTCAGCGCCGTCCTGGCCATAGAGTGAATCGTTGCCGGAACCTCCGTTCAGGACGTTCGACCCGCCATTGCCGATCAGGCTGTCGGTCGAACTGCTGCCGGTCAGGTTTTCGATGGAGTTGAAGGTGTCGCCCGCCGCATCGCCGGTGTTCTGCGTGGCGTCCGCGAGGTTCACCTTCACACCCCCGCCCCCTGCGTATGAGGCGGTGTCGACGCCCGTTCCACCGCTCAGGTAATCCGCTCCAACACCGCCAAACAGTGTGTCGTCACCGTCCTGTCCATAAATCTTGTCGTTTCCGCCCCAACCGAACAGACGATCATTGTCGGCGGCGCCGCGGATGTCATCAATCGCGCTGCCGCCATCGAACACGTCGGCACCCGTGCTCCCGAAATAGGTGTACGGAAGACTGGCGATGAGGTTCTCGAGCGCAGTCGTGTCGTTGTTGTTGAAGACATCCAGGAAAGCGTTGCGCACCTGTGAATCGTTGAGATTCAGATTGAGACCCGTCACGTCGAACACGGTGTTGCCGCGCGGCGGATAAGTGCCGTTGAACGTCGCGCCGGCGCGCACGACGCTGAGCGAGGTGATGATCCCGGAATAGGGATAGAAGCCGATGAACGGGTCGTATCCAATGTTACTGCCCTGAACCACGATGGAATGGGGACTGAGCGAAAAGACGCCGGGCGAGGTCTGAGTGCTGTCCCCGAATATGAAGCCGTTGCTCGACTGAAACGAGAAATCGCCTCCGGCATCGTCCGATTCGATGATCGACTGCGTCAACTGGGCGTAAGGACTTCCCGAAAGATTTTCGCTCCGGGCAGAAACACGTTGCGTAACAATGGGCATGATGACCCCCCTTCCTTTTCAAACCGATCGGCCGTTGCCAAAACCCCTTTGGCCGATTCCACCTTCAATATGGCAGACGGTTGCCCGAGATGTCTGTGTCAAATTTAATACGTATGCTTGAGAAAACCTTTGACGTGAACCAAAAGAACGAAAGGTAATCTTGGCGGCTCGGTTCCCATCGGAGCGCTGGCCGTTATCTGGTGGCCCGGTGCGAACGTCCCGTCTTCGGGATGTCGTCTCCGCCGAGCGAGGTTCTGCGCGTCATATTGGCCACCGCCCGGGCGCCAGTCCGAAGCAGATCGTTGGCCTGCCTTGAGGACCAATCGTCAAGCCATCATCGAACGGTGGGGCACGGGCTTTGCATTGCGAAAGCGGTAGCCAAAGCCCCGCGCCGCCCCGGTCGACGATCGCGAACTGAAAATGCGAGGGAACTGAATTCGAACCAGGGCCGTTGCCCATCCGCAGACGGACCTGACGAAAAGGATGTCACGATGAGCGTGCAATGCATTGTCTATGTAGACGGAAGTTCGCAAGGCCATGCGGTGACGTTTCCCACGGTTCCCCACGTTGGCGAGAACCTTCAGATAATGAGCGCCGATGCGCCGGGCAATCTGACGGTTGAAACGGTCACCCACATTCCTTTGTCCGGCACGGACACCGAAGCGGGCGCAGCAGTTGAGATCCGGGCTTCGACACGACGGCTTGGGCACTAGAGGTCAAGAGAGCGCTCAATGCCTGATGGCGGAGCTGTCGATCGCCCGACTTCTTAGCAGATGGCAGCAGCTTGACAGTTGCAATTCCCCGGCGGGAAAGCGGTCCAGATGATTCACCCTGAGCGAAGATGCGCGAGAGGCCGCGGACGCGACCCTCAATGCCCCTCGAACGCAATCAGCGTCCTCACCGGCACGCCCAGCGCCTCCAGTTTGACGCGGCCGCCAAGGTCGGGCAGGTCGATGACGAAGCAGGCGGCGACGATGTCGGCGCCGATCTGCCGCAGCAGCTTCACCGCCCCCTCCGCCGTGCCGCCGGTGGCGATGAGGTCGTCGACGAGGATGACCTTCTCGCCCGCCGCCACGCCGTCCTTGTGCATCTCCATCTCGTCGATGCCGTATTCGAGGCTGTAGGCGACGCGCACCGTTTCGTGCGGCAGCTTGCCCTTCTTGCGGATCGGCACGAAGCCTGCCGAGAGCTGGTGGGCGATGGCACCGCCGAGGATGAAGCCGCGCGCCTCGATGCCGGCGATCTTCTCGATCTTGGTCCCGGCATACGGATGCACCAACTCGTCGATGGCGCGGCGGAAGGCGCGCGCATTGCCGAGCAGGGTGGTGATGTCGCGAAACAGGATGCCCGGCTTCGGATAGTCGGGAATGGTGCGGATCGAGGCGATCAGCGCTTCTTCCAGGGAAGGTTTCATGATCTGCACTCCATGCCCGGCTTTTGTGGCCCGTTGGCGTGAAAAAGGAAATAGCGGCGGCCGATCTTACCTGAAGCGCAGATTGGCGCGCGAAAGCTCGCTGATGGACTTCGCCCCCATCAGCTTCATGCAGCGCTCGATCTCCATCCGCATCAGCCCAAGCGCGCGCTCCACCCCAGGCTCCCCGGCGGCGGCCAGCGGGAAGAGATAGTAGCGGCCGACACCGACCGCCTTGGCGCCCAGCGACAACGCCTTAAGCACATGGCTGCCGCGGTGCACGCCTCCATCCATCATGACGTCGATCCGGTCGCCCACGGCGTCGACGATTTCCGCCAGTTGGTCGAAACCGCTGCGCGAACCGTCGAGCTGCCGTCCGCCATGGTTCGAGAGCACGATGCCCGTGCAGCCGATGTCGACGGCGCGCCTTGCATCCTCGACCGACATGATGCCCTTCAGACAAAACTGTCCCGACCAAAGCCGCACCATCTCGGCGACGTCGTCCCAGTTCATCGACGGGTCGAGCATTTCGTTGAAATACCGGCTGATCGACATGGTGCCGCCACCCATGTCGACATGCTCGTCCAGTTGCGGCAGCTTGAAGCTTTCGTGGCTGAAATAGTTCAGCGCCCACGCCGGCTTTATGGCAAACTGCAGCATGCCGGCGAGGTTGAGCTTGAAGGGGATGGCAAAGCCGGTGCGCTTGTCGCGTTCGCGGTTCCCGCCCACGATGCTGTCGACGGTCAGCATCATCACCTCGACGCCGGCCCCCTTGGCGCGCTGCATCATTGCCCGGTTGAGGCCGCGGTCCTTGTGGAAATAGAACTGATACACCTGGGGGCTGCCGCTGATCTTGCGCACCTCCTCCAGGCTGACCGTGCCGAGCGAGGACACACCGAACATCGTTCCGTATTTCGAGGCCGCCGCGGCGACGGCGCGCTCGCCCTGGTGATGGAACAGCCGTTGCAAGGCGGTCGGCGAGCAGTAGACCGGCATCGCCAGCTTCTGGCCCATCACCGTGACCGACATGTCGACCTCGGCCATGCCGCGCAGCACATTGGGCACCAGGTCGCAGTCCTCGAAGCTCGCCGTATTGCGCCGGTAGGTGACCTCGTCGTCGGCGGCGCCGTCGATATAGTTGAAGATCGGGCCTGGCAGGCGCTGCTGCGCCATGCGGCGGAAATCGTGGAAATTGTGGCAGTCCCTGAGGCGCATCAACATGGAGGGCTCGCTGTTCGCCGGCGGTTTCAAGGTCCTTCACAGCCGAGGCAGGACCTCGACCCGCAGCGCACGAAAAACCCGGCCAAACAGTTGTTTGGCCGGGTTTCATGATTCGTCGTGTTGACGCTCAGTGCGGAACCGCGCCCCACACCTTGCGCTTTGTCAGATACATCAGCCCGGCGAACAGGATGAGGAACGCCATGACGCCGAAGCCGGTCTGCTTGCGCTCCGCCAGATGCGGCTCGGCCGCCCACATCAGGAACGCCGCGACATCGCGCGAATACTGGTCGATCGTCTGCGGCGCGCCGTCGTCGTAGGTCACCTGACCGTCGGTGATCGGCTGCGCCATGGCCAGCGACTTACCGGCGATGAAAAAGGGGTTGTAGTGCGTGCCTTCCGGGATGGTCATGCCGGCCGGCGGCTCATGGCCGTAGCCGGTGATCAGCGCATGGATATAGTCCGGGCCGCCCTGGGCGTACTGCGTGAATATGTCGAAGATGAAGGTCGGAAAACCGCGCTCGACGCCGCGCGCCTTGGCGAGCAGCGACATGTCAGGCGGCGCAGCACCCCCATTGGCGGCGGCCGCGGCCTGCTCGTTGGGGAACGGCGACGGGAAGTAATCGGACGGGATGCCCGGCCGCTCGAACATGTCGCCGGCGTCGTTGGGCCCGTCCTGGATCGTGTATTCGGCGGCGAGCGCCTTCACTTGCGCCTCCGAATAGCCGAGTTCTTGCAGTGTGCGGAAGGCGACCAGCTTCAACGAATGGCAGGCCGAGCAGACTTCCTTGTAGACCTTGAAGCCGCGCTGCAACTGTGCCTTGTCGTATTTGCCGAACGGCCCGGCGAACGACCAGTCCATCTGCTCCGGCTTGTGGATCGGGAAGTGGGTCGGCTCGGCCGCGTTGTGGCCTTCCTCCTGCGCATAGGCAGCGCCGAGCGAACAGGCAATCGCGAAGGAGAGCGCGGCAACGCCTTTGAGAATCGTTTTCATAAAAATCCCTCTCGCGATTCTCTGGCTCAGCCCTTGGCATCCGGCGCAGCGGTTGCGCCCGCCGGATGCCCCGACCCGCCCTTGTTCTTCGCCAGCACCGCCTCGGTGATCGAATTCGGCATGCGGCGCGGCGTCTCGATCAGGCCGAGCACCGGCATGATGACGATGAAGAAAGCGAAGTAGTAGAGCGTCGACACTTGGGCCATCGCCACATACGAGCCTTCCGCCGGCCGCGAGCCCAGCCAGCCGAGGAAGATGGCGTTGGCGACGAACAGCCAGAAGAACAGCTTGTACCAGGGCCGGTAGACAGCCGAGCGCACCTTGGACGTATCCAGCCACGGCACGACGAACAGCACCGCGATCGCGCCGAACATGGCAAGCACACCGCCCAGCTTGGAGTTGATCGGCCCGATGTTGAAGGTGATGGCGCGCAGGATCGCGTAGAACGGCAGGTAATACCATTCAGGCACGATGTGGGCCGGCGTCTTCAGCGGGTTGGCTTCGATGTAGTTGTCGGGATGGCCGAGATAGTTCGGGATGTAGAAGACGAAATAGGCAAACACCGCGAGGAACACGATCATCGCGAACGCGTCCTTGATGGTCGCGTAGGGCGTGAACGCCACGGTGTCGGTCTTCGACTTGACCTCGATGCCTGTCGGGTTGGTCTGGCCGACGACATGCAGCGCCCAGACATGCAGCACGACAACGCCGGCGATCATGAACGGCAGCAGGTAATGCAGCGCGAAGAAGCGGTTGAGCGTCGGGTTATCGACCGCGAAGCCGCCGAGAAGCAGCTCCTGCACCCAGTTGCCGACCAGCGGAATGGCGGTGAAGAAGCCGGTGATGACGGTGGCGCCCCAGAAGCTCATCTGGCCCCAGGGGAGCACATAACCCATGAAGCCGGTCGCCATCATCAGCAGGTAGATGATGCAGCCGAGAATCCACAGCAGTTCGCGAGGCTGCTTGTAGGAGCCGTAATAGAGGCCGCGCGCAATGTGGAGATAGACTGCGATGAAGAAGAACGAAGCGCCGTTGGAATGCAGGTAGCGCAGCAGCCAGCCGGAATTCACGTCGCGCATGATCTTTTCGACAGAATCAAAGGCAAGCGAGGTGTCGTTGGCGTAGTGCATCGCCAGCACAATGCCGGTGACAATCTGCGCCACCAGCATGATCGAAAGGATGCCGCCGAACGTGTAAGCGTAGTTCAGGTTACGCGGCACCGGATAGGCGACGAAGGAATCGTAGATCAGCCGCGGCAGCGGCATGCGCGAATCGATCCACTTTTCGATGCCTGACTTCGGCGTATAGGTCGAGTGTCCACCGCTCATGATGTTTTCCCCTGGACCGTCAGCCGACGCGGATCTTGGTATCGGAAATGAACGAGAAGACCGGCACGGCCATGTTCTCCGGCGCCGGGCCTTTACGGATTCGGCCTGAAGTATCGTAGACCGAGCCGTGGCATGGGCAGAACCAGCCGCCATACTCGCCCTGCTGGCCAAGTGGGATGCAGCCGAGATGCGTGCAGACGCCGACCATCACCAGCCAGTTTTCCTTGCCGGCGCCAGCCGAGCGGTCGATGTCGGTCGCCGCCGCGTCGGAGGCAAGGTTGGCATTGCGCGCCAACGGATCCTTGAGCTCGTCGAGCGGGACTTTCTGCGAAGATTCGATCTCTTCCGGCGTGCGGTTGCGGATGAACACCGGCTTGCCGCGCCACTTGACGGTCAGCGACATGCCCGGCGTCAGCGACGAGACGTCGACCTCAACGCTGGAGAGCGCCAGCGTGGAAGCGTCCGGCCGCATCTGGTCGATGAACGGCCATACCGCAGCGCCAACGCCGACGACGCCCGCCATGCCGGTTGCAATATAGAGAAAATCACGGCGTGAGGGATCGATGGTTTCGTTAGCGCTCACGGAACTGGCATCCTTTCGCCTTACCCCTTGCCGGCGGCGAGCCTTGGTCCCGCTCATAACACCGGCCCCTCCTCGCGTAGCGAAACGGGCTGGCGACATCCTCCGGCATTTGGGGTTGGTTTATGCGCGAAGCCACCGCTTGTCCAGACGGGCCGAGGCGGGACGGCAGATTGTCGCGGGGATAGCCGGGAAGCGCTGAATTTGACGCCGCGAAACGAAAGTAGCAATATTGCTACATCGATGTGCGGAGGCTTCCGATGAACATCCGGGCAAAGACATCCACAACCTTCACGAGTCGCGAATTCAACCAGGACACCGCACGCGCCAAACGCGCGGCCAAGGACGGACCGGTTTTCATCACAACCCGGGGCGAGGCCACACATGTTCTGATCACCAAGGAAGAATTCGACAGGCTGGAGAACCAAAACTCGACTGTAGAACCGAAAAGCCTTCGTGACGCGCTGGTGGATCCCGTTCACGGCGACGAGATAGAACTCGTTATCCCCGAAAGACGTCTGGAGTCGTCACGACGGATCGACCTCGACTGATGTTCCTGCTCGATACCAACGTCGTTTCCGAGTTGCGAAAAGCCTCAACTGCCCAGCCCGGGGTGGCGGCTTGGGCCGAATCGGTTTCGCTCCATGAAATGTTCATCTCAGTCGTGACGATCCTGGAGATAGAGCGGGGCATCTTGCACATTGCTCGCCGTGATCGACGCCAAGGCGAGGCACTGCAAGGCTGGCTCCACCAGACCCTCATTGCACGGTTCTCCGGCCGCGTTCTGGACATAGCGCCAGCCATCGCACTCTGTTGCGCCGCTCTTCATGTGCCAGACCCCAGGCCTGAACTTGACGCCCTTATTGCTGCAACCGGGCTCGTCCACGATCTCACCATCGTCACCCGCAACACGCGCGACTTCGAGGGTACGGGCGCAAAGCTCTTCAATCCGTGGGAGGCGTGAGCATGATCACGAAAGCCGAGGACTGGCTGGCCGATCTCGCGGGCTTCCACGGCGAGTGGCAGGGCGCGGCACACGGCGCCGGCATCTGCGTCATCGCCAACCTCATCGAATATCCTGGCGGCGGGCCGAAGCTGCACAGACATCCCTATCCGGAGATTTTCGTCATCCGCCGCGGCACTGCGCTGTTCACGATCGGCGACAAGACCATAGAGGCCGCGGAAGGCTCGATCCTGGTCGCGCCGACCGGCAGGCCGCACAAATTCGAGAATCGCGGCCCCGGTCCGCTGGAAACAATCGACATCCACCAGAATGGCTGCTTCGTCACCGAATGGCTTGAATAGACTCAGCATTTCGGTGTGTTTTCCGGCAGATCATTTCAGCGCCGTGCCGCACGCCTCTGGTCGTCCCAATGGACCTACTTCGCGCCCAGCCTGACCAACACCTCGCGCGGGATTCCATATTCGCGAATGACGTCGTCATGGCGCTTCAGCCCGCAGAGTTCCCGCTGCACGAAATAGGCATAGACCGCCTCGGCCGCGGTCTTCAGAAGCGCGCCGCGGTCGGCGGCGTCGCCCTCATACGCCCGCAGCCGCGCCATGATCGCCTCGACCTTGCGCCCTGCCGTGCCCAGCGACGTCGCCATCTCGGCGACGATCTCGTAGTCGAGCACGTCGAGCCCGGTCCTGCCGCGTGTGGCAAGGTCGCTGCTTCCCGGTAGTTTAAGCGACATTTGCCGAGCTACTCCTTGGGACGCGCCGATGCCGTGGGCCGCGCCAGCTTCATCCTGTGCGTCGCGCCTTCATCTCCGTCCAGACGTTCGAAGCCAAGCGTCTCGTAAAATCCGAACGCGGTCTCCGGCGAGCGCGTGTTGAGCACTGGAAAATGCTTTCGCGCCTTGTCGATGGCGCTCCAGACGAGTTGCCGTCCGACACCATTCAAACGGTGCGTCGCCCCGACATAGAGATGCCGCACGCGGCCCTCGCGGCGGCCCGTGACATAGGGGTCGATATTGAGCCCGCAGACGCCGGCGAGTTCATCGTCGAGCCACGCCCCGAACAGGGCCTCGCCCCGCTTGTTGAATCGGTTGCGGCCGTCCTCCCAATTGTTGGCGAGGGTGACAAGCATCCAGAACCCTTCTTTGCGACTCTCCTCCGCCAACGCTGCGAAGGCCTCATGATTAGGATCCAGGCGCCTGATTTGATAGCGCGGCGTGCGGGCCAGCATGGCTTCGCTCCATGAAATTAGCATGCAGGTAGATGGGCATCGCGGGCACGGAAAACCACCCGCCGAGGTCCCATTCAGATGAAATTCGGTCGGCCTATTCCGCCGCCAGCCGGTCTGGCAAAAAGCCGCCGGATTGCCGTTTCCAGAGCTGTGCGTAGAGCCCGCCCCTGGCGATCAGCGCCTCATGCGTGCCCTCTTCCACGATCCGGCCGTGGTCGAGCACGATCAGCCGGTCGAGCGCCGCGATGGTCGACAGCCGATGGGCGATGGCGATAACCGTCTTGCCTTCCATCAGCCGGTAGAGATTGTCCTGGATCGCCGCCTCGACCTCCGAATCCAGCGCAGAGGTCGCCTCGTCGAGGATGAGGATCGGCGCATCCTTCAGCATCATGCGGGCAATGGCGATACGCTGCCGCTGGCCGCCGGAAAGCTTCACGCCACGCTCGCCGACATGTGCCTCGTAACCCTTGCGCCCGCGCGGATCGGCGACACCGGCGATGAACTCGTGCGCCGCCGCCCGCCGCGCCGCGTCCTCGATTTCGGACTGGCTGGCACCGGCTTTGGCATAGCCGATGTTGTCGTGGATCGAGCGGTGCATCAACATCGCCTCCTGGCTGACCACACCGAACTGAGCGCGCAGCGACGCCTGCGTGACATCGCGGACGTCCTGTCCGTCGATCAGCACGCGACCCTTCTCGACGTCGAAAAGGCGCAGCGCCAGATTGACGATCGTCGTCTTGCCGGCTCCCGAAGGCCCGACCAATGCGACGCGCTCGCCTGGCCTGATGTGCAGGTTGAGGTTTTCGATCACCCCTGCCCCCTTGCCGTAGTGGAAGGAGACGTTCTCGAAGCGGATATCGCCCTTTGCGCGCGGCAGCACGGCGGCATCGGCCGCGTCACGGATCGCCGGTTCGACGGAGATGGTGCGGGTCGCGTCCTGCACAGTGGCGTAGTTGCGGATCAGCCCGTTGATGTTGAACATCATCCAGCCCGACATCTGATTGAGCCGGAAAACCAGCCCCATCGCCGCCGCAACCGCGCCGGTGGTGATTTCGCCCTGCGAAAAACTGACCATGCACAGCGCGGCTATAGCGCTCATCATCAGTCCGTTGAGCAGCGCCACGGAGGAGCGCACGGTGGTCACCGCCCGTGTCAGGCGTTTCACCGCCAGCAGGAAACGCTCCAGACCGTCACGCATATAGGCGTGTTCGCGCCGCCCGCTGTCGAACAGTTTCACTGCCATGATGTTGGTGAACGCGTCGACCATACGCCCGTTGAAGATCGAGCGTTCGTCGGCGGTCGCCCGTCCGGCGCTGCGCATTTCCGGCAGCAGGAACCAGACGATCCCGCCATAACCGACGAACCAGATCGCCACCACCAGCCCCATCAGCGGATCGAGCGACACAAGAATGGTGATCGCCAGCACGACGAAAGTCACGAACGACCACATGGTCTGCAGCACGTTTACGATGAAGTCGCCGACGGCCTCGCCGCCCTGCATGATTTTCGTGGCGATGCGTCCGGCGAAATCATTCTGGTAGAAATCGTAGGGCTGCTCGATCACGCGCCGGAACGCCTGCCATCGCACCATCGAGAAGAAGCCCGGCACCACCACCTGCTGCTCGACCACCGCCGAGGCAATCATCACCGCCGTGCGCACAACCAGCAGCAGCGCCAGCAAGCCCGTGAGCTGGGGCCAGTGGTCGGCAAACAAAGTGGCTGGATTGGCATGGTCGAGCAGATCGATCAGCCAGCCGACCGCCCAGTACAGCGCGGCGTCGACACCCCCGACACAGAAGCCCGTGACAAGCAGCAGCGCAAATGGCCAGCGCGCCTGGTTGGCAAAATAGAGGATGAAGCGCCACGCATCCTTCGGCAGCACCTCGCGATCGGTGTCCTGGAAGGCGTCGATCGAATTCTCGACCCGCTGCCAGAGTTTTTCGCGAGAGCCTGTTTCAGCCATGCGGCACCATTTGGGATCGATCCGCGGTCAGCGCAAGAACGCTCGCTGACCGGTCGGATAGTCGCGCCCCGCCAGTGCGCGGAGCGGCGTGCCTTCGCACGCCTTGTCCGAAGCGCAATGCCGCCCTCACTCGGCCGCCGCCTTTTCCGGGTCGCCGGCCGTGTCGTCGGACAGGAATCCGCCCGACTGGCGCTGCCAGAGCCGCGCATAGACCCCGCCCCGCGCCAGCAGTTCGTCGTGGCTGCCCTCTTCGATCACCACGCCCTTGTCCATGACGATCAGCCGGTCCATCGCCGCGATTGTCGAGAGCCGATGGGCAATGGCGATCACGGTCTTGCCTTCCATCAGCCGGTAGAGGTTTTCCTGGATCGCCGCCTCGACCTCGGAGTCCAGCGCCGAGGTCGCCTCGTCGAGAATCAGGATCGGCGCGTCCTTCAGCATGACGCGGGCAATGGCGACGCGCTGCCGCTGACCGCCGGAGAGTTTTGCGCCACGCTCGCCGACATGCGCGTCGTAGCCCGACCTGCCTTCGCGATCCACCAGGCCGGCGATCACCTGATCGACGTGGGCGGCCTCAGCGGCGCTCCGCATCTCCGCCTCGCCGGCATCCTGCCGCCCGCATTTCAGGTTCTCCCGCACCGAGCGGTGCAGCAGCGACGTATCCTGGCTGACAAAGCCGATCGCGGCGCGAACGCTCTCCTGGCTGACATCGCGGACGTCCTGCCCGTCGATCATCACGCGACCGTCCTGGACATCGAAGAGGCGCAGCAGAAGGTTCACCAGGGTCGACTTGCCGGCACCCGAGCGGCCGACCAGACCGACCCTCTCGCCGGGGGCGATCTTCAGCGAAAGGTTCTCGATCACACCGCCTTTGCCGTCCTTGCGCCAATAATTGAAATTGACGCGATCGAACTCGATGGCGCCCGCCTCGATCCTGAGCGGCGGCGCATCGGGCCTGTCGTGCATCCTGATAGGCTGCGCGATTGTGACCATCGAATTCGCAGCGGTGCCGATCTGCCGAAAGATGTTTCCGCCTGCGTCCAGTAGCCGGTACGAGATGCCGGCAATCTGCAGAGCGAAGGGTATGGCGGTCGCGACTGCCCCGGCGCTCATCTCGCCCGCGCTCCAGCCGGCGAGGGCCAGCCAACTCACCGTGACCAACAGGCAGGCGTTCAGGAAAAAGACGGTCGACCACATGCCGGTGAACACCCGCATCAGGCGATAGAAGACATTGGCGTGGCGGACCACGGCCTGGGATATGTATCCGTCTTCATGCCCGCCTGTAGAAAACGTCTTGAGCGTCAGGATGTTGGTGTAGCTGTCGACAATACGGCCGCTCATCGCCGACCATTCTTCCGAAAGTTCCGTCGAGCGACGGGTGATCAGCGGCAGGCAGTGGCGCAGCAGCAGGCAATAGAGCACGACCCAAGTCAGGATCACGCCCACCAGGATCGGATCGAGCCCGGCCAGGACGACGATCATGACCACGATGAAGACCACCGCATACCAGACCGTATCGATGATGAGGTTGATGCTGAGCTCCATCGAATCGCCGGCCTGCAGAACTTTCGTACCGATACGGCCGGCGAAGTCGTTCTGGAAAAACGTCCAGTCCTGGCGCGTCACGTGCCAGTGGCTCTGCCAGCGGATAAGGTCGATCAGGTTTGGGGCGATGGCGTGGTTGCGAACGAGCGCGTCCAGAAGGATGGTGAGCGGCCGCAGGAACACGACGAAAGCCATGACGAGAAGCGTGGTTCCATGTTCGGCGAAGAAGCCGGCCGGGTCGGCGCTGGCAAGCATGCCGACGATCATGCCGACGAAGATCGGCAGCATCGCGTCAACGACCGCTCCCGCCGCCACAAAGACCATGCGCAGGGCGAAGCCGAAGCGAAACTGGCCCATGAAATAGCCATAGAACTTCAGCAGCCCCATCGGCGGCTGTCGGTTGTCGGCAAGAGCCACCGGCGAATACCGGCTTTCGAACCATGCGAAGATGCGGTCGAACATCGTTATCTCATTGCGCAAGCGGGCCTTCTGCCTTCGTCAGGCATCGCCCCGGCTGTGTCCTGGTCTGTCTTCCTCGCGAGAACGGCGTCACTCCGCCGCTACCCTCTCCACCTCTCCCGCCTCGTCGTCCGGCAGGAACCCGCCGGACTGGCGCTGCCAGAGCTGCGCGTAGAGTCCGTCGAGGGCCAGCAATTCGTCGTGGCTGCCCTGTTCGATCACAGCGCCCTTATCCATGACGATCAGCCGGTCCATGGCCGCGATGGTCGACAGCCGGTGGGCGATGGCGATCACCGTCTTGCCTTCCATCAGCCGGTAGAGGTTCTCCTGGATCGCCGCCTCAACTTCCGAATCCAGCGCAGATGTCGCCTCGTCAAGAATTAGGATCGGCGCGTCCTTCAGCATGACGCGGGCAATCGCGATGCGCTGACGCTGGCCGCCGGACAGTTTCACCCCGCGCTCGCCGACATGCGCGTCAAAACCCTTTCGGCCCTTCGGATCGCTCAGCGCGGCGATGAAGTCGAGTGCTTCGGCCCGCCGCGCCGCCTCCAGCATCATCGCCTCGCCCGAGTCCGGACGGCCGTAGAGGATGTTGTCGCGTACCGAGCGGTGCAACAGCGACGTGTCCTGCGTGACCATGCCGATCTGCGCGCGCAACGTGTCCTGCGTCACCTCCGAAATATCCTGCCCGTCGACCAGGATGCGGCCGCTTTCGAGGTCGTAGAAACGCAGCAGCAGATTGACCAGCGTCGACTTG
Organism: Mesorhizobium yinganensis; assembly: GCF_040081985.1. Classification (NCBI taxonomy): domain Bacteria; kingdom Pseudomonadati; phylum Pseudomonadota; class Alphaproteobacteria; order Hyphomicrobiales; family Phyllobacteriaceae; genus Mesorhizobium; species Mesorhizobium yinganensis. The sequence continues at coordinate 171,285 of NZ_JBEBMH010000001.1, read as the reverse complement.
CCGGCGCCCGAGCGACCGACGATGCCGACCTTTTCGCCAGGCTGCACATGGATCGACAGATGGTCGATGACGCCCTTGCCCTTGCCATAGTGGAAGCCGATCTGGTCGAAGACGATGTCGCCCTTGGTGACGACGATGTCCCTGGCGCCGGGCTTGTCCTCGACAAGGCGCGGCAGCGAGATCGAGCCGATGCCGTCCTGCACCGTGCCGATGTTCTCGAACAGGCCGGACATTTCCCACATCACCCAGTGCGACATGCCCCACATTCTGAGCACGAGACCGATGACCACGGCCACCGCGCCGACCGAGACCAGGCCGCCCACCCAGAGCCAGATCGACAGCGCGCTCACGGCCACCAGCAGCGCGGCGTTGAGCATGCCGAGCAGCACGAACAGCACGGTGACGAGCCGCATCGAGCGATAGACGGTGTCGATGAAGCCGCTCATCGCGTCGCGCGCATAACTCGCCTCGCGCCGGGCATGCGAAAACAGTTTCACCGTCTGGATATTGGAATAGCTGTCGGCAATGCGGCCGGTCATGGTCGAGCGCGCGTCGGCCTGCTCCTGCCCGACCTTGCCGAGGCGCGGGATAAAATAGCGCAGCAGGAAGATATAGCCGACCAGCCAGACCAGCATCGGCAGCGTCAGCCGCCAGTCGGCCGAACCCACCAGCACCAGCACGCTGACGAAATAGATGCTGACATAGTTCAGCACCTCGAACAGCTTTATGATGCAGTCGCGCACCGCCAGCGCCGTCTGCATCAGTTTCGTGGCGATGCGCCCGGCGAACTCGTCCTGGTAGAAGGTCATGGATTGTTTGAGCAGATAGCGGTGCACCTGCCAGCGGATGCGCATGGGATAGTTTCCCATCACCGTCTGTTGGGTCAGCATCTGGCGGACAAGATCGAGTGCCGGCGAGATCAGCAGGATCAGCAGGGCCATGCCGGCCAGCTTCCAGCCCTCGGTCTGGAGGAAGGTTTCGCGATTGGCGTTTGACAACCAGTCGACGATGCTGCCCATGAAGCCGAACAGCCACACTTCGATGATGGCCAGGATCGCCGACAGCAGCGTCGATACGATGATATAGGGCCATGCGCCCTTGCTGTAGTGCAGACAGAAGGCAACCAGCGTCTTGGGCGGCTCCGTCGGTTCGGCCACCGGGAACGGATCGAGCCTTTTTTCGAACCAGGCAAACATGCGCATGCTCTTTCAAAATCAGCGATGGAGGCCGCACCGCCCTCTAGGCGGCGCGGCTCCAGGATTTGACACTCGGCCGCTTCTGCGGCGTGCCGGCGTCCGAATCCCCGGCGGCGAGGTTAAGATAGGGCTTTCGCTCGGCCTCGCCGAGAGCCCCGTCGTCGGCTCCTGACTCAGCTGCGCTCGCGCTCGGGCCGGCATCGGGCTTGCGCCTGACGATCAGCCGGAACAGCCGCTTCAACAGGCCGGGCCGGCGCGGAGCCGGCACGGCGCGCGCAAAGTCCACGTCAGGCAGCATGCCGCGGTGCGGCCGACGGGACGGGTGCCCGTGAACGGACTCCTGTCCGAGCGCCAGCGCCCAGGCCGCCATCCGCGCTTCATTCAGCCGGATCGGATCTTCAGGGACAGGGATCAGCAGTACGTGCGGGCGACGCTGCCCGCGTTCAGGTTTGGAAAACATCGCAAAAATCCTTCGAGAACCAGGAATGGTCTTCGGCGGAGATCGCGATCAGCTTTTGGAGAATATGTCTAAAGCGTCGAACCGATTCCGCCGTCAGGCGAAAGCCCGTCGGATGGGGCGGTGAATGTCTACGGTCATCATGAAATCCATATCCGCCTCCGCTGGTTCGAGTTGACAATGGGAGCGCTATAGCCGCATTCCGCAGGGAAAGCCACCCCTTAAGTTCAAGCACCTTTGCTTGCGCCGACGCTGTGGCACATCTGCAACGTGTACTCCCGGCAAGCCCTTGGCCACTTTCCGCATCGCGCTCTACCAGCCCGACATCGCCGGCAACACCGGCACGATCCTGCGCCTCGCCGCCTGCCTCGGCATCGCCGTCGACATCGTCGAGCCGGCCGGTTTCGACCTCTCCGACCGCGCCTTGAAGCGCGCCGGCATGGATTATCTCGAAATGGCCGCGCTCACCCGTCACCTCGATTTTTCGGCCTTCGACGCCTGGCGGCGCACCGAACAGCGCCGCCTCATCCTGTTCTCGACGAAAGCTGCCCTGCCCTACACCGGTTTCGCCTTCGCACCTTCCGACATCCTGTTGTTCGGGCGCGAATCTGCCGGTGTTCCCGACGACGTGCACGAAGCTGCGGACACGAGGCTGCTGATCCCTATGCCCGGCGGCGGCCGCAGCCTCAACCTGGCGCTCGCCGCCGCCATGGCGGCGGGGGAAGCGATGCGGCAGATGGGATAAGCGCGTTGGATAGTTTGCTTCTTTGCTCCAGCCTAGAAGCGCTGCGACGCCTCCGCGCAGCAGACTGTACTCGGTGTTCGCGGCCGGACGCCTGGCACTTTCTTCCGCACGCTCTTGGGGTGCGACCATACTCCATCCTCCGGTTTGCCACCGCACGGACTTCTTGATAAAACCTCAACTAACATTGAGGTCAAGAGACAACCCATGGCACGCGAACTCACCGTCGGACAGGTCGCCGAGCGCGCGGGCATCGCGGTGTCAGCCCTGCATTTCTATGAGGCCAGGGGCCTGATCCGAAGTCATCGCACGTCAGGCAACCAGCGTCGCTACGGCGGCGACGTGCTGCGCCGCGTCGCTGTCATCCGCATCGGCCAGGAAGTCGGCATCTCGCTGGCCGAGATCGGCGCCGCGCTTGAATCGTTGCCTGAAGGACGCACGCCGACCGCCAAGGATTGGACTCTGCTTTCAAAAGCTTGGCGCGACAAGCTCGACCGCCGCATCCGCCAGCTGGAAGCCCTGCGCGACGGCCTCGACGACTGCATCGGCTGCGGCTGCCTGTCGATCGAGCACTGCAAGCTGCGCAACCCGGACGACCGGCTCGCCGAGGAAGGGACCGGCGCTCGGCGGCTTGTGATCGGGGACGCGAAATAGTAATCGGGCGGGTCTTGGACGATTGTCGACCCATGTGGACTGCCTGATCGATGAACTATCCTGCCCTACCGAGCGGATCCAGCTTCAATTTCCAGATATCCGAGGGCTCGAGCAAGCTGGTCATATATTTCAGCGGGACGGGTCGTTCGGATGGCCAATTCGATTTCTGGAAAACGGGCAATCAAGTCGATACGCACCGTCTTTTTCTCAACAATGGCCGCAACCACTGGTATCAGGACGGCATTCCAGGACTAGGCGAGAGCGTCGAGGAAACCGCCGTCAATATTCATCTTTGGGCTCGCAGGATTCACGCCAAGGAATTTTACACGGTCGGCCAGAGCATGGGCGCGTTTGGCGCCATCCTCTATGGCAGCAAGCTCGGCGCGCGCGTCCTGGCCTTCGGCGCCGAAACCATCGTAAACCTGAAGGGAAGCCACAGCATCAAGCTGATGCAGGATCGTCCCCAGATTCTGTATCCCGACCTGCATGAGGTCATAGCCAATGCCCGCAAACCGATCTTCGGCTTTGCCGGCGAGCGGCATCCAGTCGATCTTTACTGCATGTCCGAAGCAAATGGGCTGCGCAACTACTACCCACGCTCATTGATGAGCGTGGGACATGGCATCCCCAGCCACCTGCGCAATCGCGAAAGACTGGTTCCCCTACTCCAAAGGTTCATTTCAAACCATCGTCCTCCGCCCATGCGGGAAGACGGCGAGGCCCTCATGCGGCATGGCTTCACCGAGGCATTCTACAACCTGCATTGCCAGTTGGCGGATCGGCGGCATGCTGAAGCTGCCGAGACCGGCAGGCTGGCACTCTCGCTTTACGACCGGGCTGATCATGCCTACTATCTAACCGGTAGCGCGTTGCTGGCACTGAAGAAAGAAACGCAGGCTCGACCCTTGCTCGAAAAAGCGCTGGCGATGGCGCCACGGTTTGTTGACTACCGGGTAGCGATGGCCAGATGTCTCGCAATGTGCGGGGAAAGGGACCGAGCTGTTTCAATGCTTGAGTCGGTGATTGCTGATCGGCCCGACTCGGCCGTATCGTTTCATGAACTCGGCCGGATACATTTCGCGCGAGGCAATTACCACGAGGCGCTGCAGGCGGCTCGGCATGCCGCAGACCTTAAGCCGACAGTCGCAAAATTTGCCGATCTTCGGAAACGCTCGGAAAGGCGACTTGCCGCGCGCTCCATGCCCCGCCGCATCTATCTATCGCTTGTCGATGCATTCCTGTTGCGCCCCTGAGCAAATCCTGTCGAAGACGGCGCACGGCCCGGCTGGCATGGGCGATGGATTTCCTGATCGATGAACTACACCACCGCCTCAAGTGGTCCCAGTTTCGACCTACAGATATCGAAAGGTTCGAAGAAGCTGGTGCTGTTCTTCAGCGGCGTCGGCGCGCGCGACGGTAGGTTTCAATACTGGAGGGTGGGCAAGTCGCTCGGCACACACTGCCTATTCCTCAGCGACGGTCGCAAGCACTGGTATCAAGACGGGGTGGAAGGGCTCGGATCAAGCGTCGACGAAACGGTTGTGAATATTCGCCGACAGGCTGCGGCTCTCGGCGTCACCGGGATCTATGCGATCGGTCAAAGCATGGGTGCCTACGGTGCCATCCTCTACGGCGCGAAGCTCGGGGCAAGTGTGCTGGCGTTCGGCGCCGAAACCATTCTCGGCCTGGAGGCCAGCCGCAGTGAAAGGTTGCGCCGGGATGACGCGGCCATTCTCTATCCGAATCTGCACGACGTGATTGCTTCGGCGGAAAAGCCTGTATTCGCCTTTGCGGGGGAAGAGGATCCGGTTGACCTCTATTGCGCGAGCAAGGCCAGCGGACTGCCCAATTATCACCCGCGCACCATAGCAGGCCAAGGGCATCACCTCGCCGCCTATCTGCACCAGACGGACAGGCTGATCCCGTTGCTTCGGGCATTCGTGGATGGCCCGTCGCTTCCGTTCACCGGTGAGGAAGGCGATGCGCTCGCGTGTTCGGGCCTCGCTGACGCATTTTACGATCTCCACAGGCACATGTGGGCGGGCCGCCCCGTCGAGGCGATCGAGGCTGGCCGCCGGACAATCTCGATCAAGGGGGACCTTCACGTCGCCTTATACCTGACCGCGAAGGCCCTGCTTGGGACCGGCCAGGCTTCCGAGGCTGTCGGCTTCGCGGAGAAAGCGCTAGCCTTGGCTCCGAACAATGCGAGCTACAAATTTCTGCTGGCGAATTCCCTGACGAAACTGGGAGAACTTGACCGTGCAATGACATTGTTGAAGGAGGCGATCGCCGCGGAGCCCGATCTTGCGGCGGCCCACAACCAGATCGCCGGCATTCACTACAGACAGGGCAATTTTCCCGCAGCCCGGGAAGCGTCGCGGCGCGCATTGCAGTTGCAGCCCGGCCATCCCACTTACACCAGACTGCTCGACCGCATCGAAAAACGGATCGCACTGCTTTCCACGCAGGACGCAAGTCCGGAACAGGACGCTTCCAGCCCGCTTGCTGCCAAGGTAACGAACCTCTTTCGTTCGCTGAAGGGGACGGTTGTGCGGCGGTCATGATCATGCGACCGAAGCTTCCGAATTTCGGAGGGCTCCACCAAGCTCGTCCTGAAATTCAGTGGCGACAGGAGCGGCGCCGTTCAAATTTACGAAGAGCTTGTCGCCAAGCGGCCGGCAGGGAAGGCCGAGCAACTCAGGCCCAACGCCAAATTCGGGGTCTTGCGCCGGAAGATCGAGAGAAGGCTGGCGATGCCCGTGCGCCAATACGCACCGGCGCTCTGCGTGGCGGACGCGATCGCCGAAAACCATGGCTACATGAGTCGCGCCGTGTCGAAACGCGTTCCACGGCGGTCCTGACGCGATCCTGCGCTGCCCGAAAAGCTCAATCCGCCGCCGGCAGCCGTCTGATGGTGAATTCGATCACGTCGTTCGGCCGCTCGAACCAGCTTTCGATGCTGGTCCAATAGGCCTGCTTCGGCCAACGGTCGAACCATTCCTGCGCTTTCAATCTTGCGTCGGTGCGCGGCAGCACAAAAGTCTCGCGGATGAAACCGTCGCCCGGCCGCCTGTTTTCCGCGCGAGCACGGTCGAGTTGCCTTTTCAGGCCATCGAGCGGTGGTCTCATCGGCGCGGGCATCGGCAAACCTCATCCGGCTTGACGCTCACAACCGGTAGATTAGGGATCGCCGGCAGAATTACGAGTCTTTTGTGGCGCCGCCTTATGACCTCGCGGCGAAATGCGGCATTGCAGATCGCCGCTTCGACCGAGCATGGATTGCGGTATGGAACGTCCTGAACTCTCCCCCGGCCTGCCCCCCGACATCGAAGCGCGCAAGGCCCGCGCAAAAACCTGGTTCGAGGAGCTGCGCGACCGCATCTGCGCCGCCTTTGAGGCTATCGAGGATGAGTTGTCCGGATCGCTCGCCGACCGCCACGCCGGCCGCTTCGAACGTACGCCCTGGCTGCGCGATCAGGGTGCCGGCGGCGGAGGCGTCATGTCGATGATGCATGGCCGCGTCTTTGAGAAGGTTGGCGTCCACACCTCGACCGTTCACGGTGAATTCTCTCCGGAGTTTCGCAAGCAGATGCCGGGCGGCGCCGATGACCCGCGTTTCTGGGCAAGCGGCATTTCGCTGATCGCCCACCCAAGGAATCCGAATGTGCCCGCCGTGCACATGAACACCCGCATGGTGGCCACCTCACGCTGGTGGTTCGGTGGCGGCGCCGATCTCACGCCGGTGCTGGACCGCCGTCGCAGCCAGGACGATCCGGACACGCTGGCCTTCCACGCGGCCATGCGCGCCGCCTGCGAGGCGCACGCTGCAATCGCCGACTACGAAAAACTGAAAGGCTGGTGCGACGAGTATTTCTTCCTGAAGCACCGTAACGAGCCGCGCGGCACCGGCGGCATCTTCTTCGACTGGCTGCAGCCGGCGCCGGAACATGGCGGCTGGGACGCCGGATTGCAGTTCGCTCAGACCGTCGGCCTCGCGTTCCTCGACATCTATCCGCGCGTAGTTCGGGGTAACTTCCTCAACACCTGGACTTCCGAGGACCGCGAGGAACAATTGATCCGCCGCGGCCGATATGTCGAGTTCAACCTGCTCTACGACCGCGGCACCATCTTCGGCCTGAACACCGGCGGCAATGTCGCCGCGATCCTCTCCAGCATGCCGCCCGAGGTGAAGTGGCCGTAACACGGCCTTCCCATCCGCCTTGAGGGAGGGGCCGGCCGCGGGCCGGTGTGCGGCCGGCAGCGTTCCGACACAAAACAACGTAGGCGTTTGGCGGCAGCGACCCCACCCGGCCGCTTCGCGGCCGTCCTTCGGACCCCCTCAAGGGGGTGGGAAAATCCGCCCACCGGCGATCACAATTGCGCGAGGCGATTTGATTCGGCCCGGCTGTTGCTTCCGCGCTGATGACTTTCCCGAAAACCTCGCTATAGAGGCGCCGCCATTCGGGTGCGGGCCCTAAGAAGCCAGCTTCGTTGGTTGAGGGAGAGGGTGGGCGGTCCGGCTTGGGACGCAGCCTCTGATGAACTGTCCGGAATTCGCCTGGGCGAAGCGGACGGCGTGGATTTCGTCATCGACGACAAGGCGCGGCGGATGTCCTGTCCGCACTTTCTCGTGCGCCAATCCACGGCCGGCCTTCGCCGGGCGCCGACCGGCAGTCGGTAAAATTTGCCTTAACCTTTCGCTGACAGGGTTTCGCCCATGGCTGACTTCCGCGCGCTTTGCTGCGCCTCTCTTTTCTCGCTTGCCGCTCTGGCGCTGCCCGCAAAGGCGCGGAACGCCTGCGTGCTCGAACCGAAACAGGCGCTGGAGCTATTCGCCCTGCCGGATACGGTGGTTCAGGACAAAACCGCCACATGCGCAGTAAAAGGCACCGAGGACCACATGGCGAAAAGACCGGCTGCCGCGCCGCGCAAGTCGAAGCTTCCCGAGGCGGCCGCAGCGCTCATCCAGCATGCGAAGCAGTTCAAGGTTGTCTACAAGCGCCCGGAAAATGCCTCCGACGAGACGCTTGTGCTGTTGCACGGTTCCGGCGGCGATGAGACGACGCTGATGCCGCTCGCCTCCCAAGTGGCCCCCCATGCCGTGTTGATGGGGGTCGCCGGCCGGGTCACGCAGGAGGGCACCAGCCGCTGGTACCAGCGCATCACGCCGACCTCCTTCGACCAGAAGGATATCCGCTCGGAGGCGGAAGCCTTCGCGGCCCTGCTGCAGGATGCGGTCAAGGCGAAGAAGCTCGACCTCTCCCGCACGGTCTTCGTCGGCTATTCCAACGGGGCCAACCTGCTCGGCGCGCTCGCCCTGCTGCACCCCGGCCTCGTCGAGCGCGCCGTGCTGTTGCGGTCGATGCCCGTGCTGGAGACAGTGCCGGACGCCGATCTCAGCAAGTCGCGGTTCCTCACCGTGGTCGGCGTCAACGACGCGACCTATGCGCCTTTCGGGCCGACACTCGACGCCATCCTGCGGGACCGCGGCGCCCGTGTCGAAGCCAGGACGGTGAAGGCGGGTCACCTGCTGGGCGACGACGACGTCAGGGTCGTGGCCGAATGGCTGGCCGCTTCGGACGCCGTGTCGCTCAACAAATAGCCGGGGCCGCGCGATGGAAGCCGCAAGGTATTGGCTGAGAGCCCGCCTGCTGTCCCGCCTGCGCCGAGGCCGCCAGCCTGCCGGCAAGGTGCGCGGCACGATCGTTCGGCTCAAGATAACGTCTGAGAATAGCAACGAGATAAATACAACTGTACTGTCGTGTACAATTCTATTTGATGAAGAGAGGTCGCAATCGCGCCATATTCGCCACAATCCGCCATCGATTGCGGCGCCTGAGCAGAAGAGAACTTTATTTTTAGTCTAATAGCCTGCCGGGGGCGGCGGATTATTTCTCTCGCCGGGCCGGGAAACGCCGGCGGCTTCGAACCGAGACCGCGACCCGACGCGACCGGACGGCCCGATAGTGCGACGGCATGACTTGAACAGCCGTCAATTCTGAAGGAGTGCCTGCCATGCGCATGTACCTCATCCCGGCGGCTGTCGCCGCTTCGCTTGCCTTCGCTCCGTTTGCCTTTGCCGCCGGCCAGCAGGCCAACGGCACGGTGAAATCCTACGATGCTAAGAAGGCCACGCTGACGCTGGCCGACGGCTCGGTCTACATGCTGCCGAAGACCTTCAAGAACCCTGGGCTCAAGGCCGGCGAGAAAGTCAACATCGCCTGGGACATGCAGGGCAAACACAAGATGGCGGAGAGCGTCACCATCGCGAAGTAGGCCTCGGCCACGCTCGAATGCGGAAAGGCGGGATCGGCCACCCCGCCTTTCATCGCCGATGAGTCAGTTCGGGGCCGCCACCTCAACGGCGCTCCGATGTCGGCGCGCATCCTTCGAGGCACGCCGGACGGGAACGATCACAGCTCAGGCGACCGTCCCGCAATGCTCCGGTTTCTTCTTGCTTTGCAGCGCGGCGGCGTGCTGGGCACGCAAGAGGTCGCCGACTTCCATGTAAGCGATCTCCAACTGGTAAGCGAGGAATGTGCAGCGTTCCGCGACAGCCATGTCGCGGAGTTCACGCAACATGCCCTGCATGTAGTCCAGCCGCGCATTCCGTCCCGCCTCGACGGCTTCCTTCACACTCTGCCGATCGACGTTGTGCACCGATTTGCCCCCCCTCAGAGCCTGCAACAGCTGTTTCGGCACCAGCCTGGACACTTCCAAACCGTGGCCGACAAGGAAACACCTGAGGCGTCAAAGGAAACGATTCGAATTTCCCTCGCCGCCCTGCTTGTCGCCCGGAACATGATCGCACCCTTCGAGAGCCACTACAATGTGGAAACGAAAAGCCCGGGGGTAGGCGCGTTCAATTTGATACGCTCCGCCAAACACAATTCGCGAAGGTTAAGAGCGGTGTTGTTCCGGACAAACCGAACCCGAACTCGCTGGATTTGGGTCGGATCAATCCATCCGAAGCTTCCGGCTCTCGCGCACGACCTCACCCCTGCGACCACGCATCCCTGCCAATCCGATCCTGACCGCGGCGCCGTACACCACAAAACCGCAGGTCCTATGGCCCGGTAGCGTAGCGGTCGATGGATGGAGAGGCTTTTTGGATCCTAGCGCCTTAGCCTGGTCGCTCGCACATGCGCTCAACTTCCCTGCGCACCGCGGTCGCAAAGTGCGGAACCATCGAATCTCGTTCCAAGAGACGCGCACGGTCAAGGGCATCCTGCGCAGAAATGCGCCCATACGTCGCCATCAACTGCCTCGCCGCCCGCACGACGTCTTCAGGATCAAAATCGGCATGGTCACCGTAGCGATCAGTCAATGCTCTCCGCCTCCTCTCGGGCATACAAACGGCGACCAATTCATGAAATATTCAATACTTGGAATTTTCAGGAAACCGCCCTTAGCCGGCATCAATGTATTTTGATATTTGTAACCGTCCTCGGAACACGATCTCCCTCATACGGTCTGTGCATCTAACCGTCGAGATGTTCCTTCGAGGAGATATAAGCGGCGTAGGACCATACCAAAAACGACGGAGCGGACCTCATCTTCGAAATGCCCCTACGCTCGGTGCACGAGCGCAAAGTTTCGGCAACCAAATGCGCTGGTCCGTGTTATGTTCCGCACCGTTGAAACGAGCCGGAAGGAGAAGATGATGAAAGAATTTCACTGCGGTTCGCTGGTTCCGGGCTGCGACTGGCACACCCGGCACCAGGACGAGGCGGAGGTCATGCGCCGCGCCGTCGAGCACATGCGCGAAACGCATGGCGAGACCATCATCCGCGAGACCATGATCGAGGCAATCCGGTCGCGCATTGAAAAGGTTCGCGACGCCGCCTAGCGGTCGCCCTCCGCGAGCTTCGCGGCGCGTTCGAGCAGCGCGTCGCGCTCCAGCGAAAACCCGGATTCGATCCACTCTTCCTCCAGCGACCGCAGCAGCCTGCCCAACCCAGGGCCGGGAACCACGCCCATCGCCGCAAGGTCGGCGCCCTTGAGAGGGAAGACCGGCCTGCCCCAGTTCTCCGCGATTTTCAGCAGCCGTCCGTAAGCGCCGGCCTCCAGCAAGGCATCGGTTTCGCCGATGGCGCGGGCGCGGGCCGAAACCAGCGAGAGGCTGAGCCGATCGCGCATGCCGCCGGGCAGCCCGCGATAAAGCGCCTGTCGGAGCGCCAGATCGCTCCACGATGCCGCAGGCGGCACGGCCACAGCCCAGTCGGCGAGGCGCGCGGACTCGACCTTCGACAACTTCAGCCTTTCCGACAGCGCCGCCATGCGCGCCGCGTCCGGCGGCACGACCGCCTCCAGTCGCAGCATGGGGTCGGGCGGCCAGCCAAGATCGCGCTCGGCGCCGATCAGCGCGTGGATGGCGTCGATCCCCCATTTCTCGCTTTCCGGCAGGATCTTCGTCAGCACGCCGGCCTGCCGCATCCACAGCAGCGCCCGCGAAGGGTCCGGAGCGGACAGCAATTTACGCAACTCGCTCCAAACACGTTCGGCCGAAAGCCCGTCCAGCCCGTCCTTCAGCCGGGCACAGGCTTTCAGCCCTTCGGCGTCTGGCCTGCCCTTGCCGTACCAGGCGAAGAACCGGAAGAAGCGCAGGATGCGCAAATAATCCTCGCGGATACGGCCTTCCGGATCGCCTATGAAACGGATCATGCGGCTTTCGATGTCCGCGACGCCGCCAACCAGATCGACCACCGTGCCGTCGGCCCGCGCATAGAGCCCGTTGATGGTGAAGTCACGGCGCTCAGCATCCGCCTGCCAATCGCGACCGAAACGCACCTTCGCCCGCCGCCCATCGGTCTCGATGTCGGCGCGCAAGGTGGTCACCTCGTAGGGTTTTCCAGCCACGACCAGCGTGATCGTGCCGTGCTCAGCTCCAGTCGGCACCACCTTGAAACCCGCCGCCGCGCCGCGCCGCATCGTCTCGTCCGGCAGCACCGTGGTGGCGATGTCGATGTCGGCGACAGGCTCGCCGAGCAAACTGTTGCGCACTGCGCCGCCGGCTATCCGCGCTTCCTCGCCGCCCACGCTCAGGGCCGCGAGCACGCGCTGCAGGTTCCTGTCTGCAAGCCAGTCCGCGCGTCCCGCCAACGTCACTTCGCCGCTCAAGCGTAAAGCCTTTCGTAGAGCGTGCGGATGATGCCGGCGGTCACGCCCCAGATGCGCTGGCCGCCATAGGGCATGTCATAGAAGAACCATTCGCGGTCGCCCCAGAAGCGGCTGTCGCGCGTATGGTTCCTGGGGTTCATCAGGAACGAAAGGGGCACCTCGAAGGCCGCATCGACCTCGTCATGATTGATGCTCAGGCCGAAGCCGGGGCGCACCACGGACAGTACCGGCGCGATGCGGTAGCCGCTGCCGGAGACATAATCCGGCATACGCCCCAGCACTTCGACATGGCTGGCCGCGAGCCCGACCTCCTCTTCCGCCTCGCGCAGCGCCGCATGTTCCGGCGACCTGTCCTCCGGATCGATGCGGCCGCCGGGGAAGGCCACCTGCCCCGTGTGATTGCGCAAGGTCTCCGCCCGCTTGGTGAGCAACACGGTCGCCTCGTCGCCGCGGTCGATCACGGGGATAAGCACGGCCGCCGCGCGCAGCCCGCCCACATGGTTGAGCCGCGGATGTCCGGGATTGAAACGGTGGTCGCCGTCCCCCTCGGGATGCACGAGGAAATTTTCCTCGAGCGCCGCGCGCCGGCGGAAATCGTCCGTGGAATAGAGCACCGAACCCGTCGACCGCAGCATGTCAGGCACTCAGCCGCCTCAGTTTTTCCGCCGGCATGATCGGATAGACCGCGCCGTTCGAGCGCACGGCGAACATCGGCACGCCGCCGATCTCGACCTCCTCGCCGAACTCGACCAGTTCATACATCACCGGCCGCGCCACCAGCGCTTCCAGCCGGCCGCGCACCAGCACATAAGGCTTCAATCCGCCGGTCTCGTCCTCGTCGACGAAACGCAGCGGATGGTCCGGCCCGGCCTCCACCACGTCGCCGACATTGGTGCGGAAGGTGATGACTTGGCTGTCACCTTCGCCCGAAACATTCATCTCCACCGCCACGAACGGCGCATCGACCACCCGGATGCCCACTCGTTCGACCGGCGTCACTAGGTAGGTCTTGCCGTCCTCGTCCTTGCGCAGCACGGTCGAGAACAGTTGCACCAGCGGCATCCGACCGATCGGCGTGCCAAGATAGAACCAGGTGCCGTCGGCGCGGATCTCCATGTCGAGGTCGCCGCAGAAGGGCGGATTCCAGCGCTCGACCGGCGGCAAACCCTTGCCAGCCCTGGCCGCGCGCGAAATCAGCGCCGACAGTCCGGCAGTGTCGCCAGCCTTGCCGAGGCCCTGCGGCGTATCGTCCAGTTCCCTGTGCATGGTCACGAAATAGTCACTGTTGTCTCGCTTGTCAGCCGGGTCGGCTGATTTAAGTTGATATGTTGGGGTTTCCACTACACCCCGAGTCGTCAGCCGCGTTGCCGGTGTTTTGCGCCGGGAAAGGACAGGAGCCGCATGAGCGCCATCATCAAGGACCTTGCCCTCAGCGAAAAGGAGATGATCGCCGAAGCCGAAACGGCTCTGGCTGACATTTCCAGGGTAAGGGACGGTGTCGGGCGCGTCATCTTCGGCCAGGAAAGCGTGGTGGAACGCGCGCTCGTGGCGCTCTTGGCTGGCGGCCATGCGCTGCTGGTCGGCGTTCCCGGCCTCGCCAAGACCAAGCTCGTGGAGACGCTGGGCGTCGTGCTCGGCCTCGACGCCCGCCGGATCCAGTTCACGCCGGACCTCATGCCCTCCGACATCCTCGGCTCCGAGGTGATGGAGCAGGACGAGTTTGGGAAGCGCTCTTTCCGCTTCATCTCCGGCCCGATCTTCGCGCAATTGCTGATGGCCGACGAGATCAACCGCGCCTCGCCGCGTACCCAGTCGGCGCTGCTGCAATCCATGCAGGAATATCACGTCACCGTTGCCGGCGCCCGCCACGACCTGCCCGCCCCGTTCCATGTTCTCGCCACCCAGAACCCGCTGGAGCAGGAAGGCACCTATCCGCTGCCGGAAGCCCAACTCGACCGCTTCCTCATGCAGATCGATATCCTCTATCCCGAACTGGAGGCGGAGCGCCGCATCCTGCTCGAGACAACCGGCATCGACGAAGCAAAGGCCGCGAACGTGCTGACGCCCGAGCGGCTGAAGCAGATCCAGCTTCTTGTCCGCCGCATGCCGGTACCCGAAAGCGTCGTCGAGGCCATCCTGAAGCTCGTCCGTTCCGCCCGCCCCGGCCAGGGCAATGCCGAGACCGACAAGCATGTCGCCTGGGGCCCCGGCCCCCGCGCATCCCAGGCGCTGACGCTGTGCGCCCGTGCCCGCGCGCTCTACGAAGGCCGGCTTGCGCCTTCGGTCGATGACGTCAAGGCGCTGGCCGAGCCGGTGCTGCAGCACCGCATGGCGCTCACCTTCGCCGCGCGTGCCGAAGGCATGACGGTTCGTGATGCCGTGGCGCGGCTGGTGAAAGGGCTCTGATGGCGCGCATCGGCGAGGCGTCTTCACAGGTCGCCCCCCGCGACGCGCTTGCCCGCGCCAGGCTCCGTGCATCGCTGGTTCCTGACTTGCTGGTCGAGGCGCGGCGGGTCGTCAACACCGTCATCGGCGGCTGGCACGGCCGCCGCAAGCAGGGCATCGGCGAGAACTTCTGGCAGTTCCGCCCCTACGTCGAAGGCGAGGCGCTGGCCCGCATCGACTGGCGCCGCTCGGCCCGCGACGACCACACCTATGTGCGCGACCTCGAATGGGAAGCGGCCCACACCGTCTGGCTGTGGGCCGACCCGTCGCCCTCGATGCTTTACAAATCCTCGGCCGCCGGCGTCTCGAAGGAATCCCGGGCGCTGGTCCTCATCCTGGCGCTGGCCGAACTCCTTTCGCGCAGCGGCGAGCGCATCGCCTGGCCGGGCCTCACCGATCCCATCACCTCGCGCAACGGCGCCGAGCGCGTCGCCACGCTGCTCAACCACGCGCCCACGCTCAGCGCGCGGCCGGATCTCTCCATGATCCGCCGCTTTTCCGACATCGTCATTGCCGGCGACTTTCTCGATCCGGTCGACGAGACCCGCGAATGGCTGGATGTGCTCGCCCGCCACGGCGTGCGCGCCCACCTGATCGAGGTTGCCGACCCTGCCGAGGAGACTTTTCCTTACGCCGGCCGCACCGAATTCACCGATCCCGAGACCGGCAAAAAACTGGCCGCCGGCCGCGCCGAACTGCTGGGCGACGACTACCGGCGCCTCTACCTCGCCCGCCGCCAGGAACTCGGCGCCTGGTGCCGCCGTCTCGGCTGGAGCTACACCGTCAACCACACCGACCGCCTCGCCTCCGAGGCGCTGGTGCGCGTCCACATGGCGATGTCGGCGGAAGGCGGATATGCTGCGGGTGGCCGCATATGAGCTGGCTTCCCCTCTCCTTCGGCTTCCCCGCCGTCCTGTGGGGGCTGCTGGCGCTGCCGGTGATCTGGTGGTTGCTGCGCCTCACGCCGCCCCGCCCGCAGACGGAAGTGTTCCCGCCACTGCGCATCCTCGCCCAGGTGCTGAAGCGCGAGGACACGCCGCACCGCAGCCCGTGGTGGCTGACGCTGCTGCGCCTGCTGCTCGCCGCCTTCGTGATCATGGCGCTGGCCGAGCCGATCTGGAACCCGCGCGAGCGCGTGCCCACCGGCGGATCGGCGCTGGCGCTGGTCGTCGACAATGGTTGGGCGAGCGTCTCGGGGTGGGACATGCGCGTCGCCACCGCACGCCGGCTGATCGCCGACGCCGAGCGCAACCAGATACCGATCATCCTGGCCTTCACCGCCGAGAAACCCAACGAGGCGATCGGCCCCTACAGCGCCGGCGAGGCGCGCGACCGCCTGAACGCCGTTAAGCCGCGTCCCATCCCGCCCGATCGCGCCAACGTCTTCGCCAGCGTCGCCAATGCACTGAAGCCGCTGCCCGGCGCGACGCTCGCCTTCCTCACCGACGGGCTCGCGCAGGCACAGGACCAGGCGGCTTTCGATACGCTGCTCGCCCAAAACCCCGCCAATGTCGTCTGGGCCGCACCCGACAGCCTCGACATGGTCGGGCTGTCCGCCGCCAACAACGTGGTGGACCGCTTCGTCATCACCGCCGTCCGCGCACCGGCCGGCCCCACCCCGCGCCTCATGACGGCCGGTGCCTTCGACGAGAAGGGCCGCCGCATCGGTGACGCCGCCGTCACCTTCCGCCCCGGCGAGACGACCGCCACCGGCGAGATCGTCGTGCCGTTCGAACTGCGCAACGATTTTGCCTCGATCGCCCTGGATGGCCAGAACAATGCGGCGGCCGTGCGCGTGCTGGACGAGACCGACAAGCGCCGGCGCGTCGGCCTGCTGTCGCAGACCCCGGCTGACGAAACCAGGCAATTGCTCTCGCCGCTCTACTACATCCGCCGGGCGCTGGAGCCCTATGCCGACCTGATCGAGCCCGCCAGCCCCGACCTCACCGAGGCCATCCCGCAATTGCTGGAGCAGAAGCCCGCCGTCATCGTCATGGGCGATGTCGGCACCATCCCGGAGACCGTGCGCGCCCCGCTCATCGAATGGATGGACAATGGCGGCACGCTGCTGCGATTCGCCAGCTCGCGCATGCTGTCCTCGGGCAATGACGAGGAGTTGCTGCCGGTGAAGCTGCGCCTCGGCGAGCGCCTGCTCGGCGGCTCGCTGTCGTGGACGGAACCGCAGGCGGTGACCGAATTTCCCGCCAACGGCCCCTTCGCCGACCTGCCGCCGCCGGCCGAGGTCACCGTGACCCGCCAGATCCTGGCGGAGCCGACGCCCGACCTTGCCGACCGCACCTGGGCCACGCTTGCCGACGGCACGCCGCTGGTCACCGCCGACCGGCGCGGCAAGGGCATGGTCGTGCTGTTCCACATCACGCCGCTAGCGACGTGGTCGAACCTGCCGATCTCGGGAACCTTCGTCGAGATGCTGCGCCGCATCGTGCAACTGTCGCGCAACCAGGGGGTGGGCGCCGCCGCCGAGAACCAGGCCGCCGCCTCGCTGGCGCCCTATCGCATGATCGCCGCGGACGGCCAGATCGTGCCGCCCGACCCTGATGCCCGCTCGCTGCAAACCGGCAAGGGCCCGGTGCCGGTGACCATCGACAATCCGCCCGGCCTCTACGGCAGCGAGGAAGGGGTGTTTGCGCACAATCTGCTGCCGGCCGACGCGGCCTTCGCACCGATTGTTCGTCCGGAAACGACCGTACCCATGGTAAACGAACGCTATGCGCTGGATGAATCGCGCGACCTGAAAGGACCGTTGATGATCGCCGCTTTGGCGTTCCTGGCCATCGACAGCCTGATCGTGCTGTGGCTCGGCGGCGTCTTCCAGCGCTTTCGGCGGCGTCCGACTGGCGGCGTGGCCGGGCGCGCGGTGACGATGGCTCTCGCCCTTGCGGCCTTCTCCGCGCTGATGTCGGCGCCCTCGCCTGTCCACGCCAACGACTCCAAGCCGGGCGACGCCGAGGCGGTCGAGGCGATTGCTACCACACGCCTCGCCTATGTCGTCACCGGCAATTCGAGCGTCGATGCCATCAGCCGCGCCGGCCTGCATGGGCTTGGACAATTCCTCAGGGACAAGACGGCGCTGGAGCCGGGCGAACCGGTGGGCGTCAACCTCGACCGCGACGAACTCGCTTTCTATCCGATCATCTACTGGCCGGTCGACCCGGCCGCGCCGATGCCGTCGCAGGCGGCCATCGCCCGCATCGACGAATACATGAAGGAAGGCGGCACGGTGCTGTTCGACACGCGCGACCAGTATGCGGTGACGCTGGATGCCTCAACCAGCCCGGCCACCCAGCGGCTGCGCGACATCCTTGGCAACCTTAACGTGCCGCCGCTGGAGCCCGTGCCGGAAGACCATGTGCTGACCAAATCATTCTACATCCTGCAGGAGTTTCCCGGCCGTTTCAGCGGCAGCCCGCTCTGGGTGGAAGCCTCTCTGGAGGCCAGCAACACCGACAACAGGCCGGTGCGCACCGGCGACGGCGTCACCCCGATCATGATCACCTCCAACGACTTCGCCGGCGCCTGGGCGATGGACGAGAACGGCGACCCTATGCTGCCGACCGTTCCCTCTGACCCGATGCAGCGCGTCTATGCGCTGCGCGCCGGCGTCAACATCGTCATGTACATGCTGACCGGCAACTACAAGTCCGACCAGGTCCACGTGCCCGACCTTCTGGAGCGGCTGGGGCAGTGATCGAGATGACTTTCGCTTTGCACTCCGTCACACCCCCCTCTGTCCTGTCGGACATCTCCCCCTCAAGGGGGGAGATTGGCAGCTTCAGCTTCGCTGCTCATTCTGCAACATGGCCGATTAGCGAAACCAAAGCGGCCGGTGCAATCTCCCCCCTTGAGGGGGAGATGTCCGACAGGACAGAGGGGGGTGCGACGGAGCGCGGCGTTCGCTGCAAAGACCACTTCTGTTCGAGGCAGCCGGAGGCCACCCTATGAACTGGTCGGTCGCCTTCGAACCCCTGCTCTCATGGCCCTTGCTGACGGCCATTCTGATCCCGGTCGCGCTTTTGGCGCTGGCCGGCCTGTGGTTCCGCCAGCGCGGCTCCCTGCTGCGACTGGCCGCCCTGGTCGCCCTCGCCGCCGCTCTCTTCAATCCCGTCTTCCTCAATGAGGAGCGTGAGCCGCTGAAAAGCGTCGTCGCCGTCATCGTCGACCGCAGCCAGAGCCAGGATATCGGCGACCGAACCGAGGAGACCAACCAGGCGCTGGCCGGCCTGCAGGAGCGGCTTGCCCGCTTCCGCCAATTCGACGTGCGCGTTATCGAGGCGGGCAAGGCCAGCGCCGCCGACGACCGCACCGAGACGCGCCTGTTCGGTGCGCTGGAAGGCGCGTTCCGCGATGTCCCGCCATCGCGTATCGCCGGCGCCGTTATGATCACCGACGGCCAGGTTCACGACGTTCCGGCCAAGACGGCCCGCAGCGCGCCGTTGCACGCGCTGATCACGGGTAATGCCGACGAGATCGACCGCCGCATCCGCTTCGAGAACGCGCCACGCTTCGGCATCGTCGGCAAGCCGATGGACATGACCTACCGGGTCATCGCCAATGGCGGCGAAAGCGGCATGGTCGATGTCCGCGTCTCGGTGAACGGCCAGCAGATCTCGGTCGAACGCGCCCAGATCGGTCAGGAAATGCCGTTGCAGGTGACGATCCCCACCGCCGGCCGCAACATCGTCGAGCTGGCGATCGACCCGGTTCCCGGCGAGATCACCAGCGCCAACAACCGCGCCATCGCGCTGCTGGACGGCATCCGCGAGAACCTGCGCGTGCTCCTGGTCTCCGGCGAGCCCCACGCCGGCGAGCGCACCTGGCGCAACCTCTTGAAGTCCGACGCCTCGGTCGACCTCGTTCACTTCACCATCCTGCGCCCGCCGGAGAAGCAGGACGGCACGCCGATCAACGAACTGTCGCTGATCGCCTTTCCCACAAGAGAACTCTTCGTCGAGAAGATCAACGATTTCGACCTGATCATCTTCGACCGCTACCAGCACCGCGACGTGCTGCCGATCCTCTATTACGACTACATCGCCGAATATGTCGAAAAGGGCGGCGCGCTGCTGATCGCCGCCGGGCCGGAATATGCCGGCGACGCCTCGATCGCCCGCACGCCGCTGATGTCCGCCCTGCCGGCGCTGCCGACCGGCGACGTGGTCGAGGAAGGATTTTATCCACGCCTGACCGAGACCGGCAAACGCCATCCGGTAACGCGCGGTCTCGAAGGCTCCGATTTCGAGCCCCCGCACTGGAGCCGCTGGTTCCGTATGATCGGTGTAGAGCAGCCCGAGGGCGAAGTGGTCATGAAGGGGCCGGACGACCGCCCGCTGTTGTTGCTCAACCGCAAAGGCGAAGGCCGCGTCGGCATGTTCCTGTCCGACCAAGGCTGGCTGTGGGCGCGCGGCTTCGAGGGCGGCGGCCCGCATGTCGCGCTTTACCGACGCATCGCCCACTGGCTGATGAAGGAACCGGAACTGGAGGAAGAGCGCCTGACCGCCGACGGCCGCGGCATGGTGCTCGACGTCAGACGCCAGACCATGAGCGACAATCCCGGCCCGGCGCAGGTCATCACACCCTCCGGCAAGGCGCTGAGCGTTCCCCTCACCCAGGCGGAGCCCGGCCTTTTCCTCGGCAGCGTCGAGACCAGCGAGATCGGTCTCTACCAGATCGGCAATGGCGACCTTTCGGCGCTTGCCCATATCGGCCCGGTCAACGCCCCGGAATTCTCGGACACCGTCTCGACCGAGAGCATTTTGCGCCCGGCCGCGGAAGCCACCGGCGGCAGCGTCCGCCGCCTAGTCGGCGCGGGCGGCCTGTCGCTGCCCTCGATCGTGCCGATGCGCGGAACCGCCGATGCCGCCGGCCGCGACTGGATCGGCCTTCGCACCACCAACGACAGCGTGCTGAAATCCGTCTCGCGCCTGCCGACCTTCGGCGGCTTCTTCGGCCTCGCCATCCTGCTGCTGGCGCTGGGCAGCATGTGGTATCGGGAGGGGCGCTGACTCCCACCTCCCCCTGGGAGATAGAACCGACGTCCACCTCCCCCTTGAGGGGAGGTCGGCGCAAAGCGCCGGGTGGGGTCAGAGCGGCCGACGTTCACCCACTCGTCATATCCGACGCCTCAACTTCGAAGCCGTTTGCGGCCCGTACGAATGCGATGGCAGCCAAAAAGCAAGCGCGGAGCGGAAATACGGCCCCTGTTTTGAAGCCCAACAGCGTCACGCCGCGTATCGTCGAACTAACCATCTGATTTTCAACGCTATTACGGACTTCACATGCTTTTCCGCCCTGCTTTGCATCCCCGCATAGGTCTCGGTTAAGCTACTCACCGCGCAATGGAAACTCGCAGGAGCATCGCCATGGTTGACTGGAAAGACATCGCAGCGCAGACGCCCATTCCAGGTTTCACCGGTCGGGTAATGCATTCGGATTCAATGACCTTCGCGCTGTGGCGGATCGATGCGGATGCCGTCCTGCCGGAGCACCAGCATGTCCACGAGCAGGTCGTCCACGTCCTGAACGGCACGTTCGAACTGACGGTCGACGGCCGCACCGAGACGCTTTCGCGGGGACAAGTCGGTGTCATCCCATCCAACGCCCGCCACTCCGGCCGCGCGCTCGCAGACTGCGTGATTCTCGATGCTTTTTCGCCGGTCCGCGAGGATTATCGAAATGGGCTGACGTCAGCGGTGATCGGCGGCGCGGCGAAGGGATAACGCCAGCCCTTCGCTTTCGCTACGGGCTTTCGTCGCTGCGATCGACAAATCGTTGTCGATCGATCGGCTTCGCCGACCGCTCCTCACTCCTCCGGCTCCGTCGTGAACATCAGCGGATACCCCTTTGCCTTTCCGGCATCCGTCGCCCGTGTCGCCTTGGTCTCGGCAACGTCCTTGGGAAACACGGCCACCACGCAGACGCCCCGCCGGTGGGCCGTGATCATCACCCGGTAAGCCTGATCCTCGGAGAGCCTGAACTCACCCTTGAGCACCGTCACCACGAACTCGCGCGGCGTGAAATCGTCGTTGATCAGGATCACCTTGTGCAGCTTCGGCCGCTCGACCTTGGGCTTGGTGACCGTCCTCGGCCGCGTGATGACCTTGTCGTCGCCGATCATGAGCGGCGGCTGGGTCTTGCCCATGGGAATAGCGCCACGACCGGTGGTGCCGACCGTTTGACGCCTGTCAACCGATTGAATCTGCGTCGGAATTTCTTCCGAAAGAGCAGGATTTGTCATCATCCGGGAAGGCTGTCCATCATCGGTTGAAGTTCCGATGTCCACCCTCTCACTCTGCCACAACAGGCGCGCGTGGTCCACGACCGGCGCAACGGGCATACGCAAGCTATGCAAAAATGCCGGCTGTTGTCAGGAATCGACCGTCACTTGCTGACCGTCCATTTGCCAATCTTTTCAGCGGCATGGCTGAGATGGCCGTCCTGCGAATAGGGCTTTCGCGGCTTGAAATCGTGGTCGCCGTCCTCCAGCCAGAACAACTCGATCGACCGGGAAAGACCGTACTTGGCGACCTCTTCCCTGGCGCCGAACGGGTCGCGTGTGCCCTGGCAGATCAATGCCGGCGCGGCCAGGGTTTCGAGATGCGCTGTCCGCAGCTTTTCCGGCTGGCCCGGAGGATGGAACGGGTAGCCGAGGCAGACCAGCCCCGCGATTTTTCCCTGCCGAAACAGGTCGTCGGCGACCATGCTCGCCACCCGCCCTCCCAGCGATTTTCCACCGATGAGCAGTTTTCCCTTATCCCCAAACGCCTCGACCGCGGCAAGGTACTCCGGCATCAGCGTCTCGCCGCGCGCCGGCGGTTTCCGCTGGCCCTGCCGCCGCGCGCCCATGTAGCCGAACTCGAACCGAACAGTCCTGACCCCTCGTCCCGCCAGCTTTTCGGCAATCGTATTCATCCACGCCGAATCCATCGGCGCTCCGGCGCCATGGGCGAGGAGAAGTGTGGCCACGGCGTCAACGGGGCCGGTGGAGAGAAAATCGATCATCAAGGAACTGTCGCCAGGCCGGGTTGTAGAGTTGCCAAAATAGTTTCCTCGATCAGACTAACGAGAGAAACGCCCAAATCCACCGGCGTCAGGATCGAACGCTGCCTCTCGAACAGTGTGGACGTTCCATGCCCGATGGAAACTTGCGCGAAACACAGCTTGCGAGAGGTCTCAGCGACCACCTGCTTGAAGTGGTCGAACAGAAAATTCGTGTCGTTGACCGACAGCGTCGAGTCATCGACCGGGGCTCCATCGGAAAGCATGATCATGATCTTGCCGAACTCCGGCCGCTCCATCAGGCGGGCGCTTGCCCACTCGATCGCTTCTCCATCAACATTTTCCCTGAGCAAATCGGGACGCAGCATGTTCAGAAGGGACCGATGCGAAAAGTGGGTCGAATCCGCAAAAGACTTGTAGACGATGTGCAGCAGGTCGCACAAACGGCCCGGACTTTCCGGTTTTCCTGAATTCTTCCAGAGCTTGCGCGACAATCCACCGTGCCAGGACATCGTCGTAAAGCCGAGTATTTCAAGTTTGACGCCCAATCGGGCAAGCAGGTCTGCCACCACTTGCACCGCGACCATGGCTAGCAAGATGTTTTGCCCGCGCATCGAGCCGGAATGATCAACCAGGATTGTGATGGCTGTACTTTCAAGCTCGGTCCTTGCCTTTGCCTGCATGATGCGACCGGCCGCATCCAGTGCCGCAATGTCCGCCACAGTGCGCCAAGCAAGCGTGCCTTCCCAGGCGGCTCTACAGGCGTGATCATATTCCGCCTGACGTGCAGGGCTGAACGCTTCCTTCACAGTGTTCAGCCGATCGGCGCTGACGACGACATCAAACTCCTTGGTGAAAACGTGGTAGCCTTGCACACTATGCGCGGCAGGTTTTGGCCTGCGGAACGCCTTTGTCCAATCGCGCAGGCCCAATCACTACCTCCTCAACACCGCGCTCAGCACATCCCGAATGCCAATCGCGCCGACGAAGCGCGACTGGTCGTCGAACAGCGCGACCGGCGCGGTCTGCGAGCGGTGCATGGCGAGCATGACCGTCTTCAAGGACGTGCCCGGCGTCGCCCAGAACACCTGCGAGCCGTCCTCCGGATGCCGCTCGACATCGGCGCAGGACACCCACTCGACCGGCTTGCCGTCGCGCTCGGCGGCGGCCACCAGCCCGTCCACGTCGACCTTGAACCGAGTGGTGCGGCGCCGGTCGAGCCAGGTCCAGCCCTCGCCGGCCGGCTCCAGGTCCCGCCGGTCGCGCATCACATTCCACGCCGTCAGCACCGACAGCGGGTTCACATTGGCAATGAAGTCGCGCACATAGGCGTTGGCAGGCTTCAGCACGATGTCTTCCGGCGCGCCGGATTGCACGATGCGCCCACCTTCCATGATGGTGATCGTGTTGCCGATCTTCAGCGCCTCCTCCAGATCGTGGCTGACGAAGATGATCGTCTTCTTCAGCGTCTTTTGAAGCTGCAGCAGTTCGTCCTGGAGTTTTGTCCGGATCAACGGATCGAGCGCGGAAAACGGCTCGTCCATCAACAGGATCGGCGCCTCGGTGGCGAAGGCGCGCGCCAGGCCGACGCGCTGCTGCATGCCACCGGAAAGCTCGTGCGCGTATTTTTTTGCCCACTGGTCGAGATGCACGAGTTCGAGCTGCTTCTTCACCCGCGCCTTGCGCTCGGCCTCGGGCACGCCGGAAAGCTCCAGCCCGAAGCCAACATTTTCTTCCACGGTCCGCCACGGCAGCAGGCCGAACTGCTGGAATACCATGGCCACCTGGTGCTGGCGCACGCGCCGCAAGGTCGCCGAATCGCAGGAGACGACATCGACCTGACGGTCGCCTTCCTTGACCAGCACCTTCCCGCGCGAGACGACGTTGAGGCCGTTGACGGCGCGCAGCAGCGTCGACTTTCCCGAACCCGAGAGGCCCATGAGGACGGAAATCTCGCCCTCGTTGACGGTGAGGTTGGCCCCGGCGCAGCCGAGCACATTGCCGGTCTTCTCCAAAATTTCGGCGCGTGTCGCGCCCTTGTCGATCAGCGCCAGCGACCCGCTGGTGTCCGCGCCGAAGACGATATCGACATTTTTGAAATCGACCGCAACGTTCATTTCTTGCCTCCCACGCCGATGCGGGTCATCCGGTCGAGCACGATGGCGAGCACGACGATCGCCAGGCCCGCCTCGAGCCCGAGATCGATCTTGCGCGAGCCGAGCGCCCGGTTGATCTCGGTGCCGAGGCCGCCCGCGCCGATCAGCGCCGCGAACACCACCATCGAAAGCGACAGCATGATGCATTGCGTCAGCCCCGCCATGATGGTCGGCAGCGCCGCCGGCAGTTCCACCTTCCACAGAAGCTGGCTCTTGGTCGCGCCAAAAGATTCGCCGGCCTCGACGATCGCCTTCGGAATGCTGGTCATGCCGAGATGGGTGAGCCGCACGGCTGTCGGGATGACGAAGATGATGGTGACGATGAGGCCGGGCGCGTTGCCGAGGCCGAACAGGGTGAGCACCGGGATCAGGTAGACGAAGGTCGGCAGCGTCTGCATCAGGTCGAGGATGGGCAGCATGACCCGGTAGACCTTTGGCTTGTGCGCCGCCCAGATGCCCAGCGGCACACCGATCGCCATGGAAGCGGCGGCCGCCGCCGCGACCAGCACCAGCGTCTCGACGGTCTGCTTCCACAGTCCCTGGTTGATGATGAACAGCAGGCCGATGAGCACGCCGATGGCGAGGTTGCGCGAGCGCTGTAGATACCAGGCGAGTGCGGCGATCAGCACCGCGAGCAGCACCGGAGGCAGGAGAAGCAATCCGTCGACGATTCCGTCGAGCAGGAAATTCAGGCCGCTGGAGAGACCTCGGAAAAAGACATTGAAATTGTCGGTGAGGAAGGTGAAGAACGCCTTGCCCCAGGCGCCGATCGGGATCTTGTAGGCCGCCAGGAATTTCGAGATCGGATCCATTTCACCCCCTCTTGTTCTCGGCCTCCCGCCCGCGGCCACAGCCGATCATGTCATAGCCGTCTAAAAAGGGCAGCCCCCTTGCAGAGACTGCCCTCCCTCATTCGTGTGGGGCGAGCGCCTAGCTGCCCAGCGCCGTCTTGACCGCCGCCGCCGCATCGCCGCCGTCGAAGGTGGTGACGCCGGCAAGCCACGGCGTGACCGCGTCGGGATTGGCCTTCAGCCAGTCGGTGGCGGCGGTGTTGGCATCGGCACCCTTCAGGATGGCGTCCATCATCACGCCTTCCATGTCGAGGTTGAATTTGAGGTTGCCGATGAACTTGCCGACATTCGGACATTCCGCGACGTAGCCCTTGCGCACATTGGTGCTGACCGTAGCGGCGCCGAAGCCGGAATCGCCCATGCCGTCGAGATAGGTGAGGTTCATGGCGCCCATCACCGGATGCGGCGTCCAGCCGAGGAAGGCGATCCATTCGTTGCCCTTGATCGACTGCTCGGCCTGCGTGAGCATGCCGGCTTCCGAGGACTCGACCAGTTCAAAGCCCTCGAGATTGTTCTCCGGCTTGGAGATCATGTCGAGGATGATGCGGTTGCCGTCATTGCCTGCCTCGATGCCGTAGATCTTGCTGCCGAACTTGTCCTTGAATTTTCCGAGATCGGTCAGCGTCTTGACGCCGCCCTCGGCGACGTAGGACGGCACGACGATGCCGTAGCCTGCTCCCTCGAGGTTCACGCCGATCGTCTCGACCGAGCCTTCTGCGGTATAGTCCTTGATGTCGGCGGTCATTGACGGCATCCAGTTGCCGAGGAAGACGTCGAGGTCGTTGTTCTTCAGCGAGGCATAGGTGACCGGCACGGAAAGCTGGATGACCTCGGGCTCGTAGCCGAGCGCCGTCAACAGCACCGAGGCGACGCCCGTCGTCGCCTGGATGTCGGTCCAGCCGACATCCGACAGGCGGACCTTCTTGCAGCTCTCGGCATCACCGGCAAAAGCCGGGCCGGCTGCAAGCAGCACGGCCAGGCCGGCCGACGCTGCGAGATATGTGAAACGTGACATGCGAAAGTTCTCCCACTGCATTGTTTTGTTTGCGGGCGCACCGGTTCCAGCGCATCCGCGGGATGGTAAGCCAAACACCATTCTTGTGCGGATTCAAGCGGGACGATGGCGCGATGCACGCCAAGCGATTGTCCAAAGGCGACAATCCGCGGCGCTCGCAGCCGACGCGACCCGCCGCCGCCGGGTTTCCGCCAAGAAAAACGCTCCGCCGAAGCGTCTTTCATTCGCCGTATGCCCCACATATATTCGCTGTCATCTGAGGCCGTTAGCGGGAGATGTGGAATGGCGACCTTGCAGAATTTCGATGCCGAGATTGCGAAGACCCAGAAGGTCGTCCAGGAGATGCGCTCCAAGATAGAGCAGTCGGGCACGGTTCTGGACCAGATCGCCACGACCGACCAGAAGATCGGCGCCGCCGAGTTCGACATCGAGAACGCCCGCATCGCGGACGTGATCAACCAGCAGAAGGTGATGGAGAGCAACATCGCCGACCTGATCATCGGCCTGGAGGACGCCACCAACGCCTTCGGCTCCGAATTCGAGAACATGAAGAGCTTTACCGGCTGGGAGACCTTCGTCGGTATCTTTTCCGACGAGTCGAAGCAGCGCATGCGCACCGATCGCGTCCGCAACATGTCGCTCGCCGGCAATTTGCAGGAACTGCTTTCGAAGTCGGACACGATCGTCGGCATATTGAAAGCCCAGAAGCAGGTTCTGACGGAACGCTACAAGACCTCGGAGACCAGCCTCGGCGCGGTGATCGAGCGGCGCAAGGGCACGATGGCCAATCTGGAAGCGGTGCAAAAGCGCATCGAGGAACTCAATCCGCTGCTGCTCGACATCGAGAACAAGATCGCCGCCTCCACCACCCAGAAGGAGCGCACCGAACTGGAAGGCGAGCGCTCGAAACTGGCAACCGAATACAACGAGAAGCAGGCGAAGGAGCAGGAACTGCTGGCCGAGAGCCAGACGCTGGAACGCTACACCTCGATGTTCCAGACCTTCGTCGATTCCTTGAACAACCAGATCGCCGCGCAGAACACGCTGATCAACAAGCTGACCATCGACACCGAGCAGCGCATCGTCCTCTACAAGGCGCTGGAGGACAGTTTGAAGACCGCCGCCCAGCAGGAAGTCGCGCACAAGATCAACACCCTGGGCAGCCAGGTCGACAACACCGCCGAGGAAACGATGGCGGGCATCGGAGCCGCCGCGCAGAAGCACATCGGCGACCTCTTGGAAATGCACGAGAAGAACATGGTGGCCACCGCCGACGTACAGCGCCGCAAGAAGCTGGCAGACGACGCTTTCGCCCGCCGCTTCGAGGAGGTGCTGAGGAAGCACAACGCCTCGGACTACGTGCAGTCGTAGGCGCGACTAGGCCCGCTTTGCGTTTCGTCGCGCCCCCCTCTGTCCTGCCGGACATCTCCCCCTCAAGGGGGGAGGTTGGCAGCGTAGACCTTGCCGCTCAATCGCCAATGTCGATGATTGGCGAAAACAAAGCGGCCGACCGATCTCCCCCCTTGAGGGGGAGATGTCCGGCAGGACAGAGGGGGGTGCGACGAAACTCCGGTCGTCCGGAAAGACACGCATGACCACCCCTGCCGACGACCCCGCCATCCGCTATTTCGACGCGATCTCGGCCGCGCTCGACGGGCTCGGCATATTCATGCGCGACGATTCCTCGCCGCTCTACCGGCACGGCATCGTCGCCAAGGTGGTCGCCGACTATATCGCGCGGCTGGAAATCTCCTTCGCCTGCTGGAAAAACCGGCTGGGTTTCATGGATAAATTCCGCATCTCGCGCGCCGAGAGCGGTTTTCCCGTCTTCCAGAACCTGCTGGAACTGGAGAATGACCGCCGCACCGCCGACAAGCGGCTGGCCGCCATCCCCGAGCCGGACGAGTTGCGCGCCGAGATGGCCGACTTCATCCTGCGCCACAAGGAATTTCCGGAAGCGCTCCAGCGCTCGCTCGCCGAGCGGCTCTATCTGCAGGATGTCGGCGCCGGCGCCGTGTTCAGCCCGTTCAACCTGGCGCAGACGGTGAAAGTCTCGGTCAACCCGAAGACCTCCCGGCCCTATTATCTCGTGCACTGGGCGTCGTTCGACGGCAGCGCCAACCTGCCGCTGATCTATATGGCGACGATCGAGGATTCCTCGCCCGCGATGGTCGAGCAACTCGTAGCGGAAAACGGCAAGCTGAACGAGAAGGTCGACATCCCGCTGCCCGTCGACGGCCTGCTCAATCCGGAACTCGCGCACCGCTTCGACGACTTCACCGAGAAGAACTCATCCTACACGCTGTCGCCGGTGACCATCGCCACCAACCTCGACAAGGATTTCGAGACGCTTCACCCAAAACAGCTTCGCCGCGTTGTGCTCGGCCCGTTCTATTCGGCGGGGATCACCGAGAACAATTCGACGGTGACCGAAGTCCTTTCCAAGGTGCGCAGGCCGGAAAACGCCTGGCTGCTCACCTGGACGCTGCAGGAAGTCTTCTCCAAATCGGAAAAGCCCGGACGGCGCGGCCTGTGGTCCAGCGAGAAGACCACGCAGGAATTCCACATCAACACCGACGATCTGGAGGCCGCGCGTCAGGGTGTGTCGTCCTACGAAAAACACGCGCTGGTGCCGCACGAAGCCTACCAGGCGCTCTATGCGGCGGGCGAAACGCAGAAGATTTTCACGGGCTACAAGGTGCATATCCTGTCGAAGGGACAGGTGATCTCGGATGTTTGAGGTCGAAGCCAAAGCGGTCAAGTACCGGCCCATCGATGGGAGAGTAAGATGGACGCCGGCCTGACCACGATCGCCGAAGCCGATATCGAAAAGCACCGCTCCATCGCGCAGTCCATGATCACCCGCGTCGTCGTACTGGAGGATCAGTCCGGCCAGTCCGGCACGGCCCTGGCCGGCACCGGCCGCCGCTTCGTCTCCACCGTCTCGACCGGTTCGGTGCGGCGCACCCGCGAGGTCGAACTGACCAAGACGGTGGCGGCGATCCGCCCCGACGACCAGTTGATGTCGATCGGCCAGCACACGCTGCTGTTTCGAGCGCGGCGCGGGCTGGCAGTGGCGCTGGCGGTCGCGGATGTTTTTGCAAAGAGCACCGATCTCGAGGCGCTGCAGGCTCGGAATGCCCGCGCGCCGCTGGAGGGCGACGACGCGGCGCAGTTCAAGAAACTTCTGTCGGCAGCGGCTTACGTCTCGGCATTCTCCTTCGCCTCCTATCTCTGGCAACTCATCGACAGCGACGGCGAGGCCCCGAACGACGTGGCCGAACCGCATTTCGTTTTCGACACGCCGCAGGATGCATTGAAGGCGCTGGTCGCCGGCCTCGACCAGGCGGTCGCCGGCGTCAAGGACGAGGCCGACCTCGCAACCCGCGCAAAAGCTTTCGCCCGCGTCGCCATAGACGGATTATTGTCGCGAAAAGGCCGCTTCGACGGTGCGCTCGGCGCCTTCGAGGATGCACATATCCGCATCGATGCCGACGATTTCACGCTGGACGGCTTCGACGTGGCGCCGGGGCGCAAGACAAAACCGCTGGTGATGACCTTCAAGAAGCCGGAAGAGGTCGTCGGCAACCACATTGCCAAATACCAGTCGGTGAAGCTGGCAAAAATGTTGATGGCCTATGATTTCGACCGGGAGCTCAATCCCTTCGTCGAACTCGGCGGCTTCCTGTTCACCTTCATCGGCGACGGCGCGCCGGGCACCGGCAAGACGACGCTGATCCAGATGATCGCCGGCCTGGTCAACGGCTACGCGCAGGTTGCGGGCTACCCCTTCCACTACGAGAATTTCGGCGTCGACCAGATTTCGTCCTACCAGGGAAAATCCGGCCAGAACTGCCGGCAGTTCATCACCAACGTGCTCGACCCCCGCGCCATCGGCTTCGGCACCATCGACGACATCGACCAGGTGGCGGCGAAGCGTTCGGACGACCGGGCTTCGGCCGGCCAGCAGGAGATCACCGGCGTGCTGATGGACGCGTTCGCCGGCGCTGGAACGGTGGTGCGCGGCAACTCAACCTTCGGTATGTTCTCCAACTATCCCGAGAACGTCGACGATGCGCTGCGCCAGCGCGCCGGCGCCCGCTGGCTGGTCGACGGACCGCAGACGAAGGACGACTACATCGACATTTTTGTCCTGCTCGCCGGCAAGAACCACAAAATCCCGCTGGGCGATCACCAACTCTATGCCGCTCAGGAAATCCAGCGAGCCGTGACCGAAGCCTATGAGGAGCACGCCAAGCCGCGGGAAGACGGTCTGATGAAGGTGTTCGAGCGCTTCACCAAGGAGAATGGCGAGCCTAAGACCTTGGCCGACGTCGGCGAGTACCTCCACATGATCAAGGAAGCCGAGCCCCGCTTCACCGGCCGCGCCATCAAGAACGTCACCGATGCGATAAAAATGCGGGCGATGGACATCGAACTTCCCGACGACTGGTTCGAGAAACCGGAAGTCTTCATGCACAAGGGCTACGACGAGAAGAAGGCGATGATCGAGGAACTGCGCGGGCCGTTTTCCATGGACATGGTCGTGCAGGAGATCAACCGCTACGCCGATTCCGAATTCCGCTACTCCGACAAGTCGGACGATGCGGCGGTGAGCAAGCTGATCCGGGATGCGCGGCTGCGCGAGCGGGCAGTGAAGGAGATGGAGGAACTGAAGGCGAAGGGGCTGTGGGATGCGTAGGAGCCAGCGAGGCATCGCATTCAGCCTGGCGATAGCGCTTCTGGCTCTCTCCGCTTGGAGCCTTGCGGCACGAAGCGTCGATCTTGGGCTGCTCGGCGAAGCCCAAGCCCAAGCCCAAGAGATTGACGTGCGCTCGGAACTGGCGATCATTCAAGCACACTTTGCCGGCGGCGGTCCACAACTGGTCAACGCTCAGACTGCGCTAAAGGCCTACGGCGTCTACTCGGGAGCGCTGGATGGGAAATGGGGGCCACGGACGAGAGAAGCGTTTCAAGCAGTCCTCAAGACCTACATCGCAATTGGAGGTCGAGGACGCGACTGGGGTATTAACAAACCTGAGGATACGCAAAGGTTGATCGACTGGACGCTATCGGCCGCAAAAGCCAACCGCGAGGGGTCGGAGTTTCCAGACTAGCTGCTCAAGGGATTGAAAGCTCGCGACGGCGACGCTAAATTCTGGCGTGGCTGGCTAGAAACGGTGTAACTATGCGTGAAGTCGGAACATTGGAGGCGCGGAACTCGCTGAGTGCCCTTCTGGAACTCGTCGAGCACGGCGAGGAAATCACGATCACGCGCCATGGAAGGCCGGTGGCACGGTTGGTGCCTGCGCAGGTGCGCGATGTCGAGAAAGCGCGGCAGGCAGCGCGCGATCTTCTGGATATGCGCAAGGAGGTAAGGCCTGACCCCGAGGGTCTCACCATACGTGACTATATCGAGATGGGTAGGCGCTATTGAGTGTAGTGCTCGACTGTTCGATCGCGTTGAATTGGGTCATGCCTGACGAGAACAGCCTTCTTGCAGAGACGGTTCTCCAGCGCGTTGCTGTTGACGGCGGGACCGTGCCGGCATTGTTCAGGATCGAGGTCGGCAACGCGCTTCTTCTTGCCGTGAGACGAAAGCGGATCACTACCGAATTTCGCGGGCGCGCGTTTGAAAGGATCGGCGCATTGCCCCTGAAGCAGGATGCGGATGGTAGCGACTCCATATGGACGAATTGCGTCGATCTGGCGGATACGCATGGCTTGTCGCTTTACGACGCGACCTATCTGGAGCTGGCAAAGCGCCTAGGGTTGCCACTGGCAACGCTCGATGCGCGTCTGGCGAATGCCGCAAGGCAAGCGGGCGTCGCGTCTCCCTTACCGGACGCCTGAAGGAGTCGGATAGGACATGGACCTCCTGCGCGACAACGAACTGATCTACGGCCGACTGCTGCCGGTCGAGGAGCCGCATCTGGTCGAGCGCTACAACAAGGCGCTGACGGCCTTCGGCCTGCCGCCAACAAAACGGACGTCGTTCGAGATCGACCGCACAGGTTTCTCGCCGCAGGTGGCCGACGAACTCGGCGATCCGCTCTATCTCGACCCCAACGAGGTCAACCGCCGCTTCATCATCCTGACCCCCGCGCAGGCCGACCTGCCGGTGGTCCACACGGCCTTCTCCAACACCTCGCAACTCATCTACGAATTCATGACCAAAAACCAGCGCGCCATCAACGCGCTGACCATCAAGGACGTGATCTACGGCGAGATCGAGGATTCGGTCACCAAGGTCGAGGACATCGAGGACCTGCTGTCCATCAACCAGGTCGAGTTCCGCGTGCTGTCGGCAGAGGACGTGCTGGGTAAGGCGGCCGAACTCGGCAAACTGGTCGACCGGCTGAAGCAAGAGCCGGAAGCCTGGCGCGACGACGACATGTTGAACCGCATGGTCGAGTTGGCGAAAGTCTGCGGCGACATCCGCGAGAATGCGCTGGTGCCGGACCAAGTGATCTTCCGCCACAACGCCTTCTGGACCAGCCATTTCGGCGGCATCTATGTCTTCGTCGATTCCGACGTGACGACGGTGATCAGCGATCCGTCGGCACCAGGGTTCCGACGCTCGCGACCCTGGCAGGTCAGTTATCTCTCCACGGGAGACGCCGAGAAGGTGTTCGCCTTCCTCGCCTCCAGCGGCCGCCTCGAACTGCCGCGCGCGTCCTGGATCGAGACGTCGGGTTATCTCGAGCACCGCGCCGAGATGCTGATCGCCTCGCTGATTCACCAGACCGATCCGGTCGCCGATTTCGCAAAGGCCGACAAGGTATGGCTGCAGGCGTGGATCCACGGCCACGCCGAACTGATCGGCCGGGAGGGAACGTTTCCCTTCCTCAACGCGGCGAAACGCGAGATCGCCCAGCTCGGGCAGTTGCGCATCGAGGACGTGTTCCCGAAACACCGTTTCCTGGTGGTGCGCGCCAGACCCGACCACCCAGATGCCTGGCTGACAAACCGGCTGATCTCCGATTTCGTGCCATATGATTTCGTCGCGCGTTATGTCTTCAACAAACAGGGTTTTTATCGCGACTACGAGGGCTGGAATGAAAGCTTCCGGGCCTATGTTGTGAACACGCTGAAAACCTCATATCTGAAGGACAAGGTGGGGTTGCGCACGCGCCTCTACGGTCTGACGGACTGACCCAGAACATGCCCGGCGACGGGCGCCGGTCCGCGAGGGAGTAAAGACGGGATGCTCGATCCGATCGTGAATTTCTTCACCTGGATCTTCCAGATGATCGGCAAGGCCATCGGCTTTGTGATCGGCATCATCCTGTGGCCGTTCATGTGGTTCGGCCGCTGGTACATGCAGAGCGGCTGGATCCTGAAGCTGATCTTCGGCGCGGCGATCCTCCTGCTGGTCGCGCTCTACGGCCGCTTCGTCTACGTCACCCAGGTGTGGAACGGCTTCAACCCGAACTATGTCGACGCCTACAGTTTCGAGAAGCGCAACGTTTCGGCCGGCGAGCAGTTCGCCGCCGGCTCCGGCACGGACTCTTCGCGCACCTGCGGCCGCTCGGCCATCGCCGATGTCTCGGCCGACCTGATCCAGTTCAACGTCAACGACAATGCCTGGATCTCGTCGATGATCCTGTACAAGCTGGGTTTCTTCGGCATCGACTGGGACAACACGCCGTTCATGGACAACAAGGCGTCGTTCCAGCGCGGCATCAACCAAGCGATCCGCCGCACCACCACCGAACTCGCCGACAATCTCGGCCGCGTGCGCACCACCTCGCAGATCGACAACGATCTTCAGGACGCCCGCGGGAACATGCAGTTCGACGAGGAGACCTGGTATTTCGGCCTGCAGCCCTTCGGCCCCAAGACGCCGACGCCGAGCTATTATCGCGACGCCATCGCCAAACTGCGGTCCTTCAACAGCCGTCTGGAAAAGTGCCAGACAGTGTTCGACGCGCGCGCCGACAATCTGAAAATCTATCTCGACCGCATTGCCAGCGACATCGGCTCGACCTCTGCGCTGCTGAAGGATCGCGCGGAGAACTACAATTACGGCTTCTTCGACCCGCGCGCCGACGACCGCTTCTGGTTCGCCTACGGCCAGCTCTACGCTTATTACGGCCTGATGAAGGCCGCCGAGGCCGATTTCGAAGACGTCATCAAGCAGCGCAACCTGACCAATCTCTGGCAGACGATGGACGCGCAATTCGTGGCCGCGCTGAAGATCCAGCCCTGGCTGATCGCCAACAGCAGCGAGACCGGTATCTTCGCCACGCACCTGACCACGATGGGCTTCTACATCCTGCGCGTGCGCTCCAACATGGTGGAAATCAGCAACGTGCTGGCGCAGTAGTTGAGTAAATAGCGAATAGCGAATAGCGAATAGCGAATAGCGAGAAGGGTCTCTGGGCACGTTGGGATCGCTAGCAGATACCCGCACGGGCGGCGCTCGCCCTATTCGCTACTGCCTATTCGCTATTCGCTCATTTCCCCTGTCGCAATCCGTGCATCGGGCGGCTGTTTTGAGACGGCGCGAAATCGCGGGCTCGGGCTTCTATGCGCGCCGGAGAGAGGCGGAGTGTCCGCCGCGACAAACACCTGAACCGAATCCCGGGGAGTCCTATGGCCGAGTTCAAATCCGACATCGAGATCGCGCGCGCCGCCAAGAAGAAGCCGATCCAGGAGATCGGCGCCAAGATCGGCATTCCGACCGAGCACCTGCTCCCCTACGGCCACGACAAGGCGAAGATTTCCGCCGAGTTCATCAAGGAACAGCGTGGCAAGCGCGACGGCAAGCTGATCCTCGTCACCGCCATCAACCCGACGCCGGCCGGCGAAGGCAAGACGACGACGACGGTCGGTCTCGGCGATGGTCTCAACCGCATCGGCAAGCGCGCCATCACTTGCATCCGCGAGGCTTCGCTCGGCCCGAACTTCGGCGTCAAGGGCGGTGCTGCCGGCGGCGGCCTTGCTCAGGTCGTTCCGATGGAGGACATGAACCTCCACTTCACCGGCGACTTCCACGCCATCACGACGGCGCACAATTTGCTGTCGGCGCTGATCGACAACCACATCTATTGGGGCAACGAGCAGGGCATCGACATCCGCCGCGTGGTGTGGCGGCGCGTCATGGACATGAACGACCGCGCGCTGCGCGAGATCATCTGTTCGCTGGGCGGCGTCGCCAACGGTTTTCCGCGCGAGGCCGGCTTCGACATAACCGTCGCTTCGGAGGTCATGGCGATCCTCTGCCTCGCCAACGATTTGAAAGACCTGGAAAAACGCCTCGGCGACATCATCGTCGCCTACCGCCGCGACAAGACGCCGGTCTACGCCCGCGACCTCAAGGCGGACGGGGCCATGGCCGTGCTGCTTAAGGACGCCATCCAGCCGAACCTCGTGCAGACGCTGGAGAACAACCCGGCCTTCGTGCATGGCGGCCCCTTCGCCAACATCGCGCATGGCTGCAACTCGGTGGTCGCCACCACGACCGCGCTGAAGCTCGCCGACTACGTGGTGACGGAAGCCGGCTTCGGCGCCGATCTTGGTGCGGAAAAATTCTTCGACATCAAATGCCGCAAGGCCGGCCTGAAACCGGCGGCGGCGGTCATCGTCGCCACGGTCCGCGCCATGAAGATGAATGGCGGGGTGAAGAAGGAAGACCTCGGCAAGGAGAACATCGAGGCGGTGAAGAAGGGCTGCGCCAATCTCGGCCGCCACATCGAGAACGTAAAACAGTTCGGCGTGCCGGCGGTGGTCGCCATCAACCATTTTTATTCTGACACCGAAGCCGAGATCGCGGCGATGCGGGAATATGTCGAGGCGATGGGTGAGGAGGCGATCCTGTGCAAGCACTGGGCGCACGGCTCGGCCGGCATCGAGGAATTGGCACACAAGGTGGTGCAGCTTGCCGAGAGCGGTGCCTCGCAGTTCGCGCCGCTCTACCGCGATGACATGAAGCTGTTCGACAAGATCGACACGATCGTCAAGCGCATCTATCGTGGCTCGGAGGCCATCGCCGACAAGTCGGTGCGCGACCAGTTGCACCAGTGGGAACAGGCCGGCTACGGCAATCTGCCGGTCTGCATGGCCAAGACGCAATATTCCTTCTCGACCGACCCGAACCTGCGCGGCGCCCCGACCGGCCATGTGGTGCCGGTGCGCGAGGTGCGGCTGTCGGCCGGGGCGGGTTTCGTCGTGGCGATCTGCGGCGAGATCATGACCATGCCCGGCCTGCCCAAGGCGCCCTCCTCGGAAAAGATTTTTCTCAACGAGATGGGCCAGATCGAGGGGCTGTTCTGATCCGGCCAGAACTCCGAGAGGCACGATAGCCGGTCAGCCTGCCAAGGTTCGACCGGCCAAAAGGCCCGGGCATTTTCGGACAGCAGCCATCGCCCCGCGACGCGGAAAAAATCCGCGCGGGCCGTTTTTTTCCGATTGCGATGCCCGGCTGGCGGTGGCGTCAGGACGTGTCGGGCCGCTCCAGCGCGTGGACGGCCAGCGCATGGGCGTGCGCCAGAATCTCGTCTATCTCGCGGATGTTGCGGGGATGCGTCGCGACCGGGTCGTAGCGCGACAGCCGGCCGCCGGGCGGACGCCCGGGCCTGAGCGGCGACAGGCGCCGGATGCGGCCAGTGCCTTCTGGTTTCTTGAGCGCCGCGTCGCGCCGCGCCTTCCAGCGGGCGAACCGCTTTGCCTGGCCCGGCAAATCGTCGAGCGCCGAGGCGAGCACCTCCAGCCGGCGGGCCAGCCGCGCCGCATCGACCGGATCGTCTGGCGATGGCGGCGGCGGCAGCGGCGTGAACCGCGCATAGGCGTCGAACCCCAATATGCGCGGCACGCTGGTGGCTGCCGGCCGCCATGCCCGCGTGTTCCACCGCCACGCCGGATCGACCAGCGGCAGATTTTGCGCGCCCGCGGCGGATTTCGGACGTCTCTTCGGCCCTTTCGGCATGAAGGCGCGGGCCCCTCGCAGGACCGGGGATTTTGGCTTGCGCGGGCGCATCGGCGGAAGAACGATGCCTTGCGCCACCGCGATGATCAGCCGGCGAACCGCGGCTTCGGCCGGAAACAGCAGTTTCAGGATGGCGCGGTGGAGATGACGAGGAAGGCTAAGTGCCGGGGACAGTTTACTTTTTTCCGCCCGCACCAGCCTTGAAGCGACCGCGCCCTTCCGCGGAAAGAAAGTAAACTGTCCCCCGGCGCCAAGCCCCATCTCGGCCATGGCGACGAGCATGGCCAGAATGCGCTTCAGCGCCTCCCGGTTCTTCTCGACTGCCGCACTCCACTCCATCGCCGCTTCCTTCCGACACACGCGGCGGGATTATAGCCGAGGCGGAAATGGCGGGGATAAGTTTGAGGAAAATAATCCTGTACATACATTGACAGAACTCCGGCCCCTCCACAGGGAAGCGAACGGTTTCGTGAGCGTCGTTCGGCGCGGCCTGCTCGTCAGATGACGGCAAACTGCATATCGACCGCCGGCGATGTGCCAGGGTCAGTTAGGTGCCCTGCGTGCTTGACTTGCGGCGGGTCGCATGGATGCTCGTTGCCACCCTTAGAGCAAGCCGCCCCCGCCACGCAGGCCGACAGCCCATGCTAAAACATTCCGAAACTTCCGCCGACGCGCTCTTTCATCCGGGCGATGAGGCGATGCTGTCCTCCTTGCAGCGCGACACGTTCGATTATTTCGTCAAGGAAACCAATCCCGAGAACGGGCTGGTGGCCGACCGAGACCACGAAGGTGCGCCGGCCAGCATCGCGGCGGTCGGCATGGCGCTGACGGCCTATCCCGTCGGCGTGGCGCGCGGCTATCTCACCCGCGCCGAGGGGCGCGCCCGCACGCTGACGACGCTGCGGTACTTCTGGCAACTGCCGCAGGGGACGCGCGAGGACGACAGCGGCCATCGCGGGTTCTTCTACCATTTCCTCGACATGCACACCGGCCGGCGGGTCTGGAACTGCGAACTGTCGACCATCGATACGGCGATCCTCATCGCCGGGGCGCTGGCCGCCGCCTGCTATTTCGACGAGCCCGACCGGGAAGAGACTGAGATACGCGAGCTTGCCGACGCGCTTTACCGGCGTGTCGACTGGCGCTGGGCGGAAAATGGCGGCGAGACCGTCGCGCTCGGCTGGAAACCGCGCAGCCGCTTCCTGAAATACCGCTGGCACGGCTATGACGAGTCCATCATCATGCATGTGCTGGGCCTCGCCTCGCCCACGCATCCCCTCTCTCTTCACGCCTACCATGCCTATCTCAGGAGTTTTCACTGGCGCATGGTCGAGGATCAGGAATACCTTCACGCCGATCCCCTCTTCATTCATCAGCTCTCGCATATCTGGATCGACTTTCGCGGCATCCAGGACGATTTCATGCGAAGGCACGGCATCGACTATTTCGAGAACAGCCGGCGCGCCACCTATGCGCAGCGCGCCTACGCCATCCGCAATCCCAAAGGTTTCGTCGGCTACGGCGAGAACTGCTGGGGCATCACGGCGAGCGACGGCCCCGGCCCGGCGCGGCGGCGCATCAATGGCGTGCGGCGGAGTTTCTACGACTACCTGGCGCGCGGCATTCCCAATGGACCCGACGACGGCACGCTCTCGCCCTGGGCGGTCGCAACCTCGCTGCCCTTCGCGCCCGAGATCGTGCTGCCGGCGCTGCGGTATCTGCACGAGATCGGCCTGCGCGAAACCTGCGACTACGGATTCACCGCCAGCTTCAATCCCACCTTCGGCGCCGGCCGCGGCCACCGGGCGGGATGGATCGCGCCGGAAACCATCGCCATCAACCAGGGACCGATGGCGCTGATGATCGAAAACCATCGCTCGGACTTTTTGTGGACGCTGATGCGGCGCTGCAAGCCGATCGCCGACGGCCTGCGGCTTGCCGGTTTTAGCGGCGGCTGGCTGGATGGCGGGAGCAGCGGTTGACGCGCCAGCGGGTGCGCGGAGCGGCGATTGCCACGCGACGGCGGCCGCTGCACGGCAACGGGGCCGTCAGCCGCCTCCGATCCGCCGCGCCGGATTGCCCGCCACGGTCGCCCCATCGGGCACGTCGCGGGTGACGACCGAGCCGGCGCCGACGATGGCGTTGGCGCCGATGCGTACGCCGCCCAAGATGATAGCGCCGCCGCCGATCCAGGCGTTTTCGCCGATATCAATCGGCCGGGCGATCTCCAGCCCGGCGCGCCGCTCGGCGGCGCCTTTATGATGCTCGGCACAGTAGATCTGCACCGAAGGACCGATCAGCGTTCCCGAGCCTATACTGACCGGCGCGGTGTCGAGGATGACGCAGCCGGCATTGAGGAAGACGCCGCCGCCGAGCGAAATGTTGGACCCGTAGGCGCAGTGGAAAGGCGCCTCGATGCGGGCGCCCTCGCCCGCTCTCAGCAGATTTGCCAGTGCGGGTCCGATATTGCCGCGATCTCGGGGTGACAGCGAATTATGCTCGAACACGGCGTCGCGGGCCGTTTCACGCAGCGCTTCCAGTTCGGGATCGAGACAGACATACCATTCGCCCGCCGCCATTTTTTGCCGTTCGCTTGGCGCCATGCGGGTTCGTCCTGCTGTCCGGCAACTCCGATGCCGGCCTGCCTAAGGCATCAACTGCCCGCCATTGACCTCGATCACCTGGCCGCTGACGTAGCCGCTGAGCACCTTCGACGACAGGAACAGATAGGCGCCGACGCAATCCTCCGCCGTGCCGGCGCGGCCCTGCGGGATGCCGGCGATGCCGGCCTTGATCTGTTCGGCGGTCGAATAGCGTTCGTGGAACGGCGTCAGGATCAGGCCGGGCGCCACGGCGTTGACGCGGATGTCGTGGCCGATCAGTTCCTTGGCCATGCCGCGGGTGACGTTGGAGACGAAGGCCTTGGCCGAGCCGTAGATGCCGGCCCCGGGGCCGGCGCCGTTGCGGGCGGCGACCGACGAGGTGTTGACGATGAAGCCGCCGCGCTTCTTCAGCCACGGGATCGCCGCGCGCGTCGCGGTGACCACCGAGCGGGCGTTGAGGTCCATGACCTTGTCGTATTGCTCGTCCGTCATCTCGGCAAACGGCACGCGGCCGAGCATGCCGCCGGCATTGTTGACAAGCCCGTCGAGCTGGCCGAACTGCGCGGCCGTGTCTTCCACGACGCGGATCACATCGGCGGAAACGGAAAAATCGCCCCGCACCGGAAAGACGTTGCCGCCGCCGTCGTTGAGCCGTGCGGCAAGGGCCAGCGCGACGTCGTGGCTGGCGTTGTAGTGCAGCCCGACGCGGCAGCCTTGCGCGGCATAGGCTTCGACAAGCGCCGCGCCGATGCCGGTCGAGCCGCCGGTGACGAGCACGACCTTGCCGGCGAGGTCCGGGATCATCAGGCGGGACGGGGAAGCGGCCATGGCAAGGTCTCCTGTGCGAGCGAGGGGCAGGCTTCGTCTGTCCGCTCGCTAGGTTTTATATCGGTTGAAAGGCTCAGCCGAAAGACCGCGTGGGAAGCCTTGGCTACTTTGCGTCGATGAAATCGCGCACCGCCTTGTTGTATCCCTCCGGATCCTGGAGCAGCGCGAAATGGCTGACGTCGGGCAGTATGATCAACTTCGCGCCCGGTATGGCCGAGGCGATGTCTTCCGTGTGCTTGCGCTTGATCACCTCGTCATGGTCGCCAACGACGATCGCCGTCGGCACTGCGATCTTTTCCAGTCTTTTCCAGTCCCAGGACGGCTGGGTTTCCCACATCA
Source organism: Mesorhizobium yinganensis (assembly GCF_040081985.1). Classification (NCBI taxonomy): domain Bacteria; kingdom Pseudomonadati; phylum Pseudomonadota; class Alphaproteobacteria; order Hyphomicrobiales; family Phyllobacteriaceae; genus Mesorhizobium; species Mesorhizobium yinganensis. The sequence continues at coordinate 129,933 of NZ_JBEBMH010000001.1, read as the reverse complement.
GGCCCATCTTCTTTAGGAAGTCGTCGTATCCGTCCGGCGTCCTCGACAAGCGCTTGTAGTCGTTGCGGCTGCGGCCGATATAGGCCACGAAGGTCTTGCTTTCGAACCCCTTGGGATCGATTCCGCCCGTGGTCACGTTGGCCGCCTGCGCGAACAGCCGCGTAAGCCGATCCGGATGGTTCATGGCGATGTCGATGCCGATGATGCCGCCGTCGCTCCATCCGACCAGCGCTGTCCTGCCGATCTTGAGATGGTCGAGCAGCGCGATATAGTCGTCCATCATGAGGTCGTAGCCGAACGGTTCGCCGTTGCGCGTCGACCGGCCGTGCCCGCGGCTGTCCGGAACGATCACCATGTGGTCCCTGGCGAGATCGGCGACCTGGCTCGACCACAGGTCGCCATGGCCGAGCCCGCCATGGATGAGCAGGACCGGCTCGCCGGAGCCGAATACCTGATAATACATCTCTATGCCTTTCACTTTGGCACAGCCGCTTTCGGTTGGCTTCGGCATGGGCGCGGGTTCAGGCAGGGTCTGCCAGCGTTCCTCCGCGAACGACGGGCTGGCGACGGCAACAAGCGCGGCAGCGGCAAGCACTTTCACTAGTTTCATGATTACCCCCCAAAGGTAAAACGCAGATCAACTGCCTTCCCGCGAACTTTGTCAATGGAGGCAAGAACAAAGGGGAATTTATCGTCATAAAATTGTCATTGAACCTTCATGCCGCTGCAACATGCGTTGCGCAAAGCAGGCGCGCACTCCAGATTCATGAGAGGGTTCCATGTCCACAAAATCGCGCCTGCTGGCGCTGACCGCCACGCTTCTCGCTTCCGCGGCACTGCCCGCTCACGCCGACATGATGTTCAACCGCGTCGCCACCTTCGCGGTCGCCGACAACCTGCCCGAGGCGGATCGCGCCTCGCCGACCTCCTCCGAGATCATCTCGGCCAGCGAGGACGGCAACACGCTGGTCTATTCCGACAGCCCGCATGGCGGCATCGGCATCATCGACATCACCGATCCGAAGGCGCCGAAGGCCGGCGGCTACATCAAGCTCGAAGGCGAGCCAACATCCGTCCTGATCGAAAACGGCAAGATCCTGGCCGCGGTCAACACCTCCAAGTCGAAGGCGGACCCGTCCGGCAATTTGTCGGTCATCGACCTCGCCGGCAAGACGGTCGAGGCGACCTGCGACCTCGGCGGCCAGCCGGATTCTGTCGCCGTCAGCAAGGACAAGGCCTGGCTGGCCGTCGCCATCGAGAACGAGCGCGACGAGGACGTGAACGACGGCGAAATCCCGCAGATGCCGGCCGGCAATCTGAAGATCCTGTCGCTGAAGGACGGCGCGCCGGATTGCGCTGGTATGAAGAGCGTCGACCTGACCGGCATCGCGGAAGTCGCGCCGGAAGACCCGGAGCCCGAATTCGTCGCCTTCAACGATGCCGGCGAGATCGCCGTGACGCTGCAGGAGAACAACCACATCGCCATCGTCGATGCCGCTTCCGGCAAGGTGGTCAAGCATTTCTCCGCCGGCTCGGTCGAACTGGAGAACGTCGACACCAAGAAGGACGGCGCGCTTTCCTTCGACGGCAAGGTCAAGGCGACGCCGCGCGAGCCCGACGCCGTCAAGTGGCTGGACGACAATCGTTTCGTCATCGCCAATGAGGGCGACTACAAGGGCGGGACGCGCGGCTTCACCATCTTCAACAAGTCAGGCGAAGTCGTCTACGAATCCGGCCCGGCCTTCGAATACGAGGTTGCCAAGGTCGGCCACTATCCGGAACACCGAAACAAGAAGGGCGTCGAGCCGGAAGGTCTCGAGGCCGCAAGCTTCGGCGACGAAAAACTGTTCTTCGTCGCCTCCGAGCGCGGCTCGCTGGTCGGCGTCTACAAGGACACCGGCGCGGTGCCGCAATTCCTGCAGGTGCTGCCGTCGGGCATCGGCCCCGAGGGCCTGGTCGCCATCCCGTCGCGCAACCTGCTGGTCACGGCTAACGAGACCGATCTCGGCGAAGACGGGCTCGCCCGCTCGCACGTGATGATCTACGAGCGCGCCGAAGGCCCGGCCGCCTATCCGATGATCACCGCCGCACCGAAGGAAGACGGCACCCCGCTCGGCTGGGGCGCACTCTCCGGCCTCGCCGCCGACCCGGCCAACCCCGGCAAGCTCTATGCGGTTTCGGACTCGGTCTACACAGCCGCGCCGGCCATCTTCACCATCGACGCCACGCAGACGCCGGCCCTCATCACCGGCAAGACCATCGTGACGCGCGGCGGCCACCCGGCCCAGAAGCTGGACCTCGAAGGCATCGTCGCCGACGGCGAAGGCGGCTTCTGGCTGGCCAATGAGGGCGACGCCGCCAAGCTGACGCCGCATGCCGTGCTGCATGTCGACGAAAAGGGCGCGATCGACAAGGAGATCCCCTTCCCGGCAGCCCTGCTGGCCGGCGAGACCCGCTTCGGCCTCGAAGGCATCACCATTGTCGGTTCCGGCGACGACCTGACGCTGGTCATGGCCGTGCAGCGCGAGTGGAAGGACGACCCGAAGGGCCAGACGAAACTGCTTGCCTACAAGCCGAAGGCCAAGGAATGGTCGGCCGTACGCTATCCGCTCGACGCCACCGAGGCCGGCTGGATGGGACTTTCCGAGATTACCACCCATGACGGAAAACTCTACGTCATCGAGCGCGACAACCTGATCGGCGATGCCGCGAAGGCCAAGAACCTCTATTCGGTCTCGCTCGAGGCCTTCAAGCCGGTTGCGCTCGACGGCGAACTGCCGGTGGTCGAGAAGACAAAGGTGCGCGACCTGATCCCCGATCTCAAGTCGGCGACCAACGGTTATGTCGTCGACAAGGTCGAAGGTTTCACCATCGACGCCTCCGGCAATGCCTTTGTCGTCACCGACAATGACGGCGTGGACGATTCCTCCGGCGAGACGCTGTTCCTGCGCCTCGGCAATATTGCCGCGGTGAACTGATCTTCTGGCAGGGCGGCGGTTTCTTTCGCCGCCGCCCTTCCTCATCTTAGGCTGGCCCAGACGATCGCGCGCCGCGGCCGTTGCAGGGTTCTTGCGGACCGGCCATTGTCGCCCCACAATTTGAGTGGGTGACACCATGCAGAAAACCATCGAGACCATTCCGGGCGACACCGAGGGCGTCGCTTACACCTTTCCGGTGTTCCGCTTCGAAGGCAGCGATCCGGCTGCCCCGAAAGCCTACCTCCAAGCGGCCCTGCATGCCAGCGAACTGCCCGGCACCGTTGCCATCGACGCGCTGATGCCGCAACTGCGCAGGGCGGAAGCGGAAGGCCGTATACGCGGCGCGATCACGGTCGTGCCGCACGCCAATCCGGTCGGCCGCGCGCAATATCATTTCGGCTCCGTGCAGGGCCGCTTCCATCTCGGCACGCGCACCAATTTCAACCGCGACTTTCCGCTGCTGGAAAAGCCGGATGCCTCGGCCCTCCAGATGAAGGGCGGCACGGTCGATGAACGGCTGAAGCACCGGCTGCTGCAACTCTCCGTCGGCCACGAAATCGTGCTCGACCTCCACTGCGACGACGAGGGAGTCGATTATCTCTACGTGCCGAAGGCGCTGTGGCCGGGCATGGAGGATTGCGCGGCGGCGATGGGCGTGGCGGCAGTAATCCTGTGGGAGGGTTCGTCCGGCGCGTCCTTCGACGAAGCATCGCTGCATCCCTATCTCCAGATGCCGGCGCAGCAAGCCGGACTGGCGCGGCGCGCCGTGACGACCGTGGAATATCGCGGCCTGCTGGATGTGGATCGCAAGCTGGCGCAATCCGACGCGGACGGGCTCTACCGCCTGCTGGTCGCCCGCGGCGTGATCGAAGACAAGGCGCTGCCGCCACTTGGGCCATTTGCCGGACTGGTCGCGCCGATCGAGAACATCGAAATGGTCACGGCGCCCCGGCCTGGCGCCATCCTGTTCGACGTGGCGCCGGGCGACCGCGTAAGAAAAGGCGACCGGCTGGCGACCATTGTGCACGCCGCCGGCGAGGAAGGTGGCTCGACCGACGTGTTCGCGCCGCAGGCGGGCTATATCTTGACGCGAGTCGTCCGCCGTTCGACTTATGCCGGCGACGATCTGGTGAAGCTGGTCGGCGATACCAAGAGCGCGAGCGCACGAGAGGGCGCGCTGGAGGATTGATACCAGCCAGTATTTTTGACCGTCGGCGCGCCAACCGCTGTGAACGGCAGGGCAATCGCATATGAAGCACCCCCACCCCTAACCCCTCCCCACAAGGCGGAGGGGAACCCGGCGGCGATGCGCTGTTCCCACCGTCACCGGCCTTGCTCGACAGGGCGGCCGGCGAATCCCGCTCCCCCTTGTGGGGAGGGGTTAGGGGTGGGGGTACAACACGCTACCCTGCGGTGAACGGGGCTTAGAATCCCAGCAGGGGATCCGAAGGATGGGGGGATTGGCGTCCGGAATCCGCTTGCTCCACAAGATATTCGCCGCTATGGAGTCGGCCATGCATATCGTCTCGATCAAGACCATTTGGTGGTGGGCCTGCTGACAGCGGCCTGCCGAGACGCGTGCGCGTAAAAGAGGGAGTGGCCGCAGGAGAAGTCCGGGCGGCCATTTGTTTTTGATGCCTATCCGGACCTCGGCGCGGCGAACGGATGGAGAGACGAATGTCTGTCGAGATCCTCGACAACGGTGCCGAGAAATTCGTGACGTCGGGCGGGATATCGATCGTCCGGCAGCGCCATGACACGCCCTACAAGGGCGCGATCGAGGCTTATGTCGACGGCCTGAACAGCCGGCGCGGCGCGGTTTTCTCGTCGAACTACGAATATCCGGGGCGCTACACCCGTTGGGACACGGCGGTGATCGACCCACCGCTGGTGATCTCTGCGCGCGGCCGCTCGATGCGCATCGAGGCACTGAACAGCCGTGGCAAGGTTCTGCTGCCGGTCATAGCCCGAACGCTACTACCGCTGAAGGACATTACCCTTACCCAGACCACCGAACACCGGCTGGCGCTGAAGATCGCCGAGCCGGGCCGCGTCTTCACCGAAGAGGAGCGCTCCCGCGTGCCCTCGGTGTTCACCGTGCTGCGCGCCATCACCGCGCTGTTCCACAGCGACCAGGATGCCAATCTCGGCCTTTACGGCGCCTTCGGCTACGACCTCGCCTTCCAGTTCGACCCGGTCGAACTGTCGCTGAAACGCGCCGAGAGCCAGCGCGATCTCGTGCTCTTCCTTCCCGACGAGATCCTGGTCGTCGACCACCACTCGGCAAAAGCCTGGCACGACCGTTACGACTATTCCGGCAACGGCTTCGACACGACCGGCCTGCCGCGCGACAGCGTGGCGGAGCCGTTCAGGACGGCCGACCGCATCCCGCCGCGCGGCGACCACGAGCCCGGCGAATATGCCGAGCTTGTCAGGAAGGCGATGGAGAGGTTTCGGCGCGGCGACCTGTTCGAGGTCGTGCCTGGCCAGATGTTCTACGAGCGCTGCGAATCCCTGCCGTCCGACATTTCGCGGCGGCTGAAGCAGATCAACCCGTCGCCCTATTCCTTCTTCATCAATCTCGGCGAGAACGAGTTTTTGATCGGCGCATCGCCCGAAATGTTCGTCAGGGTGAACGGCAGGCGCGTCGAGACCTGCCCGATCTCCGGCACGATCAAGCGCGGGGAGGACGCCATCTCGGACAGCGAGCAGATATTGAAGCTGCTCAACTCCAAGAAGGACGAATCCGAACTGACGATGTGCTCGGACGTCGACCGCAACGACAAGAGCCGCGTCTGCGAACCGGGCTCGGTGCGCGTCATCGGCCGGCGCCAGATCGAGATGTATTCGCGCCTCATCCACACGGTCGACCATATCGAGGGCCGGCTGCGCGAGGGCATGGACGCCTTCGATGCATTCCTCTCGCACGCCTGGGCGGTAACGGTGACCGGCGCGCCGAAATTGTGGGCCATGCGCTTCATCGAAAAACACGAAAAAAGCCCGCGCGCCTGGTATGGCGGGGCGATCGGCATGGTGCATTTCAACGGCGACATGAACACCGGCCTGACGCTGAGGACCATCCGCATCAAGGACGGCATCGCAGAGGTGCGCGCCGGCGCCACATTGCTGTTCGACAGCGTGCCCGAGGAAGAAGAAGCCGAAACCGAACTGAAGGCATCCGCCATGATTTCCGCGATCCGAGACGCCAGGGCCGGCAACGCCGCCGCCGGCGACCGCAGCGCTGCCCGCGTCGGCGACGGGGTGAACATCCTGCTGGTGGATCACGAAGATTCCTTCGTGCACACACTGGCGAATTATTTCCGGCAGACCGGCGCCAATGTTTCGACCGTGCGCACGCCGGTGCCCGAAGAAATCTTCGACAGGCTGAAGCCCGACCTGGTCGTGCTTTCACCCGGCCCCGGCACGCCGAAAGATTTCGACTGCGCCGCCACCATCAGGAAGGCGCGGCAGCGCGACCTGCCGATTTTTGGCGTATGCCTGGGCCTACAGGCGCTGGCGGAAGCCTATGGCGGCGAGTTGCGCCACCTGCATATTCCGATGCACGGAAAGCCCTCGCGCATCCGCGTGTCGAAGCCGGGCGTCATCTTCTCCGGCCTGCCCAAGGAAGTGACCGTCGGCCGCTACCACTCGATCTTCGCCGATCCGGTGCGGCTGCCCGACGATTTTGTCGTCACCGCCGAGACCGAGGATGGCGTCATCATGGCCTTCGAGCACCGCAAGGAGCCGATCGCGGCGGTGCAGTTCCATCCGGAATCGATCATGACGCTCGGCCAGAACGCCGGCATGCGGATGATCGAGAACGTCGTGGCGCATCTGCCGCGCAAGGCCAGGGAAAAGGCGGCCTAATCCAATTGACTGCGCAAATGACACCCCCCTCTGTCCTGCCGGACATCTCCCCCTCAAGGGGGGAGATCAGCCAATCGCCGGCGTCGCCACTGCCAATCTCCCCCCTTGAGGGGGAGATGTCCGGCAGGACAGAGGGGGGTGCATAGATGCCCTCCAAGCAGCGCGTCGCCACCCTCGCCTTCTGGTCGATCATCGTCGCTTTCGGCGTGCTCGGCCTGAAGGCGTTCGCCTTTTTCATCACCGGTTCGGTCGCGCTCTATTCGGATGCGCTGGAATCGATCGTCAACGTCATCGCCTCGGCGGCCGCTTATTGGGCGATCCAGGTGAGCCACAAGCCTGCCGACAGCGACCACCAGCACGGGCACCACAAGGCCGAATACTTTTCGGCTGTGCTGGAAGGCGTGCTGATCGTGCTTGCCGCGTTGATGATCGTCGCGGCGGCCTGGGAGGCGCTGCTGCGTCCGCAGCCGCTGCAACAGCCGTGGGAGGGCCTTGCCGTCAACGGCTTTGCCGCCGTCATCAATGCCGGCTGGGCATGGCTGCTCATCCGGACGGGCAGGCAGGACAAGAGCCCGGCGCTGGTCGCGGACGGCCATCACATCATGACCGACGTGGTGACATCGCTCGGCGTCATCGCCGGCCTCGTCGGCGTCGTGCTGACCGGCTACAGCATCCTCGACCCGCTGCTGGCGATCCTCGTCGCCCTCAACATCCTCTACCAGGGCTGGCAGGTGATCAGTGGTTCTCTAAGCGGCCTGATGGACAAGGCGGTGCCGCTGGAAGACAACATGCACATCCGAGACATCATTTCGGCGAACTCCAAGGGGGCGCTGGAAGTGCACGATTTGAAGACGCGCACCGCCGGCCGCGCCACCTTCATCGAGTTCCACCTGATCGTCGACGGCGACATGCCGGTGCGCGAGAGCCATGTCATCTGCGACCGCATCGAGGACGCGCTGAGGGCCGAAATCCCGTCGGTGCGGGTGCTTATCCATGTCGAGCCGGACGACGAGGCGAAACTGCCACGCGGAACCAGCGCGGTGCCGTTTGCGTAACGGCTTTCGGCGCCCATGCGCCGGATCGAAAAAAGCGTTAGACTTTCCAGCGGCGATGTCGGCTTCGAATGCCGCCATTCGTCCTCGCTCTGTAGGAGCGAGGCGAAGGGCCATCGCTTTCGCGGCCCGACTGGAGACGACGGCCGCCTGTCATCGCGCGGAGGAAGTCGACGTGACACAGAAAACCCTTGTGCTGTTGGGAACCAAGAAAGGCGCCTTCATCGCCGAGAGCGACGCGGCGCGGAAGGATTGGACGCTGAGCGGCCCGTTCTGCGAGACTTGGCCGATGAACCATGTCGTCGCCGACCCGAATACCGGCACCATCTATGCCGGCGGCGGCAATGAATGGTTCGGACCGGCCGTGTGGAAATCCACCGATCTAGGAAAAACCTGGACGCATTCGAGCGAGGGCCTCGCCTATGAGGAAGGCAAGGAGCCGGTGAAGGCGGTGTGGAGCCTCGCCGCCCGCAATGGCAGCCTCTATGCCGGCGTGCAGCCGGCCGGGCTGTTCCACAGCGACGATGGCGGCCAGACATGGTCGCATATGGAGGGACTGCAAAAGCATCCGTCGCGCGAGCATTGGCAGCCGGGCGGCGCCGGCCTCATGCTGCATTCGCTGGTGGTGGATCCCCAGCACGAGGACAAGATCTGGATCGGCGTGTCGGCCGCCGGCGTCTTCCATACCGCCGACGGCGGAAAGACCTGGGAACCGCGCAACCGCGGCACCCGCGCCGATTTCAACCCCGACGACCAGAAATATCCTGAATTCGGCCAGTGCGTGCATTGCGTGGTGATGGCGCCGGGCAAGCCGGAGCGGCTCTACCAGCAGAACCATTGCGGCATGTATGTCAGCGAGGACGGCGGCAGGGAATGGAAAAGCATCGAGGCTGGCCTGCCTTCCACCTTCGGCTTTCCGGCCGCCGCCCATCCGCGCGATCCCGACACGCTGTTCCTGCTGCCGCTCAACGGCGATTCCGCCGGCCGCTACGTGCCCGACGCCAAGGCGGCCGTCTGGCGCACCCGCGACGCCGGCAAGACGTGGCAGGACATGCGCGAGGGTCTGCCGCAGCACAACGCCTATTTCGGCGTGCTGCGCCAGGCGATGGCGACGGACCGGCACGAGCGGGCCGGCGTCTATTTCGGCACCAGTTCCGGCTCGGTCTATGCGAGCGCCGACGAGGGCGAGAACTGGATGCCGATCGCCGAGCACCTGCCGACGGTGCTGTCGGTCGAAACGCTGATTGTCGACCGGTAGGCGGCGGGAGGCAGCAAGATGGACCGCGTTCAGGGAAGCGCCCCGGTCCGGGTGAGACTGCCTGGGCCACTGGTCGACCTGTTTCCTGGCTCAGTGCGGCGCCTCGAGGTCGAGGCGCGCACGGTTCGCGAGATGATCGAGGCGCTGAACGACCGTTGGCCGGGGATGCGCGACCGGCTATGCGACACCACGCCGGCCATCCGAAAACACATCAACGTCTTTGTCGACGGCGAGCGAGCGAGACTGGAGACGAAGCTTGAACCCGGCACGGAGGTTTTTATCCTGACGGCAATCAGCGGGGGATAACAGTGTCCGGAGACGTGGATGGACCATCCGATGTGCGGGCATTGGGCGGGCCGGCCGGAGCCGGCTCGTCGCTCGCGATTACCGCTTCGTCACGCCGCACGAGAGACAGGCATAAAACAGAGATTGTGGGGCTGACAGCAACGGAAGGCTAGGTCTAGAAGGGACGCATGGCCTCCCCGCCCGCGCCGTCTCCCGGACCGTTCGCCAAACTGCCGCAGCCCTTGCAGTGGCTGCTGCTGATCATCTTTGCGGCAGCGCTCGGCGTCGCGCTCGAAACCGTCGACTTTCCAGCCGCGCTGCTGATCGGGCCGATGCTGGTCGCCATCGCGGCGGGCACCGGCGGGGCGACGATCCGCGTGCCGCGTCCGCTGTTCGGCCTCGGTCAGGCGGTCGTCGGCTGCCTGGTCGCCTCCTCGATCCAGGTCGAGGTTTTTTCCTCCTTCGCCAGTGACTGGCCGATCATCCTGGTCTCAGTTCTGTCGACGATCGTTGCCTCCAGCTTCCTTGGCTGGTCGATCAGCCGCCTGCGCATCCTGCCCGGATCGACAGCCGTCTGGGGCTCTGCGCCGGGCGGTGCTACGGCCATGGTGCTGATGGCCGAAGCGTTCGGCGCCGATGCAAGGCTCGTCGCCTTCATGCAGTATCTCAGGGTGGTGATGGTGACGCTGGCCGCCGCCTTCGTGGCGCGGCTGTGGGTCGACCCGTCGGCGATGGTCACGCCGGAGCATCCCTGGTTCCCGCCGCTCGACTGGCCAGCCTTCGCGGCAACCGTTCTTGTGGCGGCCGTTGCCGGCAGGATCGGAAAACTGCTGCGCCTGCCCTCGCCCTATTTCATCGGTGCGGCGCTGATCGCACTCGCGCTGCATCTCGGCGCCGGCGTTCCCTTCCAGATTCCCGAATGGCTGAAGGCCGCGAGCTACATCGTGGTCGGCTGTTCCATCGGCCTGAATTTTACGCGCGCCGTCGTGTGGAATGCGCTGCGCGTGCTGCCGCAGGTCATGCTGTCCATCCTCCTGCTCATGGGATTTTGCGGTGCAATCGCCTGGCTTCTCAGCCATGAACTCGGCATCGACCCGCTGACGGCCTATCTCGCAACCAGCCCCGGCGGACTTGATTCCGTGGCCATCATTGCCACCGCCGCAAGCAACGTGAACCTGTCGCTGGTCATGGCCCTGCAATCGGCGCGGCTGGTCTTCGTGCTGCTCTTCGGACCCGCGCTGGTGCGTTTCGTCGCCCGCGGGATAAAACCTTAGAACGCCTTGCTGAGCCTGAGGATAGCCAGCATCTGGAAAGGCGAGAGGCGGCGGAAGGCGATGTAGACCGGCTCCTCGTCGCCGTGAAAACGCCGCTTGAACGCCGCTTGGCCTTCGACGTTGAAGATGCGCCGGTTGATCCAGGACGAGCGGTAGAAACGCTGCATGGATGAAAGCATGAGCCGGCTTTCCGGAAATCCGCTTTCAGCCAGTCCGGCGAGCGGCGACAGGCCGAGCGTGATGAATTTGCGGCCCTCGTCGCGCAAGCGGTCGGCGGCGAATTTGGTGAGGCCGATCTCGGCATGCGACGTGATGCCCGGCAGCTTGCGCTTGAACGAGGTGGTGTAGCCGGCAAGTTCGCCATTCTCGACCATCGGGTCGAAATCGAGGATGGCGACCGGCTGCTTTTGCGGGTCGAGCAGCATGAAGCGCCGCATGCCCTTGCCGAGTTGCGAGCGAAACGGGCGGTTCAAGAACCGCATCTCGCGGTGGCTGACGATGCGCTGCGCCCGCCAGGCATCGGAAAGCTGCTTGATCTCGGCGGCATGGACGCCGCCGCCGTCGTCCTCGACGATCGAAAATCCGTTCTTGAACAGCCAGCGCTCGGAATAGCGCACGGTCTCGTTGCGGCTGCCCGCAAAGGTCTTGGGCGTCAGCATCAGCCGCGTGTCGATGCCCATGCGGTTGACCTTGTAGCCAAGGTCCGACAGCACGCGGGCGCTGGCCTCGCCGATCTGCACGAAGCACGGATCGCGCGCCTTGTCGACGAACCGCCGGACGAGGTCCGCCCGCTCGGCAGGAGCCGCGACCGGATCGGCCAGCGCCACGGCGCTGCCCATCTTGCGGCCGAAGGCGAGGTAGCCGGAGGCGCCGCCGAAATAGAAAAGGTCGTCCTGCACGGCGGTCGAGTAGGCAAGCGAGAAATCGCCGTGCCGGCCGACCAGCGCCAGCCGCTCGTCCGGAGTCAGCGCGGCCGTCGGGATCGCCGCGGTGCGGCGCTCCACCAGGGCGTCAAAACTTTTTCGCAAGGAGGGCAAGGCTCGCTCGGGGCTTTTTCTCAAAATGGCGGCCATGCCGCGCGCCGCTGGATAGTCCGATGGAGCGCGGACATCAAGCCGGCGCGTCCCACGTTGCCCGTTGGGGTAGTGGGTCAGTTTGAAATTTCAGCCCGCTCCTGTCGCGATCCTAGCGAAACTCCTATATGCTCTTTTGTGGTGGCAGAGGGGAAGGCCAGCCCCATATGGGGTTCCAGAGGCTCACGCTGACCGCGCCCAGGGACTTGGGCACCGGGTGAGAAAAAGGCGGCTCACTCCTTGCCTCTGCCGCCACAGATTTCCAACTGACCCTCTACCAGAAAAAAGCCCCGGTCGAATGACCGGCCCGCATCGCGAAATGCCGCTCGCACACGATTGTTTGCATACAAACGATTTTTTGAGCCGATTATTTCTGCCAGTTGGTGTTCTGCGAAAAAAAGTTGCAACCACGCCTTGTCAGTAGGTGTCGGCAGACCTACCTAATCGCAGTTTCTCCGAAATGTCGGGAAAATGGAGCGGCCCGGTCGATGTTAGCAGCATCGCCGGGCCAAGTAGAAGCCACCTAGCGGCGGCGCGTGATCACGTTCCGGTACATGTGGGAAATCTTGCTCACATGTCAAGGGCTTTTCCCGCGCACCGCATAACGACATGCAGAAAGGTTTATGTCGTAATGCAATACGTGATGAAAGTTTTTGAAGACCACGAACACGACCGATTCCGCGTCATTGATCGAAATGGCGAGCCCTGGTTCATCCTCAATGAGGTGTGCGCAAAGCTTGGCATCGCCAATCCGAGCGATGCGGCGAGCCGTCTAGACGCGGATGAAAAATCGGCCCTCGGCATTGCCGACCCCCACGGGCGCGTCCAGAGGACCACCATCATCAGTGAATCTGGACTTTACAGCGTAATTATTCGTAGTCGCGTTCCGAAGGCAAAGGCGTTTCAGAAGTGGGTAACGTCGGAAGTTTTGCCCTCAATTCGGAAGACCGGCAGCTATGGTGCAAAGGTTCCTGCATTTATTCGTCGCTACAACGAGAATTGGGATCGCGTAGACGCAGGACATTTTTCGGTTTTGAACGAGCTGGTTGTCCATCTTTGGGGCCGACTTGAGAACGCAGGCCGTATTATGGCAGACAAGGCACCAGACGGAAAAGAGAACCGACCAGACGTGAGCGTTGGACGATGTTTCTCAGACTGGCTTAAAGAAAATCATCCCACCGTTTCTACAGCCTTTAGTTACTACATACACAAAACTCCGGAGTGGGAGGGTGAGGTTCGGCAGTATCCCTTTTCTGTGCTTCCTCTCTTCCGAGAATATTTGGATACGGTGTGGATTCCTACGCGAGCTCCCGACTATTTGCGCTCCCGTGACCCGGCGGCTCTCCCGTATCTCCAAAAGCTGCTCCCTTCAGCGGGCAAGCCTAAAATTGGGATGATGCGCCCGCCGGCTAAGAAAGCCTTTGGGCGTTGATCTTTTTTTGGGAGCGGCGGGCGCTCAGCCTGTTGCTCCCAACTCAATTTTCAACTGACCTACTACCGCCTTTCCGATCCCCTTGCCTCCGCCTGCCGCCTGCTGTATCAACCCGCGCATGAACTCGCCCGTGAACAGCGCAGCCCATCGCCGAGACGCCTTTGCGTCGGCGACCTTGCGCGCGCTGTCTTCCGCGATCCTGCTTCTCGGCCTTATCGGCGACCGCCGGGCTCGCTAGAGGAGCGCCCGGCGGTCGTTCGACCGCCGAAGGCGGCGCCTGCTCCTTGCCAGTCGCACTCCAGTCAGCAAACTGTTTTAGACGCTTCGCCGGGCACCGCCCGCGCCTGAAGCGCAGAGAGAAGCAAGATGAACCAGACCACCCGCATCCGCCCCGCGCACGGCATGCCGCAATCGGCGGTGAAGTACGAACCCTATCCGCTGGTCGACATGCCCGACCGCACCTGGCCGTCGAAACGCATCGACAAGGCGCCGATCTGGTGCTCGGTCGACCTGCGCGACGGCAACCAGGCGCTGATCGACCCGATGGGCCAGGAGCGCAAGGCGCGCATGTTCCAGCTCCTGCTCGACATGGGGTTCAAGGAGATCGAGATCGGTTTCCCCTCGGCCTCGCAGACCGATTTCGACTTCGCCCGCTGGTGCATCGAGGAAGGCAACGTGCCGGACGACGTGTCGCTCCAGGTGCTGGTGCAGTGCCGGCCGGAGCTGATCACCCGCACTTTCGAGGCCTTACAGGGTGCGAAGAACCCGATCGTGCATTTCTACAACTCGACCAGCGAGTTGCAGCGCCGCGTGGTCTTCCAAAAGGACGTCGCCGGCATCAAGCAGATCGCCACCGACGCGGCAAAGATGATCGCAGACATGGCAGCCAAGGCTGGCGGCGGTTATCGCTTCGAATATTCGCCGGAGAGTTTTACCGGCACGGAGCTCGAGGTGGCGCTGGAGATCTGCAACGAAGTCACCGAGATCATCAGGCCGACGCCGGAAAACAAACTGATCCTCAACCTGCCGTCGACCGTCGAGATGTCGACGCCCAACATCTATGCCGATCGCATCGAATGGATGTGCCGCAATCTCGACAACCGTGAAAACATCATCGTCTCGCTGCACCCGCATAACGACCGCGGCACCGGCATCGCCACCACCGAACTCGGCCTGATGGCCGGCGCCGACCGCGTCGAGGGCACGCTGTTCGGCAATGGCGAGCGCACCGGCAATGTCGACATAGTCACGCTGGCGCTCAACATGTACACGCAGGGCGTCGATCCCCAACTGGACTGCTCCGACATCACCCGCATGAGGGACGTCTACGAGTACTCGAACCAGTTGAAGATCGGCGAACGGCACCCCTATGTCGGCGAACTGGTCTACACCGCCTTCTCCGGCTCGCATCAGGACGCCATCAACAAGGGCATGAAAGCGCTGAAGACCGCCAACAAGCCGCTGTGGGAGGTGCCCTACCTGCCGATCGACCCTCAGGACGTCGGCCGCACCTACGAGGCGATCATCCGCATCAATTCGCAGTCGGGCAAGGGGGGCATCGCCTATGTGCTGCAGGCCGACTATGGGCTCAACCTGCCGCGCAACCTGCAGGTCGAGTTCTCCAAGGACATCCAGGCGATCACCGATGCCGAGGGCAAGGAGCTGTCGTCGAAACGCATCTACGAGCGTTTCCGTGAGGTCTATATCGACCAGCCCGACGGCCGCCTGAAATTCGTCGACCACCAGACTTTTCCCGATACGGCGGCAAAAGGCCGGCGCATCGTCGAGGCGACCATCTTAGACAATGACAGGGAAATCACCATCAAGGGCAGTGGCAACGGGCCGGTCGACGGTTTCGTCGACGCGCTTTCGCGCCATGTCGGCGTGGAGGTCTCGGTGCGCGACTATTCCGAGCACTCGATCCAGCACGGCTCGAATGCGGCGGCGATCAGCTATGTCGAGATGGAATATCCCGGCGGCGTGATTTTCGGCGCCGGCATCAACACCAACATCGTCGCCGCTTCGCTCGAGGCCGTGGTGTCGGCCGTCAACCGAATTGTCGGCGGGAAATAGCGGCAGCCGGGGTGGGCGGCATGCCGCCGCTTACCCCTTTTGTTCAAAGTTCATTTGCCGGTATGATCCGCCTCGATACTGGCCAGGCCGCCCGTTTGTGTTAACTATGGGTTAACGGGCCGGAGTCGGACGATGAGTGAAATGGCCGAGAAGCAGGCCTCGCTCGCCCACCAGCGCAAGCTGGCGGAGGCGATCAGCGCGGCCAAGAACGCGGCGGCGGACCGCGAGGACGTGGTGGTCGAGTTGCGCGAGGCCACCCTCACCCGGCTGCAACTGCTGGCGGCCGAGCTTGCCCCCGTCTTCAACGAGGTGCCCTCGGACATCGACATTTTTGACTTCGCCATATCGTCGGGCCTGCAGCCCAGGCTGTGGATCGACGCGGTCAGCCACGTCGCGATGGGGCGCGACCGCCGCACCTATCGTTTCGTCAAGGACACCCGCAACGGCCGCGTGGTGCTGGCCGAATCGCACAAGATGGATGAGGTCGGCGACCGTGTGACGCGTTATGTCGCCGAGCGGATCGTCGAACGCGAGCGCATGCTGGAAGGCGAAATCGCCCCGGCGGTCGAAACCGCCCGGCCGCGCCCGTTCGAACCGGTTGCCAGGCCGACTGCCGAGCCAACGCGCGAACCGGCAGCGAAGCACGTCACGGAACCCGCGCCCAGACCGGCGGCCAGGCGTCCGTTCAGGCGCACGCCGAAACTTTCGGCCTCGCTGCTGAACGCACCGGCACCGGGCAAGGCCGCGCCCCCGCGAAAAAGCATCTGGCGGCGCCTGCTCTCCGAATTGTCGATCCTGTTTGCCGGGCTGCTGTTCGGCCTTGTCGCCGCGGTCGTCCTATTCTGGGACCGGCTGGTCAACCTGCTTCCGTAGCTTCGGGCGGCGTCGCTTTTTCGTAAGGCGCCGGCGCCTTGCGCGGCGAGCCGAGGTCGAACGTCCCGACATCGGAAATCGTGCCTGGTGCCGTCAGGCCGCGCCGTGTCAGGCCGATATGCCAGTGGCCGGGCTCGCCGGAAATCTCGAACAGATTGTATTGCGCCGCCGGATGATGGCCGCCCAATCCCTGCCCCGCCGCCGCCACGCCGACCACCGGCACCGGTTTTTTGCGCTCGCCGATCCAGAACAGCGTCGGAAGATGCGAGTGGCCGTGCAGCACGAGATCGGCGCCGTGCCGGATAACCGTCTGGTGGAAATTGGAGATGCCGAACAGGCGCTTGTGCTGCGGCACGGCGGCGCGCACCGGCGGATGGTGGATCATGATCAGCCTGAAAAGCTTCCGCTTTCCCGTTTCATCGAGGATTTTTCCCAGCCGCGCCGCCTGTTCCTCCCGGAAAAACCCGTTGGCCATGAACGGCGCAGTGGCCCGCGCAGTCGAGACGCCGATCAGCGCCACGTTGCCGCGCACGCGCAGATAGGGAAAGGTCAGCCGGCCGAGCGGCCCGCGAAAATTGTCGCCGCGCATCCACGGCGCCCATAACTCGCAGACCTTGTTGAAAGCGCCGGGCACATAGGCGTCGTGGTTGCCGGGAACCACCGACACGTCCTCCGGCCTGCCCAGCGTCTCCAGCCACAGCCGCGCCAGTTCCAGCTCGGCGTCGAGCGCCAGATTGACGAGATCGCCGGTGACGGCGAGGTGATCGGCCTTTTCCGCCCCGATCGCTTCGACGATCGAGCCGAGCGTGCCCTGGGTCAGCAGTTTTTGGCGGTTGCGCCGCCAGTTGACGTAGCCCAGCACCCGCTTGGAAGCGAGTTCCCGGTAGGATATGTCGGGCAGCGGCCCCAGATGAACGTCGGAAATATGCGCGAGCCTGAGCATCGATCCTACTTACGGTACGGCCACAGCGCTTTCCAGCCTCGGGCATGCCGATGACGCCCGACCGCGACAAAAGGTTCCGCCAGACCGGCTGGCCGGGGCTTCGCGCCATCCTCTTCCACAAATATTTCCTGCTGCGCCGGGCGATGACGGTGGGTGTGCGCGGCATGGTGTTCGACCGCGAGGCCAACGCCGTCTTCCTCATCCGCCACACCTACGTGCCCGGGTGGCAGTTTCCGGGCGGCGGCGTCGAACTCGGCGAGACCTGCGAACAGGCGCTGGCGCGGGAGTTTTCGGAGGAAGGCAATATTTCCTTCACCGCCCCGCCGCTGCTGAAATCCATCCACCTGAACCGCGTCGCCACCCGCCGCGACCACGTCGCCTTCTACCTCATCGAGAGTTTTGCGCAGGACCGCCCGAAACAGCCCGACCGCGAGATCGCCGAAGCCGGCTTCTTCGCGCTCGACGCCCTGCCGGAGGAGACGACGCCGGCGACACGAAGGCGGATCGCGGAGGTGTTTGGAGGGGAGATGGCGTCGGCGTATTGGTAGGAGAGAAGCGACCGTCTGGCTGCAGGGTCAACCAGCCAGGTTTGGCTGGCTTTGCCACCAGATGGTCAACGTTACTCCGCAACGGCACCAATCTCCGCCACGCTTCGGAAGTCCCTGGCCGCGAGTTCTTTCCTTAACTTACCCACTAAGGGTGATTGTGACTACGCGCCACTATACCGCAAAAGGCAGAAGGCATGACTATGCATTCGGCTGGCAAATCCGACCCGAAATGATAATAGTAAATGCTGACTATTCGGAACGCCGCGTGGAAATACTGAAACGATGGGGAAACAGGCTTTCGATCTTTATGGCGAAGAGCGCGTCGCGGCCATACGGGCGGATGTTGCCGAAGCGATCGACGCGGCTTTGTTCGGAAATGCATCGTGGGACGAGGTGCCGGCAGCTTTAAGCCGGGCTTTTCCGGGGTCCTTTGGCGCCTTCTGGAATATCAATTTCGGAGAGAGCCGGGTCGACATGTTTTCCAGCCACAATGTCGATCCGGACTTTGTGAGATCATACGTCGACCATTTCGCATACATCAATCCATGGTCCGCGTACTGGGCGTCCGCAACCAGCGGAGCGGCCGTTCTTTCGGAGAATGTTCTCCCCGCACGCATGATCGCCGACACCGAGTTCTACAACGATTGGCTTCACCCTCAGAAGGATGTCGACGCCGGGGCCGGGATGAAACTCGTCGGCGACCGGGGAGAGAACATACAGTTCCTGACGAATTTCCCTCTTTCCATGTCAGAAACCTACGGCAGGGCGACGGTCGCGATCTTGGCGGGTGTTCGCGGAAACCTGCAGCGCGCCGTCAGTTTGGCGCGCCTCATGCGCGCCGATGCCGAGGGAGCCATGGTCCGCGCGGCGCTCGTCGAGCGCGTTCGAGGCGCGGCCTTCGTCGTCGAAGGCAATCGGCAGCTACGCGAAGCGAACCAGATGGCTGTCGAATTGTTTGCATCCGGACGGTCGGTGACCGCTCGAAACGGGCGCTGCGCCATGATCGACAAGACCGCGGATGCCCGTTTCGGCTTCGCCATCGACAGGCTTTCGAGGGGAATCCCCATAGATGGCTCACACATTTCCTTCCGGACTTCCACGGGCGCCTGGCGGGTGACGATGGCCGCCCTTCCGGCGGCTCCCGTATGGAGAGGCGTCCTGTCGCTGCTTCCGCCCAAACGGCTGGTTCTGGTCCTTGTCACCGACGTCGGCCGGCCCACCGCCGCGACCGGCCTTTCCGTGCTGTCCGCCATGTTCGGCCTGACTCCCGCGGAGGTCACTTTTTGCAGCAGGCTCATGCTCGGGGAATCGGTTTCAGATGCCGCCGACAGGCTTGGCATCTCGCTGGAAACCGCCAGGACGCGGCTGAAAACCATTTTCCAGAAAACGGACACGTCGCGGCAGGGGCAATTGATGCTGCTGTTGTCGAGGTTGCTGTAGATCGCAGCCGCTGACGCATAAGCGGCCAACCTTCAAACCAACGCATCGTCGTCCACCTCCCATTTGGGAGTTGTCGGCGCTTGTGTCATATAATACTCTTCTGAATTGGAAATTTCAGCTACCAACTAAAAATATACTAGGTGAATTCGTCAGAGGGGGGACACTAATGACATTCAGTACAGTTAGCGGAAATTCTAGCTTCATCCTGGATGGGGTTAGCGATTTTATTTTAGGAGGCCAGAAATATACTTGGTCCAATCTAGTTGAGGTGTTCGGCTCAGGGGTTGGCCTATCATATACCGTGACAGCAACATTGTCGGGTTCGAATTGGATAATCGGCAGGCTCTGGTTTGCATCCGAATCAAACATGAAGGTTGTCATTAATGACACGGTCGCCGCTCCCGGGCGCATCATAGACAGCATCGTGTTGGCCAACAAAGGGATAAGTGAGGTTAAACTCAACGGAACGCATATCTACACACTCATGGCGGACGAGGGCGCGGATCAAGTTACACTTGGCGTTGGGGGCGCCAATTTCGTTAATCTGGCTGAAGGCCAAAACACCTTCACCACCGGATCAGGTTTTGTCCACACATACGTGGGCGGCAGCGGGATTGACACGCTGAACATTGGTTCGGGCGGCATCGGCCAAATCGATCTCGGCCATGGCAACAACAGCGTCAAGGGAAGCGGCGGCATCTCGATGCTTGAAGGCGGGGACGGTAACGATACCATCAATCTTTCTGGCGGTGCAGGATCAATCCTTTTAGGCGGCGGCAACAATACCTTCACATCCGGAGCAGGTTATGTTCAATCGGTTTCCACGCATGACGGGAACGATACAGTCACGGTTGGCAGCGGCGGGGTCGGTTCGCTACGACTGGATGGTGGCACGAATAAAGTGACCACGGCCGGCTATCTGGGCAATTATGTCGGCTCCGACGGCGTCGATGTGCTCACGCTCAATGCCGATGCGGGGACGATCGACGTCGGACGTGGAAACAATATCGTAAAGGCCACCGGTTTTATTGGATCCCTGGTGGGTGGCGACGGAAACGACACTGTGACGACTGGTGCGACCGATCTAGGTGCAATTCGACTTGGGAGTGGGAACAACACGCTGACAACCTCCACTGGTTACGTTGACACCATTACGGCTTACTCCGGGAACGACACGATCAAATTAGGAAGTGGCGGTGCATATTCGATTACGGTAAGCGGCGGCAACGATACCGTTATACTGTCTCCTCTGCTTGGGAATTATCACGTCTATATTCATGGTGGCCTGGGAGTTGATCTGATCAGTTTCGCCAATTTCACACAGAAAGTCACTGCGTCACTTGCCACGACCGCCGCAGCGGACACAGGAGTCGGTAAGTTTATTTTTGCCGTCTTCGAAAACCTCACGGGTGGAGCAGCCAGCGACATCCTCACCGGCGATGCAGGCGCCAACGTCCTCGATGGTGGTGCGAGTTCCGACACGCTCATCGGCGGCGATGGGGGCGACAAGCTTGTGGGTGGCAGCGGCACCGACACGGCGAGCTATGCCGGCGCGACGGCGGGCGTCACCGCCAGTCTGCTCAATCCCGCGGCCAACAAAGGTTTCGCCGCCGGCGACACCTATTCCAGCATAGAATCCCTCACCGGCTCCAGTTTCGCCGACATTCTGATCGGTGACGGCGGCAACAACACGATCGCGGGCAGCGGCGGCAACGACACGCTCACCGGCGGAGCAGGAAACGATAATTTCCGGTTCAATGGCGCAGCACCCAAGACCGGCACCAACACCGATACGGTCACCGACTTCAACGCTGCCGCCGACACGATCCAGCTCGATGATGCCGTGTTCAAGGCGCTGCCGGCCGGTGCGTTGGCCGCCGCAGCTTTCCGGGCGAACACCACCGGTGTTGCCGGCGATGCCAGCGATCGCATCATCTACGAGACCGACACCGGAAAGCTGTTCTACGACGCCGACGGCAATGCGGCAGGTGCCAGCATCCATTTCGCCACGCTGACCGGCGCGCCGACGATCACGGCGGCGGATTTCTTCGTGTTCTGAGCGGATCGGCCAAGCTCGCGGAAAGAGGCACCAAGCGACCCGGAGCCGTCTTCGATTGCAGACAAAAAAGGAACGGCGGCCAAGCGATCTGCCGGCCGCGCGTCATGCCAGCGCACCCTGTCTCAAGCGGTGAGGACACCCGCCATCAGCCGAACCGCGCCCGATCATGCGGCGCGGCATAGTCGATCTCGGGCCCGACCGGCACGATGCGGGTCGGGTTGATGGTGGTGTGGCTGCCGTAATAATGCGACTTGATGTGGTGCATGTTGACCGTGCCGGCCACGCCGGGCACCTGGTAAAGGTCGCGCAGATAATTGGAAAGATTGGGATAATCGGCGATGCGCCGCAGATTGCACTTGAAGTGGCCGACATAGACCGGGTCGAACCGAGCCAGCGTGGTGAACAGCCGCCAGTCGGCTTCGGTGATTTTTTCGCCCACCAGATAGCGCTGACCCGACAGTCTTTTTTCCAGCGTGTCGAGCGCTGAAAAAAGCTCGCCAAAAGCTTCCTCGTAGGCCTCCTGCGTGGTGGCGAAGCCGGCGCGGTAGACGCCGTTGTTGATGGCGGGATAGACCAGCGCGTTGATTGCATCGATCTCTGCCTGCAACGGCTCCGGATAGAAATCGACGGAGGCGTCGCCCCATTCGTCGAAGGCCGAGTTCAGCATCCGGATGATTTCGGACGACTCGTTGGAGACGATGGTCTGCTCCTTGCGGTCCCACAGCACGGGCACGGTCACCCGGCCGGAATAATGCGAGTCGGCTTTGGTGTAGATCTGGTGGAGAAAATCGAGGCCGTAGAGGTCGTCGCCGGTCGCGCCATCCTCGGCCAGAAACGTCCAGCCGTCCTTGCCCATGAAATGGTGGACGACCGAAACCGAAATCATGTCCTCAAGCTTCTTCAGCACGCGGAAAATCAGCGTCCGGTGCGCCCAGGGGCAGGCATAGGAGACGTAGAGATGGTAACGCCCCGGCTCGGCCCGGAAACCGCGCGTGCGGCCTGGCGCCGGCTTGCCGTCGGCGTTGACCCAGTCGCGCCAGGGCGCCTCGGAACGCACGAAGCGCCCGCCGGTCTCCTTTGTCGAGTACCAGACATCCTGCCACTTGCCGTCGACCAATTGTCCCATCGGCGTTTTCTCCGCACCGTGCCTCGTTCCGAGAACTTAGGGCTTGCCGGCCGAAAGCAAAACCGCCGATGCGTGAACGCAGCGTCGCCGGTGCGCGCCCATCAGAAAACACCTCTGGTCCGGTAGACGCGGCGGCGATTTGGTGATAGCGGCGTTGCTCATGGTGAGATGCACGCATATCCGGTTCGAACGACGACGATGAGCGCCGGCGCTTGAAGCGCTGACTTGCGACGCTGCCCTGCGGCAGCACCTCTTCATCCATATAGACCGGACGCCGCACACCATGATCCCCGCTGACGTGATCTTCATGCCGGAAACCCCGGCGCATGATGCTGAAATCGACCATATCAACGAAGAAGCCTTCGGGCCTGGACGCTTCGCGCGCGCCGCCTACAAGATCCGCGAAGGCGGGCCGCACGAGCGTCGGCTTTCCTTCGTCGCCCTGCATGAAGGCGAGGTCATCGCCTCCTGCCGGCTGACGCGCATTGCCGCGGGCCAAGGCCGCGCGCTGCTGCTCGGGCCGCTCGCCGTCCGTCCCGCTCACAAGAATCTCGGCATCGGCAGAAAACTGGTGGCGATCTCGGTCGAGGCGGCCCGCAAGGCCGGCGCCGATGCCGTGCTGCTGGTCGGCGACGAGCCCTATTACGGCCCGCTGGGATTCAAGCGCATTGCACGCGGCCAGCTTTCCATGCCCCGGCCGGTCGACCTCGACCGCATCCTGGTCCACGAACTGACGCCCGGCGCGGCCGAGCGCATCAAGGGCGAAGTTTGCCACGAGGATCAGTCGAAGGCGCTCCCGCCGGAAATTGCAACAGAGCCGATGCGCAAAGCAGGTTGACACCCCGGCGCGAACGGCACGCTGGTTGCGTCGTCGCGCTTCCGTTCATACGGTTGGCCAGCACAGAGCAGGGAGAAGGCAATGGACATCAGCGGACAGACGGCACTCGTGACCGGCGGCGGCTCCGGGCTTGGCGAGGCGACCGCGCGTGCGCTGGCCGCCAAGGGCGCCCGCGTCGCGGTGCTCGACATCGGGCTGGAACGCGCTGAAGCCGTCGCCCGCGACATTGGCGGCTTCGCGGCGAGTTGCGACGTGAGCAGCGCCGAAGGCGCCGAAGCCGCGATCGCCAAGACGGCCGAAGCGATCGGCCCTGCCCGCATCCTGGTCAACTGCGCCGGCATCGCCACCGGCATGAAAACGATCGGCAAGGACGGTCCGCATTCGCTCGACCTCTATCGCAAGGTGCTGGAGGTCAATCTGCTCGGCACCTTCAACATGATCCGCCTCTTCGCCGACCGCGCGGCAAAACTCGACCCGCTGGCCGGCGGCGAGCGCGGCGTCATCGTCAACACCGCCTCGGTCGCCGCCTTCGACGGCCAGATCGGCCAGGCGGCCTACTCCGCGTCCAAGGGCGGCGTGGTCGGCATGACCTTGCCGATCGCGCGCGACCTTTCCCGCTCCGGCATCCGCGTCGTCACCATCGCGCCGGGCATCTTCAAGACGCCGATGATGGCCGCCATGCCGCAGGATGTGCAGGATTCGCTGGGCGCGGCCGTCCCCTTCCCGTCGCGGCTCGGCGAACCGTCGGAATATGCCGCGCTCGCCATCCACATCGCCGAGAACCAGATGCTGAACGGCGAGACCATCCGCCTTGACGGCGCGATCCGCATGGCGCCCCGATAGTCCAGCCGGCCACTTGCGGCGTCCGCCTCGCGCGCCGATAAGTGGATATTGAGATTCATGATTGAGGCAGCCATGGAAGAAAAACGCGACGTCGTCCGCCCGACGGACGAAGAGGCCATCCGGCTGGCGAAGGCTTTGCTGCGCTCGGCGCGGTACGGGGCAATCGCCGTGCTCGATCCGGCAAGCGGCGGGCCGCTCGCCAGCCGCGTCGGCGTCGCTACCGACGCCGACGGAACGCCGCTCATCCTCGTGTCGATGCTGTCGGCCCATACCCGCGCCATAACAGCCGATCCACGCTGTTCGCTGCTGCTCGGCGAGCCGGGCAAGGGCGATCCCCTCGCCCATCCGCGCATCACACTGATCTGCCGCGCCAACCCGCTCGAAAAGGATTCGCCGGAGCAGGCGCGCGCCCAGCGGCGCTATCTCAACAAGAATCCCAAGGCAAAACTTTATGTCGGGCTCGGCGATTTCCGTATGTTCCGCCTGGAGATCGACGCTGCCAGCCTCAATGGCGGTTTCGGCAAGGCCTACGCACTGACCCGGGACGATATCCTGACGGCGAGCCCGGCGCTCGAGGCGCTCACCGCTTCAGAGCAAGGCGCGATCGATCACATGAACGCCGATCATGGCGCGGCCGTCGACCTGTACGCGGCGCATTTCGCCCGCGCAGGTGGCGCAGGCTGGACGATGACCGGCTTGGACGCGGATGGATTCGACCTTGCTTGCGGCGATGAGGTCCGGCGGGTGTTTTTCCCCGCTCCCTTGCAGGCGCCATCCGAAGTTCGCACAGTGCTTGTCGAAATGGCTCGAACCGCTCGCGCCAGTGTGGACAACTTGCAGGACCAACCGTAAATTGCAGCGACAGCCTCTTGTGATCACCAATAGACGCACTAGGTTGTATAACATGCGTGCGGAGGCCATACGGTGTCCCTGGGAGGACCGTACAGAAGCGGCAGGAAAGCATTCGGAACATCCCGTCCCCTCTCAGGAGGCGACGCGTCACGATGAGGTTCGAACACGTCCAGGCAACAGGCGCGGATGCGGCCAATCTGCTCGC
Organism: Mesorhizobium yinganensis; assembly: GCF_040081985.1. Taxonomy (NCBI): domain Bacteria; kingdom Pseudomonadati; phylum Pseudomonadota; class Alphaproteobacteria; order Hyphomicrobiales; family Phyllobacteriaceae; genus Mesorhizobium; species Mesorhizobium yinganensis. The sequence goes on along the minus strand of NZ_JBEBMH010000001.1, from coordinate 104,914 downwards.
AATGCTCGGCAATGAGAAGCGCCTGGCAATACTTAGCAGCATTCTCGACAATGAGATGTCGGTAGGGGCGTTAGCCGACAAGGTCGACCTGAGCCAGTCCGCCTTGTCCCAGCATCTTGCGAAATTGCGCAAATCCAACCTGGTGGAAACCCGACGCGACCGCCAGACCATTTTCTATACGTGCCGTTCGGAAAAGGTACGGGCGATCATGCAGGCCCTACAGCAACTCTACGCCTTCGTCTGAAGCGGCATGCCGTCCATCTGCGATGGCTCAGCCGAGTTGCGCGCATCGTCAGGGCTTGGCCGAGGCAGGGCCAGACAAAGGCCCGAGAAGGCCCCGGGGTACGCCCGACCTGCTCGCCAGAAAGGACCAGATCAGGCGTGGCCCCGCTTTGGGCCGCGAACGTCCTTCCCGGCCGGCGCCGCCTTGGGTAGATGTTGCTGATGAATCCCATCCAAATCGTCGATGCCAACGATCCGCGCATCGCCGCCTACCGCGATATACGCGAGCGCGATCTCGTCGGCCGGCAGGGACTTTTCGTCGCCGAAGGCAAGGTGGTCCTCAACGTCCTGCTGTGGGCGGCGGAGAAGTACGAGGTGCAGTCCGTGCTCGTGCTCGACAGCCGGCTTGCCGGCCTGGAGGCAGCGCTTGGCAAGGCGCCGTCGACTGTCCCGATCTACACCGCAGGCGCCGCGGTGATGGACGCGGTAGCCGGCTTTCACATCCATCGCGGCATCCTGGCGATCGGCAGGCCGCGCATGATGCCGGCTGCCAGCGCGTTGCTTCAGTCCCTCCCCCGCCGCGCGCTGGTGCTGGTCCTGGTCGGCATATCCAACCACGACAACATGGGCTCGATCTTCCGCAACGCCGCCGCCTTTGGCGCGGCGGCGGTCTTCATCGACCCTACCTGCTGCGATCCGCTTTATCGGAAATCCATCCGCGTTTCGGTCGGGGGCGTCTTTCGCGTTCCCTTCGCCCGCTTCGACGGCACGGCCAGTTTTGCGAACAGCCTGATCGACCACGGCTTCCACCCGGTCGCGCTTTCGCCGCGCGGAACGACCGACATCAGAGAGATCGCCAACGAGGAGCGCACGGCGCTGTTTCTGGGCACTGAGGGCGACGGCCTGCCCGAATCGGTGCTCTCGGCGATGCAGACGGCGCGCATTTCGATTGCAGCGGATTTCGACAGCCTGAACGTCGCCGCGACTTCGGCGATCGCGCTTCACCGGCTCTCGGAAGACGACTTCAACTCAAGGGTAGCGGCGCGATCTTCTTCAGCGCCTTGACCCGGTCGGCGAGGCTCGTCACACCGGACGCTGGACGTCCGCCCTGCTCCACGCCCTGCACCGGCGTTTCCAGCGCCTTGCGGATCGGCGAGTCCGGCCCGTCGAGCATCGCGGTCAGAGAAATCACCTCGGCGGCGAGATCGTTCATCTGCTCGCGCAGCAGCGCGCTCTCGCGGCGCTCGACCTCCCATTCCTCGGCCTTGGCGCGTTGGCGGCCCGCGAGATCGGCGCGCAGCTTCTGGTTCTCGCGCGTCATCGCCACGAGGCGCTCGTCGAGGCGGCGACGCTCCGAAGTAAGCTTGGCAACCGCTGCCTGAACATCGCCTCCCCCAGCGCTGGAGAGCAGGTTCGACATCTGCAAAGTCTGGTCGGCGGCCTGCGACTCGAGCCTGAGCTTCTCTTCAAGCGCCTTGGCGAGTTTGCTGTTCAGATCGTTCTCGGTCGCCGTTGCCGCCTTGAGCCGCTCGCGGAACTGAGAAAGATCCTTCTCGCGCCGCGCGATCGTCTCCTCGCGGTCGGCAACGCTTGCGACCATGCGCTCGACCTTGCGTTCCAGATCCGACGCCTTCCGCTTCTCGGCCCGCGCTCCGTCCTGCGCCGCGCGCAATTCCACCGCCAGATCCTGCAGCCGGCGGTCCACCTCGCGCCGCTCGCCCTTCAGCACCCCAAGATCGCCGGTCAATTTCTCGACCTCGGTCTCCTTGGCAATCAATTCGACCTGACGGGTGGTCGATGACAGGCTCGCGCTTTCGTAGAGGCCGTTGAGTTTTTCCAGTTCCGCCGCCCGCTGCTCCAGCGCGCGGTCCGCCTCCTCCAAGCTGTTCGAATACTGCCGCAACTCCTCCTCGCGCTGGCGCAGCTCGGCGCGAAGGTCCGCGCCCTTCGCCTCCAGTTCGGACAGCGTCCGGTTCTGGTCGTCGCGCTCGGCGGCAAGCTGGCGCAATTCCTCCCGCCCCCGGCCGATCTCGACGATCTGCGCGGACGCCTTCTCGCGGAATTCCTTCACGCTCATTTCGAGGCGGCGGGTGGACGTCGCGAACTCCGCCCGCAATCGGTCCTTGTCGGCCTGGATCTCTTCGAGCGACAAAGGCACCGACGCCTCAATGCGCGTGCGCGTCAGCCTCACCGCTCGCCGCCAGATCGCCGGGACGATCATCAACGCAAGAAACCCCGCGCACAGGAAGCCGAGGGCGAAAAAGAGCACGGACTGAATCACGGCGAGCCTTACAAGCGAAACGCGAAAGTCGCTGACTTTCGCGTTTCACTAATGCCGGATTTCAAGGATAGTGCAAGGACGCGGCTAAAATCCTAGAACGGGTTCCACGTCGGCTTTTGCGTCAGCTTGAGATAGCCGACATTGATGCCGAGACGCGCTCCGACGCCGGTGCGTACCGGCACCAGCAGAACATCGCCCTGCTTGAGCACGTTGAAGCCGACTCCCGCCACCACATAGGCAGAACCGGCGACGCCGACGAAACGGTCGTACAGCGCATCGACCTGGTCGAGATTGTAGACCAGCATCATGATGCGCGAGCCCTCACCGCCGAAATCGAAGCCCACCGACGGCCCTTGCCAGAACACTTTGTGGTCGCCGGCATTCTTCGTGTAGAGCGTGCCTTCGCCATAGGTCAGGCCGCCGACGAAGGCGCCGGACCCCTCCTCGCCCAGCACATAGCCGTTGGGCAGCCCGTATGAGGAGAAAATGGTCTCGATGGCGGTGGCCAGCCCGCCGGAGGTCGCACCGAAGAAGCGGTGTCCTGAATCGACGATTTCCCGCGCCGTGTATTCCTGCGCCTTGAGCGGCGTCGCCGCCAGGCCCATCGCGCCGATCAGCGTCGCAACGATCGTCACAAGCCGGAGCGCGAACCGGCCAAAAATTCGGGAATTCATGCTTCTGATCTCCGTCCGCGAGCGCTTCGCCGACGTCCCTGGCTTCGGCGGCTCTTCAAGGCCGCTCGAGAAGTTCACCATGACACCCTATGCCGTAATCCTTTTTCAACCATTAAGCTCCCACATGAAGATGGCGGTTCGAAGACCTGCTGGAGCTGTCTTTTGCCTGCGAGGATTGGCTTTGGACTGCCGCATCCCGACCCTTTTTTCCTGACTGGATTTGCCGATGCGGCCGGATGCCTTATAGCCAGACGACCGCGAAACAGGCATGATTCGGGCGGGCCGGCACGGCGACCGTGGCCTGATCCGACGTGAGGGAATCGCCGGGGAATGAACAATCGATGGCCGACATTCTAACGCTTTCCGCAGCCGATCTCGCAGCGCTTCTCTGCAGCAGGGTATGCCACGACATCATCTCGCCGGTCGGCGCGATCAACAACGGCCTGGAACTGCTGGACGAGGGTGGCGCCGACGAAGACGCCATGAACCTGATCCGGGCCAGCGCGCGAAACGCCTCGGCCAGGCTGCAATTCGCCCGCATCGCCTTCGGGGCCGCCGGATCGGCGGGAATGGTCATCGATACCGGCGATGCGGAATCCGTCGCCACCGCCTTCCTGCGCAACGAGAAGCCGGAATTTGAGTGGAGCGGGCCGCGCTGGTTGCTGCCCAAGAACATCGTCAAGCTGCTGCTCAACCTCGTGCTCATCGCCAACGCGGCAATCCCGCGCGGCGGCAGGATTTCGGTGAAGCTGGACGGCACCGACAGCAATCCCAGATTCACCGTTTCCGCACGGGGGCCCATGCTGCGCGTGCCGCCGAAATTCCTCGAACTGCATTCCGGAAACCGTCCCGAGGAGGCCATCGACGCGCACGCGGTGCAACCCTACTATACGCTGCTGCTGTCGCGGGAATCCGGCATGCCCATCTCCATCCACGCCACGGCCGACGAGATCGTCTTCTCGGCCTCTCGCCCCGAATGACGCACAGACATCGCGTCATTCGGGCGATACGGCAAATTTAGCGGAAACTTTACCTAAGACATTCTCTCGATTTTTACCGGCCCTATCCTAACGTCACCTGGATCACGCCACGGCCTTTCGCTGGGCCGTGGAGATGAGGGCTCCGGATGAAACGCTGCATGTTCGTCGACGACTCGAGCGTGATCCGCAAGGTCGCGAAGCGCATCCTCAACGGTCCGGACATGGTGATGGTCGAGGCGGGCAGCGGGTTGGACCCCATCGAGATGTGCCAGGCTGACATGCCGGATATCGTGATCATCGATTCGGCACTGCCGGATCTGCCGACGGTCGACGTCATCCGCCGCATCCGTGCCATCCCCAGCGCCATCGTTCCGCATATCGCCATCTGCCTGACGGAGATGGACGTGGCCGCCATCATGAGGGCGAAGCGCGCGGGCGCGCAGAGTTATATTCTGAAACCTTTCAACCGCGCCCAGTTGCTGGAGCGCTTCCGCACGATGAGCGCGACGAAATCGTCGGCAACAGCGGCGTGAATGCCGTCAGCCGCTCGCGGGGGCGAGTGGCGTCAGTCCACAAGTTCGTTGGAATTGGCAGGCTCAGGCGAGGCGCGTTTCGGGCCGTCCGCCTTTTCCGTTCAGGCGCTTTCGCGGATGTCTTCGGGCTCGCGCAGCACGTAGCCTCGGCCCCAGACGGTCTCGATGAAATTCTGGCCGCCGGAGGCTGCGTCGAGCTTCTTGCGCAGTTTGCAGATGAAGACGTCGATGATCTTCAGTTCCGGCTCGTCCATGCCGCCATAGAGATGGTTGAGGAACATTTCCTTGGTAAGGGTCGTGCCCTTGCGCAGCGAGAGCAGCTCCAGCATCTGGTATTCCTTGCCGGTCAGGTGCACGCGCTGGCCGCCGACTTCCACCGTCTTGGCGTCGAGATTGACGATCAGGTCGCCGGTGGCGATCACCGACTGGGCGTGGCCCTTCGAGCGGCGGACGATCGCGTGGATGCGCGCCACGAGTTCGTCCTTGTGGAAGGGTTTCGTCATATAGTCGTCCGCGCCGAAGCCCAGGCCGCGCACCTTGTCCTCGATGCCGGCCATGCCGGAGAGGATGAGGATCGGCGTCTTGACCTTGGAAAGGCGGAGAGTCCGCAGCACTTCGTAGCCGGACATGTCGGGCAGGTTCAGGTCGAGCAGGATGATGTCGTAGTCGTAGAGTTTGCCGAGATCGACGCCCTCCTCGCCGAGGTCCGTCGTGTAGACGTTGAAGCTCTCCGACTTCAGCATCAATTCGATGCTCTGGGCCGTCGCACTGTCGTCTTCAATCAGCAGAACGCGCATCTAATTCCCCTTTTCTGCTGCCGCACCGGCCTTCACCGGCCATGCGGTGCCAGAGCAGTGATTGCCTGGCCCCAAAGCTGCCACGGAATGGTTAACAAAACCTGATTCCGCTTGGCAAGTCGTAAGATCGCCTATCAGCCTTGGGGTACATACCGTTGATTCAATTCGCGAATCATTCCTCGAAACGACTTACGCCGAACGTTAACAAACCGGCCCAAGCGACTCATCCGACTCATCAACTCGGCATCGACCGGAAACAACCGGATTTTTTTACCGCGCCTTAAGCCCTAGCGCGTATGATTAACAATGCCCGTAAACGAATGGTTACCGGGCGCAAAATTTCTTAGGGTTTCGTTTCATTTCGTTAAGGAGCATCCGGACGAAGCGAAACGGAGGTTTTGTGACGAAGCAATTAGGGTCCTGTGTTGCGTTTCCGGAGTGTGGACATGAAGTCACGTGAGAACCTCGTTCGGCTGAAGCAGTTTCAGGTGAACGAAAAGCGCCGGCAGCTCGCGCAACTGGACATGATGATCGCCGAGTTCGAACGCATGGCGAACGATCTCGAGGTCCAGATCGGTGCCGAGGAGAAGAAGGCTGGAATTACCGACATCAACCATTTCGCCTATCCGACCTTCGCCAAGGCCGCGCGCCAGCGCCGCGACAATCTGAAGAATTCGCAGGGCGATCTCGCCGACCAGCGGACCACCGCCCTCTCTTTACTGCGCGAGGCTGAAGCGGAGCTTTCCAAGGCGCAGATGCTGGAATCGCGCGACACCAAGATGCGCGACACCGACATCCACGGCCGTAGCGCCATGATCGGCTGAACGACATCCCGCTCCCCGAGCAACGGACTCCGCCTGAAAGCAGACGAGCCTGACGACGACGCTTCCCCGGTGTCGGCCTATCGGCTAAAGCGGCTGATATGCCGCTGCTCCTGCCCCTCACCCTGTTCGCCGCGACATTCTGCTTCGCGCTCGGCGTCAGCCTTCCGCTCATCCAGGTCGACAGGCTCTTCGTCTTCACTGACGAGCCCTCGCTCATCGGCATCGTCACGGGCCTGTGGAATCAGGGCGACGGGCTGCTCGCAGCCGTTATCGGACTGTTCTCGCTGGTTTTTCCGGCGCTGAAGCTCATGCTCCTGCATTGCGCCGCCTATGCGGAACATCGCTCTCCGCGCATCCCCGCCTGGTTCAGGGCGCTCGCCAACTGGTCGATGCTGGATGTGGTGCTGGTGGCACTGGTGGTGTTCGCGGCCAAGACAAGCGGCGTCGCAGCGGCCTTCACCAGGCCCGGCCTGTGGTTCTTCGCCGCCTCCGCCTTGCTCACCGCCTCCGCCTCGGCGTTGGTGAAGCGCGACACTGTCGAGCGCCACTAACTTTTTGGCTTTCCGGACACGGGGGCAATCCTCACGGCTGTGAATCCGGGTTAATGCGGCAAGGGCTGGAGGATTTTGACGCGGTATTGGTTGTTGCTTGCGGCTGGTCGGTCTCAAGGTGACTGTGAGAGTTTCGATATCAGTGATAGTATAGGGTTTCGCAGTGTGAAGGACGCCCCTTCCGTCTCCGGTCCGGGATCGAAGGCACTACGATCGGCAGCCGGCCCTGCGACCGTTGAGGGAAACCTGGCCGATGTGCAGGGTTTATCCGAATGGGTTCATTTCGGGGCTCGGTGCGCCGGACAAGGCGCAGCACGCTCCAATCCCTCGATTGCCGTTGCCACTCCTCGAGCGGCCACCGCAAAAGAGGTTTCCGCCTGTCAATCATTACAGACAAAAAGAGGAGTAGGGACGACCTCGCGCGCCGTGGTCAGGCTGTAACGTGATCGGTTGCCAAGAATCTATCAAGAGGGAGGATAGAAATGCATTTCCGAACGTTTCTGAAACATGAGCGAATTTGCCAGCGGGAGGATAGGCTTCGTGCACCGGAGCGTGCGTCGTTCGAAAGAAGCACAGCAAGACGCGCACTCAGGGGTGTCGCCGTCGCCATCGCTCTTGCCGTGCTCAGCGTTCCGGGCTGGGCGCAGACAGCAGACGATCTGGCAAAGCAATACAAAATGGAAACGATGGAACAGGCGCTGCAGACCAAGGAGCGGTACGAGCTTTACGGCCTGCGCTTCGCCAGTGACCAGGCGACGATAGAGGGTGACGCAAAAACCCTCCTCGACGATATTGCCACGACACTCGGAAATTATCCCGAATGGCATCTAAGGATTGTCGGCCACACGGATGCGACGGCCGATCCGGCGCACAACGAAGCTCTTTCGCTCGCGCGCGCCGACGCGATCAAGGCTGCCCTGGTCGAACGTGGCGTTGATGCGCAAAAGCTGGCCACGGCCGGTGCCGGAGAAAAGCGGCCCGTCGCCAGCAACGATACGCCGGAGGGACGTGCGCTAAACCGCCGGGTCGAACTCATCAGGTTCACCGACTCTGAGGCCGCCAAGCAACTGCTCAAGTCGATGTCGGACTATTTGGCGAAGCAGCAAGCCATATCATTCGATTACGACGCGAACCTCGAAGTCGTGACAAATGACAAGCAGACGCTTGCGCTTGCGAGTTCCGGCACGGTGACGCTCAACCGACCGGACAAGGTGCGTACCACTCGCTCCGGCGGCTTCGTCGATCTGGAAACCGTATTCGACGGCAAAACCCTGACCTTGCTCGGCAAAAACGCCAACAAATACACGCAGCTTGAAGTCCCCGGCACCGTCGAGCAAATCATCGATGAATTGAGGAACAAATACGACAGGCCGCTGCCGGCCGCCGATCTGCTGACGTCGGATGCCTATGCGGCGCTGATGGAAGACGTCTATGACTCGAAGGATCTCGGCAGCGGGGTGATACATGGCATCGAGTGTGATTTCGTCGCCTTCCGCAAGGACGACGTGGACCTTCAGGTGTGGATCAGGCAGGGCGATCAACCAAGCCCGTGCAAGTACGTCATTGCATCAAGGCTTGTCGCTGATGGGCCGCAATATACGGTCGAATTCACAAACTGGAAAACGGGCGATGCCGCCGTCAAGGACGATTTTGCCTTCAGCAATCCAACGAACGCGGAGAAAATCGACCTGAAGGATTTGCAGGACAAGACGAGTGAATTGCCTTCGAATTTTGTGAGGGGAGACAGCAAATGAACGCACTGAAGCAAGTCGGTATCCTGGTCGCCGCTGTGATAATCCTAGGCGGTTCGGGCGCGTTTAGCGAACACCTGTCCATCCAAGGTGCTTTAGGCTTTGTCTCAACGGCTGAGGCCAAGGTCGGACGTCCGCTGACGCCGGTCAGCGTCGCCGGTGTGGCGAGGCGGTCGGCGCGGCGTTGTGCGACCGGAGTGTACAACTGCTAGCTTGCGCGCGTTGGAAGACAGGTGGAGCCACGGGCCTTGCGCTGCGAAATCAGCCGGCGCCCGTGGCTCGCCAAGACAATGTGCATTCTCCTCATTCAAGACGCCATCCGCCATTGGGCGTGAGCTCATTCTTCACGGCGGCTATGACTTAGCTGGAGGGTCACAAGCCTCGCCAACAACGTCGCGGGGTAAAGCTGACCAACTACGCTTTCAATGTTGCATAGGGTTCGCGCTATCGGATGCACCGGAACCAGATCGCCATATCCCGTCGATGTCAGGGTGACAAAACTCAGATAAAAGACCTCGCTGGCAAGACCTGAATTCTCTTCGAACGTAATTCCTTTGAAGGCCTCGGGGATTGCCAACCCGACAAATATAAACAGCGTTGCAAATGCCAGTGCTATGAGCAAATACAGCAGGATTGCGCCAGCAATTCGATGATAAGTAATTCGGCCGCCTCTGAATACTGCTTCAGCGGTCACCAATCCGAGCGTGGCTGCGATGGCGAGCCAGGCAGTCGTCAATAGGTAGACATTATATGGCCAGGGTGGGTAAAACAGGCGCACAATAAAGACGACCACATTGGCGCCAAGGCAGATCGACATCACGACGAGCGCCCCAGGGTGGTTCGAAATAACGATCATCCCGCCAATTATGCCGATTAGGGCAACGATTGCGAAACCCTGGAACACAAATATGCCCATCGCCTGAAGCGGAGCAATTACGAACATCTCAAGCGTGAGTAATACGGCCAGCATCGTAAGTAGCCGGTCCGTATGTTTTTGGCGTAACCGGCGTATCTCGATCAGTGCGGAGAAGGCCATCTTCGGCGCCCTACTCACCTTCCGACTTTGGCTGCGACCTTTCCGCCTCGTCAATCCAGGCATTCATCAATGTATAGGCTACCGCGAGCACAGTCGGGCCGATGAATATGCCCAGAATGCCGAAGGCCACGAGCCCGCCAATGACCCCCGCCAGGATAAGCAGCAGAGGCAGATCCGCGCCTCTTCGGATCAGGATCGGCCGAATGAACTGGTCGATGGTAGCGGCGACGATCGTGAAGACGAGCAGTACGCTGCCAGAAACGACTTCATTGGAATAATAGAGCCACACCACGGTTGGACCCAGCACGAGGGCGGGGCCCAACTGGATCAGGCACAGCACGAACATCAGCGCGGTCAGGAGCGCCGCGAATGGCAGGCCGACCAACGCAAGTCCAACTCCGCCGATGACGCTCTGTGCCAGGGCTGTCACCACGACGCCAAGGGCCACGCTGCGGATGGCCTGTCCGGCCAGGAATATCGCCTTTTCGCCGCGTTCGCCGGCCAGACGCCGTCCGAAGCGCACGAGCTGCGCGGCCGCGCGTTCGCCGCCGGCATACATGACGGCGGCAATGACCGTCGTCAGCAGGAACTGGATGAACATGGCGCCGACACTGCCGGCGGCGGCGGCAACCCATTGCGTAAGTGCTCCCGCATAGGGTGCCAGCCTCGAAGCAAGGTCGGCCACGCCGGATTGCCTGATCCGCTCCCATGCTTGCGCGACACTTTCGCCGACCAGTGGAAGCTGCACCACCCAATCCGGCGCCGGCGGCATTTTGAGGGAGAGCGCCGTCCGGACTAGGTCGCTGATGACGTCGATGTTGGCCACCACGGTGCCGACCGCGAGCCAAAGCGGAATGATCAACACCAGCAGGATCGCTATCGTCATGACCAGAACGGCGACAGCGCGTCGATTGCCGGTATGGCGCTGCACCCACAACATCACCGGCCAAGTTGCCAGCACCAAGGTCGTGGCCCAAAGGACTGCCGGCAGGAAGGGTTGCAGGATCCAGAAGCTCGCGACCAGCAGGCCGCCTATGAACAACACCAACAGCGTGGCGCGGCCAATATCCGGACTGTGTGTCGACATAACGCTCGCACCCCTCAGCGCAGAGCTCAACATACCTGATTGGTGGCAGATGTGCCGGCCATGTCAAGCACCTGGAAGCAAGCCCATCGCTGGTGAAAGCTGCCGGGGCCTCGGATCTGATGAAACGCGGATATTTTGGAAGCACCGGTGCCGGGATAAGACGGAAAACACTCACGCGGTCAGCGCGGGGCGGCAAGCTTCACGCTAGCCGCGACCTCCTACCGCGCCATCCGCCGATCAGATCACGATGAAGTCCGCGGCGCTCAGGCTGAGGCCGGTTGCGAGGACCGCGATTTTGACCGCCGCGAAATCCGTGCCTGTGCCGTCGGCGTCGTAGAACAGCGAACCCGTGTTCGAATTGTAGAAGATCCGGTCGTCGGCATCGCGCGGCGCAATCGCGTTGTCCTTGAACGCCGAGGCGTCCAGCGTCCCCAGGCCAAGCGCCGAGAAGATCGAATCATCCAGTTCGATCAGGTCTTCGCCGACGGTGAAGTCGCCGATGCGGTCGACATTGCCGGCGCCGAGCGCGCTGGAGAAGCGGAAGGTGTCCGTCCCGCCCATGCCCCACAGCACATCGTTGCCGCCCGCGCCGTCGAGCACATTGGCGCCGTCATTGCCGCGCACCAGTTGCGCAAGCTCGTTGCCGGTCAGGTTGACCGCATAGGTGGCCTGAAGCGAGGTGGTGTTGAGATATTCGGCACTGACGCCGCTGGCCAGCACGAAGTTCACCCCGGCGCTGACGCGGTCGGCGCCTTCGCCCGCGATCTCAACGATGGTCGCGCTGGCATTGTAGACCGAATAGCTGTCATTGCCGCCGCCTCCGGTCAGCGTGTCGGACCCGCCGACGCCGCCCTCGTTGAGAATGTTGTCGCCGGCATCGCCGGTCAGCACGTCGGCGAAGATCGAGCCCTTGAGGTTCTCGATGCCCGTGAGCGTGTCCCCGGAAGCATCGCCGGTCGAAACTTGCGGTCCCGCCAGACCGAGATCGACGGTCACGCCAGCCGAGGAAGCGGCATAGCTCACAGTGTCTCTGTCGGCCCCGCCGTTCAGGATCTCGGCCGCGGCGCCGCCGAGCAAGGTGTCGTTACCCGTCCCGCCGTCCAGCGTGGTTGCACCGGCGAGCAGGTCGTTGCCGTCACGGCCTTCGAGCGTGCCTGTTCCAATGCCGGTCAGCACGTCGCCGAAAGCCGAGCCGACGACATGCTCGAAACCGGTCAGAGTGTCGCCCGTGGCGTCACCGCCGCTGCCGGTGCCGGAAACAAGGTTGACGTTCACGCCGGCGGACGAACCGGAATAGTCGACGGTGTCCGTGCCGTCGCCGCCGTCGAGCGAATCGGCCCCGGCGCCGCCGGTGAGGGTGTCGTTGCCGAAGCCGCCGGTGATGATATCGTCGCCCGCCAAACCGTCGATGGTGTCGTTGCCGTCGGAGCCGATCATGCGGTCGGCCACGGCCGACGCGACCAGCGAGACCCGGAACACGTCGAAGCCGCTGCCGTTGCCGTCGACACCCACGCCCGTGTCGGTCGCCTGCGTCTGGAAGGTGACGTAGCGGCCGTCGGCCGAGATCGAAGGCGTGTTCGAAAGGTCGTTGAGCTCGCTCCCGTCGGCGCCGACGGACAGGCGCGTCACCGTGCCTGTCACCATGTCCTTCAGAAAAATGTCGCGCAGCCCGTTGGTGTCGCCCTGCACCAGAATGCTGGCGAGGCTGAAGAAGACGACGTAGCGTCCGTCGGTGGAGATCACCGCCTGGCCCGACAGTTCGTCGCTCTGGCTGCCGTCGCTGGCGGTGGAGACACGGGTGGTGGTGTTGGTCTGCAGGTCGCGGACGAAGATGTCGGTGGCGCCATTGGTGTCGCCGGCGACCAGGTTTGTCGCGTCGCTCTGGAACACGACATAGCGGCCGTTGCCGGAGATCGATGAGCCGGAGGACTGACCGTCCCCAGACCCGCCTGCGGTGGAGACGGAGACCAGGGTGGTGGTGCCGGCGGCGATGTCACGGACGAAAATATCGGTCACGGCGCCGTTGCTGTCGTTCGCTGTCAGGTTGCTGGCGGTGCTGACGAAGGAGACGCGGTTGCCGTCGTCGGACAGGCGGGCCACCAGGGAGTTGCCGTTCGCCTCCGACTCGTCGTCCGCCACCGAGACGCGGGTGACGAAGCCGGTCGACAGGTTCTTGACTAAGACGTCGCTGGCGCCGTTTTCGTCGCCAAGAGCCAGCGTGGTGGCCGTAGTCTGGAAGGCGATGAAGGCGCCGTTGCCGGTCACGTCGACATTCTGCGACGCACCGTTACCCTGGATGCCGTTCGACGCGGTCGAGACCCGGGTGGTTAAGCCCGTCTGCGTGTCGCGCATGAAGACATCGAGCGCGTTATTGCTGTCGAGGCCGACCAGGTTGCTCGCGGTGCTGTTGAAGAACACGTAGCGGCCGTCATCGGTGATAGCTGCCACGCTGGAGACGTTGTTGCCCTGCGTCCCGCCGGCCGCGGTCGAGAGCAGCGTGGTGATGCCGGTCAGCGTGTCGCGCAGGAAGACATCGAAGAAGCCGTTGACATCGCCGGCCACCAGGTTGGTCGCGGTGCTCTGGAACACGACGTAGCGGCCGTCGGCCGACATGACGCCGCCGGTCGCGATGTTATTGGCGCCGCCTTCGCCGGAGTTGACCGAAATCCGGGTGAGCGAGCTGGCGTTTACAGGCATGACAGAATCTCCATCGAATCCAAGCAGATGGCGGCGCGGTTCGGGATGCGCTATCGGCAAAATCCGAAAGAAAAATCACCTTGAACGGTGAGCCCAGCCTTGTGCTCCACCCTTTTTCATACACGATATACGTGTGCACCGGCCTCGGCAATTGCCAGCCGTTGATTTTGGCAATGAACCGGCCTTCGCGCGGAAGCAGGCCTTATTGCCTCCGATCGCCGGGCGCATCTACGACATGCGGCACGCATCGATGACAGGCAAGGCGTGAGGCTGGGAAATTAGCGCCCCGTCAGGAGTCGTGTTGCCGTGCAACTAGCAGTCCGTTGAATACTTGCAAGTATCTGGTAATCTAACTTGGTGGATGATCCCGCTCGTCAAGGGAATGAGCTTTGCAACATGATCATCCCAGCAGGCCGATAGTCTTTCGCGGCAAATGTCACGCTATTTGCATGTCCTTTGTGGAGCAAGTCGATGGCAGGCACAGCGGCACCGATTTCGACACCAAATACCGGCAACGTCTGGCTCGAAGGCATCCTTTGGGGAACACAGTGGGACAGCGGCGCCACGGGCGATGCCAAAACGCAGATCTGTTACTATATCGCAGGGCTCACCGGCAGTGAGACAATTACTCTCGACAACAATCAGGTTACTGCCTCGTCGCCGGTTTATTTCCAGGAACTGATGGCAATCACGAGTGCAATGCAGGCCTTCTCGAACGTCTGCAACGTGCAATTTCTGAGTGTCGCAAGTCAGTCAGCCGCGGATGTCATATGGGCGAGCGTCAATGACACGGATGCCGACGGAGCTCTGGGATGGGCGAACCCACCCGGCACCGAGCATTCAACAACCTACAATGATTTTCAGAGCTTGATCGCCATCAACTACGAGGCATACGACCCCAACCATCCCGATCCGGACCTGATCGCCCCTGGTGGGTTCGATTATATCACCTTCATCCACGAGTTCGGCCACGCCATGGGCCTTGCACACCCGCACGACACGGGCGGCAGCTCGACAGTGTTCCCGGGCGTCACCGGGCCGTTCGGGAGCTATGGCAACTTCGACATGAACCAGGGCGTCTTCACCATGATGTCCTATAACGACGGCTGGCAGACGGCACCGCAAGGCCAGACCACCGATCCGCGCTACGGCTACGAACTCACCCCGATGGCGTTCGACATTGCCGCTCTGCAGTTCATGTACGGCGCGAACACATCGTACCACGCGGGCGACGATGTCTATGCTCTTCCTGTCGCTGATCAGGTTGGAACGGGCTACGCCTGCATTTGGGATGCCGGCGGAACCGATCGGATGGTGGGAGGAGACGGGGGCAATACGATCGACCTGCGGGCGGCAACGCTTCAGGCGGCTGTCGGAGGCGGTGGCTGGGTGTCTTCAGCCAAAGGAGTCCATGGGGGCTTCACGATCGCCAACGGCGTTGTGATCGAGAATGCCACGGGCGGCTACGGCGTGGATTCAATTCGTGGCAACAGCGCTTCAAACTTGCTCGTCGGTCTCGGCGGTTCCGATACTCTTAACGGCGACGGGGGTGCCGATACGCTTGATGGAGGCATGGGCAACGATACCTGTTACGTGGACAATGCAGCCGATCAGGTGGTCGAGGCTGCTGGAGGTGGCACGGACACGGTGACGGCCAATGTCACCTACATTCTCGGCCCAGGAGTGGAAGCGGAACTGCTGCGCACCACGTCAAACGGCGGGACCGTGGCCATCGATCTCACCGGGAACACGCTCAAGCAGACCATCATGGGCAACGCCGGGGTCAATGTCCTGCATGACGGCGGGGTTGGAGCTGCCGATATCTTGCAGGGTCTCGGCGGCAACGACACCTATCGTGTCTTCAACGCCGGCGACACGATCGTCGAGCAGGCGTCGGAGGGCATCTACGACATAGTCATGGCGGCGGTGGACTATGTGCTGACCGCCGGTGCCTATATCGAGCGGCTGGCCACCAACGGCACGGCTGGAACCTCGGCGATCGATCTGACCGGCAACGAACGCCACCAGGAGGTCGTCGGCAACTCCGGCGCCAACCGGCTGGACGGTGAGGCGGGCAGTGACGTCGTCAAGGGGCTGGGCGGCAACGACATCCTCACGGGCGGGACCGGCAAGGACAATTTCGTCTTCAACGCGGCGCTATCGAACACCACCAATGTCGACACCATTACCGATTTCAATGTTGCCGCCGACACGATCCAGCTCGACAACGCCTACTTCGCAGCCCTGACCACGACCGGGCCGCTCGCTGCGAGCGCCTTCAAGGACATCGCAGCCGCGCCGAAGGACGTCAGCGACCGCATCATCTACAACTCCGACACCGGCGGCCTCTACTACGACGCAGACGGTTCGAACGGCGCTTTCAGCAACGTCAAGTTCGCTTCTGTGGCCACTGGCCTAGCTCTGACCGCAGCCGATTTCGTGGTGATCTGAGACGAAGCTAATCGGCCAGCCATCCGTTCGGCGCAGCGTTCGTAAGGCTGGGGAATGGATGAATGAGCAAGTCCGCCTCTGGGCGCAAGGGCGGGCTCCGGATCCGATGAACACTCGCGCATATTTTTCCATGACCGCTGGGTACGATTGGCGCCCTTGCGCAGAGCTCATTGAGGGCACGCTCATTACTTTCTCCCACGCCGCGGCTGTGCACGATCGTTACCATCCGGTCCATGTCGTCGTCCAGGGCAGTTCAACCGAGCGCGAGAACCCAATTGCGGCAACGCTGGAGCCTGTGGAATGCTGTACGCAAACACGACAAGGATTCGCCGGATAGGCTTCGCTAATCCCCAATTTCGCAAACAGTTAGAATTTTATGATCGTTGGTAAGACATAATCCAGCCGTGAATCTGCATGATCAAGCCAATGGGGCGGCTCGATCAATGTTACGGCGTTTCCTAGTAGATGAACGCGGCAACCTAGCCGCGATCTTCACCATTGCCAGCGTTCCGATCCTGGCCGGCGTCGCCATGGCGGTGGATTATTCGTCCATTAGTACAAAAGCCTCAAATCTTCAGAACTCGCTCGACGCGACAGCACTTGCCATCGCGACGAAGTACTTTTCGGGCATGACCCACCAGCAACTGCAACAGCTCGGCAACTACTTCTTTTCGGCCAATCTGTACGGGGACAAGCCACCAAGCGACCTCGAACTCGAATTCACCGACCAGGTAAGCGCCCTGGAGGTCGATGCAACCGCCAGCGGTCAGGACTATTACATCAAGGTCGGATCAAATATCTCCCACGAGGGTATGATCGCAGGGCGGGACACGCTTAAGGCCTGGCGGGAAGCGTATGTGAAGATTTTGGTGGGGCCGCCTGCCTGTGCGCTTGCGTTGGATGAGCATGCGTCATCCGCGTTCAAGCTTCAAGGTTCGACCCAGGTGCGCTTCGACGGCTGCGTCATCGCCGCTAACTCGGATGCGGCCGACGCGGTTTCCCGTGGCGGATCGGCCCAGCTCGCGGCCGAATGCGTGACCACCGTCGGTCAAACGCTCGGACTGCGGACGTCCAACACTGACTTGGTGTGTCCATCCCCCTATGAGAAACAACTGGCCTCGATGGACCCGCTGGCCAATGTTGTCCCGCCATCCTACACGGGGTGCCTGAATGTTCCGAACGGAAAGACAAAGAAACTGTCACCGGGAACCTACTGCGACCGAAGCATTTCCGGAGAGGTCACACTCGAGCCGGGCGTCTACATCCTCCGAGGCGGGAAGATCAACCTGGGTGGAAACGGCAAGCTCATGGGCAGCGGCGTGACGATCTTCCTCATGGAAGGGGCCGAATTCAGCTCGAATGGAAACGAGATCGTCAATCTCAGTCCGCCCACCACAGGGCCCTATGCTGGGGTGACGATCTACCAGGCGGCCAACAATGACAAACCGCTTGTGATCAACGGAACCTCCGGGTCCAACGTCGACGGCTTCATCTATGCGCCAGGTGCGCCGATCACCTATGCCGGAACCGCTGACATGACGGCGGCTGGCAAATGCTTGCGGCTCGTAGGCAAGACAATCGAGATGACAGGAAACTCGAAGGTCGGCTCCAACTGCGAGGACGTTCTGGGTGGGCGCAAAATGTACGCTGGCCGTATTCTGAGGCTGGTGAAATAAGAGCAGGCGATCAAGAGGTTGGTCTTGACGCGCGGCAACCGGGACCAAGCCAACGCCGGTTCGTAATGCTATTTGGACTCGTCCAAGAGGCTGAGAAGGTCACCCCGGAACTCCTCCAGGTCGAACCGGACGCCGAGATACTGCACGCGCAACATGCCATCGCGGTCCACGAGCGAGGTCAGCAAGGTATGGTCGATGTCTCCGTTCGCAACCTTCTTCGCGATGACCCCGTATTTCCGGACCACCTCATCGACGACCACCGGATTACCGGTAAGAAATGACCAGCCCCTAAGGTCGGCGCCAAAATTCTGCGCATATTCCTTCAAAACAGCGGGCGAATCCCGCTCCGGGTCGACAGTGATCGATATGAAGACGATCTTCGATCCGAACCTCGAGCCCAGCTTCTCCTGCACGCTCGCCATGTGAGCGGTCAGCATCGGGCAGACGTCGGTGCAATAGGTGTAGATGAATGCAATGGCGACCACCTTGCCGCGAAAGTCATGCAGCGACACAGGTCCGCCATCCTGCGATATCAGGGTAAAGTCCGGCGCCTGTCCGATCGTCGGCAGGCGCTCATTATGCGGCGCGTCATGTGCATGCGCCGGATTGGCCAGCAGCGCCAAAAGCAGAATGAGCGCCGGCCACCTGGTCACATCTTCAACTCCCGCTTGATCTGGTTGAAAAACCGCCAGTCAGTGCCGTTCGCAATGATGTCGTTCGGGTTCGCCGCGACAATCCCGGCTTCATGCAGCCGCAGCGAGAAGAACCGCATCGTATCCTCGGGATCGAAGTCGCGCCAATTTGAGTACGGGACCTCGCGGAGCGACTGCACGGCGTAGTCGTAGTGTTCGGTGTGTCCGCCCTCCACCAGAAGGCGCGCCACCCGTTCCGGTTCGGCCGCGCAGATGTCGGCCGACTTGATGATGGCGCGGGCGACGCGCTTGGTGGCAGCCGGATTTTTCTCGGCGTAGGCCGCGTTAACCGCCAGCATGCAGCAGTAATATTGCGACCATGGCCGATCCTTGGAACTGTCGAGAATGACTTTGCCAACCTTGCGGGCGCGAAGATCCTGCGCCTCAGGTGGAAAAGCCAGGAACGCGTCGACCTTGCCCTCGGCGAAAAGTTCCGCCGGCTTTGCCTCGCCGACGACCCATTCGATGTCGCGTTGCGGGTCCAGGCCGACATAGGTCGCCATGGCACTGACGAAGACATGTGGGTCCGATGACAGATTGCCGCCGACGCCGACTTTACGGCCCTTGAGGTCAGCGACGCTTTTGATGTCTTCGCGTCCGAACAATTCGTAGCAGCCGACATGCACGCCGGAGATCACCTTGATCGGGGCTCCAGCGTCGATCGGAATGATCAGGGCGGTCGCAAAGTCGATGCCGAAGTCTATATCGCCGCGCGCCAGCATCTCGGTCTGGGCAATGCCGGCGTCGGCGGCAACGAAGCCGAAATCCGTGAACCCCTCGGCGCGGATCAGATCCTCGGCAACGTATTGCGGAGCAATGCAGATACCAGGCGCGGCTGCAAAGCGGGCGATCGTGGTTTCGGATGCTTCTTCAGCAGCGGCCGCGGCGTCGCGGCTCTCCGCAAGCCCCGCGGTTGCGAGCGCAGACAGGCCTGTCAGGAAGCGGCGACGGTTCTGCATGAACTGCATTGTAGCCTCCATCTATTGCGCGCTCGGATGGCCAACCGTCCCGCCGGTCACCTCCCGACGGACGAGTCGTCGCCCGATCACCGGGAAATCTGGCCGAAAATCCGTTCACAGCTTCAACTCGCGCTTCAACTCGTTGAGGAAACGCCAATTCGTGCCTTTGGCGATGATTTCTTGGGGGCTCGCGGCGATCATCCCAAGTTCGTGCATGCGCAAGGCATAAAAGCGCAAAGTGTCTTCAGGATCGAACTCTCGCCACACGTCGTAGCGCGCGGCGCCGAGCGTTCGCAGCGCGTAGTCGTAGCTGCTGGCGAAGCCCTTGTCCGCCGAGCGCCTCGCGGCCGTTTGAGGATCGGACACGCAGAGGTCGACGGCTTTGAGCACAGCCCGCATCACACGCTTGGTGGCCACCGGATATTGCCGAACGAAATCCACGTTCGCGGCCAGCATGCAGCAGTAGTACTGGGCCCATGGGCGATCGAGTGCCGTCCTGAGGATCACTTGGCCGATCTTGCGGTCGTGAGCGATCTGCGGATCAGGCGGCGTGGCCAGAAACGCATCGATCTTGCCCGCGGCCAGCAGATCCAACGAGTTGGGCGTCACGACCCATTCGATGTCCCTCTCGACATCGAGCCCGACATTGGCGGCCATGAGCTTGAGCAGCACGTGCGGGATGCCGTTCAGTTCATTGACGCCGACCCTCCTGCCTTGCAGGGCCTTCACGCTGCCTACGTCCTGATTGGCGAGCAGCTCGAGGCAGCCGGTATGCATGCCGGAGAGGATCACCAGCGGCGTGCCCCGGTCGATCATCCGAACAAGTTCCGGCGCGAACCACCAGTCGAAATCGATGACGCCCTTGGGCAACATCTGCAGCGACTCGGCATCACTGGCCGGCTCGATGAACTCGATCTCGCTAAAACCTTCGCTGCGCAAAAGATCCTCGGCCGCATAGAACGGCGTCTGGCAATCGGAAACCTTGCGGAAGACCGACGTGCGGATACGGGTAGTCTCGGGCGGTGACTCTGCCCGGGTCTGCGTTGGGGCGCCGACGAGGCCCACGGTGCCGGCGGCTGTCAGGCCAGTCAGGAATGTGCGGCGACTTTGAATGATCTGCATGGGCTCCTCCTTCCCAGGAAAGGCACAACGAGCCAGCCAACTTTCAGGTCCTCAGCTCCTTCTTCAGTTCGTCGAGGAAGCGCCAGTCGGTGCCCTGGGCCAGGAGATCCTGAGGGGTGTTCTTGAGCATCCCGACTTCGTGGAGGCGCAAGGCGTAGAAGCGCAGGGTGTCCTCGGCGCTATACTCACGCCAACCGTAGGGGATCGCCCTCATGACCTGCAGGGCATGGTCATAGCGCTTTGTATAGCCCCGCCCCACTATGAACTGAGCGGACTGCTCGGGCTCGCTAGCGCAGAAGTCCGCTGCTTTCAAGATGGCGCGGAGAGCGCGTTTGGTAGCCACCGGATTCGTACGGACGAACTCCCGGTTCCCAGCCAACATGCAGCAGAAATATTGCGACCAGGGCCGGTCGACGGTGCTGCTGATCACCACATGGCCGATCTGCTGCTCCCGCATCTCCTGGGGTTCGGGGGGGAAGCCCAAATAGGCGTCGATCTTCCCTTCCCTCAGGAGCCGGATGGACTCGGCTCCCGGTTGTTCGACGAAGTTGATGTCCCTGTGGAGGTCCAGGCCCACATACGCCGTCATAGCGGCAAGAAAGACGTATCGGCTGGAATCCAGGGCCGGCACAGCCACGGTTTTCCCCTTGAGGTCCCGGATCGCCTGGACGCGATCAGTCCCGAACAGTTCAAAGCAGCCGACGTGGAGTCCTGTCAGGATGACAATCGGATCCCCCGCCTCCAAGTGGAGAAGGAGCGGGGCGGCGAAATGCGCACTGAGGTCGACCTCGCCGGAGGCGAGGGCTGGAGCGATGTCTGCCGTACCCCGTTTTTGGATATACTGCACGTCGGTGAACCCTTCACCGCGCAGCAGTTCTTCGGCGACATATTGGGGGGCCTGGCAGATGCTGGGAATCCGGATGAGCCGGATTCGCGTCGTCTCAGGCGGCGGCTCCGCAGCCGCCGGCCCCGAGTGCAAGCCCAAAAGTCCTGCCGTTCCCGCCAGCGTTACCCCGCTCAGAAACTTCCGCCGGTTGAACCGTTCAGGTCGGTATGAGGTATGCATATAAACCTCCCGTCCAAATGCTGGCCAGTGTGACGCCCGGAACGCTGATCCGGGGATGCTCTGCGGTGCACGAGCCCGAGCGTCGGCCGGGCCAGCATGGCGAGTTTCAGGCCATCTTACGTCTTCAACTCCCGCTTTAGCTGGTCGAGAAACCGCCAGTCGGTACCGTCCGCGATGATCTTCTGGGGCCCCGACTTGATCATGCCGGCCTCTTCCAGCCGCAGCGCATAAAACCGGATCGTGTCTTCCGGATCGTATTCGCGCCACTTGTTGTAAGGCACGTCGGTCATCGTCTGCAGTGCATAGTCATAGTTGGCCGTGAATCCGTCATCGACGATCTGTCGCGCGACGCGCTGCGGCTCAGTGACACAAAGGTCCGCCGCTTTCAGAATGGCGCGGAGAACGCGCTTTGTCGCGATCGGGTTGTTTTGAACGAAGTGGGCGTTGCCCGCCAGCATGCAGCAAAAGTATTGCGACCAGGGACGATCGATGGCGCTGTTGATTACGACGTGGCCGATGTTTTGGGCGCGCAGTTCCTGGGGCTCCGGCGGGAAGCCGAGGAACGCATCGATTTCCCCTCGCATGAAGAGAGTCTTTGGTTTGACGGTTGGGCTGGTAACCCAGTTTATATCCTTCACTGGATCCAGCCCGACATAAGCCGCCATACCCGTCAAAAACAGATGCGGACTCGAGCCGAGGGCTTGGACGCCGACACTCTTGCCCTTCAGGTCTCTGATCCCGCGGATATTCTCGTTTCCGAATAGCTCGAAACAGCCGGGGTGTACCCCGGCCAGAACCTTGATCGGGGCTCCTGCATCCATCGTCATCACAAGCGGCGCGGCGAAATTCAAAGTGAAGTCCACCTGGCCACTCGCGACCGCGTCAGATTGCCCGGTGGCTGGCTCAGTCATTACGTAGCGGACCTCGGCAAAGCCCTCCCCATGCAGCAGGTCCTCGGCAACATATTGAGGCGCGATGCAGATGCCCCTGATCTTTGCAAGGCGGACGCTAGTCGTTTCCGGCGGTGGCTCCGCGGGGAGCGATTGCTTGACCCCAACGAGGCTCGCGGCGCCCGCTGCCGAAAGGCCGGCCAGGAAGTGCCGGCGGCTCTGGAGGAGTTGCATGTCCACGTCTCCTGTTGAGACAAATGGAGTCAGGTTTTCAGCTCACGCTTCAATTCGTCGAGAAATCGCCAGTCCGCTCCGTCGGCGATGATCTGTTGCGGACTGGATTTGATCATGCCTGTCTCCTGCATCCGCAGTGTGTAGAACCGCAGCGAGTCTTCAGGATCGAAGTCCCGCCAGCGGTCGTATCGGATATCCTTCAGCGTTTGCAGCGCGTAGTCATACGACGGGACGAATTCGCGTTCGACCATCTGCCGGGCCGCCAACTGCGGATCCGACGCGCAGAGGTCGGCGGCCTTGAGGATCGATCGCAAGACCCGCTTGGTCGCCACCGGGTGCCTGTCCACGAATTCCGTCCTGGCCGAGATCATGCAGCAGAAATACTGTGACCATGGACGGTCGATGGCATTGTTGAGGATGGTGTGGCCGATCTTCTTGACGCGCAGTTCCTGCGGCTGGGGTGGCGTGCCGAGAAATGCGTCGATCTTTCCTTGGACGAAGAGTTCCGCTGGAGTTGCGTCTTCGGTCAGGACCCATTGGATATCGTTCACGGGATCGAGCCCGACATAAGCGGACATGAGGGTCAGCCAGACGTGTCGCGAGTTGTTGAACCCGTCCACGCCGACTCGTTTGCCCCGCAATTCCGTGATGCTGCCGATGTTTTCTTTGGCGATCAGTTCGAGGCATCCCGAGTGCAACCCGGTAAGCACCTTGATCGGCACACCGCTGTCGATCGACGCGATCTGGTTCGCTGGAAAGTTGACGGAGAAATCGGTCTCACCGCGTGCGATCCACTCCGATTGATCGACGCTTTTGTCGGCCTCGACGAAGCGAACGTCGGTCAAGCCATCTGCGCGCATCAGTTCTCCGGCGATGTACGCGCCGGCCCAGCAATAGGCACCACCAATCCATCTCGGCAGGCGAACTGTGGTCGTTTCCAGCGGCGGCTCCGCATGCAGCGGCTTTGGAAGACCAACGATACCAGCGGCGCCCACCATTGCAGCGCCGGCCAGGAAGCGGCGGCGTGATTGGATGATCGGCATCGGAACCCTCCTCTTCCGAATTGCAAAAAGGCAATTCCGGCCGGAACCGAGCAAAAGAGGTTTCGGCAGAGGCAGATGGTCTGGTGAGCGCGTCTATTGGTTGTGGATGCCAGCGCGCCCAGTCTAATGCGGGAGTCTTGCGCTCTCAGTCGACGGCCCATCTATTAGCGACCGACGATATGCTACGATACGCCTAATTTGCGTTGGTTGCGAGCGCAAAACTTACTGCCAAAACGTCCCCGCCGATAGCTAGCCGTCAGGCATGCTTTTTCAGTTCGCATGCTTCTTGTCGGCCGGCTTCAATGCCAGGTCGATGACTTCCGTCAGCAAGTCGCGCATGTGCTGCGCTATGACCAAGCTCATGCGCAGCCGGCTGACGATCTGGATTTCGGGGACGTTCGTCCCGTCAATGATGACAGCTCCCACGGACAGGTAGACATTGCCGTTGCAGTGCCTGTTCTCGATGACCAGATCGACGAAGTTGGGTTGCGCGTCGCTATGACGAACGGGACATTCCACATCGCCTATCTTGTAGATCTTTTCAGGAGCCCTGAATGTCTGAACCTTGCTCACGGCGCTACCTCCCGCTTTTCGCCGAACACGCCCCTGGTCCAGGGTGAACGCAGGACATTCGGGGCTGACAAATCAATGCCGTGCCCGCGATCTCGTTCCATGACTTGAGCGCCCAACCGCGAGAGGCTGGCCGGACACTCGGCCCCGGCCCGCATTGGGGCGACTATTCACACTGCCGGCGCGCTCCGCGCCCATACGGCTGATAGGAGTTGTCTTCTGGATTGTAGGACCGGTAACGCGCGAAGCACGATGCGATATGTCGTGGATCCGCGTACGCCGTCGGTTCAACCTCGTTCAGGGTATACCCGAAAGCCGTTTCACCGGTGGCCTGCTCGGCGGCACCGATTTCATCGCCGCGATTGCTCGTCCCAAACGGAGAGATGCATTCCCGATGGACGCCGCTATAGGACCTATAGCTGTTGTCTTCCGGCCGATAGGAGCGATAGTGCTCGGAGCACCATCGCATGTGCGCCATAGAGGCGACTTCAGCTTGTGCCGGTTCCACCGCCTCCTGATCTGAAATTGCGCTGGTTGTGATCATGTCAACCGCCGGAGCATCGGCGTCATCGGCGACTACAAGGTGTTTGGAAGGTTTCGCGGGCAAGCGCTCGACGGGTCCGGCATAGGCTGGGATTGGTTCGACCGTCCAGCGTGAACCCTTGTTGAGCTGCCAAGCTGGTATGGGCTCGGCGGTGGTGAAGTAGACTGCGAAAATCGCACCCGTGGCAAATATCGCGAGCGTCAGGACGAAGCCGCTCAGCCCGACCAGAAAGAGTTTCATGCCGCGTTCCTCGCTCGCGCTTATTCATCAGAAATGCGGGGACCATGGCCCGGTTCCGGGCGGGACGCAGATCGAGTACAAACGACATTCAGCGCATCCGACGTTCACGTTGCGGCAGCGCTGCGCAGTTGGGGGCGTGTAACCTCGCGATTCCACCGGAGCGTCACCCCGGCAGGTATGTCGCCGCCGCCACAGCGTTTCCGCAATCCCTTCTTGTTCGGCACATCCGTTTCCCAAACGGCGTGGATCAAGCCATGAAGGTCTATGGTTGTGAAATAACCCTCGCGGCCTTCGTCAATCGTCGAATTACACAAACCCCGGCGCGAAGGCCGGGGTTCGTGCCCACACCGCCAATCAGTCCATGACGTGGATGATTTTGTGGGTGCCTGGGTCGACCAGCACCGTCCGGTTGTCGACCACCGTGTAGCGGTATTGTACGTCCGGGATTTCGTGCAGTTCGACCGTCTCCGGAACCGTATTGCCGACATTCAGTTCCACGCCCAGCAGACTGATCGACGCAAGCGGCTCCTTCTTCACATACTCGCGGATCACTGTTTCCTGCTCCGGCTTGATGACGACGACGTCCTGCGCCATCGCAGAACCAGCAAACGCTGCCAGAACCAGGCCGGCGAGTGTGTTAATGAAATACCCCTTCATAGCAATCTCCTTGTGAAGGCCTGAATGCTCCGCTCTTCTCGAAGCTGCTGACCCAACGAGGCCTGGCCCCGGAGGTTCCTGCTTGGGGCTTCGGGCCTATTGGGTACGGGACCTAAGTCCCAATCGGGGGCTGCATTGGTCTCAGCCGCACAGCGTTGAGGAACGCTCCGGACGGCTTTCCGTTTGCTGGCCAACCCAAAGGAGGCGGTCATGAACAACAGCGTTTATCAGGCGCATTGGCTTTTCTTCCCGGTCATGGCAGCGGGCGTCGCGTTCCTGAGCATGGAAGTGATTTTCAGTTGAGTTCGCGGTTTCACAAATGCGCAGGTCCCCTCCCCGACTGCGCAGACAGGCCCTTGCACCAACAGGCCAAAGGGTTGTTGCCCGTCGCCGGGCCTGTCAAAAGCTATACTCGGCGACGGGCGCATCTTGGAGGTTGGCGTATGCAGGCTCGCCGCGAAGCGCAGGCATTCCGACCAGACGAAATCAAGCTATTGCAGGAGTGCTACGACACGATCGTGGCAAGGCGCTTCCTGGATTCGCGATCGGAACGAGGAGGGGAAATCGCAAGCGCGCTCATCCTTGCTTTCCGGCGCGGCGTTCGCGGGCGCGATGAACTTATCGGGCTCGCCGACCTTCCAAATCAGTCAACCGAGGGGGCCGACATCTAACGTCTGGAGGACAGGCATCATGCGTCCTGACCCGCATCTCTTTCGAGCCGCCGACTTCCTCAGCCGGCCGCCGGGTTTCTATTTCATCCTTCTTCTGATGTTCGGATGCACGCTACTGGTTCCGTTGGGATTGAGCGCCGACTTCATCACCTTCGGTCTGAGTGTCGCGGCAATCGTCATCACCGGTGTCGTGCTCGTTCAGGGGTACCGCGACACTGCCGCGATCCATGCGAAGCTCGACGAGATCGTTGTGGCTTTGCGGGAGACACGCAACGACGTGGTCGGCCTGGAGCACGAAGACCCGAAGCATATTCGGGAAACCGTCCGCCGCTTGGAACGCGAAGCCCACCAGATGCCGCCCTGGCCAGGAGACGACTAGCGGTTTTGGCCAAGCAGGGAGCGGGCTTCTGTTTCGCCCTTGATCTATCGACGGTCTGGGCGGAACCGGGGAACAGAATCCAACGTTCCAGGGTCATCGACGGAGAACGATTCGTTGCATCAATGGTCCGGCCTCTATCTGATTGTCGGCTTCGCGCTCGTCGCGATCGGTATCTTCTATTTTGCCTTCGCAACGCAACTGCGCGGCAGAATTGGCGATGTTACCGTTTACACGGCCGCCGGTGCCTGCGGCGTCTTCGGTGGGCTCGTCTTCGCTGCGCTGGCGATCCTACGCTAGCCGCTAAGATCTCGATCTCGTCGACATCGCTCAGGGCCTCTCGCGACATGAAAAGCCCTCCGGCGCGCATATGCCCACCTCTCAAAGCAATGAAAATGCTAGGAAATTTTTGGTAGCGGAGGAGGGACTTGAACCCCCGACCCCAGGATTATGATTCCCGTGCTCTAACCAACTGAGCTACTCCGCCCAAGCCCGCAGTGGCCGCTGACCGCGCCGCAAGCGAAAGCTGCGGCGGTATAGGGGCGGCGGACCGGACCTGTCAAGCACGCGGTGTATTGAAGACACCGACTTGTTGGCGAGTTCGGAAGTTGCGTATCTGGCGAAAAGGGACCCTGTCGAGCCGCGGCCTCGCAAAACAGATCGCGCGGGAACACCACCGTGCATTCCTGGGCCATATTCGTTGGAATATCGCATCGCCTGGAAAGCGACCGTGACGATCGGGAAAAACATCGCGTTTCCGAGAGATCGGGCCGCCGGCCCCTGGCATCGAAGGTTTCCCATCCGGTGCCGGCTCTCCGTCGCGGGTGAACGCTGCCATTACCGGTGAAGCGACGTTTTCGGCTGAAATCAATCGTGCATGGCATGGACTTGAGTTCAAATGCACGCGTGGTTATGTCTGCCCGGCCATACAGTCCGCCGGCGAATGCCCGCCCCAGAGTTTTCGATTTGATGAAGCCAAGCATCGCTGTCCTGGGTTGCGGATACTGGGGGGCGAACCATGTCCGTACGTTGAGGGGACTGGGGGTTCTGCGCGCGGTATCCGATGTGAACGGCGCGCGCGCCGAAGGCTTCGCCGTCGAGCACGACTGCCTGGCGATTGCGCCGTCGGAATTGTTTGCGCGGGACGATATCGATGCGGTCGTCATGGCGCTGCCGCCGCAGTTCCACGCCGAGCAGGCAGTGCGCGCCGTCGAGGCGGGGAAGGACGTGCTGGTGGAGAAACCGATCGCGCTGACCGTGCACGACGCGGAGCGGGCCGTGGCCGCCGCCGAGCGCAACGGCCGCATCTTCATGACCGGCCATGTGCTGCGTTTTCATCCCGCTTTCGAAAAACTCAAGGCGCTGATCGACGACGGTGAGCTGGGTGAGGTCAAATACATCCATTCGCACCGGCTCGGCCTCGGCAAATTCCACACCGAAAACGATGCGCTCTGGGATCTGGCGCCGCACGATCTGTCGATGATTCTCGCGATCACCGGCCAGGCGCCGACGGATGTGCGCGGAGAAGGCGCGGCGCTTCTCGACCGGCTCAGCGACTTCGCGCATCTGCACATGCATTTTCCCGGCGGCCTGCGCGGCCACCTTTTCGCCTCGCGACTCAACCCCTATCGCGAGCGCAGGCTGACGGTCGTCGGCACCAAGGCCATGGCGGTGTTCGACGATGTCGAGCCGTGGGAGCGCAAACTTGCGATCTACCATCATGAGGTGTGGCAGGACAGCGGGCAATGGCTCGCCACCACCAACGAGCCGACCTATGTGCCGGTCGAAGGCGGCATGCCGCTGACGCGCGAACTGGAGCATTTTATTCAATGCATCGAGACCCGCGAGCCGCCACGCACCAGCGGCGAGGAGGGGGTCGCGGTGCTGCGCATCCTGACCGCCGGGACCATCGCACATAGCTGACGGCCAACCCCGAAGTGGCGGCGATGCCAGGCGGTCCGTCATTGCCAAGCCACGTACCAAATGGCGAAAACCGCGGCTGCGGCGACAAGCAGAGCGATACATTCGAAATAAGCGCGAAGGCGTGCTTGAATTTCTATCGAACCGGCTTTCTCCCTGAGTTCACCCATAAGTTTCGCGGGAACGAGCCAGTCCAAGATAGTCACGGCTGCACCAACGCCGACAACGGTCCAGGCCAGTTCAGAGAGTCCGTTTAGCGGCGTCAACGAATTGATCAGGGCTCCTGCGGTCATCCAGCCGACGAGTACGAATCCGACTGCCAGCTTCGCTCGCGAAGGCGTTCTGAAATCCGTCATTGCGAGGAAGGACGCGATCAAAGTGCGACCGACCGCTGTCGCCCTATCTCTAATCCCGACTCGGCCCATCTAAGGGACCCTACTCCGCGGCAATATGCGCCGGAGCGGAGAGCCGCGCCAGCATTGCCTCGGCCTGGGCGCCGCGCTCCGAGCGCTCGATGAAGCCGCCGCCGAGCACGCGCGCCTCGTTGGAATCGTCGCCGTAGAGCACGCAGGCCTGGCCGGGCGCGATGCCGGACTCGCCTTCGGCGAGTTCGACCCAAGTCACGCCATCGCGGCGATGCAGCGTCGCCGGACGCGGCGGCCGGGTCGAGCGGACCTTTGCGAACAGCTCGATGCCCTCGGCGCCGGCCGCGTCCAGGCTCTCATCGCCCAGCCAGTTCATGGCGCGCAGATAGACTTTTCTGGTTTCCAGCGCCTCGCGCGGGCCGACGATGACGCGGGCGCGCTCGGCGTCGAGATGCACGACGTAGAGCGGCTCGCCGGAGGCG
The DNA here is from genome assembly GCF_040081985.1 of Mesorhizobium yinganensis. Classification (NCBI taxonomy): domain Bacteria; kingdom Pseudomonadati; phylum Pseudomonadota; class Alphaproteobacteria; order Hyphomicrobiales; family Phyllobacteriaceae; genus Mesorhizobium; species Mesorhizobium yinganensis. The sequence goes on along the minus strand of NZ_JBEBMH010000001.1, from coordinate 75,523 downwards.
ATGCCGATGCCGCGGCGCTGGCCGATCGTATAGCGCAATATGCCTTCATGGCGGCCGAGCACACGGCCGTCTATGTGGACGATCTCGCCGGGCGTTGCGGCGGCGGGCCTCAGTTTCGAGATGATGTCGGAATATTTGCCCTGCGGCACGAAGCAGATGTCCTGGCTGTCCTGCTTGTCGGCGACGGTCAGGCCGAGGTCGGCCGCAATGGCGCGCACCTCCGGCTTCGACAGGCCGCCCAGCGGAAAGCGCAGATAGTCGATCTGCTCCTGCGTGGTGGCGAACAGGAAATAACTCTGGTCGCGGTCGGCGTCGACAGGCCGGTTGAGCGCGCGGTGCGCGCCGTTGGCACGGCTGCGGATGTAGTGGCCGGTGGCAAGCGCGGCGGCACCCAAGTCCCGCGCGGTCGCCAGAAGGTCGGCGAATTTGACCGTCTGATTGCACGCGACACAAGGAATCGGCGTCTCGCCGGCGACATAGCTCTCTGCGAAGGGATCGATGACGGCCTTGCGAAAACGCTCCTCATAGTCGAGCACGTAGTGCGGGATTTGAAGCGTCTCGGAAACGCGGCGTGCATCGTCTATGTCGCGCCCGGCACAGCAGGAGCCGGCGCGATGCGTGGCGGCGCCGTGATCGTAAAGCTGCAGCGTGACGCCGACGACGTCGTAGCCTTCGCGCTTGAGGATGCCGGCAACTACCGAAGAGTCGACGCCGCCCGACATGGCCACGACGACACGGGTATCCTCGGGCCTGCCCGGCAGATCGAGGCTGTTCATGAAGCGATTTCCAAGGTTTTGAACCGAAGTTTCATGCCAAGGCCTTGAATATAGGTCAAGCAAGGCTTTGTCGCCATATCGGGCGGTCGGCGCCGTCGATTCAGCCTTGCTCGTTGCCACGCTGCGGAAAGCCGCCCTGGCCATTGAACTCTTTGTTTGCCCATTATCCGCTGTCCGACCCGGCTTCGCCGGTCGGGCGTCATGGGTTCGGGAAGACGGGCGGCCGCAAGCTCGCTCATCTAACTATTTATCTGCGACCTTCCGGCCGCCCATCCGGTGATCTCCGCCGCTTCATTCCCCACAGCATGGGATCTTGTACACATCCCGGCGCGATGCCGGTGATATCCCGTTCATGCCGGCTCCCGGCCATAGCAGAGCCTTGTACCCGCTACCAGGGCGGGACTTCCGGAACTCCGAAGCAGCGCCGGCCCTCGCGGCCACGTTAGCCGCTACCCTCCGGACACCGACCCCTCCCCGCAAATCACCGTCATGACCGGCGTTCCCGCGGGAGAAACTGCACTGAGTATGAAGCAGCTTTCGGCAAGGGGGACGAGATTCCGCAATCATGCCTGTTTCGGGCCGGCATGCCCGAAGGCAAGTCAAGCAGGAACAAGGGCCTGCTGGCACATGCAGCCTGCGTCGAGGAAAATTTTCTGGTTGCCATGAATTTACCATCCCCCTTTTTAGGGAACCGGCGGCCACTTCGCCGGCCAAAATTTAGCCGAGCCAGGTAAAATTGGGTCGACCGGAAATGCCGGGGAACGGCGAAGGCGCTCGGAGATTCCAGGAAGCGCACCGTGGCGCATCCGACAAGTCATTGAACCCGTTGCTTTGTTCGCGCCAGGCGTGAAAACGTTAAAATTGTATGACCGATGGAAAGGAAGTGTTGAGGGAGTCGTCCCTACGCTTGTCGGAGGTGCTTAGGCAATTTTTAAAGCTGTGGCGTTAGTCTGGGCACGATTAGGTCTGTGAATATTGTAGAGAGTACGATGACCGATCTGGTAAGGCCGCGTGTTAAATATGTCATAGGGCCGGACGGCAGCCCTCTGACAATTGCCGATTTGCCGCCCTCGAACACGCGCCGGTGGGTCATTCGCCGCAAGGCCGAGGTCGTTGCCGCAGTGCGCGGCGGTTTGCTCAGCCTCGAGGAAGCCTGCCAGCGCTACAAGCTGACCACCGAGGAATTTTTGTCCTGGCAGGCCTCGATCGACGAATACGGCCTCGCCGGCCTTCGCACCACGCGGATTCAGCAATATAGGCACTGACAACCTCTCTTATCTGCCGAAACCTGTTGCCGGGCAGTTCGATCCGGCACCGGGATTTCTAGACATCCGCCACCGGCGTCCAGATCACCTCCTCGATCCGCCGCGCCCCGGTCGCCAGCATGACGAGCCGGTCGAAACCCAGCGCGATGCCGCTGGCTTCCGGCATGATGGAAAGCGCGTTTAAGAAATCCTCGTCGATTGGATAGCGCTCACCATAGATCTTTTCCTTTTCGTCCATGTCGGCGGCGAAACGCCGGCGCTGCTCGTCTGGGTCGGTGAGTTCGCCGAAGGCGTTGGCGAGTTCGACGCCGCAGCAATAGAGTTCGAAACGCTCCGCCACGCGTGGATCGCGGGCGCTTGGGCGGGCAAGCGCGGCTTCGGGGATTGGATATTCATAGAGGATGGTGGCTCGGCCCTGCCCGAGGGCTGGCTCGACACGCTCGACCATCACCCGGCTGACCAGATCGGACCAGGTATCGTCGGGCGCGGTGCGCATGCCGGCTTGTGCAACGGCGGTATGGAGGCCGTCGCGGTCGGTTTCCCCATCCGACGCGACCGTTGCCAGCAGATCGATGCCGGCATGGCGCAAAAAGGCGTCGTTCACCGTCAGCCGTTCCGGCTCGGCGAAAGGATCGGCCTCACGGTCGCGGAAGGAGAAGCGCGTGGCACCGGCCCGCTCGGCGGCCAGAGCCAGCAGCGCCGCGCAATCGGCCATCAGGCTCTCATACGTTTCCGCAACGCGATACCACTCGATCATCCTGAATTCCGGATGGTGCAGTGGGCCGCGCTCGCGGTTGCGCCATACAGAACCGAAGCTGAAGATGCGCTTCTCGCCGGCGGCGAGCAGCTTCTTGCAGGCGAATTCGGGCGAAGTATGCAGGTAGAGCGGCTGGCGTATCGTGTCGGGGCGGATCGCCTCGGTGGCGAAGGCCGACAGATGCGTCTCGTTGCCGGGCGATATCTGCAGGGCCGCGGTCTCGACCTCGATGAAGTCGCGGCGGGCGAACCAATCGCGCATGGCGGCAGCGATGGCGTTGCGCGCGAGCAGACGGGGACGGCGGTCGGCATGGACATGCGGCGTCCACCAGGGCGAGGCTTGGGTCATTCTTGGGTTCCAATGGAAAGTAACGGCGAAGATTGAATTCGGCTCACGGGCCGTCGCTGACTTTGGGGCGCCGCCTCCCGAGAGGGTCGAGAACCATCAGGCGCTCACCGTGGCCCCCGTATTCACTTGACGATCGACGGCCTTGTCCATCCACGACGGTCACGACAAACCTTCTGTCCGGTTGGCCTCCGGAGTAACGGACCGCGAGTTCACGAAAATCCGATATCGACGCCCCATGCTTCTCACAAAAGGCGGGGAGCGCCTCGCTGTAGAGCGCAATCGCCTGAGCTAAACCTGTCGAAGGCCGCCCTTCCAAAATGGTTCCCGTCAAGAAATCGACGGTAATGTGACCGTTGGAAGAGTTGCCTGCCTCCCTGAAGACATCTGTCGGGTAATGGCCGATCACGAGTCCGAGACCGCAGGCCAGCGAGTCGGCGAAGTTGTGAGCGATTGAGCAAAGCTCGGCGTGTCTCATCTCGGTATCCTGTGCTCTCCCCAAATACCCGCAATCATCCATGGCCAAAGGTCAAGCCAAGGCACTACCGGCAGCGAAGGTGACTGGCGGCGGCCATAAAGATGTTGTAGGGCGCACGCAAACGCTTCTTCGGCTGGCGCGTGCCGGCCTGTCTCGATCAGGATTTAAGCCCGTGAAGGTGATCGCCAGTTCCTTGCGCAAAGGCAATGTCGTCGACAAGGACGGCAAGCTCTACGTCATCCTGTTTGCCGAAAATATCCACCCCGGCAAGGGCACGCCAGTGACCCAGCTCGACATGCGTCGCATTTCCGACGGGGTGAAGGTTTCGGAGCGTTACCGTACCACCGAGCAGGTCGAGCGCGCCCATGTGGAAGACCGTGAGCATACTTTCCTCTACGGCGACGGCGAGGGGTATCATTTCATGAACCCCGAGACGTACGAGCAGGTGGCGGTGCCCGCCGAAGATATCGCCGACCAGGCGCCGTATCTCCTGGAGGGCATGGCGGTGCAGCTTTCGCTGCATAATGGCGTGGCCATTGCCATGGAACTGCCGCAGCGTGCGACCTTCGAAGTGGTCGATACCGAGCCCACGACCAAGGGGCAAACCGCTTCCTCATCCTACAAGCCGGCGGTGCTTTCCAACGGCGTCAAGACCGCCGTGCCGCCGCATATCGGCGTCGGCACGCGCATCGTGGTAATGACCGCCGACGGCTCCTATGTGGAGCGCGCCAAGGACTGAGCGCAGGCTTGCCGCGTTTCAAACGACCCATCTGCCGGCCGTCGCGGCCAATGCGATAACAGGCCGCTCGTTATTCCGCCGCCACGCGCTGAACCGGATGCGCGCGCGAAAGCGTGCGTCCGACTTCCTCGACCGCCTGTGCCGCCCGGTTGCGGATATGATCCGATATGAGCACGCCGTCGGCAAAATCCCTGTCGGTCGCGTAGACAGCGGTGGGCAGGGCAAACGCCTCGAAGAAACCGAAGAGCGGCCGAAGCTGATGCTCGACGATCAGCGCGTGCCGGTCTCCACCCCCGGTTGCGGTCAGCAGGACGGGCTTGCCGCGCAACGCGGCCGGATCGACCAGATCGAAGAAATGTTTGAAGAGGCCAGTATAGCTGCCCTTGTAAGTCGGTGAGCCGACGACTAGCACATCCGCCTCGACCACCCTTTGCAAGATGTTGCGGGCGTTTTCGTCGAGATCGCGCGCCCATCTCGCGGCGCCCAGCGAAGGGCCGAGATCTTCGATGTCATAGGTGACCGCCGAAAGCCCGTGCCGCCGGGCGATCTCCTTGACCACATGCTCCACGAAGGTCCGGGTTTTGGAGGGCCGGGCGAAATTACCGGAAAACCCGACGACATTGAGATTGGCCATATCGATTTGATGTCCCAGTTCGACGATGCGCGTCCAATGTCTATAAATTTTATAGAGATAACCGGGGACAAGAAGGAACCGTCGCCTTCGCCGGTCGCTTCATCGGAATTAGATTTCCAAACGAACAGCCGAAAACGGATGACGCATCTTCGTCGTTGAAGCGAGGCTTTCCAGCCGCGGCGTCCCCTGCCCTGACCGGCAAGGATCAAAAAGTCTCGACCCAAGGCCTGAGTTCGAGCTCCCATGTCCAGGCGCTGCGGTGCTGGCGGTGGATCGCCAGATAGGCTTCGGCGATAGCATCGGGAGACAGCCAGCGGTCCGGCGGATCGGAAACAGCGGAGCGGCCGGTGGCTTCGGAAGCGATCCCACCGTCAACGATGAAATGCGCGACATGGATGTTCTTTGGCGCGAGCTCGCGGGCCATCGACTGCACCAGTCCGCGCAGGCCGAATTTCGGCATGGCGAAACCGGCCGACCCCGGAAAGCCTTTTACGCTGGCGGTCGCACCAGTGAAGAAAATCGAGCCGGAGCCGCGCTTTAACAGCCTGCGAGCGGTCTGCTGGCCCACCAGGAAGCCGCCATAGGCGCCGATGAGCAGGGCTTTCCTCACCTCTTCGGCGTCAAGTTCCGTAATGCTTCCACGGGCGCGCACGCCGGCATTGAACACGGTGAGGGCAAGCGATCCGGCGCTGTCGGCGACCTCGAACAGATGCGCCGCCGAGGCCGGATCAGAGACGTCGGTGGCGACGGCTTGTGCGCCCGTTTCGGCCAGCAGCGGGCCAAGTTTTTCGACATTGCGCGCGGCGAGAACAACGCCAAAACCCTCGCGGGAAAGCAGCCGCGCCAGCGATGCACTTAGCCCTGGCCCTGCTCCCGCGATGACGGCAATGTCGGTTGTCATGAAATCGCTCCCCTTGGCTGGGTGGGCTCCATTAACTTCCGCCAAGTATCGACGCAGCCTCCCGCGACGATACCGACTGACCCCATGCTAGCGGCGTAGCGCGCAGCCCCGCAAGAAACTTTCGACCCCGGATTTATCAAGAAGGGGTACGTGACCGGACATGGCGTCCCGAAACAAAACTTCTATTCTGCAAACCGGCGTATAGCGGCGCCGGCGTTGCATCGTGAACTTGAAAGGCGGCGATGATCTACGATTTCTGCGTGGTCGGGGGCGGCATCGTCGGGCTCGCGACGGCTTTGGAATTGCTCCGCCAGAGGCCCGGCGCCAGCCTCCTGCTGCTGGAGAAGGAGCAGGCCGTGGGCCAGCACCAGACCGGCCACAACAGCGGCGTCATCCATGCCGGCATCTACTACGCACCGGGCAGTCTCAAGGCAAAACTCTGCTTCGAAGGGCTGCACGCCACCAAGGCGTTTTGCGACGAGCACGGCATCGCCTATGACACCTGCGGCAAGCTCATCGTGGCCACCAATGAGATGGAACTGCGCCGCACCGAAGCTCTTTACGAGCGCGCCACCGCCAACGGGCTGAAACTCTCGCTCGTGAGTTCCGGCGAATTGCGGGAGATCGAACCCAACATCACCGGCATCGGCGCCTTGCTCAGCCCGGAAACGGCGATCGTCAGCTACCGGCAGATCTGCGCGAAGATGGCCGAGCTTCTGAAGGCCTCAGGCGCCGACATCCGCCTTGGCAAGGCTGTCACCGGCATCAAGGAGGAAGCGGACAGCGTACGGATCGAAGCCGTCGGCGAGTCCTGGCAGGCGCTAAAACTCGTCTGCTGCGGTGGATTGCAATCAGACCGGCTGGCGCGCATGGCCGGGGCCAAGGTGGATTTCCGCATTGTGCCGTTCCGCGGCGAATATTTCGTCCTCCCGCCCGAAAAGAACCGGATCGTCAAGCACCTGATCTATCCCGCGCCTGACCCCGACCTGCCCTTTCTCGGCATCCATCTGACGCGCATAATCGATGGCAGCGTCACCGTCGGCCCGAACGCGGTTCTCGGGTTTTCACGCGAAGGCTATCCGAGGCTTTCGATCAACGTTGGGGATACGCTCGACCTCCTGACGTTCCAGGGTTTCTGGAAACTCGTCGGCAAAAATTGGCGGCACGCCGCCGGCGAGCTTAGGAATTCGCTGTGGAAGCGCGGCTATCTCGAGGAGTGTCGGAAATATTGCCCGAGCCTGACGCTGGCGAACCTGAAGCCCTATGCCGCGGGTATCCGCGCCCAGGCGGTGACGCCGAAGGGCGAGGCGATCCACGATTTCCTGTTCGCGGAGACGGGCCGGACGCTGCATGTCTGCAACGCCCCCTCACCCGCCGCGACCTCGGCCATCCCGATCGGGCGGATGATTACCGCAAAACTGCTTGGCTGATGCCGACATCGCCTCGACGACCCGAAGTCGGTCGAGCCGCCTCTCATCCTCCGACAGGGTCAGCCAGCGATGAAACCCAAATCGCAGGCCACAAAAGCCTCCCGGCCTTCGCCGTCAATCAGCGTGACACCGCCGCTGGCGCCGACGATATCGCGGACAGCGCCGAAGTCACGCGAAACGGCGGCCAGGCCGAACATGTAGGACACGACGGTCGGCACATCCGGCGTCAGCCTGACGGCCGTCGGACTTCCCCATGCGGCCACCGGATTGTCAGCGATGGACGCTGCATGTCCGAGGTGAAAATAGCCGCAGATCTCCTCCACCCCGATCGCCTTGCGATGCCTGCCGTTCCACGGCGCATAGTCGCGGCCGCCATTCGAGAACCAGAGCAGCGTCTGCGGCAGGATGCGAGGGTTCTTCAGCCCGAACCACACCCAGCCTTCCTCCGCGCAGGCGGCGGCGGTCCAGGCGAAAGACGGGCTGCGATCGGCGACCACCATCCAGATCGCCTCAAAACCCTCCGGACTGGGGAAACGGGTCAGGTCGACCGTACCGCCATCCATGCGTTCTGCTCGGTGCAGATCGGCGATGGTCTGGTTGTTGAGCAGGAGCGACCGGCCCTGCGGCGGTGTCTCATCCGGTTCCGGCGTGGTCAGCGCCAGCGTCCAGGGAGAGAACGCCAGTTGCAGTTCGTGCTCGGCACGCAGCATGGCGTGGTGCCCGATGGAAATCCGGCCCGATCCTCCAGTCATGGTGTGCCGTTGATAGACAATTGTCTCGCCCGACCGAAGCTCGACATGCTTGGTGACGGTCGCACCCATCACCGTGCCGTCGAGTTTCATCCCGATGTTGCCCGCCGCCTCTTCCGTCGCTCGCCATGTGCCGCCGGCAGGAAGGCCATGAACGAACGGCATGTCGGGAATCAAATCGCTGGCGCCAAACGGGGCGCAGAAGAAATCGCCGCGCAGCACCCGGATGATCGGCGGCGTATCCGCGGGAAGCTCTTCATCCGCCCAGGGCGCGACATGCATGGGAGTGACGCGCCTGCCATCCTGAAGCGTGAAGGCGACGTCCGACAGATGCCCTCCGGTTTCCGTTACCGCGAGGGAAACCCGATCTGAACGCAAAGCAAAGGACTTCATGGCAAGCGTCTCCTGCCGCGGGAAACGAAAACGGCTGGCGTGCCGAGGGCGCGCCAGCCGTTTCCCAGGGAACTGCTACTTCGCAGCCGCCTCGACATTGTCCTTGTTGTAGACCGAGAACGGCCCCATCAGCACGCGCAGTCCGGCGTCTCGGGTCGGATCTTTCGTGATCGTGTATTCGCCCATGCGGCCGGCCGTGAATTTTGCGCCGTCTTCCGCCTTCAGCGTGCCCGTCGCGAGCTGGTAAGCGGTTTGATAGGTCAGATAGCCAAGATCGACAAAACTCCAGAGCGCGAATTCCGGCGCGCAGCCGTTCTTGGTGTAGGCGAGCATCTCGCTCGGCACGCCAAGGCCGCTGACCTTGATCTTGTCGCACAGGCCTTCGTCCTGAAGGGCCTTCGCCGCAGCCACGATGCCGACCGAAGTCGGCGCCATGACCAGCTTCATGTCCGGATATTTGTCGATCAGCGCGTTGGTCTGGTCGTAGCTCTCTTCCGACTGGTCGTTGCCGTAGACCGTCGCGAGATATTCGAGCTTGGCATATTTCGGGTCCTTCAGCGCCTCCATCATCGCCTTGATCCAGGCGTTCTGGTTGGCCGCGTCCGGCGATGCCGACAGGATCGCGAACTTGCCGCCATCGGCCCCGAGGATCGACAGCGCCATGTCCGCCATGACCTTGCCGGTCTCGGAAAAATCCACCTGGGCGACAAACACGTCTTCGCCCTCGGCCGACGGGATCGGTGAATCCCAGGTGACGACCTTGATGCCCTTGTCGTGCGCGGCCTTGGCGGCCGGCACGATCTGGTCGCCGGAATTGTTGGAGATCATGATCGCCGCGACGCCCTGCGTTGTCGCGTTGGTGGTGATTTCGATCTGTCCGGCGACGCTGTTTTCCGGCGTCGGCCCGAGGAACTGCAGCGGCTTGGAATTCTGCAGTTCCTTTTCCGCCTCGAGCGCGCCGGCGTGAGCCTGGTCGAAAGGCAGGATACCGAGGAATTTCGGCAGGAGGACCATGTCCAGCGCAGCGCCCGGCTTTGCCTGCGCCCATGCGCCCTGTGCCATTGCCATGACCAACGCCGTCGTGGCGGTGGCGAGTAGGTACTTTCTCATGTCACTCTCCCTTTGACATTGCGACGTATTGCCTGCGCTATGTTCGGGACCAGAACCGAAAGGATCAGCAAGGCTCCGATCACGCTTGTCTGGGTGTTGCCGGTTATGCTGGCGAGACCCATTCCGTTGCGGAGGTTCAGGATCACGAGGATCGACAGGCCGACCCCGACGATGTTTCCCGAACCGCCGAAAATGCTGACGCCGCCCAAGAGGACGATGGTGATGATGTCGAGCTCGAAGCCCGTGGCCATGTCGCCGCGCACCGAGCCGAGCCGGGCCGCATAGAGCACGCCGGCAAGGGCTGCGACAAACCCCGACGCCGCGAACAGCGCCATCTTGACCAGCTTCACCCGCACGCCCGAATAGCGGGCGGCCTCGGCATTGTTGCCGATGAAATAGACCAGCCGGCCGAACGCCGATCCGTGCAGGATAACCGCGACGACGACGAACAGGACAAGGAAGATCACGATCGAGACGGTGAGCGGGCCGATCAGCGCCTGCTGTCCCATCGTGTTGAACCATGCCGGAAATCCGCCGATGGCCCGGTCCTCGACGAAGATGCGCGCGACGCCACGGTAGCCGATGAGGCCGGCCAGCGTCACCGCCAGCGAGGGAAGCCCGATATAGGCAACCCAGAAGCCGTTAAAGAGGCCGGCCACGAGACCCGATAGCAGCGCCACGGCGATTGCCGCCGGCATCGGCACGCCCTGCTGGAACAGCCAGGCGAGCAGGCAGGCGGCCAGTCCCATGACGGACGCCACCGACAGGTCGATCTCAGCGTTGATGATGATCAGCGTCATCACCAACGCCACGATGATCTTCTCGATGGAGAGCTGGAACAGGTTCACGATGTTGCCGACGCCGAAGTAGTAAGGCGACGCCACTGCGTTCACCGCAACAACGGCGACCAGGATCGCCAGCAGCAGCCCTTCCCAGCTTCTCAGGCGCCCGAGCATGGTCATGACGGCGCTCGCTTCGTTCCGGATGGCGGATCGGCGATGCGCTTTAGTTCGCCCCGCGCCCAGAGCGCGCGCAGGCGCTGCAGGATCACCGCGTCACTGGCAACGGCAAGCAGGATCAGCAGGCCGAGCAGCGCGTCGCGCCAGAATTCGCTGATCTGCAGCCGGAACAGGCTCTGCTCGATGATGCCGATCATCACCGCGCCAAGCAATGCGCCGACCACGGTTCCCGATCCGCCGAAGATGTTGACGCCGCCCACGACGACCGCCGCGACGACGGCAAGTTCCAGCCCGCGCCCTGCCTCGACGGTGATGTTTCCGAACCGCGCGAGCGTCACGAAACCGGCAAGGCCGGCGAGCGCACCCGACAGCACGAAGACCAGGAAGATCATGCGCCGCATCGGCAGGCCGATCAGCGTGGCGGCATCGGGATTGGAACCAATGGCGTACAGGCGGCGGCCGATCGACAGATAGTTCGTCGCTAGATGGAAGATGACGACCATCGCCACCGCGATCATGAACAGCGCCCTTATGTCGAAGCCGTCGATCGCAATGAAATTGAGGCGCGGCAGGTCGACCAGCCAGGGCGGCAAGCTGTCGGTGGTGACGGTCCTGGCGCCGGACAGATCGACGAGCATGCCCCGGAAGATCGCCAGCGTGCCCAGCGTGACGATGATCGACGGGATGCCCGCGACCGCGACCAGCAGGCCGTTGACCGCGCCCATCAGCGCGCCCATGCCGACGGCGATGAGAACGGCGACCAGCGGGTGCATGTTGTTGTTGCCGGCGATCAGCGTGCCGACGAAATAAGCCGTGCAGCCGACGATGGAGCCCACCGAAAGATCGATGTTGCGGGTCAGCACGACGAGCGTCTGCCCGACGGCGACGATGGCGATGACGGCGACGCTGGAGGCGATACGGTTGAAGGTGCGCGCGCTGTAATAATTATCGATCAGCGAGCCGAAGAACAGGATGGCGACGATGATCAGCAACAACAGGCTGAGTTCACGCACCTGTTCCGGCCGGACATGGCGCTGCACCCAATTCATGCGGGCACCCCGATGGACACATCATTGCCGGCCTGGCCCATGGCAGCCGTCATCACCGCTTCCTGGGTGGCGTCGGCGCGGTCAAAAATCGCCATCTGCCGGCCTTCGCGCATAACCAGCACGCGGTCGCTCATGGCGAGCACCTCAGGAAGGTCTGATGAAATCAGGATGATGCCGATACCCTCGGCGGCAAGTTCGCCGATGATCGCGTGAACCTCGGCCTTCGCGCCCACGTCGATGCCGCGTGTCGGCTCGTCGAGGATCAGCACCGCGGGCTTTGTGTTGAGCCACTTGCTCAGCATCACCTTCTGCTGGTTGCCGCCGGAAAGTTTTGAGACGGCAAGATCGATCGTCGCCGTGCGAATGGCCAGCCGCTTGCGGAACATCTCGGCCGTCGCGCGCTCCATCGATCGTTTGATCAGCCCGAAACGGTTGAGGTATCGCCGGAGGATCGGCAGCGTGATATTGGCCGATATCGACATCGGCATAGACAGGCCAAGCTGCCGCCGGTCCTCCGAAACATAGGCGATGCGCAGATCCATGCCGTCGCTTGGCGTCTTCACGGCAACCGCCTTGCCGTTCAGCGCGATCGTTCCCGACGTCGCGGGCTCGATGCCGAACAGCGCGAGACCGACATCGGTCCGCCCTGCCCCGATCAGGCCGGCGAAACCCAGCACCTCGCCGCGATGCAGATCGAAACTGACATTTTCGAACGCTCCCTCACGCGCCAGGCCCCGCACGGAAAGCAACAGGTCGCTGGTTGCAGTCAGCGGGCGCGGCTGAAGCAGGCCCATCTCGCGGCCCACCATATCGGCGATCGCGCCCCGCGCCGTCGTTTGCGCGCGCGGACGTGTCGAGATCAGGCGGCCGTCGCGGAAGACGGTTACCTTGTCGGCGATCTCAAACACTTCTTCCATGCGGTGGCTGACGAACAGGATCGCAACGCCCTTGGCGCTGAGGTCGCGCACGAGCCTGAACAGTTGCGCGACCTCGTGCGCCGAAAGCGACGCGGTCGGCTCGTCCATGATCAGGACACGCACATTGAGTGAGATCGCCTTGGCGATTTCCACCGATTGCTGGGCGGCGAGCGTCAGGCCGCGCGCGGCGCTGCGGCCGTCAAGCGCCACGCCAAGTTCGCCGAGAATGGCTTCGGCGTCGCGGAACATCTTTTTCCAGCCGACCAGTTTTCCGCGATCCTGGTGGCTGATGAAGATGTTCTCGGCGACGTTAAGGTCCGGAAAGAGCAGCGGTTCCTGATAGATCGCAGCTATGCCGAGGCGCTGGGCCTCGGCGGCGCTGCGGACCACGACCGGCTTGCCATCGAGCTCGATCTCGCCACGATCCGGCTGGTAGACGCCGGTGATGATCTTGATCAGGGTCGACTTGCCCGCGCCGTTTTCGCCGAGCAGCGCATGGATTTCGCCGGGGAATAGTTCGAGGGAGACATCCTCGAGCGCATGGGTCGCGCCGAAATGTTTTGCAATGTTGCGCATGGCAAGCACGGGAGCCGACGCCGCAACGCCGATGCGCGCGGCTGGCAGGGCAGTTTCGGCATGCGCTCCTCCCGCACCCGTCACGACGTCCACCTCCCAGGCATGATCGCAAGGTTGGCCACTATGGCTTCTCTACCAGGCAATCCCGACGCCAACTATATTGAAACGTTATCATGATGAGCAAGTGGGTTGCGGATATTTTGTTTGGTCATCGAGCTCATGGGAGGGGCCGTATCACAAAGCAGTGGCGACAGAAAGCGAACTTATATCAACAATTTAAGTTCGTCGCTGGCCTAGAGAGATCACGAGATACCAACCGAGGCCCTTGCGTTTCGCATCACGTTGGCTAGGCTGGAAACGGTGCCGAGCCATTGTCTGCGATAGCCGGAAAGCCGCGAGGCGGATCATCGCAAAAAGCTCAGCCGCGATTTTCGGTCAGGGGGAACGATGGATCGATTCGACGTTATCATGGTCGGCGCGGGATCAGGCGGCGGCGTGGTTGCCGCGCGCCTCACTGAAAATCCTGACTGCAAGGTCCTGCTGATCGAGGCTGGCCCCGATTTTCCGCGCGAGGAAACCATCCCTCCCCTGTTCACCGTTAGCGGCGAGCATAGCTGGAAGACCGCGGCCATCCCCGAATTCGACTGGGATTTTTTCAATGCCGATCGTTCTGGAACCTTGAACGGACGGCAACTCTGGCTGCCGCGCGGAAAACTGATGGGCGGAACGTCGATGGTCAATGCGACCATAGCGGCGCGCGGCGCGCCGTTCGATTTCGACCGCTGGGCCTCGATGGGCTGTTCGGGCTGGGCCTGGAATGACGTCCTGCCCTATTTCATCAAGATCGAGAACGACCTCGACTTCGGCGACCAGCCGATCCACGGCAAGGATGGCCCGATCGTCATCCAGCGCTACAAGCCGGAAAGCTGGGCGCCGGTGAACCGCGTCATGTACGAGGCCTGCGTCGAACTCGGCATTCGCGAGGCGCCCGACCTGAACGGCCTAGACGCCCATGCCGGCGTGGTCGGCGTGATGCCGCACAATCGCTACAAGGAAGTGCGGCTCGGCACGCTGGTCACCTACATCCGCGCCGCGCGCAAGCGCGCCAATCTCACGCTTATGGCCGGCGCCGTGGCCGAGCGCGTCGTGCTTTCCGGCGGCAGGGCGGAAGGCGTCGCCTATATCGGCAGCGACGGGAAGACGGCGACGGCCTACGCCGACCAGATCGTGCTCAGCGCCGGCGTCTACAACACGCCAGCTATCCTGCAGCGCTCCGGCATCGGTCCCGCCGAATGGCTGAAACCGCTGGGCATCGACGTCGCCGCCGACCTGCCGGTAGGCAAGAACCTGCTCGACCATCCCGGCTTCGGCATGATCTTCAAGGGCAAGGGGCTTGGCGTGACCACGGGCCGCTCCTTCGTGGCGGATGTTCGCGGGCCTGGCGGACCAACGGGAGAACCGGCATGGCAGACCCATCCGTTCCCCGTCGACGAGGAGGAAGGCATGGCCGGGTTCTGGACCTACCTCACCCATGCGCTGGCGCAGGGCGAGGTCGTCATCCAAAGCCGCGATCCCCGGCAGGCGCCACTGATCGACCACCGCTACAACACCGTTATCCAGGACCGGCAGAACTTCGACGACGCCCGCACCTTCTGCAAGGAAATGCTGGCTTCCGCCACTTTCAGGCGGCACGGCGCCGAATGGGTGGACGACATCGACCAGCCGATCGCCGAGGCGCTGGCCGAGCGCATGGGCGCCGCCCACCATCAGGCAGGTACGGCGAAGATGGGGCCTGCGGACGACCCGACGGCCGTGGTCGGTACGGATCTGAGGGTCCACGGCTTCGACAATCTTCGCGTCGCCGACACCAGCATCTATCCCGACAATGTCCAGCACAACACCAACCTCACCGCGCTCGTCGTCGGCGAGCGGGCGGCGGAGTTTGTGGCGGCAGGCTTGGGCAGATAGGCACGTCTCGGAACTTTTGCGGCGCATGCGGGTAGTGGCGCATCATGTCCACGCTGCGTCGCCGGATCAGACGATTTAATGAAATACGCCAGCCGGGCAGAACATGGCGAAGCCTTTGCCGCCCGTCTATAGGTGACCATAACCATCGTTTCCCGCATTCGGAGTTGGACTGATGAACGATATTGATTTGAAGGGCCAGGTTGCCGTCGTGACCGGCGGCGCCCAAGGCATCGGCTTTGCCATCGCTCGCCGGCTGATCGCTTCCGGCGCCAAGGTCAGCCTGTGGGACATCAATGCCCAGATCCTCGATCAGGCAAAGGCGGCGCTGGGAGATGCGGCTTCCACCAAAGTGGTCGACATCACCGACCTTGCCGGCCTCCAGCGCGTCCATGCCGAGGTGGAAGCCGAGGTCGGCCCCGTGTCTATTCTGGTGAATTCCGCTGGCATCGCAGGCTCGAATGCATCGCTGGATGCTTACGACCCGGACGAATGGCGGCGTGTCGTCGAGATCAACCTCAACGGCACCTTTTATGTGAACAAGGTCGTCGTGCCGGCCATGAAGGAGCGGAATTACGGGCGCATCGTCAACATCTCGTCGGTCGCGGGCAAGGAGGGCAATCCCAATCTGTCGGCTTATTCCGCCGCCAAGGCAGGCGTCATCGGCCTGACGAAGTCGCTCGGCAAGGAACTCGCTAAATACGATATCGCGGTCAACGCCGTGTCGCCGGCCACCGCCAACACGCGCATCCTGGAAAGCCTCACCGAGGAATTCATCAACTACATGCTGGTGCGCATCCCGCGCGGGCGTTTCCTTGAGGTCGACGAAGCCGCCTCGATGATCGCCTGGTTGGTGTCGAAGGAAAACAGCTTTACCACGGCCTCGGTATTCGACCTGTCGGGCGGGCGCACGACCTACTGAGGCCCTCTCACCCCACTTCTTCCATGCGGCCGCTTGCGGCCGAGCGGTACATGGCGTCTAGCACCAGGCTCGACCGCATGCCGACAATGCCGTTGGCGGGATTGAAGACCTTCTCGCCCCGGCAAAGATCGACGAGCAGATTGACCGGCGCGGTCTGTTCATAGTCGCCTGCGCCAGGCCCAAAATCCACGATCTGGCTCTTGCCGTCGTGGCGGACCACTTCGAGGCGCGGGCGCTCGATGTCGAAGAGCAGCATGCCTTCCGTCCCGAAGACGCGTATGTCGATCTGGTAGCCGCGCGACTTTGGCACGGTCGCCGAGCCCGACAGCGAAACGGTCGCGCCGTTCGACAGTTCGACCACGGCCGCGTCGTAGAAATCGACGCCGGCTTTCGACAGGCCGGTTTTGGCGAATACGCGCACCGGATCGAGATCGACGATACGAAACAAAGCGCCAAGGCCGTGGGTCAGTTGGCCCCAGCCATAGCCTCCGGATTTCGCCGGATCGGCCCACGTCGCCACCGGCGGACGGAAAAGATGGTCCCTGGTCTCGATCATCGGCTCGCCGCCGAACAGGTCCGCCAGCGCCGAGGCCATCTGCGCCACCACGTGCCGAACCTCCCCGATCCAGCCTTCGCCGACCAGGCGATGCGCGGCCTCGACGATCGGACGGAAATTCCAGCCATAGGGCAGGACGATCTCGACGCCGTGGGCCTGCGCTTTCGCCACCAGCATGCGTGCATCCGCCGCGGTCGTCGCCATGGGCTTTTCGATCAGCGTATGCAGCCCTTTCGAGAAAGCGAGCGAGGCGTGTTCGGCGTGAAGGACATGCGGCGATGCGACGACGACGCCATGCAGCGTCTCGTCTTTGAGCATCGCCGCCGCATCGAGATACGGCTTCACCTGGGGAAAGGCCGCGATCACCCTGTCAAGCCCGTCGCGGTCCGGCCGGTTGACGGCAACGATGCCCACATGCTGATTGGCGAGCAGCGCCGGGATATGCGCGAGCGTTGCCCACCAGCCGGCGCCGATCACGCCTATGTTCACTTTCTGGCTCATGTCTTCCTCCCAAGACCTGCCCAATTACCAGACGATTCGTTGGCCCGCGTCGAACAGTTTTATGGCGAAGACGGCCTTTCCCCTCCCACCATTCCTCTGGGTACTTGGATAGGCTGCCGCTGGCGATGCGGGCGTCGCCGTCGTTTCGGTTGCGCGTGATGACGCCGGCGGCTCTACCGCCCGCTCCGTCTACCCGGCATGGCAGGCGGACGCTGCCGCGTTCCGTGGCGGCGCTGTCGCTGGCCGTTGCATTCACGTCAGTGATGCGCGCCATCGCTGAAGAAACGATTTTGCGGTCGGGCGAGCCCGAGATTCTCCCGCAGCGTCGCGCCTTCGTATTCGGTCCGGAAAAGCTTGCGGCGCTGCAATTCGGGAACGACCAGATCGACGAAATCGTCGAGGCCGGCCGGCAGATACGGAAACATGACGTTGAAGCCGTCGGAGCCGTCGCCGTAAAGCCAGGACTCCATCTCGTCGGCGATGGTTTGCGGCGTCCCGACGAAAGCGAGGCCGGAATAGCCGCCGAGCCGTTGCGCCAACTGCCGGACGGTCAGGTTTTCGCGCCGCGCGAGGTCGATCACGCGCTCGCGGCCGCTCTTGCTCTGGTTGCTCTCCGGGATGTCGGGAAGCGGTTCGTCCGGATCGAAAGCCGACGCATCGTGGCCGAGCGCGATCGACAGCGAGGCTATTCCGCTCTCGTAATAGATCAGGCTGTCGAGCTTAGCCCGCTTGGCGCGCGCCTCCTCGACGCTGTCGCCAACGATGACGAAGGCGCCGGGCAGTATCTTGATGGAATCGCGGGGGCGGCCGAGCTTTTCCGCCCGCCCTTTGACGTCGCCATAGAAGCGCTGGCCGGCTGCGAGGTCCTGATGCGCTGCGAAAATAACCTCGGCCGTTTCCGCGGCGAGCTGCCGCCCGGCCTCGGACGCGCCGGCCTGGACGATCACGGGCCAGCCCTGCACGGGCCGGGCGATGTTGAGCGGGCCGCGCACCGATAGCTGAGGACCCTTGTGGTTCAAGACATGCAGCTTGGCCGGGTCGAAATACAGCCCGCTCGCCTTGTCGCGGATGAATGCGTCGTCGGCAAAGCTGTCCCACAGGCCGGTGACCACATCGTAGAACTCGCGGGCGCGATGATAACGCTCGTCATGTTCGACATGGTCCTCCAGCCCGAAATTCAGCGCCGCGTCCGGATTGGAGGTCGTCACGATGTTCCAGCCAGCTCGCCCATTGCTGATATGGTCGAGCGAGGCGAAGCGCCGAGCGATGTGATAGGGCTCGTCAAAGGTTGTGGAAGCCGTCGCCACCAGGCCGATGCGCTGGGTGACGGCCGCCAGAGCCGAGAGCAGCGTGAACGGCTCGAACGAAGTCACCGTATGGCTGCGCCGCAGCGCCTGGATCGGCATGTTCAGCACAGCCAGGTGGTCGGCCATGAAGAAGGCGTCGAATTTCGCGGCTTCCAGCCTCTGCGCGAAATGCTTGAGATGGCCGAAGTTGAAATTGGCATCCGCGTAGGCGCCGGGATAACGCCAGGCGCCGGTATGCAGGCTGACGGGCCGCATGAAGGCACCGAGCCGCAGCTTTCGGTCTTGAGCCATGGAACGGCCCTTTCTTCGATTGTCTTTTTTGGATCAGCCGGAAACGATGAGCACGGAGCGCGGGCTTTCAAGGGGCACTTTGCCGACAAGACCGCATTATCCGCTCGGACCGCAGGGCGGGCCAAGAACCGCCATTCCAAATCCGCGGCCGGCCTGGCGAATTCCGTTCGGATTTTCGTCCGGCGGCGACCAGATCCGACGATTCTGCGTGACGTCACGAAAATGTCTGAAGCGAACGCTGAGGCGACCGGGCTGACGCGGTATTCAAAGTGGCGTTTTGTGAAACGCTCCGGATATGAACCTGATTAGGGTGTCCGTTCGCGCCTAGCAGCCGGCCGCTCGGTCGTCTCAGAAGGCCACCGTCTTGTGGCCGTTGATCATGACGCGGCCTTCAAGATGCAGCTTCACCGCGCGCGCCAGCACCCGGCTTTCAATGTCGCGGCCGACCGCGACGAAATCCTCGGCGCTCATTGCATGGGTGACACGTTCGGTCTCCTGCTCGATGATCGGGCCCTCGTCGAGATCGGAAGTGACATAGTGGGCAGTGGCGCCGATGAGCTTCACGCCCCGGTCGAAAGCCTGGTGATAGGGTTTCGCGCCCTTGAAGCTCGGCAGGAACGAATGGTGGATGTTGATCGCACGGCCGTAGAGCCGGTCCGCGAGACCTTCGGAGAACACCTGCATGTAGCGGGCGAGGATGACCAGTTCCGCGCCGCTCTCGGCGACGAGACGCTCCAGCCGCTCTTCCTGCGCCGCCTTGGTGTCGCGGGTGACCGGCCAGTGATGGAACGGGATGCCTTCAAGTTCGGCGATGCGGCGGGCGTCCTCGTGGTTGGAGACGATCGCCGCGATCTCGGCGTTAAGCCAGCCGACACGGATCTGGTAGATCAGATGCAGCATCGCATGGTCGAATTTTGAGACCATGATGACGATCTTCGGCCGGCGGCCGTGATCGAGCAGCGAGGTGGTCATGCCGAAACGCTCGATGGTCGGCTGGAGCACCCGGCCCAGCGTGTCGACCTTCGCGTCCGGCGGACCGGCGAAAGCGATGCGCATGAAGAAGCGGTTGCTCTGCCGGTCCCAGAACTGGCTGCTCTCGGCAATGTTGGCGCCGATTGCCGCAAGTTCGGCGCTCACAGCCGCGACGATACCCGGCCGATCCTCGCAGGAAAGATTGAAGATATGCACCGGCTGCGCCAGCGTTTCCGCGGGACCGTTGCTGGCAGTGGTTTGTGCGTTCATGCGGTTTCGATCCGTTCCATGAAGCGGGCAAGCTCGTCGGGCGCCATGTGCACCACGTGCTTGTCCTCGGGATAGGCCTTGCTGTTCACGTCGGCGACGAACTCGGAGAAGGCGGCTACGCGCTCGGCCTGCAGCCGGTCATATTCGGCGGCAAAATTGCGGTAAACCTTGGAATGGCGCGGCATATGGCCCCGGTTCTGGCCAAGCACATCCTCGGCGAACAGATATTGCGCGTCGCAGCCTGTGCCCGCGCCCATGGAGAGCAGGAACAGCGACGTGCGCTGCGAGATTGCCTCGGCGACCTCCACCGGCACGACCTCGATCTCGGCGCCGAAAGCGCCGGCAGCCTCAAGCTGCTTGACCGCGTCGAAAACCTGCATCGCCGTGTCGGCCGTCTTGCCGACCGCCTTGAACCCGCCGGTCCAGGTGGCGCGCGACGGGATCAGCCCGACATGGCCGATGACCGGGATCGCTTCGTCGGCCATGCGCTTCACCGTGGCATAGCTGGCGCTGCAATAGACCGCGTCGGCGCCAGCCTTGTACATGCGGAACGCCCAGCGCACGAAATCGTCGGCGGTGCCGATCTCGAAGAAATTCTCGCCCGGCATGGAAAACAGGCTAGGCGCCACCTCGCGATAGCGCGGATCGAGGATGAGCGTCGGCGGGATCGACACGATATCCACGCCTGCCCGCTCGGCGGCTTCGGCTTCGTCGAGCGTCATCACGCGCAGCATGGTAAGCTGCCGCTTCCCTTTCATGGCGCGAAGGTCGGCGATCGTCGGTCTTTTTCTGGTCATAGGTTTTGGTTCCCCCCTTTTATGCGTGTCAGGCGGCCAGCAAGGCCTTGAGTTTCGCGTCCGGCGCGGCAAGTTTTTCCTGCGGCGGATGAGCACGTTTGGCGATCAGCATCTCGGCCAGCCTGATGTCGCGCGCGACCGAATTGCCCGGACCGATGCCGCTCGCGGCAACGAGGCGGCCGTCGGCAGCCAGATGGAAGAGGATGAGCGCCTCTCCCATCTCACGGCGCACGATCTCGACGCCTTCGTTCGGCAGGCCGGCGATCTGCAAACCGAGATCGTACTGATCCGACCAGAACCAGGGCACAGCGTTGTGCGCCTCGCCGCCGCCGAGCATGTTCCTGGCGGCCAGCGCGCCCTGTTCCTGGGCATTGCGCCAGGCCTCCAGCCGCACCCGCCGCCCGCCATAGAGCGCCAGCGGGAACGAGCAGCAGTCACCGGCTGCGAAGATGTCCGGATCGCTGGTGCGCAACTGCTCGTCAGCAGCGATGCCATTGTCGATCGCCAGGTCTGCGGCCTCGGCCAGCCCGACATTGGGCACGGCGCCGATGCCGATCACGCAGAGATCGCCCTCGACCGCATGGCCGTCCGCCAACTGGACGCGGACGCCGTCAGCAATATCCTCTATGGCCGCGATACCCTTGCCGCAGAAGAAGTGGACGCCAGCAGCCGCATGGGCGGCATGGATGATTTCGGCAATCTCCGTCGGCACGCCGCGCATCAGGATGCGCGGCTGCGCCTCGATGACGGTGACCGGGCAGCCGAGTTTTCGGGCCGACGCCGCGAGTTCCAGCCCGATGAAGCCGCCGCCGACGATCAGCACGCGGACGCCGCTGCGCAGATGCGCGCGGATCGCCAAGGCATCGTCGAAGGTGCGGAGATAGACGGAGCGACGGCTCGCTTCGGCGAGCGGCAGCCGGCGCGGCGACGAACCGGTGGCGAGCAGCAGCTTGTCGTAGCCGAGCGACGTCCCATCGGCGCAAATGACATTCTTCTTCTGCCGGTCGATCAGGCGCACTTCCGTCGAGGCAAGATGGACAATGCCGGCCTCGGCCAGGCGCTCCCCCGTCGCCACGTGCCTGGGCAAGGGCTCGGCCTCGTCGGCCATCGCATCCTTGGACAGCGGCGGGCGCTCATACGGAAGATGCGGCTCGGCGCCGATTAGTGTAACCGGGCCGGCAAAGCCTCCCTCGCGCAGCGTGAGCGCGGCGCGCGCCCCGCATTCGCCGGCACCAATGATTACCATTCCGGCTTCCGAGCTCATGGACGTCCCCCCGCCAATCAGCCGATCTGGATCATCACCCTGCCCGCCTCGACCTTGACCGGATAGGTCTTGAGGTCGACGCAGACGGGAGCACGCTTCGCCTGGCCGGTCTTGTAGTTGAAGCGGCCATTGTGCTTCGGGCACTCAATGACGTCGTCCATAACCAGCCCGTCGGCCAGATGCACCTTCTCATGCGTGCACAATCCGTCGGTAGCGAAATATTCGTCGTCCGGCGAACGGTAGATCGCGAAAGTGCGGCCGCCATGGTCGAAGCGGATCACGTCTTCCTCGTCGACATCATCAGCCGCGCAAGCTTCTACCCATTCAGCCATTATCGTCCTCCGCTTGAATGCAGTCTTTTCGCGCGCCGCGCGATGGTCCCGTGGTCCCTCGCCGGATTGGCTTACTCAGCCGCCACCGGGATGGTCGTGTCGTGAAACTCGCCGCGATAGGGTTTCGCCGTCGGGGGCAGTTCCCGCTTGAGGAAATAATCCTCGTATTTGAGCTGTTTCATCAGCACCGGCCAGACTTCCTTATAGGCATGCCACATCGAAGGGCTGGGTTCCGGCAGGTCGTGCTTGATGATCTCGTGCAGCCGCGGCAGCGCGTGGTAAGGCACCATCGGGAACATGTGGTGCTCCACATGATAGTTCATGTTCCAGTAGATGAAGCGGCTGATCGGGTTCATGTAGACGGTGCGCGTGTTCAGCCGATGGTCGATGACGTTGTCGGCAAGCCCGATATGCTGCAGCAGACCGGTCAGCACCATGTGCCAGGTGCCGAAGAGGCGCGGCAGACCGACCAGCATCAGCGGCAGGAACGACCACATGTAAACCGCAAGAGCAATGGTCGCGACGTAGATCGCCATGTGCCAGCGCGCGGCTGTAACCGCCTTCGGTTGTTCGGATTCCGGGATGAAACTCTTTTCGTCCGGCGAGAGGTATCCAAAGGCGTTGCGCACCAGGATGGGCAGCGCATAGCGGAAGTCGAGCAGGCCGGTGAAAGCGAGCGCCGCCTTGAGAAGGTCCGGCGGCCGCATCACGGCGATCTCGGCGTCGCGACCGACGATGATCGTATCGGTATGATGCCGCGCATGGCTCCAGCGCCAGGTTACGGGATTGCGCATCTGCATGAAGCTGGCGATCTGATAGACGACGTCGTTCATCCACTGGGTCTTGAAGGCGGTGCCATGGCCGCACTCGTGCCAGCGCGAGTCGCTCGACGAGCCGTAGAGCACGCCGTAGACGAGGAAGAACGGCACGCACCACCAAGTTCCCCAGAACCAGATGGCGCCCGCCGCGGAACCGAGGATGACAGCGATCCAAATGACCGTGTCGCGGATCGCCGGCCCGTCCGAGCGCTGCATCAGTTCCTTCATCACCTTGCGGGGAACGTCGGTGTGATACCAGTCGGCAGAGGCAAGGCCGGTCTCGATCGCCCGCCTCGTGCTCTCGCCGACGAGGCTGTAGTCGCGCTTCTTTGCGATTTCGGCTGCAGCCACTGTCATGACCTCGCGATGTGAGAGCCGGTTCCGCCCCGATGCAGGGCCGGCATGAATGTATTCCGGCACAATACAGAATATCCTCAAGCCCCTCAATCATCATGACATACTTTCTATCATTTCTATCATTGCCTGCCTGACTGCATGAGAGTAAGACGCTTGGGACGAATGGAGTCCAGCCCTATGGCCAAGCGCCCGACGATCGAGCAACTCGCCCAGGAATCCGGGGTCAGCGTCGCCACAGTCGACCGCGTCCTCAACAAACGCCTGCCCGTCCGTGCCGAGACCGCACATCGTGTCTATGAAGCCGCGCTGCGTATCGGCTTTCATGCCGCCGGCCTGATCGGGCAGCGGCTTCGCGAGGAGCAGCCCACATTCCGGCTCGGCTTCCTGCTGCTGGAGACCGACCGGCAGTTCTATGGCCGCTTCGCCGACGAAATCGCGACCGCTGTCGCCGCTTTGCAGGCGTTTCGCACATCCTGCAAGATTGATTTCATTTCCTCTCAGGATCCGTCCCAAGCCGTCGCCCGGTTGGAAGCCGTGGCGGCCCATTGCGACGCGGTCGCGATGGTGGCGCCCGAGCATCCGACTTTGACGGCGGCGGTGGAGCGGCTCAAGGAGCGCGGCGTGCCGGTCTTTGCACTCCTGTCGGATTTCGCGCCGGAGGCCCGGCGTGCCTATGTCGGCGTGCACAACAGCAAGGTCGGGCGCACTGCCGCATGGATGATCGCGCACAGCGCGCGCCCGGGAAAAGTGGCGCTGTTCGTAGGCAGCCACCGTTTTCACGGCCACGAATTGCGCGAGATCGGTTTTCGGGCCTTTTTCCGCGAGGAGGCCCCGGAATTCACGGTGCTCGACACCATCGTCAACCTGGAGACCCATGAACTGACGCACGAGGCCATGCTCGACCTGTACCGCCGGCATGACGATTTCGCCGGCGTTTATGTCGCCGGCGGCGGTTCGGGCGGCCTGGTCACGGCATTGCGCGAAATGGAGCCCGACCGGCGACCCATCGCCGTCTGCAACGAACTCACCGCCGACCGGCGCGCCGCCCTGGCAGAGAAACTGCTGACCATGGTGATCGCGACGCCGGTCGAACGCGTCTGTCGCGAGTTGGTGCCCTTGATGGCGGAGTCGCTGAAGCCAGGTGGCAGCGCACCGGCACAGATTTTTCTGCCGTTCGACATTTACCTACCGGAGAGCATCTGAACGCCGGCAGGAGCACCGCCGCGCCGGCAGCCACACGCCTTACCTGGAGTCGAACTGCGACTCGAATTCCTCACAGCGCAGAACCGGACAGGATTTCGTATCGGCGGCGGTGATGTAGGCGTAATCCGTGACTTCTCCGACCTGGCAGAATTGGGCATTGCGAACAAAACGATCGTAAAGCGGATTGCCTCGCCTGGAAGTGTAGCTGACGATGGCCGCGCCTTCGCCGACGATCCTCTGCTGCACGCTCGCGCAGCTCATCCGGTTGGATGAGAACCGGGAAATCGCCTGTGCCTCCGTCGCGAGGAGGAGGGCGACGGCGACGAGAATGCACCGGATCATCACGAACTCCCTCTGCTCATACCCAAATAAACGCCGTCGGGCGCTCAATCCTTCCGCATCCATTTAGGTCGGCAATTGCCTGCCGACAGTCTCGCCGGATTCCGGCATTCGAGAGATTCCGGAATCGGGTGGCGCTGTGCAGTCCGTTCTGACTACTTCGATGCGGAAGCAGCCGCTGCGACGTCTCAGATGCGGTTGCCCTTGACGAGGAGATTTTTCATGAACGCCGAGGCAAAGATTCTTCCGTCGGAACCTGCCATGGCCGACGCCGCGCAACGTGTCGACGACTACGACTGGCAGGCGCTCGGAGACGACCTCAATGCCTATGGCTGCGCAGTGATTGAAAGACTGCTGAACCCGCAACAATGCGAGATGTTCGCCGCGCTCTATCCGCATGAGGAGCATTTCCGCAGCCATGTCATCATGGCCCGGCATGGCTTCGGCAAGGGCGAATACCGCTACTTCCGCTATCCCCTCCCCGGCCTGCTGGAAGAGCTGAGAACCTCGCTCTACGCCCGCCTCGCGCCCGTCGCCAATCAATGGAACGAACGCATGGGCGACAAGATCCGTTATCCCGACGAGCACCAGGATTACCTGCGCCTTTGCCACGACGCGGGCCAAAAACGGCCGACGCCGCTGCTGCTGCAATATGGCCCCGGCGACTTCAACGCGCTGCATCAGGATCTCTATGGCGACCTGGCCTTCCCGATCCAGGTTGCGGTGCTGCTGTCGGAACCCGGCCGCGATTTTTCCGGCGGCGAGTTCGTGCTGACAGAACAGCGGCCGCGCATGCAGAGCCGCGCCGAAGTGGTTCCTCTGAGGCAAGGCGACGCGGTGGCGTTCGCCGTCCACAACCGTCCCGTCCAAGGCACGCGAGGCAACTATCGCGTCAATCTGCGGCATGGGGTAAGCCGGCTTCGTTCCGGCCGGCGCCACACGCTCGGCATCATCTTTCACGACGCGAAGTGATCTCGATGATTTTGCAATTGACCCTCGAACGCATGGCGACACCGCTCGGCGACATGCTGCTCGCTGCCGATCCGGACGGAGCGTTGCGGGCCGTCGAATTCGCCGATTGCGAGGAAAGGTTTTACCTGCTGCTCGACCGCCGGCTGGGTGCCGGACGATACAGGCTGGAGAGCGCCCAGACTTCCGGCAGCGCCAAATCTGCCTTGGAGGCCTATTTCGCCGGCGATGTCGGCGCGATCGACGATACTCCGGTCAACTATGGCGGAACGCCATTTCAGCAATCGGTCTGGACGGCACTGCGCAAGATCGCGCCGCGGCGCGCGCTCACCTATTCCGGACTGGCGACGAGCATCGGCAGGCCGTCCGCGCCGCGCGCCGTCGGCCATGCGAATGGCGCAAATCCCTTCAGCATCGTCGTTCCCTGCCACAGGCTGGTCGGCTCCAACGGCGACTTGACCGGCTACGCCGGCGGCATAGAACGAAAACGCTGGCTGCTCGACCATGAGGCCAAGCACGCGGGCTGAGACTCAATTTATTGACACCAAAGGGTGCGTCCTTCGAGGCTCGCCCATCTTCGTTTGCGCCAATCTTCGAAGCCCATGGAGGCGAGCACCTCAGAATAAGGAAGGTCGTGCCTGCAGGCCAACCTTCAGTGTCACGCCTGTAGTGCCGAACGGCGGAATTAAGCTGCGCCGCGGAAATGTCGCTGTTGTGACTGTACAAGTCTGCCGGCGAAATCAGGCAAGCAAGAGACTGAGCGCGACGTTGAAGGATGATGCAGGAACGGCCTCCCTCATCCTGAGGTGCTCGCCCTCGCTAACGGTCGAAAGGTTGGCGCAGATGTCGAAGGGCGAGCCTCGAAGGACGCACCCAAACATTCTCCAATCATCCGCCTCAAAACCCGAACGACTGCTGCGCCTTCTGCGCGGGCTTTGCAGGCTGCGCCTGCTCGATATGAACGCCTTCCAACTCCAGCATCCGCACTTTTGACGTCGCGCCGCCGGGAGCCGAAAATCCACCGACCTTGCCGCCGGCCGCCAGCACGCGGTGGCAAGGGATGATCAGCGGCACGGGGTTTTTGGCCATAGCCTGGCCGACGTCGCGCGCCGCTTCCGGCCCGGCGCCGAGCTGTTTCGCCAGCGTGCCGTAGGTCGTCGTGTGGCCCCAGCCGACCTGCCGCAGCGCATCATAGATTTTTCCGAAGAACGCTTCCTGGTCGCCGAGATCGAGGCGGATTTCGGAGAAGTCGACCACCTCGCCCGCAAAATAGCGCTTTGCAGCCTCTATCGTCCTGGCGATCTCCGCGTTCGGTGCGGCTTTCTCGGCATCCGGCAGGCGACGCAGCATCATGCGTTCCGCGGCGTCGGGCGTGCTGGTCGGCAATTGGAAGCGGCTGACGCCCTCGCCTGTCCAGGCAATCCCGCAGAACCCGTTGGCGGTTTCGAAGATGGCGTAGTGTTGCGTTGTCTGGCCCATGGCATGGCCTCCTTTTCGTCTGCCAAGGATGTCATGCAATGCGGGTGCGAATACAACCCGATTCTTGCTCGTGCCCAGATTGAATGTCCGGTAACGACCCCCATTGCGGACATGGACACTTCTACTATCTTCGGCGTTTTCGCTTCGAGGGCTACAATGAGGCCGCACGAGTTCGCTGTAGTCACTGCGGTGGCCATCGTCGTCGCAGGCTGCGTACCACGTTCGAATAGCCACTACGCCAGCGGCATGAGCGGTTGCTGGAGGGCCGAGACGAAACCCGACGACGGGTCAGTTGGATCTAACCTTTTGTGCTTTGGTGAATATGGGAGGCTCCTTTCCGGTGTCTTTGGCAAAGGTGAAGGGCGAACCGGCTTAAGCAGCTTCCTCACTTACGGAACCAATCTCATAATCGAGGACGACAGTGCGAAACCAAGATCTCAGGGCGTTTACTGGCCGAGTGACGGGTTCCTCACCTCTCCCAAATACTCTCGCAAGCATGAATGCACCATTCGCAGCTTGACTGGTTCGCACCTTGTCCTATCGGGTTGTGCCTACGCAGCCACTTGGCAGTTGGCCTGCCGCAATCCTGATCGAGGTCTAATGTGCCCGCGTGGCAGCTAACCACCGATCGCAGACATTGCGTCACATCAGTCCGTATAGGCATATTGTGTCCGCAAAAAGAGAGATCGGACAGATTTGGGCAACGACCGTATTCAACAAGCTGCCGTCGCCGGGATGGCGCATTCGATCATGATGTGTGAGCAGGCAGCCGAGCTGATCCACGCTAGTGATAGCGAAACTATCGGCGAACTTGAGAGACGCTTCGGGTTCTCTCAAGCGGATGCCGTGACCCACTTCATCGAGCAGACGGAATGGGGAATTGAGATGTTCCCTCACTTTCAAGATCGAAAAGGATCATCGGAAGATCGACTCGCGTCAGTTCGTAGCAACTGGTCGTCTTGGGAGAGCGCATAACCAATCTGTAAAAACATCGACGCCGAGTCCGCCTCCCCCCTTTTGGACCCCCAAATCGAAACACATCCCCTTCCGGCGCCTAAACGCTGCCGCGACCGTTCCGTCCTGCCCGTCCGAAACACAATGCGTTCGCCTCAGTCGATCACAAAAATGATATTGACTTCATATTCATTTTACGGTGTGCTGCCGGAATAGGCGACGCCTGAATGGCGTCGCTCAAAACTCCATTTCGGATGGTGTGATGAAGCGGTCGGGCAAAGGCAAGGACGTTGCGGGCTTGGATCCGGTTTTGCTCGCGGTCCTGTCGAGCCGCTTCGAATCCATCATCCGCGAAATGACCAACACGGTCATGAAGGCCAGCCGCTCCAGCGTGATCAAGAACGCACGCGATATGTCCTGCGGCATCCTCACCTACGACCACCGGCTGGTCTCGGTCGAGGAAGCGCTGCCGATCCACGTCAACGCGCTGGAATTGACCACAAAACCGATCACCGAACTATTCGACGACGTGAAGGAGGGCGACGCCTTCCTGAACAACAGCCCGTTCTACGGCGTCACCCACCACGCCGACCTGACGCTGAGCGTGCCAGTTTTCTTCGACGGCGTGCCACTGTTCTGGACGCTTTCGCGCTCGCACCACGCCGACATCGGCGCGCCGGAACCATCGACCTACCTGCCCTTCGCCGCGACGATCTACCAGGAAGGCGTGCATTTCCCCTGCGTGCGGATCCAGGAGAATTTTAAGGACAAGGAAGACCTGATCCGCATCGGGCTGCAGAAAATCCGCGTCAGCAACATCTGGTACGGCGATTACCGCGCCCAGGTCGGCGCCTGTCGCACCGGCGAGCGGCGGCTGAAAGAACTGGTCGGGCAATACGGCATCGAGACAATCCGCGCCTTCGTCGAGGCCTGGATGGACTATGGCGAGCGCCGCGCCATTGCCGCGATCAAAACGCTGCCGGCCGGCACCTATACCTATGAAGTCCGGCACGACCCGGTCGCGGGCGTCGCCGACGAGGGCATTCCGATCAAGGCCAAGGTGACAGTCGATCCGAAGAAGGGGCTGATCACCGTCGACGTGCGCGACAACCCGGATTGCGTGCCGGGCGGCCTGAACCTCACGGAAGCCTGCGCCGTCGCCTCCTGCCGCATCGGCGTTTACTACAATCTCGATGCCGGCGTGCCGCACAATGAGGGCAGTTCGAGCCGCATCGTGCCGCTGCTGCGCGACAATTGCGTGGTCGGGCGCCCGAGCCATCCGATCGGCACGTCCTGCGCCACCAGCAACGTCAACGAGCGCCTTGCCAACGCCGTGCAATGCGCCTTTTCGGAAATGGGCGCACCCTACGGCATGGCCGAGGGCGGCGGCAATTTTTCGGCCGCCCTTGGCGTGGTCTCGGGCATCGACAAAAGGCGGGAGCAGCCGGTCGAATACATCACGCAATTGATGATGGCGCTGTCCGGCGGCCCCGCCAACCACGGCCACGACGGCTGGCTGACCTATGAGTGCTCGGTGGGCAACGGCATCATGGTCACCGATTCCGTCGAGGTCGACGAGGCCACCTATCCGATCCTGGTCGAGGAGCGGCGCATCTGCGAGGACTCCATGGGTTTCGGCCAGTGGAACGGCGCGCCGGCCGTGAAGGGCAGCTATCGCTCCCTGACCGGCGGCATGACGCTTTATGTCTGCGGCGACGGCGGCACGTTTCCGGCCAAGGGCGTGCTCGGCGGCCAGCCCGGCGCCCATTGCGGCACCTGGCGGCACAAGGGCGACGGCACCGTCGAGCGCCTGACCGATTTCTTCAGCGGCTCGATCGCCGACGGCGAGGCCGTGGGGTATCGTTCGGCTGCGGGCGGCGGCTATGGCGATCCGCGCAAACGCGAGCCTGAGCACGTGGTCGAGGACGTCAACCGCAAATGGCTGAGCGCGGCCGCCGCCAAGGAGGTGTTCGGCGTGGCGGTTCGCCTGACCGCCAACGGCATCGACTTCGAGGTGGATATGGCCGCCACCCAAAACCTGCGCGGCCAGACGCAGTAACTGCCAGGATCATAAAAAGCGACAAAGGGGAACGGCGTGAAAAACTACCGGACTTTGGGATTGAGCGGCCTGCTTCTTGCCGCCGGCATGGCGACGGCCGCACAGGCGCAGGAGCCCTTCGTGATCGGCGCGGCGATAGCCCAGAGCGGCGCGATCGCGCCCTATGACGAAGGCCCGGCGAAGGCGATGGAAATCGCCATCGAGGAGATCAACGCCAAGGGCGGCCTGCTCGGCCGGCCGCTGAAGATCATCTATTCGGACACAAAGTCCGACATCGCCTATGGCGCCACCGCGGCGCAGAACGTCATCGACCAGGGCGCCGGCATGGTCGTGGTGACCTGCGACTACGACTACGGTGGCGCGGCCGCCTCGGTTGCCGACGGCGCCAATTTGATCGCCTTCTCCACCTGCGCCGGCGACCCCAAATTCGGTCCGTCCGGCATCGGCCCCAACGCCTTCACCATGTCGACCGGCTCGCCGGGCCAGGCCGTCGCGCTGGCCGAATGGGCCTACAACAAGCAGGGCTGGAAGACGGCCTACATCCTGCTCGACACCACCATCGCCTTCGACGCCAGCTTCGCCGACGCCTTCGAGCGGCGGTGGAAGGAGCTTGCCGGCGCCGACGGGCTGCTCGGCAAGGACACGTTCGGCGGCGAGGATCCGCAGATCGCCAGCCAGATCACCCGTATCAAGGCGCTGCCGAAACAGCCCGACGTGATGGTGCTGGCCTCCTTCCCGCCGGGCGGCTCCAGCGCCATGCGCCAGTTGCGCGCCGCCGGCGTCAACCAGCCGCTGGTCCTGTCCGAATCCTGGGATGGCGACTACTGGCTGGAGGCCGTGCCCAATCTCAGCGATGCGTATCTGGTGACCTACGGCTCGGTGTTCGGCAACGATCCGCGTCCGGAAGTCGCCACCTTCATGGACAAGTTCAAGACGAAGTATGGCGCCGCCCCCGTCACCTCGCACGCCCTGACCGGCTACAGCGTCATCCAGGGCTGGTCGAAAGCGGTCGAGAAGGCCGGTACCTTCGACACCGACAAGGTGCGCGAGACGCTGGAAACCTTCGTCAACGAGCCGCTGATCACCGGCCCGACGAGCTTTACCAAGGAAACCCACATCAACATGCAGCGCGACCTGATCCTGCTGGAGGTGAAGGGCGGCAAGCCGGGCAATGTCGTCGGCGTGATCCGCGCCGAGCAGATGCCGAAATAGTTCCCGGCAGGCTTCGTCATGTCGGTGGTTTCGCCGGCCGATCGGGCCGGCGCTCTTCTTGAAGTCCGCAACGTCACCGTCGACTTCCAGGGTCTGCGGGCGATCGACGACGTCAGCCTCGTGCTGAAGCCCGGCGAGATTCTCGGCCTGATCGGCCCCAACGGCGCCGGCAAGACGACGCTGATCAACGTGCTGACCGGCTTCCAGGAGCCGACGCGGGGCAGCGTCCATTTGAACGGCGAGGATTTGCACGGCTGGAAACCGCATATCCGCAGCCGCCGCGGGCTGGTGCGCACGTTTCAGAGCGTGCTGCCCTTCGCGGGGCTTTCGGCCCTGGAGAATGTCGAGGCAGGCGGCGTCGCCATCGGCCTCAGCCGCGCCGAAGCGCGCAATGAGGCGGAAAGGATTCTCGGCGAGATGGCGCTGACGGCGAAGTTGCATCGGCAGGTGGGCACCTTGCCGTTCGGCGAGGAGCGCCGCGTCGGCATCGCCCGCGCGATCGCCATGCGGCCGCGCTTCCTGCTGATGGACGAGCCGGCGGCCGGCCTCAACGACGCCGAATGCCGCGACCTCCGCGACATCATCAACGGCATCACCCAAAAACTCGCCTGCGGCGTGCTGTTCATCGAGCACCGCATGTCGCTTGTGTTCGAACTCTGTCATCGCATCCAGGTCTTGCGGCTCGGCGCCACGCTGGCGATCGGCAGCCCGGCCGAGATCCGCTCCGATCCGAAAGTGCGTACCGCCTATCTCGGCGAGGAGGTCGCGTGATGCTTGAGATCACCGATCTTCACGTGAACTACGGCAACATCGTTGCCCTGCGCGGCATCTCGCTGGAGGTGGCCGAGGGGCAAATCGTTGCGGTCATCGGACCCAACGGTGCCGGCAAGTCGACGCTGCTCCTGACGGCGGCCGGCATGGTGCGGCCGCGCTCCGGCAGCGTCATCTTTGCCGGCCATATTTCGGGGCAGATGCAGCCCGAGGCGCTGGTCGCCGCCGGCCTCTCGCTGGTGCCGGAAGGGCGGCACATTTTCGGATCGCTGAGCGTCGCCGAGAACCTGGCGCTCGGCGCGACGGTGCGCCACGACCGCGCCGAGATCGCCCGCGACATCAACCGGGTGCTCACCATGTTCCCGGTGCTGAAGGACCGCTACCGCCAGCGCTCCAACAAGCTCTCCGGCGGCGAACAGCAGATGCTGGCCATCGGCCGCGCCATGCTGGCTAGGCCGCGCCTGCTGCTGCTCGACGAGCCTTCGCTCGGCCTTGCGCCGATCGTCGTCGGCCAGGTCTACGAGGCGATCCAGAATTTGCGGGCCTCTGGCGTCACGGTGCTGGTTGTCGAGCAGAACGCTTCGCGCGCGCTTTCGGTCGCCGACCGCATCTATGTGCTGAATTCCGGCGTCATCGCCATGTCGGGAACTTCTGGCGAGCTGAAGGGAACAGCGGCCTTCGACGCCGCCTATTTCGGCGTGTCGGCGGGAGCGGGCGCGCCATGAATTTCCTGCAGAACGCCATCGACGCCATCAGCCTCGGCGCGGTCTACGCGCTGGCGGCACTTGGCATCGGCCTGATCTTCTCGATCATGCGGCTGATCAATTTCGCCCATGGCGAGCTGATCATGGCCGGCGGCTTCACGCTCTATTCGCTGGTCGGCCAACCGCTGCTCGTACTGATCCTCGCCGCACTGATCGTCACGTCCATCCTGGCGCTCGGCATGGAGCGTGTCGCCTTCCGGCCATTGCGCAAGGCGAACCCGGCGACGCTGCTGATCGCCTCTTTCGCGGTCTCCTATTTCGTCCAGCACGTCGTACTGATGCTCTACGGCTCGCGTGCCATGGGCGTGCCGTTCCTCGCGGAGCTCGCGACCAGCGTCGAGTTCGGCGGGCTGAGGGTACCGCGCCTGCAGATCGTCACCATCGTTGTAACCCTTCTGTTGATGGGCGGGCTGGTCGCCTTCTTCCGGCTGTCACGGATAGGCCTGCAGATGCGAGCCGCGGCGGAAGACTTCAACATGGCGCGCCTCGTCGGGGTGAAAGCAAACCGCGTTATCGCCTTCGCCTTTGCGATTTCCGGGGTGCTTGCCTGCATGGTCTCCTTCTACCTCGTCGCCCAGACCGGCAGCGTCTCCTACAAGATGGGCGTCTCGATGGTGCTGATCGCCTTCGTGTCGTCGGTCGTCGGCGGAATGGGCTCCATCGCGGGCGCAGCGCTCGGCGGCTTCCTTGTCGGCATCATATCGGTCTCGCTGCAAGCCTACCTGCCGGTCGAGCTGCGGCCCTACCGCGACGCCTTCGTGTTCCTGATCTTCATCCTCTTCCTGTTCTGGCGGCCCGAGGGCCTGCTGAAGAGCCGTGCCGACAGGGAGCGGGTGTAGCCATGCTCAGCAACCCCGCGTTTCGACCGCTCCAGACCGCCCTCATCCTGATCGCGGCGCTGCTCGTGGTGGCGCTGCTGGCCACGCTGACGCCGCCGGCCATGCAGCGCACCATCGTCGAAGCGATGATCAAGCTGGTGGTCGTGGTCGGCCTGTTCGTGTTCGTCGGCAATTCCGGCGTATTCTCCTTCGGCCACGTCGCCTTCATGGCGATCGGCGGCTACATGTCGGCGATCCTGACGCTGACGCCGGCGCGCAAGGAGACGCTGCTCGACCTGCCCGGCTTCCTCGAGGCGCTGCAACTGCCGTGGCCCGTGGCACTTCTCGTCGTACTCGTAACCGTCGGCCTGTTGGCATTGCTGATCGGCTGGCCGCTCTGCCGGCTGCGGGGAATCGCGCTGCCGATGGCGACCTTTGCCGTGCTGATCATCACCTATGTCATCGCCTCCAACCTCAAGGAGGTCACCGGCGGCCGACAGGCGCTGGTCGGCCTGCCACGCTACACCGGGCTATGGGTCGCCTTCGGCGGCGCGTCGCTCGCCATCCTCGCCGCAGCCCTCTACGGCATGACCCGGCATAGTCTCTTGCTGCGATGCTCGCGCGAGAACGAGGTGGCGGCGGCCGCGACCGGCATCGACCTGGAGCGCGAGCGGCTGATAGCCTTCGTGCTCAGCGCCATGATCGTGGCGGCCGGCGGCGTGCTGTTCAGCCATTTCATCGGCACGATCACCGCCAACACATTCTATCTCGACCTCACCTTTGTCACCCTGACCATGCTGGTCGCCGGCGGAATGCGCAGCCTCACCGGCGCCTTCGTCGGCGTGGCGCTCGTCTCCATCGTGTCGGAACTTTTTCGCGGCATCGAGCGCGGATTCACGGTCGGCGACACGACGATAGCGGCACCGCCCGGCCTCCAGGAAATCGCATTGGCGGTGATCCTGCTGGCAATCCTGGTGCGGCGACCGGCCGGCCTGCTCGGCGATTTTGAGATCGGCCTGCCCCGCCGTCGCGCATCGTGCAAGGCCGAAACACTCACACAACAGGGATAGCGAGAAAAATGTTCGTCGCCTGCATCGATATCGGTGGAACCTTCACCGACCTCGTGCTCCATCGCGAGGGGGCTGATCTCGAAATCCACAAATCGCCGACCACCCCCGGAAAATTCGAGCGCGGCTTTCTCGACGTGCTGGAAGTCGCCGCGAAAAGCCATGGCCTGACACTCGCCGATTTCCTCGCCAAGACCGACATGATCGTCCACGGCACCACCGTGTCAACCAATGCGCTGGTCGAGGGCAAGGTCGCGCCGACCGGGCTGATCTGCAACGCCGGCCATCCCGATATCCTGACGCTGCGCGAATCCCCGCGAAAGCGCGCCTTCAACATCAAGATCGATTTTCCGCCCCCCTACATCCACCGCAGCCGCACCTGCGAGGTGCGCGGCCGCATCGATTCCATGGGCAATGAGATCGAGCCGATCTCCGACGAGGACGTGCGCGCGGCGGCGAAGCATCTTAAGGCCTGTGGCGTCGAGGCGGTCGGCGTCTGCCTGCTGTGGTCGATCGTCAACCCGTCACACGAGCGGCGGGTGCGCGAGATCCTTGCCGAGGAGCTGCCGGGCATCCCGGTGACGCTCAGCCACGAGTTGAACCCGATCCCGCGCGAATACCGCCGCACCATCTCGACCGCCATCAACGCCTCGCTCTATCCGATCGTCAGCGAATATGTCGGCAACCTGACCAAGGCGCTGAAAGGGGCGGGCTATGGCGGCGAACTTTTGATCGCCAACTGCGTCGGCGGCATGATGCCGCCGGAGGAGATCGTGGCGCGGCCGATCTACAGTGTCATGTCCGGCCCGACCCTGGCGCCGATCGCCGCGATCAGCCTGACCACCGCGCCCAACGTCATCGTCGTCGACATGGGCGGCACCACATTCGACGTGTCGGCGCTGCGCAACCGGCATCTGGTGGTCACGCCGGAAGCCACCTTCGGCATGGAGATGCTGGGCATCCCGAAGATCGACGTGCGTTCGGTCGGCGCCGGCGGCGGCTCGATCGCCTGGGTGGATGCCGGCGGCCTGCTGCGCGTCGGCCCGCACAGCGCCAGCGCCGTGCCCGGTCCCGCCTGCTACGGACGTGGCGGCACGGAGCCGACGGTGACTGACGCCAACGTGGTACTCGGCATCATCGATCCGGATTATTTCCTCGGCGGCCGCATCAAACTCGACCGCGCCAAGGCGGAAGCCGCGATCGGCAAGATTGCCAAGAAACTAGGCCTCGGCCTGCTGGAAGCCGCCTACGCCATCTACACAACCACAAACCACAACATGATCGGCGCGATCGAGGACATCACCGTCAACGAAGGCATAGACCCGCGCGACAGTTATGTCGTCAGCGGCGGCGGCGCGACCGCCTGCCATATCAGCGACATGGCGCGCATCCTCGGCGTGAAGAGTTTCATGATCCCGCGCTTCGCGGCGGGGCTCAGCGCCTATGGCGGACTGATCTCAGACGTGCGCTGGGAAGAGACGGGCACGTTGAACACCACCGACAAGAATTTCGACCTGGCCGGCGTCAACAAGCTGCTCGCATCGCTGAAGAAGCGCGGCGCGGCGTTCCTCAAGCGCTCCGGCGTGGCGCCTGCCGCGCAGCGCTTCGAATTCGCCTTCCAGGGGCGCTATCTCTACCAGTCCTGGGACATCGAGGTGCCGTTCGACATGCC
This sequence comes from Mesorhizobium yinganensis, assembly GCF_040081985.1. Classification (NCBI taxonomy): domain Bacteria; kingdom Pseudomonadati; phylum Pseudomonadota; class Alphaproteobacteria; order Hyphomicrobiales; family Phyllobacteriaceae; genus Mesorhizobium; species Mesorhizobium yinganensis. The sequence goes on along the minus strand of NZ_JBEBMH010000001.1, from coordinate 38,786 downwards.
GGACGGCAAGCTCGGCAAAACGTCGCTGCCGGGGCTCACGAAGGCGTTCCACGACCAGCACGAGCGCATCTACACGATCAAGGACGAGGCCGACACGGTCGAGTTCACCACCTGGAAGGTGCGCGCGATCGGCGACACCGGCGGCAGTCTTCGCCAGGGCGCAATTCTCGAAGGCAAGCGCGCGAAGCCGCGTGAGAAGTCGCGACGAAATGTCTATCTCGGGCGTCAACTGCGCGACCTGCCGGTCTATGACATAGACGGGCTCGGAGCCGGCAGCGAACTGACCGGCCCGGCCCTGCTCGAAATGCCGACGACAACCATCCTGCTCGTTGACGGCCAGCGCGGGCAAATGGACACCAAAGGCAATCTGCTCGTCGAGGTCGGCGGCTGATGCCGGGCGCTTGAAAAGACCAGCCAGCGCGGCAGCCTTGATCATTCCGCGTCCGGCTGGTTTGCCGGCGCGGCGTCGCGGAAGGCCGGCAGCGTGGCGCAGGCATCGGCCACCGCGACGATCTTCGGAAAGGCGTCGAGCGGCACCGAGAACCTCCGGGCATTGAAGACCTGCGGCACGATGAAGAGGTCGGCGAGCGTGACGGTGTCGCCCAGGGCGAAGGGTTTCGGTTCGATCATCGTTTCGATCGCCTCAAAACCTTGGCGGATCCAGTGCGCGTACCAGGCATCGATGGTGGGCTGATCGCAGCCGAGATTCTGGCGCAGATATTTTATCGTGCCGGTATTGTTAAGCGGGTGAATGTCGCAGGCGACAATCGACGTTATGGCGCGGCAGTGCGCCCGGGCAAACGGATCGGACGGAAGCAGCGAAGGTTCGGGAAACGTTTCCTCCAGCCATTCGAGGATCGCCGGCGACTGGATGAGGATTTCCTCCCCCACCGCCAGCGCCGGCACGCGGCGCTGCGGGTTGATGGCGCGATAAGCCTCCGACAGATGTTCGCCGCAGTTGCGCACGAGATGGATGGGGATCTGGTCGTAGGACAGGCCCTTCAGCCGGAGCGCGATACGGACCCGATAGGCGGCTGACGAGCGGAAATAGTCGTAGAGGGTGAGCGCGGGCATCGATCTGTTTCCTTTGTACTTGCAGGGAGACGAGGGGCGGCGACGGTCCGGCTCCCACTCTCACACCCCCAGATATCGGTCCTGAAGCTCCCCTGTCAGCGCGGTCGGCGGGCCGGAAAACACCGTGGCGCCTTTTTCCAGAACGAAACAGCGGTCAGCGACCGGCAACAGTTCGGACAGGGTCTTGTCGACCACCAGGATGGACTGCCCCCTGCCCTTCAGCGTGCGGATCGCCGCCCAGATATCCTGGCGGATGACGGGCGCCAGGCCTTCGGTCGCCTCGTCGAGGATGAGCAGGCGCGGATTGGTCATCAGCGCCCGGCCGATGGCGAGCATCTGCTGTTCGCCGCCGGACAGCGTGCTGGCATATTGGCCGCGACGCTCGCCGAGGCGCGGGAAGAGATCGACGATGCGCGAGACTGTCCAGTCGCCGGCGCGCGCGGCGGCGACCAGGTTTTCCAGCACGGTGAGGTTTGGAAAACAGCGGCGGCCTTCCGGCACCAAGCCGATGCCGAGCCGTGCGATGCGGTGCGGCCGCATGCCGGCGATGGGCTGGCTCGCAAAATGGACGGTGCCGCGCCGCGGCCGCTCCAGGCCAAGGATGGAGCGGATGGCAGTGGTCTTACCCATGCCGTTGCGGCCCATAAGGGCAACCACCTCGCCCTCACCAACCTCGAGCGTCACGCCGAACAGCGCCTGCGAGGCGCCGTAAAAAGTTTCGAGACCGACGACACTGAGCAAGCTCATGCCGCGTCTCCGAGATAGGCGCGGCGCACTTCCGGATCGCGGCGGATATCGTCGACCGGACCGGTGGCGATGATGCGTCCGTAGACCAGCACGGATACGCGGTCGGCGAGCGCGAAGACGGCGTCCATGTCATGCTCGACCAGCAGGATCGGCGCTTCACGACGCAGGCCGTCGAGGAATTTCGTCAGGCTTTTTGAGCCTTCCGGCCCCATGCCGGCCATCGGTTCGTCGAGCAGGAAAATCTTCGGCCCCAGCGCCAGAGCTACCGCGACCTCGAGCTGCCTGCGCTCGCCATGCGACAATTTCGCAGCGGGCACGTCGGTGCGGGCGGAAAGTCCGACACGCTCCAGCATCGCACGCGCGGGCTCAATCAGCGCCCGGTCGCCCATCACCGGCCGGAAGAAGCGGAAGCTGGACCCCTGGCGCGCCTGCACCGCCAGCATGACGTTTTGCAGCGCGGAGAATTCCGGGGCTAGCGAGGATATCTGGAAGCTGCGACCAAGCCCGAGCCGCGCTCGCCCGGCCATGCCGATACCCGCGAGGTCCTCTCCGAGCAGGCGGATCGCGCCGCTGTCGGGCGGGAAGGTGCCGCAGATCTGGTGTATCAGCGTGCTCTTGCCGGCGCCGTTGGGGCCGATGAGCGCGTGGATTTCGCCCGGCCGCACGTCGAGCGTCACGCCGTCGGTCGCCTTCAGCGCGCCGAAATTCTTACGCAGGTCGCGGATCTCCAGCACCGGCTCAGCCATGGCGCGGCCTCCCCGCCAGGAGCCCCAGCAGCCCGCCGCGCGCGAACAAAACGACGCCGAGCAGGATGAGGCCGAGGAAGAACTGCCAGCGCTCGGTGAGCCCGCCCAGCATGTATTCGAAGAAGACGTAGAGCATGGCGCCGGCCAGCGGCCCGAGCAGCCGGTCCTTGCCGCCCAGAACGATCAGCACGATGAGTTCGCCCGACATCTGCCAGGACAGCATGGACGGGCTGGCGAAGCGGCTGAGATTGGCGAACAGCACACCGGCAAGGGCCGCGACCATCGCCGAGATCACGAAGGCGGCGAGGCGTATGCCGAACGGCGAGATGCCGACGGCTGCGAGCCGCGTTGGGTTCTGCCGACCGGCCTGCAGGGCAGCGCCGAAACGCGAACCGCGGATCAGCCAGAAAAGGAGGAGGGCCACGGCGAGCACGGCGAGGCAGACGAGAAAAAATGGCAGCGGCTTGGACGTATTGACGCCCGGAAAAGCGTTGCGCAGCGTCATCGGCAGCCCGTCTTCGCCGCCATAGGCCGGCCAGGAGACAGCAAAAAAGTAGATCATCTGCGCGAAGGCCAACGTGATCATGATGAAATAGACGCCGGAGGTGCGCAGGCTGATCGCGCCGATCGGCAGCGCCACGAGTGCTGCGACCGCGACTGCCACCAGCGCGATGACTGGCATGGACTGGGTGGCGGGCAGGCCGAGGGCCAGCGGCTCCACGTTGAGGGCATGCGAGGCGATGATGCCGGCGGTGTAGCCGCCGAGGCCGAAGAAAGCGGCATGGCCGAACGACACCAGCCCGCCGAGGCCGAGCGCGATGTTGAGCCCCGTCGCCGCCAGCGCCAGCACGGCGATGCGCGTGGCGAGCGTCAGGTGGAAAGGCTCGTCCAAAAGCACTGCCCCCAGCGGAATCGCCAGGAACAGCGCGACGATAAGCATGTTGGCGAAAATTTCGCGGCTGGACATGGCGGCGTTCATGCCCGGGCCGTAAACAGGCCGTTCGGCCTAAGCGCCAGGATCAGCGCCATGACGATGTAGATCAGCATCGAGGCGAGCGCCGCGCCCGCCATGCCGGCCTGCGCAGCGGGCAGCATCAGCGCCAGGAGTTGCGGCAGCAGGAAGCGGCCCATCGTATCGACCACGCCGACCAGGATCGCGCCGACCAGCGCGCCCTTGATCGAGCCGATTCCGCCGATGACGATGACGACGAAGGCGAGGATGAGCACCGGCTCGCCCATGCCGACCTGCACGGATTGCAGCGCGCCGACCAGCGCCCCGGCGAAGCCGGCGAGCGCGGCGCCCAGCGCGAACACCACCGTGTAGAGCGTCGAGATGTCGACGCCGAGCGCGCCGATCATCTCGCGGTCGGATTCGCCGGCGCGGATGCGCATGCCGAGCCGGGTGCGGGCGATCAGCCAGTAGAGGCCGATGGCCACCAGCACGCCGACGCCAATGATCGCGAGCCGGTAGAGCTGGTACTGGCCGCCGCCGGGCAGCGGCACCGCGCCCTGCAGGACGGGTGGAATGTCGAGGTAGAGCGGGAACGAGCCGAACAGCCAGCGTGTGCCTTCCGACAGGATGAGGATCAACGCAAAGGTGGCGAGCACCTGGTCGAGATGGTCGCGATCATAGAGTCTCCGGATGACGGCGACCTCAAGCAGCGCGCCGGCGGCCGCCGCGGCGGCGAGGCTTGCGATAAGCCCGATCCAGAACGAGCCGGTGGCGGCGGCGACCGAGGCGCAGGCAAAGGCGCCGATCATGTAGAGCGAGCCGTGGGCGAGATTGATCAGCCCCATGACGCCGAAGATCAGCGTCAGCCCCGCCGCCATTAGGAACAGCATGACGCCGAGTTGCAGCCCGTTCAGGAGTTGTTCGAGGAGGAGGGCGAGGGACAAGGGCGGGACTATCTCAGAGAGTCAGGACGCGAAGGCGGCCATTTCTGCGCGCCATGCAGCACGCGCAGGAGAACGACAACACCGTTTGTGTAGTAGACGACGATATAAGGCGTAGTCGCAATCACCAACTCTCTCGTTCCCGCCAGGCGACCGGCGCGTCCCAGCATCGGAAATTCCTCCGGTCGCCGGACCTGACGCTCGATTTCAAGACCGATGTTCTTCGCAGCCTGAGGGCTTTGCTGAGCGATATGCTCGAAAATGTTTTCGAAGTCGTCCCGGTATTGACTGCTGCGGATCAGTTGCACGCTCTACCGGCCACTGTTCGCGGCGCGCCGTTCGAGAGAGGCGATTTTCTTCGAGAACCAGTCCTCCCACTCCTCTTCCGAAATCAACCTGTTCGTCCCATCCGCGATGCCGTCCAAAGCCTCCTGAACCTGCGCCCGGAACCAGGCATCGTGCTCCGCCGCCTCTCGCAACTGGCGCTGCCGCTCGGCGGTATCGGGACGGGCGCGATCTAGCGCTGCGGGATCATGCTCGGCCATGTCGATCTCGAAACGCTGCATGCCGAGTTCGTCGCGAACATAGGCGGCGGCTGTGTTGAGGTTGCGCCACAGGCGAACGCGCCGCGAGCGCTGGGCGGCTATGGCACGTTCCTGCGAGCCGTAGCGGACAACCACCGCGAAGCCGCCCGGCTGCCCCAGCACCAAGGCACTGCGGATTTCCTTGGCTTCGACCAGATCCTTCACGGCCCTGCCGTTGATGATACTGGGCGATTCTTTTGGAGCATTTGCCATGGTGCGACCTCGGACAGCGATGCGCGATTATCAGATAATCGCGCATCGCTGTCCAGCGGCGGAAAATCACATCTTGCACTGCTCGGCGTAAGCGTCGCCATGTTTCTCGAAGGCGGTGGCGATGATCTTGTTGGTGAGCGTGTCGCCTTCCTTCACTACCTCGCGCACGTAGATGTTCTGGATCGGGTGGTTGTTGGTGTTGAAGGTGAAGTTGCCGCGCACCGACTTAAAGTCGGCGGATTTCAGCGCGGCGCGGAAGGCTTCCTTGTCCTTGACGCTGGCCTTGCCGAGCGCCGACAGGATGAGGTTCGCCGTATCCCAACTCTGTGCGGCATAGATCGAAGGCAGGCGCTTGTATTCTGCCGTGAAAGCCTCAACGAATTTCTTGTTGGCCTCGTTGTCGAGGTCCTTTGCCCAGCTTGCAGAGTTCTTCACACCAAGCGCGGCATCGCCGATGGCCGGCAGCACGTCCTGGCTGAAGGAGAAGCCGGGGCCCATGACCGGGATGCCGACGCCGGACTGGGCATATTGCTTCATGAAGGCGATGCCCATGCCGCCGGGCAGGAAGAAGAAGACGGAATCGGCGCCCGAGGCGCGGATCTGGGCGATCTCGGCGGCGTAGTCGGTCTGGCCGACCTGGGTGTAGAGTTCGCCGGCCAGTTCCCCCTTGTAATAGCGCTTGAAGCCGGTCAGCGCGTCCTTGCCGGCCGGGTAGTTGGGGGCGAGGATGAAGATTTTCTTATGGTCCTGATTAGCGTATTGGCCCATCGCCTCGTGGAAATTGTCGTTCTGGTAGGCGACGTTGAAATAGTTGGCGTTGCAGCCGGCACCGGCCAGCGCCGAGGGTCCGGCGTTGGGCGAGAGATAGATGACGTCCTGTGCCACCACGTTCGGCACGACGGCCATGGCGAGATTCGACCAGATGATGCCGGTCAACAGATCGACCTTGTCGCTCTGGATCATCTTGTCGGCGATCTGCACGGCCAGTTCTGGCTTCTGCGCGTCATCCTCGACGACCAGCTCGATGTCCTTGTTGCCGGACTGCTTTATCGCCAGCGTGAAGGCGTCGCGCATGTCGTTGCCGAGGCCCGCGCCGCCGCCCGACAGCGTGGTGATGACGCCGATCTTCACCGGCTCGGCCTGCGCCGCCACGGATAGCGAGAGGCCGAGAAGACCGGCCGCCAGGATTCGTTTCATCAAATGCTCCTTCCCAAATGTTCCCCGCGCGCGTTCGGCGCGTCTTGGTGAGATGAATTTTTCAGAGATCGGTCGGGAGTTCAACCGGGAAGCGATAAAGGATCACAGATCCGCTTCGGCGGCGTAGAACTGCCGAACCGCGCTGCTTAAAGGACCAACTACCGATCCTCGATGATGCGCAGGTAGGCGGCGGTGACGAGCAGCACGATCGCGCCGAACAGCATGCGGCGCGCGCCTTCCGGCATCTGCAGGATGGTGAGCAGCGTGGTCAGCACGGTCAGGATCAGCGCGCCGATGATGGTGCCCGTATAGCCGCCGCGCCCGCCGAAGATCGACGTGCCGCCGATCACCGCGGCGGCAACCGAGGGCAGCACCAGCGGTTCGGCCAGCGACAGCGACGGGGCGCGGATCAGGCCCATGTAGAGCAGGCCCATGATGCCGGCCAGCACGCTGGAGAACATGTAGAGGGCGAGGATCACCTGCCAGTACTGCACTCCGGCGAGGCGCGTCGCCCGCTCATTGTCGCCGACCGCGTAGAGAAGGCGCCCGAAGCCCGTGCGCTTCTGGATGAAGATCAGCAGGGCGGCGACGGGGATGAACAGCAGCAGCGCGTTCGGAAAGCCCCCGGTCACGCCGGTTCCGAGCCAGATCAAAAAGTCCGGAACCTTGGCGCCAGAACCGATGACGGTGCGCTGGTAGACCTGGAGGCAACCGACGCCGATCAGGCTGGTGCCCAGCGTCATGATTAGCGGGTGGACGCGGAAGACGCCGACGCCGATGCCATTGGCGAAGCCGATGATGATGGCAGGGATGAGCGCGATCAGGATGGCGACAGGCGCCGCATGGTCGACACCCTGCGTGGCGACGATGAAGGCCGCCATGGTGGCGACCGTTCCGACGGAAAGGTCGATGCCGCCGGTCAGCATGGTCATGGTCTGGCAGCCTGCGAGCAGCGCGAGCGGAATGGCGAATTTTATGGTGTTGGCGATCCAGCGCTGGTTGACGATGCCGGGCTGCATGATCTGCAGAACGACGACCAGAAGGGCGAGCAGGATGAGCAGCGGCACGAGAGGATAGTCGCCCATGAAGCGCTTGATTCTGCGGCCCAGGGAGACCTGCTGGGGGGCTGTCGCGCTGATGCTCATGACGAGCGGCTCCGCAAGGTGATGAAGGCACCGAACATGACCACCGCCACCATGATCGTGCCTTCGACGATCGCCGTGACGTTCGGGTCGATGGCGAGCAGCGTAAGGTCGGTGCGCACGAGCCGCAGCACGAACACCGCCACGATCGGGCCCAGCAGTCCGCCCTTGCCGCCGCCGAGCGCCACGCCGCCGAGCACCACGGCGGCCACGCTGGCGAGCAGGTACGGACCTGGGATCGGCGCACCGATGCCGGTGCTCATCGTCAGCGACAGGCCGCCCATGGCCCCGAACAGGCCGGCGATCGCGTAGGCGAGGATCTTCGTGCGGGCGACCGGAACGCCGCTGCGGAAGGCGGCGAGTTGGTTGGAGCCGATCGCGTAGATGGACAGGCCCAGGCGCGAACGCATCAGCGGAATCCAGACGATGCATAGCAGCACGACCAAAAGCACGAGGGCCTTCGGTATCCAGGCGGTGAGGCGGTCCGGAATTCCGGGCAGCGGCACGGTGCCGATGATCAGGTTCTTCAGCCATTCGGCGGCGCCGCCGCCCGGCGCGCCGAGTACCAGGAGTGCCGCGCCCTGCAGCATGAACAGCGTCGCCAGCGTCACGACGATGTCCGGCACGCGCGTCACCACGATCAGGATGCCGTTGAGGGCGCCGAGCGCGAAACCGAGCGCCAATACGAAGGGCACGACGAACAGCGCGTATTCCTCGCTGGCACCCGCCATCATCGAGGCGGCGGTCACGCTGGTCAGCGCCATCATCGAGGCGACCGACAGGTCGATGCCGCCGGCGATCACCACCACCGTCTGCGCCGCGACCGCGAAGGCATAGGGCAGCACGGCGCGCACCAGCGAGCCAAAATCGCCTGCGCCATAGCCCGGCTGGATGATCTTGGTGAGGATGAAGAGCAGGACGAGCAACGCGAACAGGCCTGCGACCCAGCCCTGCTGGCGGAGAAAACGCATCACGGGCGGGCTCCCTCGCTCGGCGCGGCGTCCGCCAGGATGCCGACATCGGCCTTGGCATCGCGCGGCAGGCCGTACGCCGCGCGGGTCAGCGCAGGCTCGTCGGCGATCTCGACCGGCAGGATGTCGACCACCCTGCCGCCGAAGATGACGATGGCGCGGTCGCAGGCGAGCTGAATCTCCTCCAGTTCGGAGGTGTAAAACAGGACGGATTTGCCCTGCGCGGCGAGCTGGCGCAGCAGCCTGTAGATTTCCTGTTTGGTGCCGACATCGATGCCGCGCGTCGGGTCGAAGCACAGGATGGTACGCGCATCGGCGGCGATCCAGCGGGCGATGGTCACCTTCTGCTGATTGCCGCCGGAAAGCCTCTGCACCTCGCGCTGGGCGCGCGTGTCGATCTGCAGACGCTCGATCGCGCTCTGCACGGTGGCGCGCTCCTGCTTCATGCGGATCGGCCCCCAGTTGCGGAAGGCCGCGCTGAACGGCAGGGCGATGTTTTCCCGAACCGACTGCTGCATGGCCAGCGCTTCCGAGCGGTCGCCGGGCACATAAGCGATGCCGGCCTGCACGGCGTCTACGGGGTGTGCAAACCGGACCTGCCGGCCATCGACCTCGATCGTGCCGCCGGTGGGTTTTGTCGAACCCGCGAGGGCCGCGAAAAGTTCGTCTTGACCCTGCCCCTCCAGCGCCACGACGCCGGCGACCTCGCCATTCCTGAGGTCGAAGGACACGTCCTGCAGTTTCGTGCCGACGCGAAGATTGCGCACCGCGATCCGGGTTCCGGCCTCGCCATGCGCGCTGGCTTCGGTCGCCTTCCTCTGTGCGGCGCGCGCCTTTTCGATCTTCGCGCCAAGCATCAGTTCGACGATGCGTTCCTCGACGCCGGGGCCGATGTCGACCACGCCGACGGTCTCGCCGTCGCGCAGCACGGTGGCACGGTCGCAAAGCGCGGAAATCTCCACGAAACGATGCGAGATGAAGATGACGGAACGACCGCTCCGGCTCTGCCGCTTGACCACGTCCAGCACGCGCTCGGCCAGGTTGGCCGGAAGGGCCGCGGTCATCTCGTCGAGCAGAAGCACGTCCGGCTCGATTGCCAGCGCACGCGCAAGGTCCAGCACGCGCTGGATCGCCAGCGGCACGTCGCGGGCATTGTCGCGCATGTCGAGGTCGGGCACGCCGAGTTCGCGCACCCAGTTGCGGAAGGGTTCAACCGGCGTCTGGGTGAGGCGCAGATTGGCGAGCACGTCGAGGTCGGGGATGAGCGACGGTTCCTGATAGACAGAGACCAGGCCGGCGCGGCGCGCATCGGCGGGCGAGCGCACCACATGCGCCTTGCCGCGCACGAGGATCGTGCCGCGATCGTGCCGGATCGCCCCGGTCAGGATCTTGACCAGCGTCGATTTTCCGGCGCCGTTCGCCCCCATGAGAGCATGGACTTCGCCCGGGAGAACCGACAGCGAAGCATTCTTCAGCGCGGCGACCGCGCCGTAATTCTTAGCCACACCGGTGGCGTCGAGAAGAGGATTTGTCGTCAAAAGCTCGCCACCTCAAGAAGGAGGGGACGACGTGCGCCAGGCCCGCCGTCCCCTCCATGACTTTGTCAGGCGCTTACTCGCCGGGGCCCTTGCAGGCGACGATCTGGTCCTTTGTATAGGTGGTCCAGTCCGGGATCGAGATGGAGACCGGCCATTCCGGCGAGAGCGACGGATCGGCGGCGGCCTTGAGCTGAGCCTTGCCGGCGTCGGTCACGTTTTCCCACAGCGACGGTTCGACCAGCACGGTCTGCTGCGCCGGCTTCTTCCCGTCGAGGATCTGCAGCGCGAGCGTCAGGCCCGCGCCCCCGATCGAACCGGGATTGGTGACGGCAGCGCCTTTCAGGCCTTCGACCGAGTTGAGCTGTCCGACGAAGCCCGCATTGTCGGCGCCGACGACCGGCACCAACGTCGCTTGGCTTTCGACCAGGGCATCGACGATCACGTTGTCAATGCCCGACGTCCAGATGCCGTCGAACGGCACGCCGGTGGCAATATAGTCGAGGATCTGCTGCTTGCCTTGGTCCTGCTGCCAGCCGGTGAAGGTCTCCTGGGCAACCTTAACATCCGGGAATTCGGCCAAAGCCTTCTTGAAACCCTTGTCGCGGTCGCTGTCGGCGGAGGCGCCGGCGGCGCCGCGCATGTAGACGACGTTGCCCTTGCCGCCCATCTGCTCGAACAGCCATTTTGCGCCGAGATACGCGTACTGCTCCTGGTTGTTGGAGATGATGTAGGCCGACGGCTCGGTCACTGCCTGGTCGACGGCGACGACGGTGATGCCGGCGGCGGTTGCCTCGGCGATCGCGGCTTGGATACCCGCCGGATCGGCCGGATTGACGACGATGGCATTGACCTTGGCGCTGATCAGGTTGCGGATGTCTTCCGACTGGCCGGCCGCGTCGGTGTTGCGGTGGGCGATGTTGAGCTTGGCCACCTTGCCCGAGGCGAGCGCCTGCGCCTTGATCGCGCAGATCATCTCTTCACGCCAGCCATTGCCCTGCACGGTGTTGGACACGCCGATCGTGTAGGTGCCCTGCGCGCCAGCCGAAGCAGCCGAGGCCAAGAGGGCCACGCTGCCGAGCAGCAATGTCAGTTTCTTGGTCAGTCGCATTGGTATTTTCCTCCGAATGATGAACCGGTTTGCGTTTCTATAAAACTCGTATCCGCCGTCACTTCACGAAGGGGCTCAAGATGTCGCGCGCAAGCAGGAAGCCGCGCTTGACCTTCTCGTCGGCCCCTTCGAATCTGCGATCCTCGTGCTCGATGATGATCGGCCCATCATACCCGGCACGATAGAGACCGGAAAAGATGGTTCCCCACTCGACATCGCCCAGGCCTGGCATGCGCGGAACCTGCCAGCCGATTCCGGCCGACAGGATGCCGCGTTCATAAAGTCCTTCGCGGTCGATCATCAAGTCCTTGGCATGCGCATGGGACATGTGGGGACCGAACTCGCGGATGAACCGTGCCTGGTCGATCATCTGCCAGACGAGGTGCGACGGGTCGAAATTCATGCCGACGTCGCCGCCCCAGGCTTCCAGGATTCGGCGCCAGACATAGGGCGAATAGGCGATGTTGTGCCCACCCGGCCACTCGTCGTAGCTGAAGATCATCGGGCAGTTCTCGAAGGCGAGCTTTACGCCGCTGTCCCTGGCAAACTTGATAATGTCGGGCCAGACCTTGACCGCCTCGTCCCAGTTGGCGTCGACGTGCTTCGACGCGTCGCCGCCGCAGAATGTGTTGACGAGACCGACGCCCATGCGTCCGGCAGCACCGATGACCTTCTTCAGATGGTCGATCACATCCTGCCGGTGGGAAAGGTCGGGATGCAGCGGGTTCGGATAATAACCCAGCGCGGAAATCTCGAGATCTTTTTCGGCCAGGGCGGCGACCAGTTCCTTGCCTTCGGAGGCTGAGATGCTGGCGACATCGATGTGGCTTGTCCCGGCGTAGCGGCGGGTGGGGCCGGAAATGCGCGGCCAGCAGGCAACCTCGAGCGCTCGGAACCCGACGGAGCCAGCCCAATCGGCAACGTCGTTAAGAGCCGTTTCAGCAAACGGCGCAGTCAGAATCCCAAGCTTCATACATCCTCCCGCACATGACCTACTAGACCGTTTGCGTCCTCGAATTCAACTGACGATCTAGTGTCCGAAGGCCATCTCCCGAAAACCGCCATTGGAACACAATTTTCTATTTTTCTTGTTATGAAATAATCGTTTCGAATCGTCAATTGTGCGACTATCAGTTTCGTGTTTCGCTTCGGGCGATGCGGTCCTCTTCGCCGGCACGGCGGCGCTTCAAAGCCGCTGGGGCGGAAATAAGGTTCGCTGCGTGTCAACGCACAGAAAGATCTGAAAGGAATTCCAATGGTCTATGCGACGGCGGACGGCACACAGAACAGGCGGCTTAGGGTCGGCATGGTGGGCGGAGGACGTGATGCGTTCATCGGCGCCGTGCACCGCTTCGCCATGCGGCTGGACGACCAGTACGACCTTGTTGCCGGAGCGCTGTCGTCGGATGCGGAGAAGGCAGCGAGGTCCGCGCGCGAAATCGGCATCGATCGCAGCTATGCCGACTACGAGGCGATGGCGAAAGCGGAAGCCGGCCGTGCCGACGGCATCGAAGCCGTTGTGATCGTCACGCCGAACCATCTGCATGCGCCGATCGCAACGGCGTTCCTCGAAGCTGGAATCGACGTCATCTGCGACAAGCCTCTATCGACCACCCTGGCTGAAGCATCGGCGCTGGTCGATCTGGCTCGCCGGAGCAACCGAAAGCTTCTGGTGACTCTCAACAACACCGGCTACGCCATGGTTCGACAGGCGCGCGAGATGGTTGCCGCGGGCGAACTCGGCAAGCTTGTCTCGATCCACGCATCCTACATTCAGGACTGGCTGACCAGGCCGATCGATGCCGATGGACAGAAGCAGGCCGAATGGCGCACGGACCCGGCACGCGCGGGGCAATCGGCCGTGCTCGCCGACATCGGCGTCCATGCCTTCAATCTGGCAAGTTTCATCTCCGGCTGCGAGGCGCAGGAGGTGGCAGCGGACCTGTTCACGGCGGTGCCAGGTCGACGTCTCGACGACAATGCGCATGTGATGGTCCATTGGACCGGCGGGGCGCGCGGCACCATCGTCGCCAGCCAGACGTCACCCGGCCACTACAACGACCTCTCCGTCCGCGTCTATGGCGAACGCGCGGGTCTCGAATGGCATGGAACGCGCCCTGAAGAGCTTCGCTTCTCCGTCTTCGGCGAGGAGACGCGAACTATCGCTCGCGGCGGCCATGGCTCGACCGACGAGGCGCGTCGCGTCTCGCGCATGCCCGCGATGCACCCGGAAGGGTACATCGAGGCGTTCGCCAACTATTATCGCGACGCGGCTGAGATTATCCGGGCGCACCGTTCCGGCAATCCGATCGATGCGGCGCGTGCGGCTCTCGTCCCGGATGTCGTGGATGGCGCGCGCGGCGTACAATTCGTCGCGGCAGCGGTCGAATCCCACGGTTCGAACGGCAAGTGGACCTCTTCCCGCTTCGAATAGACCGAACCGGACACGGTTTCGCCTGTAGCCGCCTCTACACTGCCTGCGACGCCAGGAAATCCTTGACGACCTGCCGCGCGGGACGCTTCTGCAACTGTCCTACCGTCGCCGCGAGCCGACTGACGACTGCGGAATTCCCGGCAAGATCGGTGCCGAAGATCGCCTCGATGGAAAGCATGCCCTCGACCAGCCGCGCCGCGTCGCCGCCGCTCGCCGCGGCGATGGCCTTCGTGCGTTCGGCGAACGGGTCGAGCACCTCCAGCGCCTTGCCGGAGCTGTCGACGCCGCTGGCGTATTTCATCCAGCCGGCGATGCCGATCAGCAATCCGTCGCAAGGGGTGCCGGCCTTCAACGCAGCGCGTAGCGGTTCCAGCAGCCGCTGTTTTATCTTCTGCGAACCGTCCGTGGAAATCTGCAGCGTCCGGTGTTTCAGCGCGGGGTTCTTCAGCCGGCTGACAGTCTCGGCGACATAGGCCGAAACGTCGATGCCGGGCACGGCAGGCAGATGCGGCACGACCTCCCGCGAAATCGTGCGCAATGCGAAATCGCTGAACACATCCTCGGCCATCATGTCGGCCATGAAATCGATACCCGAGAGCACGCCGAGTTGGCAGAGGTTCGACTGGATGCCGTTGACGACGCGCATCTTGAGAATTTCGTAGGGCGCGACATCTTTTACGAGCATCGCACCGGCGCGATCCCAGGCCGGCAGCGGCCCGCCGAAACGGTCCTCCAGCACCCACATGCGGAACGGCTCGCCCACCACGAGACCCAGGTCCTCTTCGCCGGTGGCGGCGGCAAAGCCGGAAATATCCTCGGGCCGCGTCGCCGGCACGATGCGGTCGACCATCGTATTGACGAAACACGCCTCGCGTTCGAGGCGCTCATGCAGGGCCGGATCGGTCTTTTCCGCCAAGCCGAGCACCGACCGGCGCAGCGTGCTGCCATTGTCGGGAACATTGTCGCAACTGATCAGCGCCGGCAGCGGCCGGCCGGATGCAAGGCGCATGGCGAGCGCGCGCAGCACAAAACCCGGCACGGACACCGGCGTCTCAGGATTGGCGATGTCGTGGCGGATGTCATGATGATCGAAGTTGAGCTCCCCGGTCGCCGGAATGTGGCAATAGCCCTTTTCCGTCACGGTGAGCGTGACGACGCCGATCTCGGGGCTCGAAGCCATTTTCAGCGCCCGCCCCAGTGCGGCCGACTGCTGAGCGCCGTCCTCGCCGATCACCGAAATCGTCTCGACCAGCGCGCCGATCAGCCGGCGCTCGACCTCACAATGGTTGCGCAGCTCGCGGCAGTAAAAATTCTGCTGCGCGCCGAGCGTCGCGGAAAGGTCGGGCGCCCGCAGGTTCACGCCAACGATGCCCCATGGGCCGAACGCCGCCTCCAGCGCATCGTCGGTGTATTCCGCCTGGTGGCAGCGATGGAAGGCGCCGACGCCGACATGCAAGATACCGGGCATGAGCCGTGACCGGTCGTAGCCGGGGCGGCGGACCGACGCGGGTAGGCGGTTAATGGAGGAAGGCCCGAGGCGAAGATCGGAAGTCACGTCCGCTGCACCGTCACCAGCCAATTCCACGTCCGGGCGCACCAAGGACCGACTGCTCGAGGTCCGTGAGCGTGCCGGTCATCAGGCCGGAAGCATCGCTGAGCAGGAACAGCGTCAGTTGCGCGACCTCCTGCATCGTAAGCATGCGTTTGAGCGGCAGGCCGCTTGCCGCCTTGCGCTCCCAGTCGTCGCCATTGCCCAAAATCTTGCCCTGCATGATGTTTTCGCTCGGCGTGGCCACCCAACCCATATTGATGCCGTTGACGCGGATGCGGTCGGCGAGATGGGCATTGGCGGCATTTCGGGTCAGTGTCGACAGTGCGCCCTTGGTCGCGGAATAGATGGCCAACTCCGGCGCGCCGCAATGCGCGTTGACCGACAGGATGTTGACGATGGAGCCCGGCGCGCCACGCGCGTTCATGTCGGCCGCCGCCGCCTGCATCAGGAAGAACGGGGCGCGGGCGTTGACCGCGAACAGCCGCTCCCAGTCGGCCAGCGTTCCGTCGAGCAGCGAGGCGCGGTCGGTAAGGGCGGCGGCGTTGACCAGGCAATCGACACGCCCGAACCTCGCGATGGCCTCTGCCATGACGGTGGCGGGCGCATCCGCTTCGCCAAGTTCCGCCTGGATGAAATGTGCCGGACAGCCAAGCGCCTCAAGGGCGCGCGAGACATTGGCGCCGCGCTCGGTGTTACGCCCGACCAGTGCGATCCCGGCCGCGCCGCTTTGCGCCGCCAGCCGGCAGATTGTTTCGCCGAGACCCAGCGTACCGCCGGTCACCACCAGGATTTTTCCGTCAAGGCCAACGTTCAAGTCATCCTCCCGAAACCGAAATTTTCAGTTTCTACATATTAGAATTGCAATTCCAAATTCACATTGTCAATCGCAGACGCCACCTGGTTGCGCATACCCCATGCGCTACCGGTCGATATGGCTGCCGAGGCTGACGATGATCGACTGGCAGAGCACCATGGCCGGCACCTGCGAGCGGAAATGGCCGAGTCTTGCCTCCTTCACGTAGAGCGTGTGCCGGCCGAGTTTTGCCACCGGGCTCAGTTCGTTGTCAGTGATCACAAGCAGTTTTCGCCCGCGCTTGTGGGCGGCCAGCGCCAGTTCGATGGTTTCGGGCGTGTAGTCGTCGAAGGTCAGCACCAGCAGCACATCGTCCGCCGCCATCGCTGCGAGTTGCTGCTCGCGCATTGCGCCGAGATTGTCGATCAGATGCGCGCGTTTGCCGATGCGTGAAAAGCCGTAGTAGGAGTAGGCGCCGACCCCGAAGGCACCCTTTGCCGCCGCGATATGCACCGCGCCTGACTGCCGCAGCGTCTCGACGAATCCGGCCAGCGCCTCCGGCTGCACGTCTTCCCGCAGGCGCAGCAACGCATCCATCGCCGCCAGCACAAAAGTGTCGAAGACCACATGCGGCTCGTCCAGTTCCAGTCCGGCGGAAGGCGCTCTGCCCGGTCCCTCCGACAGCGCTTTCATGCGGTCGGCATAGGTCATCTTCGGGCCGACCAGCCGCTGCCGGAAAACGCCCTGGAGTTCGGCGAAGCCTTCGAAGCCGAGTTCTTTGGCGAAACGCGAAATGGTGGAAGGGTGTGTGCCGGCCTGTTTGGCGAGTTCGACGATGGTGTAGATCGCTACGTCTTCCGGATTGTTCAGGAAGAACTGCGCCACCTGCTGCAGCCGCTTGCTGAGCTTTGCCTTGCGCGCGGTAAGCATGGCGACAAGGCTGCCATAGTCTTCGGCCTGACCTGACGCCATGTGCCCTCCCCGCCCGCGAAGCAGCCGGCATTCTGGCGCGCCGGCCGTCCGCACTGCCAGCCAGAAGTCGGGTCCGAACATTGCGGAAGCACAATTCCATATTGGAAATTCTGGAAAACTCAATTGCGGAGGCAGCCAGGCTCTGCCTCCCTCGTATCAGTGCGACCCGGCTTGCTGCGCAGATGCAAGACTACGCACGCTGCCCGGCCGGACCGCGACGCCGCTGTGGGCCGAGGCGATGGCCGCGAACGCCATGCCAAGGCTGACAAGGTTGCCGCGCGCGCCGTTGAGCGGTTCGCGCCGGTCCTCGATGGCGCACAGCAACTCGCCCATCGCACCGTGAAAGCCGTCGTTGAACCAGGTGCCTTCGAGCATCGGCGTGGCGACGCCGGCCCCGGTGGTGATCTCGACCGTCTGCTGGCCTAGATTGGGGCCAATGCTGAAAAGACTGCCTTTGGTGCCTGCGATGTAGGTGCGGTCCTGCGGGCCGAAGGGTGCGGCGCCGTCGAACACCAGCGAGGCCTGCCCGCCATCGAAGGCGACCAGCGACTGCGCCAGCAACGGCGGCCCGGCCTCCTGCCCTGCGGCGCGGGCGCGGGTGGCATAGACGGACGTCGCGCGATCGCCGATTATGCTGGCCAGGAAATCGAACCAGTGGATGGCAAAATCGTAGAAGACGAGGTCGTCGATCGCCTCGAAGGGCGTGCCCTTGATCCAGCCGTGGTTCCAGTGGACGCCGACATGGCAGGACATCACTTCGCCGATGAGGCCGGTCCGCACCGCCTCGCGCATATAGGCGAAATGCGGCGCCCAGCGGCCGTTCTGGTTGACGGCGAGTTTCACTCCCTTCGCATTCGCAAGTTCGGCAAGGCGTCCGCCCGTGTCGAGATCGAGCACGAACGGCTTCTGCGACAGCACGTGCTTTCCGGCGTTCAACGCCTGTTCGATCATCGCCTCGCGCTCTTTCGGATGCGTGGTGATGTCGAAGACCTCGATATCCCCGCGATTCAACAACGCGGTAAAATCGTCGGTCGCCTCGGCCAGTGGAAAAAATTCGTCACGGCGGCTGACGGCCCTTGAAAGCGTGCGGTTGCAGATGACGGCGACGTCATAGCCAGCCTTCCGGTAGGCATTGAGATGCGCGAAGGAAATGCCGCCAGCGCCGACCAGCGCGATCTTCGGGCTGTAGGTCCTTGTCCGCGGCGGCCGGTAGTCAAGGTCCGGCGCCGCGATGCGCTCCACGGCCTTGACGGCCAGCGCATAAGAATCCTCGCTCGGCGTTTCGGTCATGGCAGCAGCGCCACGCTGCGCTTTTCGCGGGCCGACAGCACGGCGCTGTCGATGATCTGCTGGCCGATGCGGCAGAGCGCCGGGTCGAGCGGCCCGCTGATCGGCGCGCCCCGGGCGATGCGGTCCAGCACATATTCGACCGGCGAGCGGCGGCCGGTCGGCAGCGTATCGGCGGGAATGCGGGCCGGTTCCGGCCGCTCGCGCGTCTGCATCGTCACATGCGGATCGTAGTCGTAGCTGGAAATCGTCCCATAAGTGCCGACGACGACAAAACCGCATTTCGGCTGCGGCTGCAGCGTCCATGGGTCGGAGAACGTCCCCCAGCGCGTCTCGAATTTCGACAGGCCGCGCCGGTAGCGGCAGACCGTGATGGAGTGCTGGTCGACTTCGATGCCGGACGTTTCGTCTACCACGCTGGTGACTTCGATCGGCTTCTCCCCGTCCAGGAACCAAGTGCCGAGCGTCACGCCATAACCGAGATAGTCGAGCAGGCTGCCGCCGCCGGAAGCCTTCTTGTACCACCAGGAGTTGGGCTTCGCCGCCTCGACCTCTTCGGGTGTCACCTCGACCTTGTCGGCGAGATGGAAAAGCGGACCGCGATTGCCATCGTAATAATGGACCTCGATCACCTCGCCGATGGCGCCTTCGTCGATCAGTCGTTTGGTGGTGACATGGCAGGGATACCAGGCGAGCGGCCAGTTGATCGCCAGGCTGCGGCCGGCTGCTTTCATGGCGGCGATCATCCGGTCGGCTTCGGCGACCGACGCCGCGAAGGGTTTTTCGACCAGCACGTGCACGTTGTGACGCGCCACGCGCTCGACATGGTCGGCATGCTCGGCGGTGGCCGCGCAGATGATGGCGAGGTCGGGCTTCGTCGCCTCCAGGCAGGCGTCCAGATCGGTGAAAACGCGATCGGAGGATATGGCAAAATTGCCGATCGCGGACTTCATGCGGTCGGGGTGCTTGTCATAGATGCCGCAGATCTCGGCGTCGGGATGATCGAAGACCTCCCTCAGCAGGTCGCCCATGTGCATGTGGTCGAAATTGATGCCGGCGACACGCCACCTGCTCATACTTTCCTCCTGGGTCGCCGCAATCAACTTCATTTTGATGCTTCATTTTGAAGCTAGTGCGGTCGGGCAGTTTGCGTCAAGCCGCCTAGGACAGAACCAAGCCGTACGAAATGCATCCACATCTTTATGATGATATAAAGACCTCATTTTGAGGCTTCTTCATTGACCGGACCGCTTGTCGGCCCTAGTGTCGACTGGAGATGGGGCCAATCCGAGAGAGACTGTTGAGCGACGCGCGACCCAAGATGGACGAGATCGCGCGCGCCGCCGGCGTCTCCAAGGCCACGGTCGACCGCGTGCTGAACAACCGTCCCGGCGTGCAGGAGCACACACGCAAGCATGTGCTGACGATCGTCGCCGACCTCGCCGGCATGCATTCCCAAGGCGCTGAGCGAAGTCGTATCCGACTGGATTTCGTCCTGCCGGGTGGCGAAAATGCCTTCATCACCGATCTGGCGAACGAGATCGAACGGCAGGTCGAGCTTCGCGGCGACGTCGATATCGCGGTCCACCGGCTCGATGGCATAACCCCGGAAGAGATCGCGGCAAAACTCGGCAGCTTGCGCCCTCGAACGCAAGGCGTCGGTCTGATCGGCCTGGACAGCCCGTCCGTCCGCGAGGCCGTTCGCAGGCTGGTGGCGGCAGGCATTCCGGTGCTGACGCTGGTCTCCGACATCAGCCATGTGGGCCGGGTGAACTATGTCGGCATCGACAACCGCGCCGCCGGGCGGCTGGCGGGTTATCTGATCGGCCGCTTCCTGCCTGGCTCCGCCGGCAAAGTGGCACTGATCGCCGGCGCGCTCGCCTATCGTGGCCACGAGGAACGCGAGATGGGATTCCGACACGTGCTCCAGGAGAGCTTTCCGCGCCTTGACATCGTCGCCGCACGCGAGGTCCACGAGGATGCCGGCAGAGCCTATTCGGAAGTCCGCGCGCTGCTTGCGGAACACGCCGACCTCGTCGCCATCTACTGCATCGGCGCCGGTCACGAAGGCATAGCGCGCGCCCTCGCCGAGGCGGGACGGGAGAACGCGATCATTTTCATCGGTCACGACCTGACCGAGGACACGCGCCAGTTCCTGCTGAACGGCGTGATGGATGCCGCGATAGACCAGAATGCCCGCGTAGAGGCGCGCGAGGCCGTCGACCGGCTGGTCCGCGCCATTCGCAATGAGAGCAATATTTCAACCGCCACGATACGCATCCAGTCGGTGTTTCGGGAGAACATCCCGAACGAACCGTGATCCGAATTCTCCTTCCGGAAGAGCATCTTATGGACAAAATTGCCACCGACGGCATCACGGTCGCCTTCAACCCTCAAGGCGGCATCATCGACGACCTTCTGATCGAGCCGGCGGGCGGAATACCTTTGCGCCCTCTGCACAAGGCGCCTTGGGTTCGTGACGGCGAAGCGGTGCCCGAGCACGTCGCGCCCGTGGAGCGGCGGCTTGCCGGCGATTTTTTCTGCGCGCCTTTCGGGGTCGCCACCGCCGAGGTCGCAATCCACGGCTGGGCCGCCAATGGCGATTGGGTGAACGCCGGAACCGAGACGGCGGAGGGCGGCACGGTAACCGCCACGTACCGTCTGCGCCAGCCGATCGAGGGCGCGCGTCTGACCAAACGCATCTCGCTGCATCCCGGCCATCCGGTCGTCTATCAGGAGCACATATTCGAGGGCGGTTCCGGCCGGCTTCCCGTCGCCCATCACGCCATGCTGCATGTGCCCGGCGGCGCACAACTCAGTTTCTCGCCGAAGATCGGCGGCGGCACTCCGGCAACGCCGCTGGAAACCGATCCGGCAAAGGGCCGATCCATGCTCGCCTATCCACAACGATTCGAAAACCTGTCGTCGGTGCGCCGGGCCGATGGCCAGGCCGTCGATGCCAGTTTCTACCCGTTCGACCGCTCGCACGAGGACCTGATCATGATGTCGGAGACGCCAAGCGCCAAACTCGGCTGGTCGGCGGCGCTCGCGGCGAAGGACGGTTTTCTGTTCTTCGCGGTCAAGGACGCGGCGATGCTGCCGCAAACCATCTTGTGGATGAGCAATGGCGGCCGCGACTACGCGCCATGGAACGGACGGCACCGTGCGGTGATCGGCATCGAGGAAGGCGCCGCCGATCTCGGCATCAACCTGGCAAAGCCCGGCAAGCCGCCCGATCCGCCCTCCGGCCTCACTCTGGCGCCGGGCAGAATCACGTCGATCCGCTATGCCTTCGGCGCGATCGCCGTGCCCATGGGCTGGGCGCGTGTGGCCGACATAGCTGTCGAGAATGGTAAGGTCACTCTGACGGACGAAGGCGGCGATTCGCGCACTCTCCCTTTCCGCGGCAGCCATTTTCTGGACTTGGTCTGAAACACCTCAAAATGAAGCGGCATCGGTTGAGGCGACCGCGTGAAGGAACGCATCTGCGGCATAAACGGGAAAAAGTGAGCCGCGACCATTGCGGCTTGACTCGTCCTCGGCCTTGCCACTAGCATTCGCCAACATCAAAATGATGCACAAGAAAGTATCATTTTGAGCAGGCTGACATAATGACTGCCTGTGCCGCCGAGGCGACCCAGGCGCGCGTGGCAAGGCCGGGAGGAGCCCGGTCACGCGAGTACGATTTCGGACAGTCCGAAAGGGGCCGAACGATCGGCCCGGCAAGTGGAGGAGGATCAAGTGCTCAGACGTACATTCATGTTGCTGTCGGCGGCGGCTGTGGCGGTAAGCCTCGGCGCGGTGTCGACTGCCTATGCGCAGGACAAGAAGACCTACTACTGGATTTCGCACGGCGGCCCGGCCGACCCGGTCTGGACCTATTTCCTTGCCGGCGTGAGGCAGTGGGAAAAGGACACCGGCAACACGGTCAACACGTCGTTCCACAATGGCGACGTGGCCTCGCACCAGGAAGCCGTTCGTGCGGCCATCGCGGCCAAGGCCGCCGGCATCACCACGACCAGTCCGGATCCGGGCAGCCTGATCGAGATCGCCAAGGAAGCCAACGACGCCAAGATTCCGATCATCAACTTCAACACACCCGATCCGAAGGCAAGCTTCGACGCCTATGTCGGCGGCGACAATGTTGCCTTCGGCCGGCATTGGGCGCAGTACCTCGTCGACAAGGGCCTGGTGAAAAAGGGCGACTTTGTCTGGATGCCCGTCGAAATCCCCGGCGCCACCTATGGCGTGCAGGAAGAGGAAGGCATCAAAAGCGTGTTCGAGCCGCTCGGCATCACCTATGAGGTGACGGAAGCGACCCTCGATCAGGCCGAAGCCATCAACCGCATGGTCGACTACGTCACAGCCAACCGCACCAAGATCAAGGCGATGATCGGCCTCGGCGATCTCGTCACCGGCTCGGTGAAGCGCGTCTGGGACCAGGCCGGCATCAAGCCGGGTGAAATCCCGGTCGTAGGCTGGGGCAACTCGCTCGACACCACGCAGGAAGTGCTCACGGGCTATGTCAATGCCGGCCAGTGGCAGGACCCGCAGGCGACCAGCTACATCGCGCTTTCTATGGCCGCCATGGAAGCCGGCGGCATACCCGCAGGCTTCAACGTGATCACCGGGGCGCTTTACGAGAAGGATACCGCCCAGATCTACGACGATATCCTTTCGGGCAAATAGACCTCGTCCGGAATTGCATCTCGATCCTTCGCCCGGCTTGAGCCAACAGTTTGAGCCGGGCGGTTTCCTCTGACGGCGGTCCTCATGCAGCAACATTCTTTCCTTCAGCGCTTCATCGCGAAGCCTGAATTCGGTCCGCTTGTCCTGCTGGTGCTGGAACTGGCGATCTTCTGGTCGCTCAATCCGAGCTTTCTGTCGCTCCAGAACATCGGCAACACGCTGGCCTTCACGGTCGAACTCGGCCTCATCGCGCTGGCGATGACCCTGCTGATGACGTCGGGCGAATTCGACCTCTCGGTCGGCTCCGTCTTTGGCTTCTCGGCGGTGCTGATGTGGACGCTGTTCAACGCCGGCCTCGTCTCGCTGGAGATCGCGTTCGTCGTCACCATCGCGATCAGCATATTCATCGGCTACGTCAATGGCTGGTTCGTCACCCGGCTGAACATCCCATCCTTCCTGGTCACGCTCGGCATGCTGCTGGTCGTGCGCGGAACGGCGCTTTACGTTACCGACGGTTTCCCGCAGCGCACCTGGAGCGCCGAGGGCTCGTGGCTGGCCAGCGCTCTGGTCGGCAGCGTCACAATCGGCGGCTTGCGCCTCTATATGTCAGTGGTGTGGTTCGCGCTGGCCGCGGTCGGCACCCACTACCTGCTTACGCAGACCAAGGCCGGCAACTGGATACAGGCTTCGGGCGGCAACCCGAACGCAGCGCGCGCCCGCGGTGTCAACGTCAACCGCACCAAGATCGCCCTGTTCATGTTCTCGTCCGCCATGGCGGCGCTGGCCGGCATCATCAGTTCGATACGCACGTCCGCCGCGAACCCCAACAGCGGCACCGGCTACGAGCTGGAAGTCATCGCCATGGTCGTCATCGGCGGCACGGTGCTGACGGGCGGCCGCGGCACCATCATCGGCACCGTGATCGGCATCTTCATCCTGCGCATCATGCGCAACGGCATCGTCCTGATCGGCGTGCCGGGGCTGGCCTACAACATCTTCATCGGCGCGATCATCTTGGGCATGATGGCGCTGCATTCCTGGCTCGAACGCCGTCACAATGCGGGGACCTGAACCGATGGCTGGTGAAGAACTCGTCCGCATGGAAAACATCAACAAGTTCTACGGCCGCATCCATGCGCTGCGCGACGTGAGCCTGAGGATCAATCGCCACGAGGTCGTCGGTCTGCTGGGCGATAACGGCGCCGGAAAATCCACCCTGATCAAGGTGTTGTCTGGCGCCGTGCCGCTGACGAGCGGAGACATCTATGTAAAGGGCAAGAAGGTCGAGATCAGGCGGACCACCGACGCCATCGCCAACGGCATAGAGACAATCTATCAGGATTCGGCGCTGGTGCCGCAATTGTCGATCGCCCGCAACCTGTTCCTCGGCCGCGAGCCGATCAAGGGGCCGGCCTTTCTCAACCGGCTCGACCACGAGACGATGGGCGCGGTGGCGCGCGACCTGTTGAAGAAGGTCGGTATTACAAAAGACATTCCGCCGGAGACGCCGATCACCGCGCTGTCAGGCGGCGAGCGTCAGGCGGTGGCAATCGCCCGCGCCATGCAGTTCGACAGTGACCTGATCATTCTGGACGAGCCGACCAACAATCTCGGCGTCGCCGAGACGCAAGGCGTGCTGCGCTTCGTGCACGAGGCGCGCGACACCGGGCACTCCTGCATCATCATCGCCCACAACATCCACCACGTCTTCCAGGTGGTCGACCGGATCATGGTGATGCGCGGCGGCAAGCTTGTGGCCGATGACATCGACCCGAAGAAGACGACCATCGAGCAGGTCGAGCGGGTGATTACCGGCGAACACCTGCTGCATTGAGCGTGTCAATTTCAGCGGAGCGTCGCAGCTCTGCATCATAACTGCCCCAGCTGTCGCTGCCTGGCACTCCCCTCCGGCCCCACGGGCGTCCTTCGGACCTCCATCGAGGGGAGGGTGCCGTGCGACGCACGGCGGGTGAGGTAATGTGAGCTGTTAGGAGATAGTCACGCCGCCAGACATTGCGCGCAGGTGCCGCGCATTTCGATTGTCGTCTTCGACAGCTTGAAGGCGTGATCCCTGGACCAGCCGCTCAGCCGCGTCTCGACCATTTCGTCCGAAAACTCGTCCACCTGTCCGCATTTTTCGCAGATGGCGAAGGCGATCATGCCGTGCGCGTGGTGGTCATGCGGGTGTGAGCAGGCGACGAAGGAATTCAGGCTCTCCAGCCGGTGGACGAGCCCGTAGTCGATCAATTTCTCCAGCGCCCGGTAGACCTGTAGTGGCGCGCGGAACCCGTGCTCGCGCAATTGGTCGAGCAGCGAATAGGCGCTGAGCGGGCCGTCCTCGCGCGACAGCGCGTCCAGCACCAGCCGCTGGTTTTTTGTCAGTTCCGGCGCATGCATCGCTTTTCGCGTCCCATTCCAATTCCGACTTGCGGTCGCAGCAGATGTTGATGTAATAACATCACATCGCCGTCCCCTTCAAGGATCGGCGGACCCTATCACGGAATCATCATCGCCGATGGCCGAGGCCTGCATCACATTTAGCGACTTCACGCTGGGCTACAACAGCCACCCGGCGGTCCACCATTTGAGTGGCGCGGTGAAAAGAGGCTCACTGACAGCGGTGGTCGGCGCCAACGGCTCGGGAAAATCGACCCTGATGAAGGGCATCGTCGGCGTGCTGAAACCGATGGCGGGTGGCTGCGCCGTCGCCCACGACACACGCATCGCTTACCTGCCGCAACAGTCGGAACTCGACCGTTCCTTTCCGGCGCGCGTCGTCGACCTCGTCTCGCTTGGCCTGTGGCCGAGGCGCGGCCTGCTCGGCCGGCACCGGCCCGAGGATCGCGACGCGGTAGCAAAGGCGATCCAGGCCGTCGGGCTGGGAGGTTTCGAAAAGCGGACGCTCGACACGCTGTCCGGCGGCCAGTTGCAGCGTGCGCTGTTTGCCCGGGTTTTGGTGCAGGATGCCGACCTGATCCTGCTCGACGAGCCCTTCAATGCGATCGATGCCAAGACGGTGACTGATCTCGTCGCACTGATAAAGCGCTGGCAGGGCGAGAACCGTACGGTGATGGTGGTCGTGCACGACCTCGATCTGGTGCGCGCGCATTTCCCGGAAGCGATGCTGCTCGCCCGCCGGCCGATCGCCTGGGGCGATGCGCGGGAGACGCTGGCGCCGGAAAACCTGTTGCGCGCCCGACAGTTCCATGAAGCCTGGGACGAGAACGCCCCCTGGTGCAGCCCTGAGACGGAGACCGGCGGCCACGGCCATTCGCACGATCATGACCATGCCGGTCATGCGCATGGCGGTCAGGGGCATGCGCATGACCATCATAACGCTCATGCCCACCCCAAGCCGGCGCAGGCCGATGCGCGGCACGTCCACGGGAACGCCGCCTGATGGACATGCTTTATCAATGGCTGATCGCGCCCTTCGCCGAGTTCGGCTTCATGCAGCGTGCGCTGTTGGGCTCGCTGCTGCTGTCGGTCAGTTCCTGCCCGGTCGGCGTTTTCCTCATGTTGCGGCGCATGAGCCTTGCCGGCGACGCCATGGCACACGCCATCCTGCCGGGCGCTGCGGTGGGTTTTCTGCTGTTCGGTCTGGAGATCGTGCCGATGACCATCGGCGGGCTGATCGCCGGCATCGTCGTGGCGCTCGGCGCCGGCGCGGTGTCACGGCTGACGGTGCAGCGCGAGGACGCCTCGATGGCTGCCTTCTATCTGATTTCATTGGCGCTCGGCGTGCTGATCGTGTCACTGCGCGGTTCCAGCGTCGACCTGATGCATGTGCTGTTCGGGACGGTGCTGGCGCTGAATGACGAGGCGCTCGGGCTGATCGGGCTGATCACCGCTATCACGTTGATTGGCCTCAGCATTTTCTGGCGCGCGCTGGTCGCCGAATGCCTTGATCCGCTGTTCCTGCGCTCGGTGTCGCGGCTGGGTTCGCCGGTGCATTTTGTGTTCTTGGCGCTGGTGGTGCTCAACCTGGTCGGCGGATTCCAGGCGCTCGGCACGCTGCTGTCGGTCGGGCTGATGATGCTGCCCGCCGCTGCCGCCCGCTTCTGGACGGTGCGGGTCGAGCCGATGTGTCTGCTCGCCATCGCCATCGGCGCTGCCTCCTGCGTGGCCGGGCTGCTGCTCTCCTACCACGCCTCCCTGTCCTCCGGCCCGTCCATCATCCTGTCTGCAGGCGTCGTCTACGCCGTATCGATCGTCGCCGGAACGCGCGGTATCGTCGCCACGCGCCTGCGCCCCGCCTCCCACCGAACCGCCTGATTTCAAAGGAGTTTTGCGCAATGCTGAAACAGATGATGTTCGCTACGGCGCTGACTGTTATAACATTAACTTCAATAGCGACCGCCCCGGCCCTCGCCGACCCGCTGAAAGTGGTCGCCAGTTTTTCGATCATCGCCGACTTCGCGAAGAACGTCGGCGGCGACAAGGTCGAGATAACCACTCTGGTCGGTCCGAACGGCGACGCCCATGTCTACGAGCCCAAGCCGGCGGACGCGGTGGCCATGTCCAAGGCTGACGTGGTGCTGGTCAACGGCCTGCATTTCGAGGGTTTTCTGGCGCGACTGGTCGAAACCAGCAGTAGCAAGGCGAGTGTCGTCGAACTGACGAAAGGCATTAAGCCATTGAAAATGAAAGCGGAATTCGCCGAAGAGGAGGATCACGGAGGGCACGCCGCCGCGACAGAGGAAGCCAATCACGATCATGAAGAGGCCGCCGAAGCGGATCGTGACCATGCGGCGAAAGGCGGTGATGATCACGGCGACATCGACCCCCACGCTTTTCAGTCAGTCGCCAACGCCAAGACCTATGTCGCCAACATCGCCGACGCCTTCTGCCACGCCGACAACGCCTCGTGCGAAGCCTATAAATCCAATGCAAGCAACTACTTGGCAACACTCGACGCACTCGACGTGGAGGTCAAGGCGGCGGTCGCCTCGATCCCGGCGGACAAAAGGACGATCATTACCTCGCATGATGCCTTCGGCTATTTCGAACATGAATACGGCCTGACTTTTCACGCACCGGAAGGGATTTCGACGGAAGCCGACCCTTCGGCGGCGGACGTGGCGAAGCTCATCAAGCAGGTAAGGCAAGATAGGGCTTCGGCCATCTTCCTGGAAAACATAACGAATCCGCGCCTCATCGAACAGATTGCCAGTGAGACGGGATTGAAGATCGGCGGCGAACTCTATTCCGATGCGCTATCCGATGCAGACGGCCCGGCCGCGACTTACGTCGATCTGATGCGGCACAACATCGCCACCATCAAGGGCGCGATTGGCGGAAGCTGACGGAGCGACCAAAGCTGCTGGAATCGCCCTGACAGGTCCTTCGGCAAGTCCGGAATAACAAGCAATGTCAGGGAGTTAACGGGGAAATGGCTTGTGCGGAAGGATTTTGCGCTGACGCACCCCCCTCGCGAGCTTGCCGCGAGGCCATTTTCCCTGCCTTTTGGACTGCAGGAACGTCCGTTTCGGCCGCAACAGCATGCCACGATTGTCGGGCGATGCGGCTGGCTGCGCCGCTGCCGTGATTATCGCGGAAAGATGCGTCCAAATCGAGATGCATCTTGTTGCCGTCAAATCGTCCCCCGCGTATCCCCAACCTCGGGGACACTCTGGCCGGACTATGCTCTCGGCTTGGCCACCGACCGCCGCTCGACGATGTGGCAGGCAAGTTCGACGCGGCGCGGTGGCATGGGCAGGCCGCCGAGATCGTCGAGCAGGAGGTTGAGGGCGGCGGCGCCGATTTCGCGCATGGGGATGTGCATGGCGGTCAGCGGTGGATTGTGGAAGGCCGCCTGCGGCAAGTCGTCCATGCCCATCACAGAGACGTCGTCGGGCACCTTGTAGCCCAGCCGCTCCAACCCCATGGCGGCGCCGACGGCAAGGCTGTCCCCGGCGGCGAGGATGGCGGTGAAGTCGAGACCGTTCTTGCGCACCCGTTTCTCGATGGCCTCGGCGCCGAGTTCGGGCAGCCAGTCCTCGACCTCGACGGCGAGGTTTTCCGGGTCGAAGGTTCCCAACCGGCGCATGGCGTCCTGCCAGCCCTCGAAGCGCCGCTCGATGGTGCGCCGGCCGCGCCGCATCAGGAACAGGATGCGCCGATGGCCGTGACCGATCAGGTGCTCGGTCGCCAGGCGCCCGGCGGAGCGGTTGCACGGCGTGACGCTGGAGAGCCGCATCGACGGATCGTCGCCGTTCACCAGCACGATCGGTTTCGGAAAGGACGAGGTGAGCGTCAGCATGTCCTCGTCGTCCAGCGTCAGGAACAGGCAACCGGCCACCTCGTCATTGTCGCGCGCCTCCTCCAGCACGCGGATTTCCTCGGCGCGGCTGGAGATCGGCCGGGTGAGAATCTCGACGCCGAGCGCCTGGGCGCGGGCGTTCAGCCCTTCAAGCACGTAGAAGGTGAACTGGTTGCGGATGTAGTCGACCATGGCGACGCTGCTCGCAGCAAGGATCACCTTGCGGTCGGCGATCGACGTGGGAACGGCGTAGTTCAGCGTTTTCGCGGCGTCCAGCAACTGGGCGCGCAGGTCGGCCCGCACCCCCTTCCCGCCCGCCAGCGCCCGCGATGCCGTGCTGACCGACACGCCGCAGTGCCGCGCCAGATCCTCCAGCCGCACCCGCCGGCTGGGTTTTCCGCGTTTGCCGGTGCTCCGCATGATTTCTGCCTCCAAGCCCTACACGCAATATGCAAAAACTTTTCAAGTTGCGCAAATTTTCATTCCGTGAGAGGCAAATTGCAAACAAGATTTTGGGAGGAAGCTTGTTGCCAGCCGCCGGCGAAATCCTGCGTCAGCGCCTCGACCTTTTGGTCGAAGGCATCACGGCGCTGCGGCATGACGGCCGCTTCCATGAGCCGAACCTTGACGGCACGGCCGGCGACTACATCAGCTTCGATGCGTGGGAATGGCCGCAAGGCGTCGGCCTTTACGGACTGGTGCGCCTGTGGCAGTTCACCGGCGACCCGGCGATACGGCGCACCGTCGAGGACTGGTACGAACGCCAGATCGCGCGCGGCCTGCCGCTGCTCAACATCAACACGAGCGCGCCGATGCTGGCGCTCTCCGTGCTGTGGAACGAGACGCGCGACCCACGTTGGGCGCTGGTTCTCGACCGCTGGGCCGACCGGCTGGTCGCCGAGGCGCCGCGCACATTCGGCGGCGGTTTCCAGCACGACGTCTCGGACAAGATCAACGACCACGAATTGTGGGACGACACGCTGTTCATGGCCGCCCTTTTCCTCGCCAGCTATGGCAATGCGTCCGGCCGCGCCGAACTCGTGGAGGAGGCTGAAAAACAATTCCTCGTCCACGCGCATTATCTCGCGGACCGTGAGACCGGCCTGTGGTTCCATGGCTGGACATTCGACGGCGCCCACAACTTCGCCGAGGCGCGCTGGGCGCGCGGCAACGCCTGGATCACCGTCGGCATACTCGACCTGATGGAACTGGCTGAGATCACGCCGTCCGTCCGCGATTTCCTGCTCGCCATCCTCGAAAGCCAGGTTGAAACCCTGTTGCGGCTGCAGGCACCGTCGGGCGCTTGGCGCACCTTGCTGGACGACGAGACCTCCTATGAGGAAATCTCGGCGACGGCGGGCTTCAGCTACGGGCTGCTGAAAGCATCGCGGCTGGGCATCGGTCCGGAAGGCTGCCGCGAGGCCGGTTTGAAAGCGCTGGCAGCGGTGATGGACAGCATCGACGCCAACGGCACCGTTGCCAACGTTTCCTACGGCACACGCATGGGCCACGATTTGCAGTTCTACCGCGATATCCCGATCCGCCCCACCGGCTACGGCCAAGCGCTGGCGATGCTCTGCCTTGTCGAGGGCCTCCGCCATGTGCCCGGACTGGAGGCAGTGGCATGACGATGCGCCACCTCTACGGTGCCGGGCCGGGCGACATCGCGGTTTATGACACCGATCGCCTGCGCGCCGAATTCCTGGTCGAGGGTCTGTTTCAACCCGGCGAGTTGAACTTCGTCTATACCCATGTCGACCGGATGATTTTGGGCGGCGCCTGTCCGATCGATGCGCGGCTCGGCTTCGGCGATGGCCGGGAACTCGGCACGGCCCATTTCCTGTCGGCGCGCGAGATGGGCATCGCCAATCTGGGCGGCCCGGGTTCCATAACGATTGACGGGCAGAACTGGCGGCTCGCCAACCGCGACGTGCTTTATGCCGGGCGCGGCGGCCAAAAGATCACGCTTGCCAGCGACGATCCCAACAACCCGGCATGGTTTTATATGAACTCCGTGCCGGCGGGGGCGGATTTTCCGCACCGGCTGATCACGCAAGCAGAGGCGAAACCGCTGGAGCTGGGCGAGGAGCGCCGCGCCAACAGGCGCACCTTGCGCATGTATATTCACCCGGAAGTGTCGCCCTCCTGCCTGCTGCTGATGGGCATCACCGATCTCGCGCCCGGCAGCATTTGGAACACCATGCCGCCGCACCTGCATGAGCGGCGCATGGAGGCGTATCTTTATTTCGATCTCGCGGCCGAGGACCGCGTCGTCCACCTGATGGGACGACCGCAGCAGACGCGTCATCTGATCGTCGCCAATGGCGATGCAGTGTTGTCGCCGGCCTGGTCGATCCATATGGGCGCGGGCACCGGCCCCTATGCCTTCGTCTGGGGCATGACGGGCGAGAACCAGGCCTATGACGATGTCGATCCGGTTCCGGTCGCGGGGCTGAAATGAGCGAGACGGCAGCGAGCCCGCGGCACGACCCTTTCCTGCGCAGGCCTCTGCCCGTGGGCGCGCCGGTGATCTACTGGCAGCTCGGCGAAACCGTCGAACGGCGCTACGACGTGCCGGACCAGCCGATGCAGGGGGAGATGGACCCCTTCTTCTTCCTGACCAAACACAAGAATTTTATCCCGCACGAATATCCCTGCCGGACCGTGTTTGCCAAAGAGCGGCGCGGAAAGCGGCCGGAGCCGGTTGCTGATTTTTCCGCGACCCGCAACTGGCTGCCCGTCGGCGCGCCGCGCGTCGACCTCTCCGGCTTCTGGTTCCGACCGACGACGCTCGGCACCTGGGCACGCACCTTCCTGACGTCCGAGACGTCCGGATGGGCGACGCTGAGGCTCGGCACCTGCGGCGGAGCGATCCTGTTCGTCAACGGCAAGGAAGTGGGCTGGATGGCGGACTACGTCCGCAATCTCGAGTCAAAGCAGGAGTTCAGCATCGATCTCGACAAGGGCGAGAACGAGATCAGAATCTGGTTCGACGACCTTGCAGAACGCGACGCGCGCTACTTCTTCCAGCTCGACTGTGTCGGCGGTCTCAGCCTCACGCAGGCGCTTCCGGTCGCGGTCGATGGCAGCGTCGCGGCGGCGGTCGAGGCGGCACTGGACAACATGCATTTCGAAAAACCGGCTTACAAGGCCGGAAGTGTCGCGCTTCTGACAGGCGCACCTTTGCCGGCGGCGGCCGAAGTATCGGTAAAAGTCGCCGGCGACTTCATGTCGACGGAAAGCCTGACCTTGCAGACCCGCCTCGAAGCCGGCGCGGTAAAACTGCCCTTGGCCGAGACTGAAGACCTGCCGGCGGATTTCCGGCATTTCGAGGTGACGCTCGCTGTCGGCGGCTTCGCGGCGACCAGAACCTTCGGCGTCGAGATCTGCCACACCAAGCGCCAGGGTCGGCAGGCGCCCAAAACGCTCGACGCGCGAATCACGGAGGCGCTGGACGAGGTCTCGGAACATGCCGAGGCCGATACGGTGCGCGCACTGGCGCGCCTTGCCTCGGAACGGGCCGGACCCGAGACCGACCGCATGATCCTCGACATGCTGCCGGCGATCGAGGACTGCCATGACTGCGCCGACTTTATCCTCGTGCCGCTGCTGTGGTGCCGCAAGGCGTTCGCGGACGGCATCGCGCAGGACGTGGTCACGCGCATCGACGCCGCCATCCTCGGCTACCGCTACTGGATGGACGAGCCCGGCAATGACGTTCAGTGGTATTTTTCGGAAAACCACGCGCTGCTGTTCCATACCGCCGCCTATCTGGCCGGCGCGATTCTGCCCGAGGCGCGGTTCGTGCGATCGGGACGGTCCGGCGCGGAACAGTCGAAGGTCGGGCTGGAACGGGTGCGCGGCTGGCTCGACCATTTCGAAAAATGGGAAATGGCCGAGTTCAACTCGGCACCGTATTTCCCCATCGATTTGAAGGGCCTGACAACGCTGATGGCCCTGGCGCCGAACGCCGACGTGCGCGAACGGGCGCAAGCCGCGATAGTGCGGTTGCTGGAGATCGTCGCCCGCTCCGCCCATCACGGCGTGCTGACCGGCGCGCAGGGCCGCTCCTACGAACACACGTTGCGCGCCGCTTCCTCGCTCGAACTTTCCGGCATCGCCCGCATGCTTTGGGGCGCCGGCTATTACGGGCGGCGGTTCCACGCGCTGCCGCAACTGGCGCTTTGCCTGCGCGATTTCGGCATGCGCCTGCCGGCCGATTTGCAGAGCATCGCCGTGCATGACGGCGGCGACGCGCAGGAATGGCGGTTCGCGCAAGGCCAGGACCGCATCGCAAAACTCTACCATTACAAGACCGGCGACTACGCCATGGGCACGGCGGCGCATTACCGCTGGGACGAGTGGGGTTACCAGGAAACCGTGCTGCATCTCAGGCTGGGGCACAATCCCGATGCCCAGATCTGGATCAACCACCCCGGGGAGACCATTCATTCCGGCTACGGACGGCCTTCCTACTGGGGTGGGTCCGGCACGCTGCCGCGCGTCCACCAGTATCGCGGCCTGGCGATCATGCTGTTTTCCTGCGCTGCCGAGCAGCCGGATTTCACCCATTGCTGGTTCCCGAGAAATGCCTTCGACGCCACGCGCGTCGATAGCCGCATCGCCGTGGCGCAGGGCCAGGCCGGGCTTGCCCTGCTGAAGGGCAGCGTACCGTTCGAGCTGGTGTCGCATGGCCCGACCGCCGGCAACGAGTTGCGGCTGCCCGGCCATCGTGCAGACTGGATCGTGCGGCTGGGTGACATCAACACGGTCGGCGAGGACGATGAATTCGCGGGGCGCTACGGCGGGCTGGAGATCGAGCATATCGGCGACGGGCGACTCAAGGTGAATGACCCGGAATACGGCGCGGTGATTTTTCACGCCGACGGTCGCGTCGAAGCGGAGGGCCGTCTGCTCGACCCGGCTGAATGGACGGTGCGCGGCGAGGCGACGCGCCTGCCCGACGGGCCGCTTTTGGCGCACCGGATGTAGATTTTGGGCCAGCGGCCGGGAGGACGACGGCGGCGAAAACATGGGAAGATGAACCGGACGGAACATCGTCCATCCTGGGAGGAGTGTGATGACCAAGGCCAAGAAAATGCTGCTGGCGACCCTGACCGTCGGGTTGCTGTCGACCACCGCCGCGCTCGCCGGCGACGTACGCATCATGTGGTATTCGGACGGCGTCGAAGGCGAGGTGCTTCAGGACCTGATCAACCGGTTCATGAAGGACAACCCCGACATCAAGGTGACGATCGACAACGTCTCCTATTCCAACATCCGCGAGCAGCTTCCCGTCCAGCTAGAGGCCGGCGGCGGGCCGGACATCGTGCGCGTCACCGATTTGAAGGTGCAGTCGAAGCACTGGCTGGACCTGACGCCCTATGTGAAAGATCCGAAATACTGGCAGGACAATTACGGCGAGCAGGCCGACTGGATGCGCCCGGACGGTTCCAGCCAGATCAGCGGGTTCATGACGCAGATCACGCTGACCGGCGGCTTTGCCAACAAGACGCTGTTCGACCAGGCCGGTGTGCCGCTGCCTGATGCGAAAGCCAGTTGGGACGACTGGGCAGCGGCGGCGAAGAAGGTGGCGGAAAGCCAGCAGGTGCCCTACCCGCTGGCGCTCGACCGCTCCGGCCATCGCATCACCGCGCCCAACATCTCCTTCGGCGCCAATTATGTCGCCGCCGACGGCATGCCCGCGCCGCTCGACCAGGGCGCCAAGGATTTCATCGCCAAATTCGTCGGCTGGAACAGTGACGGCATCGCCAACAAGGACGTCTGGGTGTCGGCCGCCGGCACCACCTATCGCGCCGCCGCGGAGGATTTCATCAACGCCCAGCTCGTCTATTATTATTCAGGCTCCTGGCAAATCCCGAACTTCGCAACCAAGATCGGCGACGCCTTCGACTGGGTGGCGACCGGCAGCCCCTGCGGTCCGGCCGCCTGCAGCGGCATGCCCGGCGGCGCCGGGCTGGTGGCGGTGAAATACACCAAGAACCCTGAGGATGTCGGCAAGGTCATGGACTATCTGGCGAGCGAGCCGGTGGCAAAAGAGTTCGCCGAGCGCACGCTGTTCCTGCCGGCCAACAAGGCGGTGATTGCCGGCGGGCTAGACTTCAAGTCGGACAATCCGCAGGTGAAGGCCGCGCTCAACGCCTTCGTCGCGGCCTCGTCGACGACCTCGCCGGTGGCTTTGAAGATGCCGGGCTGGAAATGGTCGGACGCCTATTACAGCGCGATGGTCGGTCGCGTAAGCCAGGCGGTGGCCGGCGAGTTGTCGCTGGACGAAGCCTACCAGCGCATCGACCAGGACGTCGCCGACAAGGTCAAGCAGGCCAAATAGGCCATTAGGGAAGGCGATGGCCGCCCAAGACTCCTCCCCCCGCCCGGCGCCATCGCCCGGCCTCACCGGCGCGTTTTTCGCGCCGGTGAGGCTGCTCATGTCCCTGATCGACGCGCCGCTTCGAGCCTGGCAGAAAGCGGCCGGCCTGACCGGAATGGCGGGCTTTTTTCTCCTGCCGAACATGGCGATCTTCACCATCTTCGTGCTTCTGCCGCTGGTCATAAATTTCGTCTATTCGATGAGCGGCGGCACGGCGATCTTCCTTGCCGAGCGCACTTTCGTCGGCGCCGAGCAGTATGAGCGGCTGCTGACCTGCGCCAGCTATCTCGACCCCGGCACCTGCGCCGAGGACCGCTTTTGGATCGCGGTGCGCAACACCGGCCTGTTCCTTCTCGTCCAGGTGCCGCTGTTGATCGCGGTCGCGCTGGTCACCGCGCTGGTACTCAACCGGGATCTCAAGGCGCGCAGTTTCTGGCGCGCCGTGTTTTTCTTCCCCGTATTGCTGTCGCCGGTCGTCGTCGGCCTCATCTGGCGCTGGATTCTTCAGCGGCAGGGCCTGCTCAACCTGTTGCTCTACGAAACCGCCGGAGCCGATCCGCATAGCTGGCTGAGCGACCGCTTCTGGGCCTTCGCCGCGGCGGTCGGCGTGTCGATCTGGGCGCATGTCGGCTTCTACGCTCTGATCCTGCTCGCCGGCCTGCAGGCAATCCCGAAGGATATCTACGAGGCGGCGGAAATGGACGGCACCAGGCCGACGCGCGTCTTCTGGCGCATCACCCTGCCGCTGCTGATGCCCAATCTGCTGGTCGTGCTGGTGCTGGCGCTGATCCGCGCCGTGCAGGTGTTCGACGAAGTCTATGTGCTGACCGGCGGCGGGCCGGGCACCTCGACCATGTACCTCATCCAGTACATCTTCGAGACGGGTTTTGCCTCGCAGCTGCGCAATCCCGGACTGGCGGCTGCGGCCTCTATCCTGATGGGCATCGTGCTGGTCGTGCTGACGCTGATCCAAATTGCTGCCTCACGCGCCAGCGAAAGGCGGGGGCAGCGATGAG
Source organism: Mesorhizobium yinganensis (assembly GCF_040081985.1). Classification (NCBI taxonomy): domain Bacteria; kingdom Pseudomonadati; phylum Pseudomonadota; class Alphaproteobacteria; order Hyphomicrobiales; family Phyllobacteriaceae; genus Mesorhizobium; species Mesorhizobium yinganensis. The sequence goes on along the minus strand of NZ_JBEBMH010000001.1, from coordinate 2,180 downwards.
CGCTGTCGCCGAATTCCTGTTGAGCCGGCGCGGCGGAAAGTTCTGGCACTGGACGGATATCGTCACCTGGATCTGGCTGGTCGGCGGGCTGGTGCTGATGTTCGGCCCGGCGCTATGGCTGGCGCTGTCGTCCTTCAAGACGCCAGCCGCACTCGCCGCCTTCCCGCCCTCGCTGCTGCCTTATGTGACCCAGCAGGCCGTTGTCGAGGGTTACGAAAAACCGCTGCCGCTGTTCACCGTGACCATGGACGACGGCGGCACGAAAACGCTGGCCGAGGTGCGCCGCATCGGCACGGTGGCGCAGATGGTCGACCCCGCCGTACCGGCGGAGATCATCAAGGTGCCGATTTCCCAGCGAAAACCGCTGGAGACGATCGAGTTCGCCATTTCCAATTACACCGAACCGTTCATCCACTTCGATTTTTTGCGCTATCTCTGGAATTCCGTGTTCGTCACCACGATGGCCACCCTGATCACCCTCATCGTCAACTCGATGGCCGCCTTCGCGCTGTCGAAATACCGATTCCGCGGCCAGTCGACGATCATGATGCTGATCCTGGCGACGCTGATGGTGCCGCTCGGCGTCATCATGGTGCCGCTCTATTCGATCGTCAGCGCGCTCGGGCTCACCAACAATCTGTGGGGCGTCATCCTGCCCACCGTGGCGACGCCCACCGGCGTCTTCCTGCTCCGGCAATATATGCTCACTATCCCCGACGAGCTGATCGACGCGGCGCGGATGGACAAGGCGTCGGAGTGGCAGATCTATTGGCGCATCGTGCTGCCGCTGGCCGCCCCGGCGCTCGCCGTTCTCGGCATCTTCTCGGTGATGTGGCGCTGGAACGATTTCCTGTGGCCGCTGATCGTGCTGTCGCGCAAGGAGCTCTACACGCTGCAGGTGGGCTTGAACATCTATTCGGGCGAGCTCAACATGCAATGGCACTTCATCCTGGCCATGACCGTGGTGACCATGATCCCGGTGGTGCTGGTGTTCATCTTCCTGCAGCGTTTCATCACCACCGGCATCGCCGGCACCGGCCTGAAATAGGGGGACGGCGTGAGCGGGATCACGGTCGAAAAACTGTCGAAATCCTACGGCGCGGTAAAGGTGCTGAAGGAGATCGACCTCGACATAATCGACGGCGAACTGATCGTCTTTGTCGGCCCGTCCGGTTGCGGGAAATCGACGCTGCTGCGCCAGATCGCCGGGCTCGACCGGCCGACCAGCGGCGAGATCCGCATCGACGGCAAGCGCGTGAACGACGTGCCGGCCGCCGACCGGGGCCTGGCGATGGTGTTCCAGTCCTATGCGCTCTACCCGCATATGAGCGTGCGCCAGAATCTTGCCTTCGGCCTCGAAAACGCAAAGATGCCGCGGGCCGAGATCGATCAGCGCATCGCCGAAGCCGCGCGCATGCTCGAGATCGGCAAGCTGCTGGAACGCCGGCCCGGCCAACTTTCCGGCGGCCAGCGGCAGCGCGTGGCGATCGGCCGGGCGATCGTGCGCAACCCGACCGCCTTCCTGCTCGACGAACCGCTATCCAACCTCGACGCCGAACTGCGCATCTCGACGCGCGCCGAGATCGCAGCGCTGCACGCCCGGCTGAAGGCGACGATGGTCTACGTCACCCACGACCAGGTCGAGGCGATGACGCTGGCGCACCGCATCGTCGTGCTGCGCGACGGCCGCATCGAGCAGGTCGGCACGCCGCTCGACCTCTACAACCGGCCGGCCAACCTGTTCGTGGCGGGCTTTATCGGCGCGCCGAGGATGAATTTTTTGCCGGCAAGGCTGGAGCCGGATGTGGATGGGAGCGGCGCGCTGAAAATCGCCGGCGGCCCGGCGCTAGCCCTGCCCGCCGGAACATTGCCGGCATCGGCTGGGACGGACGTTACGCTCGGCATCCGCCCGCAGCATCTGAAACCGGCGGACGCCGGTTCCGGGGGCATTCCGGCGCAAGTCACACTGGTGGAGGCGCTGGGCTCTGACGTGAGACCCCAATCTCCTCCGGCTTGAGGGAGAGTCCTGGGTTTCGATTTAGGCCTCATGCGGCCTGTTTTTCCAGCGTGGATTTGATTGCGAACTCGACTGGCGGCATATTGCCGAGGGCCGAGTGTGGTCTGTGGTGGTTGTAGTCCTCCTTCCATGCGGTGATGGCGGTGCGGGCCTGTGTGAGCGT